>NZ_JBFRGB010000020.1:0-102837 GCF_052115125.1 Ensifer sp. 2TAB8 | reverse complement strand
CTTCCTGAAGCGCGTCAAGATTCCGGAGCAGGCGAACAAGTATCCGGGCCAGCTCTCGGGCGGTCAGCAGCAGCGCGTGGCGATCGCCCGCTCGCTGTGCATGAAGCCGAAGATCCTGCTGTTCGATGAGCCGACCTCGGCACTCGACCCGGAGATGGTCAAGGAAGTGCTCGACACCATGGTGAGCCTTGCCGAAGAAGGCATGACCATGCTGTGCGTGACCCACGAAATGGGCTTTGCCCGCCAGGTTGCCAACCGTGTGATCTTCATGGACCAGGGCCAGATCGTCGAGCAGAACTCGCCGGCCGAGTTCTTCGACAATCCGCAGCACGAGCGCACCAAACTCTTCCTCAGCCAGATCCTGCACTAGGTTCGACTAGCAGCTTTCACGAAAAAGCCCGCCTCATTGAGGCGGGCTTTTTCTTTTCCGATTGCCTGGCTCGTTCTGCTCCACGCGATAGCGCAGCGTCCCGACGGACCATCTTACACCTCGCCGGTCGAGATCATCGGCCCAGGCCTTCTGAAGCCGCGCCACGATCTCGCTCAGGGTCTCGCGCGCATTGAGCTCAATCTTCAGCCCGCGGCTTTTCGGCGCCACATCGCTCAAGTCAACGGCATCGCTGACCACGAGCGCCACGAAGATGCTGTCCCCCTCGCCCGAGGCCTCGAAATCGAAGCCATAATATTCGTCCGGCAACGTCAGGGGCACGCCCGGCGCAAGCGGCGTGATCTTCTGCGCGAACTCGTTCGGGAAGATCTGCGTCGCCTTGCCCTGACTGCTCACGTCGAAAAGCAGCAGATCACCGCTCGTTCGGCTGGTGACCGTCAGCTTGAAAACGTCGCCGGCCTTCATGGTGGTGGGTCGGTCCAAGGTGAGCTCAACGTCGCCGGTTTCGCTCTTGCCGATGATGTCACCGACTGCGTTGACCGCATCGGCATCCTGATAGGTCGCCGGCATGGCACCGGGATCGTTGGTTTGCAGGTACGTCCCCTGCCCGTTGCCACCTGCACCGAGCGTTTGAGGTGAAACTGCGCTTTCGCCAAGGGCTTGCGTTTTGCTCTCCAGTTGCGGGTCGAGATTGCCGCATTTGTCCTGCGAGGCACAGTAGGCGGCCGACTGTACCTTTATGAATTCAAGCAGTTCGGCGTTGCTCGTCAAGCCGTTGCCATTGACGTCGGCCGCATTGCCCGTCTGGCCGCCGACGAAGGCTGCCGTGAACACGCCGTGCCGATCCTCGACGGGAAGCCGCACGTCGTCCCAGGCAATCTGGTAGGGGGCTGCGGCACTCCAAGCGGTCACGCCCGCTTCCACCAGATTCGGCTTGTCGACAACGCCAAGATCGATCCGGAGGCCGCGCGTTATTGCCTGCTCGACTGGCTGGGCGTGAGGTCGCGGCAAGAAACGGGCGCCCTCGATGCCCGACGAGACGTCATCGGAGAGCGAACGCGAGATCGTGCCGGAATGGCAGGCGTCAATCACCATCGTCACCGCTCGCCCCTGCAGCCGCTCCAGGACCTGGTCGATCTCGTCATCGAGGATCACGCCCTGCCAGTCCGTTTCGCCGGAGGCGATATCGACGGGCGCCAGCGCTTCGTCCAGTCCATCCTTCTCGTCGCCATCTTCGTCTTTCACCTGCAACCCGTGGCCGGAAAAATAGATATAGACGCGATCGCCGGGTTCGGTCGCTTCAACAAGCCACGTGTTCATGGACGAGAGTATCTCTGCCCGCGTCGCCTGTTCGTCCTTCAACACGCGGATCGAGGACGGATCGAAGCGGAGTTTTTCCGTCAGCAGGCCCTGCATCGCCACCAAATCGTTCTTCGGCCCTTGCAGCGCGAACTTTGGCGGCAGGTTCGGATAATTGCCGACGCCGATGAGCAGAGCCCGGTCGCCGGCCGCCGCCGGAGCCGCAAGCAGGACGAACCCTGCCATCGCAGTAAACCTCATACGCCATGACGTGCCCCGCGCGCTCATTGGCCCCGGTCCCTCGTGTAAAGCGGCTGGATGGCGACGGTGCTTTGACTGCCCTCCAAACGTGTCTCAAGCAGGCGCACAAGCGCTGCTGCATCGAGCTTTGAATTGGAGAAGGCCGCCACTATGGCGTCGATGGGCGCATTGGTCGAGATGACGACCAGATGATCGGCGCCGAAGGGTTTGACCACCTCCAGACCCTGAAGCTGGAACGCGTGGCTGCCGCTGCCGGCAATCTGCGCATCGAGAAGCTGTGCCTCCCCTGTATTCGCCAGATTGAAAACCAGCATGTTGGCGTAATCGCCCTGCGCGGCCTTGAAGTTCAGCCGGTCGCCTGCCGTGTAGATATCCTTCGACGGCGTGAGCGAGACGCTGCCGGGGCTCTGTGTCGCCAGAGCCTTCAGGAAATCGACCAGGATGAACTTGTCGACGGCGCCCTGGAGCATCTCCGGCGCGATATGTTCGCCGGCGACATCACCGTTCGGTGTGTAGAACACGCCGGTTGCCGCATCCCAGCGGTAGGGCACACCACTGCCGCCGAGGTTGTTGAGCGGCGGTGCCGTGCCGGTGACGCTGAGCGCCAGTTTCCCGGTCCAGCCCATGCCCCGAGGCGACTTCAATTTCGATCCGGCATCGCCCGTCGTACCCGCGCCAATGGTCGCGCTGCGCGACAGGGACAGCACAATCTCCTTGTCGGAGCGCGGCACCTGCGGCGTAAAGTTCGGCACCTGCAGCGCTTCCGACTGCAGCTTGACGTTGGAGAACACATAGTCCTCGAGCTCGATGCGCGAAATGCGACCATCGCCGTCACGATCGGCAGCTCCCTCGATGGCGCGGGCAACGCTCCAGCTCAGGGCCCCGCGCGGCTCGCCGCCGATCACCACTTCCGGCGTCGGCTGGCTTTCGAGCGAGGCGGCGAGAATCGTCACCCGCGACAGTTCCACGTCCTTCATCTTGGCACCCCGAAGCGCTTCTTCTGACGGTGGGGGCACCTTCGCTCGCACGATCGGTGCAAGCCGCGTCTTGCCCGAAATGGAGCGGTTCATGCCGCCGGAGAAGCAACTGTCCGACACGAACAGCACCTGGATGCCTTTGGCCTCCGCTTCCGCGAACCAGGCGCTCAGCTCGTTGTCGACAATGATCTCCTTGCCCGTTTCTTCCGCCCGGCCCCTGTCGAAACCAGGCAGTTCCAGGAACTCGTCCAGACCGTCCTCTTCGCTGCCCGCGATCAATTCAGGCATTTGTGCGCCATGCCCTGCATAGGTGAAGACGATGGTATCGCCGCGCGCAGCACCCGCGACCAGATCGGTCCAGGCTGAGCGTATGGCGTCCTTCGTCGCCTGCTCATTGATGAATTGGCGGATCGTATCGACATTGGCCGCCTTCAGCGCCTGCGCGACATCGCGTGCGTCCTTGACCGCGCCGTCGAGGCTCACCTCATGCGGATAGACATCCACTCCGACGACAAGCGCCGATGTGGCCGCGAAGACCGGTGAAAAGGGCAGGACGAACAGCGCCGTCGAAAGCAGGATTCTCTCCAGCACCGCTAGTTCCCCACGTCCACTTCCACCCGCCGATCGAGCTGGTGCAGCATCGCCTCGTCATAGGCGCTCGGGTCATCCGGCTTGAAAGGTTCCTCTTCTCCCTTGCCGACGACGGTCCACCTACCCGGATATCCGGCATCCACGAGGTAGTGCGCCAAGGCCTCGGCGCGGGCGATCGACAATGCCTTGTTCGCCTCGGTCGTGCCCACCGGGTCCGTGTGGCCAATCAGCGTGATGGACGCCGGCTTCGCCGACTTCAGGCATTCAAAAAGGTCCTTTGCCGACTGCAAACCTTCGGGCGTGAATTCGGCGGTGCCGAAGACGTAGCGCACCGGCGTAGCCTTCTTCTTGATCGACACACCACGATAGGAGAACTTGCAGGCACCACGCGCGGCAAGCGTGACGGGCTTGGTCGCGGCCAGGCGCATCTCTGAAGCCATCCTGTCCAGACGCAGGATATAGTCCTTGTCCGGTGCCATCCAATCGGGCGTCAGTTCCTCGTTTGCCGCATCTTCCAACGCCTGCTGGTAGGAGGTCGCCGCCGCGTCGTAATCCTTGCGTTCGCGCTTGATGTCTCCGAGCGCATCAAGGATCTGCCAGGGGCCGCCGGCGTCGCGGCTGGCGGCCGTCAGTTCCGCTTCGAAGGTCTCCAGCTTCGCGCCCTGTCCCACGGCTGCTGCAATCCGATTGAAGGTTGCAAGCGCCGCGACGCGCCGGGTCAACGCTATCTCGGTCGCCGAGCAACCCTCCATGTTCACGGAATCGGCCGCCACCTTGGTGCCGGCTTCGTCGGCGCGGTTCAGCGCCTCGGAGGCCAGGCGAAGACCTCCGCAGGCCATGCTCGGCGCAGTGAAGACCGCCAAAGCCGCCGAAGCGAGGAGAAATGCCCGTAGCTGCACCATGGTTCGCCCGTCAATCCTTGATCTCGAAGGTCACCATCTGAACACTGCTGGCGCCGGCATCGCCTTGCGCCCGCTTGGCGAGGTTGATTGCCAGCCCCCGCGTCGGCGGCAAGCGCGACTTCGAGACGTATTCGCGTGCCTTCTCCACCGTGAGCTTCTGGTCACCGAGGCCGCCGGCACGGCAGAACGCCAACATCGACTCGGCCGGCGCCGGCGTATCGAAGGTGAGCGTGCCGGTACCTGGCTGCGGGATCAGGCGTCGTTCGCCGGGTTGCAGCGTGGTGTTGCCGATCATCACGTCCGGGATGACCTCGACATTGCCATTCTCCTCGACATAGAGGATCTGCAGCTCGCAGGCCTGGTTGGCGCTGAGCTCGAAGGAAAGCTGGTCGCCGACTTTCGCCGTCGTCGACTTCACGTTGAGCGCCAATTCGAGCTTGTTGCCTGTCGCCAGATCCTGCTTGCGATAATCAGGCACGGCAGACGCAATCGACTGCGGCTTGGCGTCCGGCGGCGCTTGCTCGGCACCGGCAACGACGATCGCTGCAGTATCCAAGGGGCGACGCTGGAGCAGCGGCTGCAACAGCAAGGCATATTGCTGCTCGACCTCGTTGCGCGGAATGGTTCCGCCCGCTTCCAGCGTCGTCACCCAGTCGAGACCCAGGCGCAGCACATCTGTGTTCGTCACCCGCTTGATCGCATCGGAGAACTGCTTCGGCGTCATGTCGAACTCTGCCGCCAGGGCGTCGAAATCGAGCTCGTCCTCGTACTTGTCGGCAAAGTAAGTGATGATCTCGGCGTCGCCCGGCGCGTGCATGCTCTGGAGACCGCCGTCGGGCGTGGGCTCGGTGACGCCCAGCGCCTTCAGCGCATTGACGAAGCGTTCGCGATCCTTGCGATAGGTCTCGTCTAGATCCTCCTGCTTCACATACATGGCGAGCAGCACGTCCTGCTGATCCTTGCTGAACAAGGTCGATGTCTCGATCTGCTCGCGCAACTGATCGCGCTTCGACAGGATCCCGTCCGCATGACAATCGACGCAGGAACGCGCGTTGATGATCTCCACGCCCTTGCCGATCGGGCGTTTGCGGAACGAGACGATCGTCGTCGGGCCGACATCGAGCTGTTTGCCCGAGGAGGTCGAGAGGTAATAGCCCTGCAATCCGTTCGGGAGCGAGAAGATCATCTCGCCGCCGTCATGTTCGAAAGGCACGAGGCCGGCGTCGAGCGGCGCAAGTTCCTTCGGCCCATGGGGAAAGCGCTTCAGCACCTGCTTGCCGAGATCGCCACCGAAATCATAGGACTTCCAGTAGTAGCCGCCGAAGGGCATGTCGTGCCGCTCCAGCATCCGATTGTGGTCGGACACCCCGGATGATCCGTCGGCGAAACCGGCGCGCAGCACGTTGCGCCGGCGAATATTGTCGGCCACGTCAATCTTGAAGCGCGTTTCCAATTCGCCAATGTGGGTCGGCAGCTTCATCAATCGGTTGTAGATTTCCGGCCGGGCACCATTGCTCATGAACCAGTCGATCCGCATGATCGGCAGCGGCGTCGCCGTTTCCTTGGCGAGTGCAGCCAGCGAAGCATCGCTCTCCGGAGCCATTCCGTAGAAATAGCGGCTGGCGAGGAAATCATAGTCTGCAGCACCCCATTGCAGCTCGCGAAGATCGACGCGCACGAGCAGCCCGTTGGTGCCATCGACTTCAGTCGGCAGAACCAGCTTCGGGCCGTAGGAGAGCGAATTCAGCAGCTTCTTGAAGCCGCCGGCGAGCACGTCCATACGCTTCATGAAGGTCAGGTCGTCCTCGCAGCCCATCATGCCATTGTACTGGTCGCGATAGGAGAAGTAGCGCATGAACGGCCGATCGAGTGTGCCGACCGTCTCGATGTCCTTCAGCGCTGCCTCGACGAATTGTCCGTAGGCTAAAATCGGTCGCGAGCGCTCTGGCTTGGCCGCCGCGGTCTGCGGCAGGCTCTTTTCGTTCAGGGAATTGACCCAGTCCTCCAGCACCTTGATCTCTTCTGTCGACGGCCGCTTGCCGAGCGGCATGCGGCCGCTAACGACGATCGAAAAGAGGCGTGACTTCGATGCGTCACCCGGCGTCACGAAATTGGCGTCGGCTGCAATCGATGCGAGGTCACCGGCGGGGTAGCTCCCTTGCGAGCTTTCACCCGGCCCGTGACAATTGCGGCAGTATTTGCCGATGAAGGCATCCGCCTGCTGTGCCAGTGCCGCGTTTTCGCCGCCAAGCACATCCGCCGCCGTATTCTCCTTGCAGACGGCCGTCACCGACTGCGCCACCGGCGCCGGTGCCTTCACCTCGCGCTCGGCGAGAAAGGCATAGATCGCCCTGCGGTCGTCCTCCGTCAGCACGGCCATGCCCTTGGCGATGCGCCGCATGACGGGATCGGCGACCGGTGCGCCCGAGAGTTTCTTACCGTCGTCGATCAACCCCTTGGTGAAGACTTGCGGCGAGGCAAGCCCGGCCATCTTCGCCTTGCTGATGTCGGGCGCGACCGCGCCGGTCAGGTCCTTTTCGCCCTGATAGGCGCGTTCCTGGTCCAGGCCATAGGTGGTCGTGCGTGGCGTGTGGCAGTCGCCGCAGGCGCCGACATTCTCGACAAGGTAGCGACCGCGCTCGGCTTGCGTCTCTTCGCGCGGTTGATAACCCGGCACCGTGAAGTGGCTGCGCTTCCAGAGCGTAATCGTCGTCTGGCGGCTGAAGGGGAAGGCAATCTCGTGTTCTTTCGAGGCGGCGTCAGACTGCGGCAGCGTCTCGATATAGGCCTTGATGTCGAGCGCGTCCTCCGGCTTCATCCCGCCATAGGATGTATAGGGCATGACCGGATAGAGATTGTCGCCGTCCCGGTCGAGACCGACCAGCACGGCGTTCAGAAACTGTGCATTGCTCCAGCCGCCGATGCCGTTTACGTGCGATGAGATGTTCGGCGCAAAGAAAGTGCCGATTGCCGTGTTCATCTCCATGCCGCCGGAGAGCAGCTCGGTATTGTCGCCGGAGCCATGACAGGCGCCGCAGCCTGCGGCATTGAACATGTATTTGCCGTTGTCGACATTCGCCTTGTAGGTCGAAAACGCGTCATCGGCGAAGGCGTCGCGCGCTTCTGCGAGGTTCGGACAGACCGTGATGGCGAGCAGCACCGACGCTGCCAATGATCCCGTGCCAAGGCCGGCTTTTCGCGAGACGCTCTCCCGCCCTCTCCGCAGACCACGCATGAAACCCTCTCCTCGATAAAAAAGTCGCTATTGAAATCTGCTGCTATCGAAACTGAAACTGCTCGAACTCGACCCGTCGCGGCCCTTTGCCGAGCTCCTTCAACCCCTTGACGATTGCCTCTCTCAGCGGCGGCGGACCGCAGAACCAAAGGTCCGCCTCAGCCGGATCGATCGCGCTTCCGGTTGCCAGCTTGGCCGCGTCCAGGCGTCCATCCATGGAAGAATCATGCAGGACGAAGCTGAAGTTCCCGAGTTTCTCGGCTTGCGCCTCGAAGGTTTCCAGGCCGATCGCTTCGCGCCTGTCGCGCACGCAGTAGACCATATGGATCTCCTGCCCTTCATCGCCCTTCAGGTGCCGCGCCATAGCCAGAAACGGCGTGACGCCGATGCCACCGGCGAGCCAGATCTGCTTCTTGCTGCCGCGGCGATGATTGAAGCGGCCATAGCCGCCTTCGAGCTTCAGCCGGTCACCGACAGCGACGTCATCACGCAGTGCCTGCGTATAGTCACCGAGCGGTTTGATCGCGAAGCGCAGGACGCCGTCGGCATCGATGCCGGCAATCGTAAACGGATGCGGTTCGCGCAGACCCGGCTTCATCACGCGCAGGAAACCGAACTGCCCCGGCTTCGCGCGGAGGCGCCGCCCCATGGGCCGTGCCACAATTACCGTCGCGCCCTCGTGCTTCGCCACTTCGAAAACTTCGTAGCCGCGCGTCCTGAGCCACGGCAACAACTGGGTATAGGCGTAACTCAATATGCCAACTGCCGCGAAGATGTTCAGGTAGACCGCCAACAGCGCCGTCCCGTCATAGGGGCGCTTGATGAACATCTGATGGAAGGCGACCAGGACGAAGAGCAGACCGATCAGGCGGTGCGTGTAGCGCCAGAGATGATAGGGGATCTCGATCTTCGTCCTTGGGATGACTTTGACGATGCTCAGGACGAGCAGGACCACCAACCCATAGAAGGCGTACTTTCCGGCGGAGGCCGCCAGCTGGTTCAGGCCGCTCGTCAGGGCCAGCCCCTTGAAATCCGGTTTCAGGAAGTAGTGGACCAAGATGAGGAGCAGCACGGAGATGCCGATCTTGCGGTGGAAGTGATAGGCGCGGTCGAGGCCGCCGAACAAGGCTTCGACGAACGGTGGGCGCGCGGCCATGAACTGGGCGATCGCCATGCCGACGAAGGCGGCGGAAGAGGCCATTAAAGAGAATGTCGTCAAGCCATTCGTGTGGCTGACTGCCGGCACGGCCAGCAGCCCCGCAATCACCATCAACGACCAGACCAGAAACGCGCCCACTTGCATCTTGCGCCCCTCAACGCCGACGTCAGACGGTTGTTGCCAAGGAAAGACTGACAAGCCCCTTACCATTCGTCAACATCAATCCCCTTGGAAACGGCTGGCGCGCTTCCTTTATTCATGCCTTTGAAATTTTGTATTTTTGAGCACTCGCTTATTTATCATCCTCAAGGCTCACGTCAGCCTCACAGGCGATATCGGGACGCGATGTTCGCCTTGCTTGCCTCCTTGTGAAAAATTGTGCAAGCTCCTGATATATCAGAAGCAAAGGAACGGCATGTCCCTGCAATCCCATGCGCACCTCGCCTACCTCGCGCTCGAACGCCTCATCGTCACGCTGAAGCTCGAGCCTGGCGCCCTGGTTACCGAGAGACAGTTGATCGAACTGGCGGGGCTTGGAAGGACACCGGTTCGAGAGGCGATCCAGAAGCTCGCCTGGCAGGGCCTCATGGAGGTCAGGCCGCGCGTCGGCCTGCAGATCACCACGATCCGCCCGGACGACCAGGTGCATGTCATGCAGACGCGGCAGCAGCTGGAGCCGCTTGCCGCAGCCCTGGTCGCAACGCACGCAAGCGCTGATGACCGAGGGGCGATGAAAGCCTGCGGCGCGGAGATGACCGCATGCCTCGGCGCGGGCGACATGGAAGGTTTCCTCGTGGCCGACAAGGTCTTCGACGAACTGATGGAAGAGGCCTGTCCCAACCGCTTCCTCACTGCCGCACTCGCACCCTTGCAGACGCATGCGCGCCGCATCTGGTTTGCATCATCCTCACCGGAGAAGATGGCCGGATCGGTTCGCCGCCATGTTGTCGTCATCGATGCGATCGAAAAAGCCGACGCTCCCGCTGCGTCGGCGGCCATGGCGGAGTTGATGAGCTATCTGTCAGACGCCTGAAGACGCATTCGAGATGACCCAAAGAAATCGCTGCAAGCATTTGCTTTTACAGCGATTTCATTCCCACTCCACCCTTCAGGTCACACATCACTTTGCCGGCAGCATGCTTCCGGTTTTCAGCCGGCGCACATGCCAATCGAAAGCCTCTTCGAGAATATGAGGCGTCTGGCCGCCGCGCGTTTCGACGGCCCGTCTGAAGTAATCCGAGAGCAATTCGCGATAGGCCGGGTGGCAACAGTTGTTGATGACGACAGGCGCCCGCTCCCGCGGCGCCAGGCCGCGAAGGTCGGCAAGGCCATGCTCCGTCACCAGGATATCGACGTCGTGCTCCGTGTGGTCAACATGGGAGACCATCGGGACCACGGATGAAATGGCCCCGCCCTTGGCAACCGACTTGGCGACGAAGATCGACAGGAAGGCATTGCGGGCGAAATCCCCGGAACCACCGATGCCGTTCATCATGTCGGTGCCACCCACATGGGTCGAGTTGACGTTGCCGTAGATATCGAATTCCAACGCCGTGTTGATGCCGATCACGCCCAGGCGACGGATGATCTCCGGGTGGTTGCTCACCTCCTGCGGACGGAGCACCAATTTGTCCTTGTAGGCGCCGATGTTGCGGAACACCCGATCGGCCCAGACGCTGGAAAGCGTCATCGACGATGCCGAAGCAAAGCTCAGCTTGCCCGCCCCAAAAAGCTCGAACGTGCTGTCCTGCAGGACCTCGCTATACATGCGCAGATCATGGAACGGGCTATCGACAAGGCCGCTCAAGACCGAATTGGCGATGACGCCGATGCCGGCCTGCAGCGGGTTGAGCGTCATGTCGAGCCGTCCCTTACGCACCTCCTCTTGCAGGAAGCCGATCAGATGGCCGGCAATCGCCGTCGTCTCCGCATCCGGCGGTGAGATCCGTGCGGCACTGTCTTCTTTCTCGGTGACGACGATGGCGATAATCTTCTCGGGATCGACAGGGATAGAGGGCGAGCCCGCACGGCTGTCGCAGGCGACGACTGGGATCGGCGTTCGGCTCGGGCGCTTCGCCGGGATGTAGATGTCGTGCAAGCCCTCGAGCTCGGGGCTATGGCTGAGATTGAGTTCGACGATCACCTTCTTCGCCAGGATCGCGAAGCTCGCGGAGTTGCCGACCGACGTCGACGGCACGATGCCGCCATCCTCGGTGATCGCCACCGCCTCGACCACCGCATAGTCGATCGGGCTGATCTGCCCGGAGCGCAACTGTTCGACGGTCTCCGAGAGATGCTGGTCGATGAACATCACCTCGCCGCGGTTGATCGCGGCCCTCAACACCGGATCCGACTGAAACGGCAGGCGGCGGGCAAGGACGCCTGCTTCCGTCAGCGTCTTGTCGATATCGTGACCGAGCGACGCGCCGGTCAAAAGCGTGATGCGAAATTTCTCCTTTGCGGCGCGCTCGGCCATCGCAAGCGGCACTGCCTTGGCATCACCCGCCTTGGTGAAGCCGCTCATGCCGATCGTCATGCCATCCTTGATGAGCGCGGCCGCCGCTTCCGGCGTCGCGATACGATCACGCAGCGGCTTGCAGCGAATCCTGGTCTCGATATTTGTTCGGGTATTTCGGCTCATCGGGCCCTCCCTGCAGAGCCCGCGGGGCTCTCATCAGGACGGCGCGGGCTTGGTTTTTGGTGCGCTGAATCTGCATGGCTGCACGCACACGTTATGAAGTTTTGCGGCAGCACGATAGCCCTTGGCGACGCCGCGCGATACGCAGAATGAACAGGGCCGAGCTACCGCAAACGCATAGCTCCACGCCGCATCGCCACAAACGACAAAGGGCGCACCCCAAGTGCGCCCCTCGAACTGCAAGACTGCACAAAAAAGGATCAGCCGACGAAGGCCCGCTCGATCACGAATTCGGCCGGTTTGTTGTTGGCGCCCTCGGTCAGGCCGGCGGCCTCGAGAATCTCCTTGGTGTCCTTCAGCATCGCGGTCGAGCCGCAGATCATGCCGCGATCGACAGCCGGATCGAGCGGTGGCAGGCCGAGATCGGAGAAGAACTTGCCGTTGACCATCAGGTCGGTTACGCGCCCCTTGAACGGGAAGTCCTCGCGGGTCACCGTCGCATAGTGGCGCAGCTTGTCGCCGACGATCTCGTTCAGGAATTCGTGGTTGCGGATTTCCTCAACGAGATCGAAGCCGTATTTCAGTTCGGCAACGTCGCGGCAGGTGTGCGTGAGAATTACTTCCTCGAACTTCTCATAGGTCTCGGGATCGCGGATCAGGCTCGCGAAGGGCGCAATGCCGGTGCCGGTCGAGAACATGTAGAGACGGCGGCCGGGAACCAGCGCATCGAGCACCAGCGTGCCGGTCGGCTTCTTGCGCATCAGCACCTTGTCGCCCGGCTTGATCCCCTGCAGGTGTGAGGTCAGCGGGCCATCCGGCACCTTGATCGAGAAGAATTCGAGCTCTTCGTCCCAGGCGGGGCTGGCGATCGAATAGGCGCGGTAGACTGGCTTGTCGCCGATCATCAGGCCGATCATCGCGAATTCGCCCGAGCGGAAGCGGAATTCGGCAGGGCGGGTCATGCGGAAGCGGAAGAGCCGATCCGTATAGTGCTCAACGCTCGTCACCGTCTCGACATATACGCCTGCCGGTGCCTGGATCGCGAAATCTTCCGTTTTTGCCGGAGCATTCATCTGGCTAAAGTCCTGTAATGATGACCCTGTTTATCAACAAAGAGCGGATATTCCAAGCCGCACGCAAAGGGAAGGAAATCCCTTCCAAATATAGTCGCTTTCGGGGATTTCAGCGTGCTTCACACTGTCGCGGCCCCAATGATGTCAGGAGACCCGCCGCCAGCTGTAGGATTTGGCGTCGGTCGAGGCCTTTGCCGTCGGCTGGTAGTGCACGGCGATGCCCGGTAGGCGCCCTTCCGAAAGGCGCTTTAGAGCCGTTGCATTGCTGACCGCAAAGCTTTCGACACCACAGCGCAGCATCAGCGGAATCTGGTCGATCAACACATCGCCAACCGCCCTCACCTCGCCGCCAAAGCCGAGGCGCGCGCGCAGCAGCGAGGCATGGCTGAAGGCGCGGCCGTCGTTGAAGGCCGGGAACGCGACTGCAACCAGCGCAAGGCGATCGAGATGGGGCGCGAGCTTCGTCACGTCATCCGCCGGCGCAATCACCACGCCAAGGCCGATTTCGTCGCTGTCTCCGACCTTGGCCAGGAACGCGTCGAGGCCAACGATCGCCTTCTCGTTCGAACCTGCCTTCGTCTCTTCCGTTTCGATGACCCAGGGATCATCGCCCACGAAGCCGGTTTCCTTCCAGATTTTCGTCATGTCTGTTCCTCAGCGCCTCAGGCAGCTTCCTGCGCACTGCCGTAGAGCGCGTCCTTGAAGGGTTGCGGGCCGACGCGGCGATAGGCTTCGAGGAAGGTCTCTTTGCCGTCGCGGCGCAGTCCCAGATAGGTGTCGACGATCGTCTCCACGGCGTCGGTCACCTTCTCCGGCTCGAAGCCGCGGCCGATGATCTCGCCGATCGAGGTATTCTCGTCGCCGGAACCGCCGAGCGTGATCTGATAGAGTTCAGCACCCTTCTTCTCAACGCCGAGCAGGCCGATATGGCCGACATGGTGATGACCGCAGGCATTGATGCAGCCGGAGATCTTGATCTTCAACTCGCCGATCTCGGCCTGGCGCTCCGGCGAACCGAAGCGGTTCGAAATCTCCTGCGCCACCGGAATGGAGCGCGCATTGGCAAGCGCGCAGTAGTCCAACCCGGGACAGGCGATGATATCCGTGATCAGGCCGGCATTGGCGGTGGCAAGGCCCGAAGCGACCAGAGCGCGGTAGACCGGTTCGAGATCGGCCAGCGCCACATGTGGCAGGATCAGGTTCTGTTCGTGGCTGACGCGGATTTCGTCGAAGGCATATTCCTCGGCGATATCGGCAACGGCATCCATCTGCGCGTCGCTGGCGTCGCCCGGAATGCCGCCGATCGGCTTCAGCGAGATCGTCACCATGCCGTAGTCAGGGTGCTGGTGCGGCTGCACGTTCTGCTGCACCCAGCGCGCAAACTCGGGATCAGTCTTCTTCCAGCGTGCGAGGCTCTCCCAGCCTTCGGCGCGATTTTCGAGAGCCGGCGGCGCGAAATAGGTGGAGATCGCCTGGATGTCCGTCTCGGGCAGCTTCAGCTCGGTGTCCTTGAGGGCCGCGAATTCGACCTCGACCTGACGCGACAATTCTTCGGCGCCGGTCTCGTGCACGAGGATCTTGATGCGGGCCTTGTACTTGTTGTCGCGGCGGCCGTGCAGGTTGTACACACGCATGATCGCCGTCGTGTAGGACAGCAGGTCCTCCTCCGGCAGGAAGTCGCGGATCTTCTTGGCGATCATCGGCGTGCGGCCCTGGCCACCGCCGACATAGACGGCAAAGCCTATGCGGCCGTTCTGGTCCTTCTTCAGGTGCAGGCCGATGTCATGGACCTGGATCGCGGCGCGGTCGCGCTCGGCGCCCGTGACGGCGATCTTGAACTTGCGTGGCAGGAACGAGAATTCCGGATGGACGCTCGACCACTGTCTCAAGATCTCGGCGTAAGGCCTTGGATCTGCTACCTCATCGGCAGCAGCCCCGGCGAAGTGGTCAGCCGTGACGTTGCGAATGCAATTGCCCGAGGTCTGGAGCGCATGCATCTCGACGCTTGCCAGTTCCTGCAGGATATCCGGCGTGTCGGAGAGGCGCGGCCAGTTGTACTGGATGTTCTGGCGCGTGGTGAAGTGACCGTAGCCGCGGTCATACTTGCGCGCGATATGGGCGAGCATGCGCATTTGACGGCTCGACAAGGTGCCATAGGGAATGGCCACGCGCAGCATATAGGCGTGAAGCTGCAGATAGACGCCGTTCATAAGCCGCAGCGGCTTGAAGGCATCTTCGGCAAGCTCGCCGCTCAGACGGCGCTCGACCTGATCGCGGAACTGTTCGACGCGGAAGGAAACGAAGGCGTGATCGAATTCATCGTAACGGTACATCGGGTATCGGTTCCTCAGGCAGCGTGTTTCGGGCCGGACAAGCCGTTATAGCCGGCGGCATAGGGGATCGACGGGCCCTCAGCGCGGATGCGCTCACGCATGCGCAGCGGACGGAGCGTGCCATTGATCTCTTCGACATCGACGACATTGGCGTCGACGACCTTGTTGTCGTCAAACGCCTGCTTGCCGGTGGCTTCGAGCGCCGCCACGGCCTCGGCATGGCGGGCAATGAAGGCATCCTGCAGCGATTCGACCCAGTTGCCGGCGGCATCCAGCCAGACGGAGATGCCGTCCGAAAGCCGATTTGCCGTCAAAACCTTGCTCACCATCGTCTCTTCCTCAGTTCAAAATCTGTTCGTCGCGCCCGAAGGCAACTTCAACGTTTTTCTTCTCACCACGCGACTTGCCGGCTACGAGCGGCTCGGAGCGCTCGAAATTGGCGCCGGCGACCGCATCACCAATGATAACCATGACCGGGCCCGAAAGCTCGCTGCGGTTTTCCAGATCCGGAAGGTCCTTCAGCGTGCCATGCAGCAGGCGGCGATCCGCGCGGCTGGCATTCTCGATGACGGCAACCGTCGTTTCCGGCGGAAGGCCCGCCTGCATGAGACGACCGGCGACGGACGCGGCAACAGTCCGGCCCATATAGACCGCGATCGTTGCACCCGAGACCGCAAGCCGCGCCCAATCGGGCAGGACCTCTCCGGTCAGATCATGGCCTGTCGTGAAGACCAGCGAGGACGCGACACCGCGAAGCGTCAGCGGCAGTTCGAAATCGGCCGCTGCAGCGAAGGCCGAGGTGATGCCCGGGACGATCTCATAGCTGATACCAGCTTCGCGAAGTGCCGCCATCTCCTCGCCGGCCCGGCCGTATACCAGCGGATCGCCGGACTTCAGACGGACGATGCGCTTACCTTCGGCAGCCAGCGTCACCAGCAACTGGTTAATCTCGTCTTGGGACTTCGTATGGCAGCCCTTGCGCTTGCCGACCGAAAGGCGCTCGGCGTCGCGGCGGCCCATATCGACGATCGCCTGCGGCACCAGCGCGTCATAAACGATGGCATCGGCTTCCATCATCACGCGCTGGGCGCGGAGCGTCAGCAGGTCCTCAGCGCCCGGACCGGCGCCGACCAGCCAGACATGACCCAGCGCCTTCTCGGGCGCATCGAGCAGACGCGAAGCCTCGCGGCGGGCGGCAGCCAGATCGCCGCCGGCGACCTTGTCGGCGACCGAGCCCTGGAAAAAGCGACGCCAGAACAGGCGGCGAGCCACGCCGCGCGGCACCAGACGATCAACCGTCTCGCGATAGCTCGCAGCAAGCGACGCGACGACACCGAGCGAGGGTGAAAGGAGCTGATCGATCTGCGCTCGGATCATCTGGGCAAGCACTGGCCCAGCCCCTTCGGTGCCGATGGCGACCGCTACGGGCGCGCGATTGACAAGCGCCGGCGTAAAGAAATCGCAGAAGTCGGGCTGATCGACGGCATTTGCCGGGATCTTGCGTTCGCGCGCCGCGACGACGATGTGCTGATCCTCGGCGGCATTGCCGGTTGCCGCAAAAACGAGAATGGCGCCCTCGAGCTGCTCGGGCGCGAATGCGGCGGCGACATGTTCGATACCGTGCCCACGAAGATAGTCAGCGAATCCGGTTTCCGGCGCGTCACCAAAGACGACGATCGACGCTTCGGTGTTCAGCAGCAGCCGCACCTTGGCAAAAGCCTCGTCGCCATTGCCGAAAACCGCCACGCGCTTTTGCGCGACGCGAAAGAATGCGGGGAAAACGGCGAGCTGCTGCGACATGTCTGCCAAACGGTTCCTTCTACAGGCTGCGCCGAATATCCCGCATGAAGCACGACAATTGAAGGAACAGAAATTTCAATGCCTTTCCGGGCACGTATTGTTTTGCTCGGTGGTGCATCATTTTGAGCAAATATCTCCGGGCTCGCTGAAGCACCGGTCATTCCCCGGCCATTGCGCCGCGGGGGCAACCTCCGTTAAATGCGCTCACTGACCTGCCGGAGATGCATGACATGACCCAAGCGGAACTCGCCGAACGGCTTTTGACGGTAATCGAGCAGGACATCCTGCCACTCACCGAAAAGGGTGTTGCCGCCGGCAACAAGGTGTTCGGCGCCGCCATCCTGCGCAAGTCCGACCTATCGCTGGTGCTGGCCGAAACCAACAACGAGACGGAAAATCCGCTGTGGCACGGCGAGGTCCATACGCTGAAACGCTTCTACGAGATGGCGGAAAAGCTCGACACCCGCGACCTCATCTTCCTGTCGACCCACGAGCCCTGCTCCATGTGCCTCTCGGCGATCACCTGGGCCGGTTTCGACAATTTCTATTATTTCTTCAGCCATGAAGATTCGCGCGACAGCTTCGCGATCCCGCATGATCTGAAGATCCTGAAGGAAGTCTTCCGGCTGGAGCCGGGTGGCTATGCCAAGGACAATGCCTTCTGGCATTCGGCTTCCATCGCCGCGCTTTCGAGAGATGGCGACCCTGCAACCCAAGCCCGTCTCGGCGCACAGGATGCCCGCATCCGTGCCCGCTACCAGAGCCTTTCCGACAGCTATCAGTCGGGCAAGGACGACAACGCCATTCCGCTGAACTGAGATCCATGGAACCTTCACGCGACATAAAGCGCCTGCTCGACATCATGGCGGCGCTCCGCCAGCCCGAGACCGGCTGCCCCTGGGACATCGTCCAGACCTTCGAGACGATCAAGCCCTATACGATCGAAGAGGCCTATGAGGTGGCCGATGCCATCGAGCGCGGCGACATGCACGACCTCTGCGACGAGCTCGGCGACCTGCTGCTGCAGGTGGTCTTTCACGCACGCATGGCGGAGGAAGCGGGCGACTTCGCCTTCGGCGACGTCGTCGAGGCGGTGACGCGCAAGATGATCCGTAGGCATCCGCATGTGTTTGCCCGTTCCGATGCCGACACGCCCGAGGCGGTCAAACTGCAGTGGGACCAGATCAAGCAGGCAGAAAAGGCGGAGCGACAGGCGCGACGGACAAAGCGCGGCCTCGCCCCGGACGCCGCTGCAAGCCATCTCGGTTCCGTCCAACGCTCGTTTCCAGCACTCGTCGAAGCACTGAAGCTGCAGGAACGCGCTGCAAAGGTCGGATTCGACTGGTCGGAACCCGAACCGATTCTCGACAAGATCGAGGAGGAAATCGGGGAACTGCGCCAGGCGCTGCGCGAAAAGGATCGCGCCAAAGTCAGCGACGAACTGGGCGATCTGATTTTCGCGGTGGTCAACATCGGCCGCCATGTCGGCACCGATCCGGAGACGGCGCTTCGCGGCACCAACACCAAGTTCCGCCGCCGCTTCGCCCATATCGAGCGCGAACTCGAGGCCGACGGCGAGACGCTGGATGGAGCCACTCTGGAGCGGATGGAAGAGCTTTGGCAGGCGGCCAAGGCGATCGAGCGGCAGCTCGGCTAAGGCCTACAGGACGCATGTTCGCAACATGCGTCCACAAATACAAATCTAACGAAAACAATAGGGAACGGATCCGGGCAAGCGCCTCGGGCTTACCAGTCTTCCACGACAGGCTTCGGCCCATTTCCGAGACGACGCTCCAGATCGGAGGCCTCGTTTTCGGTCAACCGGAGATCGAGGCTGACACGTCCGTCTTCCAGATCCTCGCGGCCATCGACGATGGCGTGCTGATAGATCCAGGGCAGAAGCTGCAGTTGATCGATGCCGAGCACGACGGTGCATTCGGTCAGGACGCCCGACAGGCGTCGACCGATTTCAGCGAGCAGCTCGTCGACGCCTTCGCCCGATATCGCGGAGACGGCGACCGTATTGCCTGACGTCGCTGCCTTGCTCTTTAGCGCCTCACGGGAATCAGCGTCGAGCCGGTCGATCTTGTTCCAGACCTCGATCAGCCGTTCGGAGGCTTCCTTTTCGTCGATGCCAAGATCGGTGAGAATACGAAGCACATCGCTCGCCTGCGCCTGGTTGTCCGGATCGGAAAGATCGCGGACATGCAGGATCAGGTCAGCCTCAAGCACCTCTTCGAGCGTCGCACGGAACGCTGCAACCAGATGCGTCGGCAAGTCGGAAATAAAGCCGACAGTGTCGGAAAGGATGACCATGCGGCCGTGCGGCAGCTTCAGGCGCCGCAGTGTCGGATCCAGCGTCGCAAACAGCATGTCCTCGGCAAGCACGCCTGCCCCGGTCATGCGGTTGAAAAGCGTGGACTTGCCGGCGTTGGTGTAGCCGACGAGCGCGACGATTGGATGCGGCACCTTCTTGCGCTTGGAACGGTGCAGCTGCCGGGTGCGGCGGACCTGCTCCAGCTCGCGCTCGAGCTTGACGATGCGGTCCTGCAGCAAACGGCGGTCCGCTTCGATCTGTGTTTCACCCGGACCGCCCATGAAGCCACCACCACCACGCTGACGCTCAAGGTGGGTCCAGCTTCGGACCAGGCGGCCCTTCTGGTAGTTGAGATGCGCAAGATCGACCTGCAGCGTGCCTTCCTTGGTGGAAGCGCGGCGGCCGAAAATCTCAAGGATCAGGCCCGTGCGGTCGATGACCTTGGCGTTCCATTCCTTCTCGAGGTTGCGCTGCTGAACCGGCGTCAACGGATGGTCGACGATGACAAGGCCGGCATCCTGTTCGACGAGGATGTGGCCGATCTCTTCAATCTTGCCGGTGCCGAGCAAGGTGCCAGGCTTCGGCTGCGCCACCGGAACGATGGCGCCGTGCACGACTTCGAGATCGATCGCCAACGCCAGCCCGGTCGCCTCGTCGAGGCGACTTTCATCCGAGCGTGTCGTCGTGTTCGAAAGAACGTCTGCGGACTGTCGTCCGGTCTTCTTCAAGACCGGAACGATGACGACCGCGCGCATGTCGTCGCGGAGCTTCTCGAGCTCCGGAATGATCGACGACGATTTTGAATCCCGCTTGGTAATGTGCCTAACGTCCCGTCAGGATGCGGCTTCTTCGTTCTCGAACATCTGCAGCGGCTGGCCGGGCATGATGGTCGAGATCGCGTGCTTGTAGACCAGTTGCGAATGGCCGTCACGACGCAACAGGACGCAGAAATTGTCAAAAGACGTCACGACACCGGTGAGCTTGACACCGTTGATAAGGAAAATTGTCAATGAAATCTTCTGCTTGCGGACCGTGTTGAGAAAAAGATCCTGCAAGTTTTGAGAACGTTCCGCCATCGCGCCGCTTCTTTCTTATTTGCCGGCGTTTCGCGCCGGTGCATTTTTGTCGATATCTGCAATCAGAGGCGCCACAAGTACCTTCCCCGACACCTCTTTAAGTTTGGTATCAAATCAATGTCTTTTCCGCAACGCCGAAAAAGGCTTCACGAATATTCTGTGCTATGCTTCCGGGATGGCCATTGCCGATCGGCCTGCCATCCACCGAAACGACCGGAAAGCAGATGCTGGTAGCAGCGGTTATGAAGACCTCGCGCGCCGCGAGCATCTCCTCGACCGAGAACGCTTTCTCCTCAATCCTGAGCCCAAGCGGACCTGCCACATCCATCAGGGTGGTGCGGGTGATTCCCTTCAAGATTCCGTGCTCCGCCGGTCGTGTGCGCAGGGTACCGTCGCGGTCGACGATCCAGACATTGGTCGCGGCGCCCTCTTTGACCGTGCCATCGGGATCCACGAAAATCGCCTCCTGCGCGCCCTCCTCCTTCGCCTTCTGGCGAGCAAGCACGTTGGGAAGAAGCCCGACGGACTTGATGTCGACCCGGTCCCATCGGTTTTCCGGAACGGTAATCGCCGAAATCCCACGCGTCGCTTTCTTGGCAATGGCTTCGGCATCGGTGCGCTTCGCCGTTATCACGATCGTCGGCATGGTCTCCTTGGACGGAAACACGTGGTCGCGGCGCGCCACGCCGCGGGTCACCTGCATGTAGAACAGGCCATTGCGGACCCGGTTGCGCCGGATCACTTCCCTGATCACATGAACCAGCGCCGCCCGGCTCATCGGCCAGTCGATGCGCAATTCACGGAGCGAGCGGTCGAGGCGATCGAGATGGCGGGTGAGATCGACGATATAGCCGTGGCGCACCTCGCAGACTTCGTAGACACCGTCCGCAAATTGATAACCCCGGTCCTCGATATGGACGCCGGCGTCGGCATGCGGCACGTAGGCGCCGTTGACATAGGYAATTCTCGGCATGGACCTCAACCCTAGAAGTACTGAATGCTGACGCGGAAAAGCTGCTCGACATGCCGCACGGCAGCGGCGGTGGCGAAGAGCACGACACGGTCCTTCGCCTTGATCTTGGTATTGCCGTCCGGGCGAATGAACGTCTTGTCGCGATAGAGCGCACCGATGCGGATGCCTTCGGGCAGTTCGAGGTCGCGCAGCGCCCTGCCGACCAGCGGCGAGGTCTCCAGCGCTTCGGCCTCGATCACCTCGGCCATGCCCTTCTGCACCGCATAGACCGAGCGGATTCGTCCTTTGCGGACATGCTGCAGCACGCGCGAGATGGTCACTGCGCGTGGGTTCACATAGGCGTCGACGCCGGCCGTGGCGGCAAAATCCTGATAGGACGGTTCATTGATGAGAACGAGCGTGGATTTGGCGCCCAGATGCTTCGCCATCATGCTGCCGAGGATGTTGATCTGGTCGTTGTTGGTGAGCGCCACGACGAGATCGGCGTCCTGAACGTCCGCCTGCGCCAATATCCGCTGATCCATGGCCGAACCGTTGAGCACTACGGTATTGTTGAGCTTGTCGGCCATCATCACCGCGCGATCGCGATCGCTCTCGATCAGCTTCACCCGCGTTCGGGGCTGGTGATCCTCGATGGCCTTGGCAACGAAATAGCCGACATTGCCGCCACCGAAGATGATGATGCGCCGCGCTTCCTGCTCCTCGTGGCCGAAGAGCGCCAGGGTACGGCGAGCGTGGTCGCGGTCACAGACGAGATAGGCGATATCGCCGGCCTGCAGCTGATCGTCCGAATGCGGCACCATGACCTTGCCGTTGCGGAAAATGCCGGTCACGGTCGCAAGCAGGTCAGGGAACAGCTCGCTCAGCTGCTGTAGCGGCGTGCCGACGACCGGGCAATCTTCCAGGCACTCGAAGGCAACCATGGCGATGCGATCTTCAGCGAAGCGCACGACGTCGATGGCGCCCGGAAAGGATATGCGACGCAGCACCAGCCGACCGACTTCAACTTCCGGAGAGATGGTGACGTCGATCGGCACGTTTTCACGGGAGAAGAGGTTCGAATATTCGGGCGCGAGATAGCTTTGCGCCCGGATGCGGGCAACCTTCGTCGGCACGTTGAAAATCGCATGCGCCACTTCACAGGCGACGATGTTGACCTCGTCAGAGAGCGTGACGGCAATCAGCATGTCGGCCTGATCGGCACCGGCCTTGGCCAGCACATCCGGATGCGCACCGTGGCCGACATAGCCGCGCACGTCGAGGCTTTCGGTGATGTTGGCGATCAATGCTGCCGACGTATCGATCACCGATACGTCGTTATCTTCCTGCGCCAGCCGCTCGGCGATGCCGTACCCGACCTGGCCCGCACCACAAATGACTACCTTCATGTCGTTCTTTCACCTGCCGCGTGTTTCCTTGGACCGTATCCGATTCAGGCAAAAAAACATGCAGCAATTCACAGTGCGGCAGCGATGTTCGCGCGCCTGATCAGGCGCGCTGATGTAAAGGCCAGACGCCAATCGGCTCAGACGCCCAGCGACTTCAGCTTGCGATGCAGCGCCGACCGCTCCATTCCGACAAATTCCGCCGTACGGGAGATGTTGCCGCCGAACCGGTTGATCTGCGCGATCAGATAGTCACGCTCGAACATTTCGCGGGCCTCGCGCAACGGCAACGTCATGATGTGCTGATCGCCCTGCGCCGAGATCTTGGGCAGTGTGTCGCCCACCTCCGTCGGCAGCATGTCGGCGGAAATCGGCGTGTCCGGGCCGTCGCTGCGCGCAAGGATCATCAGGCGCTCGATGTTGTTGCGAAGCTGGCGGATGTTGCCGGGCCAGTCATGGGCCTGGAGCACGGCCAGTGCATCGTCGCCGATCTTTCGCGGGCGGATACCCGCCTGCTCGCTGACCTGGCGCATGAACATGTCGACCAGGAACGGAATATCCTCGCGGCGTTCGGCGAGCGCCGGCACCCGCACCGGGATGACGGCAAGCCGGTGGAACAGGTCTTCGCGGAACAGACCTTCGGAGATCATGTTTTCGAGGTTGTAGGCGGTCGAGGAAATGATGCGGACATCGACCTTGACGCGCTTGGTACCCCCGACACGTTCGAACTGCTGGTCAACCAGCACCCGCAGGATCTTGTTCTGCGTCTCGCGCGGCATTTCGCCGATTTCGTCGAGATAAAGAATACCGCCATGGGCCTCTTCGAGCGCACCGGTGCGACGTGGCTGGCCGGGCGTGCCTTCGGTGCCGAAAAGCGCGATCTCCATGCGGTCGGGCGTGATCGCCGCAGCGTTCAGGGCCACAAAGGGGCCGGCAGAACGCGTCGACTTGCGGTGGATCATCCGCGCGACCAGTTCCTTGCCCGACCCGGATGGACCCTGGATCATGATGCGGCTGTTGGTCGGCGAGACCTTCTCGATCGTCTGACGAAGCTGCGACACGGCAACCGACGTTCCGATCAGTTCCACCGGGTCGCCGGACTTCTTCTTCAGCTCGGAAACCTCGCGCTTGAGCTTGGAGTTTTCGAGCGCGCGCTCGGCGATCAGAATCAGCCGGTCCGCCTTGAAGGGCTTCTCGATGAAATCATATGCGCCACGCTTGATGGCGTTGACCGCGGTCTCGATGTTGCCATGACCGGAAATCATCACGACTGGGAGATCCGGATAGCGTCCCTTGATCTCGTCGAGCAGCGCCAGACCATCGAGGCGGCTTCCCTGCATCCAGATATCGAGGAAGACCAGACGCGGCACACGATCGCTGATCGCTGCCAGCGCGCTGTCGCTGTCGAACGCGGTGCGGGTTTCGTGCCCTTCGTCGGAGAGGATACCCGACACGATCTCGCGGATATCTTCTTCATCGTCAACAACCAGAATATCAGCGGCCATCGCTCGCACCCTTATCCTTCAAACTGTCTTCGCCCGCGGCTTCTCCGGCAGGCGGCAGGATCACGCGGATCATCGCCCCGACACCGCCGTCAAAATCGGCTGGCGCGTCGTGCAATTCCAATTGTCCGCCATGGTCCTCAATGATCTTCTTGACGATGGCGAGGCCGAGGCCCGTGCCCTTCTCACGCATCGTCATGTACGGCTCCAGAATCCTGTGCCGGTTCTCCGTCGGCAGGCCCTTACCGTTGTCGATGATGTCGACGACGAAGCGGCCCGTGGCTGTGTCGGTTCGCGCGCGCGCCACGATCATCGGATGGCCGCGCACGGCATCCGCCGGCACCGCCTCGATCGATTCGACGGCGTTCTTGACGATGTTGCCGAAGGCCTGGCCGAGCATGCGCCCATCGAACAGCCCCTCAAGCGGCTCTTCGCCGAGGTCCCGTACGAAATCGATGTGATTGTTGCCCATCTCGCGCAGGAACATCGCATCCTTCAGTATCCCGCGGAGATCGGCCTTTTCCTTCGTCGGCTTAGGCATGCGTGCGAAGGAGGAGAACTCGTCGACCATGCGGCCGATATCTTCCACCTGGCGCACGATCGTATCGGTACACTGGTCGAAAACGACCTTATCTTCCTGATTGATCTGCTTTCCGTAGCGCCGCTTCAGGCGCTCGGCAGAAAGCTGGATCGGGGTCAGCGGGTTCTTGATCTCGTGCGCGATGCGGCGCGCGACATCTGCCCATGCAGTCGAACGCTGGGCGATGACGAGATCGGTAATGTCGTCGATGGTGATGACGTAGGACTCATTCGACTCGCCGCCCTCTTCGCGTGTCACCTGAACGTTCAGCGTCCGTTCGGTTCCGCCGCGCATGATGTTGATCTGCTTGCGGTAGTCGTTGCGATGGCGGCTTTCGGCCTCCACCAGGACCTCTTCGATCTCCGGTGCCACGGTACGCAGGTCAGCACCGAGGAGCTCCGGCGCCGTCTTCTTCAGGAACTCTTCGGAAGACGAGTTGGCGATGGTGATCTGCCGATCTCGACCGACACCGATCACGGCTGCGGTCACGCCCGAGAGCACTGCCTCGATGAAGCGGCTGCGATGATCGACCTCGTCCTTGGCTTCCAGGATCTGTTCCTGCTGGCTGCGGATCTCCGAGACCATCTTGTTGAAGGTGCGCGACAGGTTGCCGACGTCGCCGTCCACCGCGCGGACCGGCACGACGACATCAAGGTTTCCCGAGGCGACGCTGTCGGCGGCGCCGATCAACTGACGAATGGGCCTGACGATCCGGTCGGCGACAGCGATCGCGGTCCAGATTGCGGCGAGGAGAACGATGAGCGCAAAGCCGATGTAGAGAACGCCAAAGGCGATCTGCGTGAAGGTCCGTYCGGCCTCGAGCATTTTGTATTCGGCCGTATTCTCTTCCATCAGCCGCAGCGATCGCATCACTTCCGGATCGACGTTGCGAACCGTGTAGAGATAGGTGCCCGGGATGTCATCGAGCGGAATCACGGCACCAACGAGGTTGGTGACCCCTGGCGGGATCAGGGTCGGCTGGCCGGATACCGAGCTTTTCAGCGCGTCCGGCGGAATGGAGGGCAGCGGACGGTCCGTCGAGATGTTGGCCTGAATGATGGGACTGCCGTCTGCACGAACCAGGAATGCGCCAAGCATACCGCGGCCACGTGCCTGGCGGGTCATCAGTTCCGTGAAGCCGGTGCGATCGAGGCTATAGAGCTGCCGGTTGCGTTCGAGGTCGTTGGCCATCGACACGGTCTGGCCCTGCAGATAGCTGGCATTCTCGAGCACATAGGCCTGGGCGACGTTGATCGACGAGCGGACGATCGCCTGGGTGCGAAGCGAAAACCAGCGATCAAGGCCGACATCGAGTGTGATGCTGGCAAAGATCGCGACGAGCACCGCCGGCGTGATCGCCACGATCGAAAACAGCGCAACGATACGCACATGCAGGCGCGCAGCAGCGCGGCCCTTGCTGCGGGCCCGCAGCAACCGCAGGATTTCGCGGGCGATCAGGTAGATCAGACCGACGACGAACAGGCTGTTGATGGCGGCGCAGGCGATGACGACATTTCGTTCCAGCCGTATCGGCGTCAATCCGAGAAGGATGATCAACGAGACGGTGGCACAGACCAGGGCCCCGGTCGCCAGCATCAGCCCCGGCAGGGCAAAGGACGCGCGCCGGTCCTGCGCCGCGAGTCCCTCATCTGTGCCCAGCGGCAAGGCCATTGCATCCACCATGAAAAGCGTTCCCCCAACCGGCGCCTTCTGGCGACGGCATCTCTTGCTAGCATTCTCTGGTCAAAGGTTGACCTCACCGCCCAAACGGGCTGCGGCGTTGCGCCCCCACTCAATCAATTGGGTCAAATCGATTGAACGAGACGGCAACGACACGCGATTCGGCGATCGTCACACGTTCAAGCAACGCATTGTGGCGAAAATGCAACGGTGGCTGTGACCAAGTCAAGCGCTGCGTGAGCTGCGATAGACCGAAACGCCAAGTTCGCGGATTTTCTTGCGCAGCGTGTTACGGTTGAGGCCGAGCAAATCGGCCGCCTTGATCTGGTTACCACGGGTTGCGGTGAGCGCCGCAAGGATCAACGGATACTCCATTTCGGCAAGCACCCGATCATAGAGGCCGACCGGCGGTAAAGCATCGCCGAAGCTTGCAAAATATTGGCGCATGTTCTCTTCGACGGCCTGGGAGATAGTGAGTGAGCCAGGCCGCGCTGCGGTCTTTTCGATCGGGCTGTCCGGTATCTCCGAACGCAGCTCGTTTTCGATGATTTCGCGGGTGATCACGTCCTGTGGATAAAGCGCCGTCAGGCGGCGCACCAGGTTTTCCAGTTCGCGCACGTTTCCCGGCCAGGCGTGCGCCTTCATCAATTCCAACGCTTCGTGGTCGAAACGTTTGACGTCGAGCCCTTCCTTTTCCGCCTGCTGGACGAAGTGGCGCACGAGGTCCGGAATATCCTCGGCGCGGTCACGCAGCGGCGGCAGACGCAACGGCACGACGTTGAGGCGATAGTAAAGATCTTCGCGGAACAGGCCCTGATTGATCGATTGCTTCAGGTCCTTGTTGGTCGCCGCCACGATGCGCACGTCCGAGCGAATCGGCGTGCGGCCGCCAACGGTCGTGTATTCGCCCTGTTGCAGCACCCGCAAAAGACGGGTCTGTGCGTCCATCGGCATGTCGCCGATCTCGTCGAGAAAGAGCGTGCCGCCCTCGGCCTGCTCGAAACGGCCGGTCGAGCGCACCTGAGCACCGGTGAAGGCGCCTTTCTCGTGACCGAAAAGCTCCGATTCGATCAGATCGCGCGGGATCGCCGCCATGTTGATCGCCACGAATGGGCCGTTGCGCCGCTTGCCATAATCGTGCAGCGCGCGGGCGACGAGCTCCTTGCCGGTGCCGGACTCGCCGGTGATCATCAGCGTCAGATCCGTCTGCATCAGGCGCGCCAGCACCCGGTAGATTTCCTGCATCGCCGCCGAACGGCCGACCAGCGGCATACCGTCCTGGGTGTCGTCGTCGAGCTTCGCCGGGCGACGCTTGGGCTCAGACAGCGCCCGGCCGATAATGCCGATCAGTTCGGTCAGGTCGAAGGGCTTCGGCAGATAGTCGTAGGCACCCTTCTCCGAAGCCTTGATCGCCGTCATGAAGGTGTTCTGCGCGCTCATGACCAGCACCGGCAGATCGGGCCGCGCCTTTTTGATGCGCGGCAGCAGATCGAAGGCATTCTCGTCGGGCATCACCACGTCGGTCACGACGAGATCGCCGTCGCCTGCCGCGATCCAGCGCCACAGGGTTGCCGCATTGGAGGTGATGCGGACATCGTAGCCGGCGCGGCTCAGCGCCTGGTTCAGCACGGTGCGAATGGCTGCGTCGTCATCCGCGACGAGGATCGTGGCACCCGTCATGCAAGGTTTCCTTTTGTCATCGGCATGTCGTCTTCATCCGCTGCCTGGCCCTTGGAGGCAGGCATCAGGACACGGAAGGTGGTACGGTTCTGCTGGCTGTCGCATTCGACGATGCCGCCATGGGCGCCGATGATCTTGGCAACCAGTGCGAGCCCCAGGCCGGAACCGTTGGTCTTGGTGGTGATGAAAGGATCGAAGAGCAGCGGCAGCAGATCCGACGGCACGCCCGGTCCATTGTCGTGCACGCAGAATTCCAGCGGCAGCGAGATTTTCTCGCGCGTTCCGGCGACCGACAGGCGGATGCCCGGCCTGTAGGCCGTCGTCAGCACGATCTCGCCATCGCTGCGATCGCCGATCGCTTCGGCCGCGTTCTTGATCAGGTTCAGGAACACCTGAACCAGTTGATCGCGGTTGGCATAGACGGGTGGCAAGGACGGATCGTAATTTTCTGAAAACTTGATGTGGCGGGCAAAGCCGGCCTTGGCGATCGCCTTCACATGGTCGAGCACCGAATGGATGTTCAGCGGCACGCGGTCCACCGGGCGCTCGTCGGAAAACACCTCCATGCGATCAACCAGCGAGACGATCCGGTCAGTCTCGTCGCAGATGAGGCGCGTCAGCGCCCTGTCTTCGTCATTGGCAGAGGTTTCGAGCAGCTGCGCAGCACCGCGGATGCCCGAAAGCGGGTTCTTGATTTCGTGCGCGAGCATCGAGGCAAGGCCAGTCACCGAACGCGCGGCACCGCGATGCGTGAGCTGCCTGTCAATCTTGTCGGCCATCGAGCGTTCCTGGAAGACGACGACGACGGAGCCTTGCTCGGAAAGAACCGGGGCAACATAGAGATCGACAAGCTTGTCGGCACCGAGACGCGGCGAGCTCAGGTCGACACGGTATTCATTCACTGGCGCCTTGCGTTCGCGCACCTGTTCGATCAGCGTCAGCAACGGACTGCCGAAGGGAATGAAGGCGCTGATGTTGTGACGCGCCAGGTGATTGGCGCTGGCGCCAAAAAACGATTCGGCCTCCCAGTTCGCAAAGGCGACCAGGCCGCTGGCATCGACCAGGATTACCGGATTCTGGATGGCATTCAGAACCGCCATCGACAGACCGTTCGCGGCCGCTTCGGAAACGCCCGGTTTCTGGCTCATGCGGCAATTCCTTCTGCGAGCGCCTCGCCTTCCGACCCGGTCGGAGCGGCATCCAGCATCGCGGCGCGTGCCCGGTCGCGGACAAAGCGCACATCGGTCGACGTCAGGATTGCGGCCTTTTTCGTGCCTGGCATGACAGGGGCAGCGCGATCGAGATACCAGGCGACATGCTTGCGCGCGTGCCGCAGGCCAACCTCGACGCCATAGAATTCGAGCATCATTTCGTAGTGCTCCGCAAAGATATCGGCAACCTCCGCCTGCGACGGGTGCCCGACAGCACCGGCAAGAAAGCCGATGTGCCAAGGGCGGCCCTGCGACGAGCGGCCGGCCATGACGGCATCTGCGCCCGAGCGCCGAAGGATTTCTTCGGCGTCGGCGATTGTCTCCACGTCGCCATTGGCAACCAGCGGAACAGTAATGACCTCGCGGACCGGGCGGATGGCATCCCAGTCTGCCTTGCCGTTGTAGAATTGCATGCGCGTGCGGCCGTGCACGGTGATCGCCTTGACGCCCGCCTCTTCGGCGCGCTTGGCAATCAGCGGCGCGTTGATGGAGTTCTCGTCCCAGCCGAGCCGCATCTTCAGCGTTACCGGCACATCGACTGCGTTCACGGTCGCCTCGACCAGCGACAAAGCGTGATCGGGATCACGCATGAGCGCCGAGCCGGAGTAGCCCCCCGTTACCTTCTTGGCCGGGCAGCCCATGTTGATGTCGATGATATCGGCACCATTGTCGGCGGCGATCTTGGCGGCTTCCGCCATCCAATGCGCCTCGCGACCGGCAAGCTGGACGATGTGCGGCTTGATGCCGGAATTCTTCAGCCGCGCCCAGGACTCCTGGGCATTACCGACCAGTTCGCGGCTCGCAACCATCTCGGTCACGACAAAGCCGGCGCCATAACGCCAGGCAAGCCGCCGGAACGGCAGATCGGTGACACCGGACATGGGGGCGAGCGCCACCCGGTTGCGGATTTCGATGGTCCCGATCCGAAGAGGTGACGAGAGAGCCGGAATTGGCAAATGCATATCTTTCAGGCACATGTTGGTACTGCACTATTTTTAGACATTGTTCTCGGGCTTGCCAAGCGATTTCGGCGCCTTGCGCAAAATTCCAGGCTTGCAGCGCCGCGAGCCACTCAAGACGCGCCAAGGTCACCGCAAGTTCGACCTAAGGAATTATGCAGTGCTGGCAAAGCACGCCCCTTCGCGTTACATCACGGCGAAGATAGGCGAATGCGGGACCTCATACAGAAGATGCAGCCTCAAGAACAGCTTAAGTGCGGCGTGGTGATCGTTGCAGCAGGACGCGGCGAACGTGCCGGACAATCCGCCGAAGGCCCGAAGCAGTATCGAACCATCGGCGGCCGGCCCGTTATCGCCCATACGCTTGACACTTTCGCGACATGGCCGGCCGTCGGCCCAATCGTCGTCGTCATTCACCCGGATGACGAGGCGCTGTTCGATGCCGCACGCAAACGGTCGGCGGCAAGTGCTGTCACTGTCGTCCATGGTGGCGCGACCCGGCAGATGTCCGTGCTCGCCGGCCTCGAAGCCCTCACAGAAATCGGCGCTCGTCATGTGATGATTCACGATGCGGTACGCCCCTTCGCCGATCATGCGCTGCTTTCGCGTTGTGCGGCGGCACTTCGCGACGACGTCAAGGCCGTGCTGCCGGCGGTCGCGGTCGCAGACACGCTGAAGCGCGCGGGCAAGGGTAGTGTCGTGCTTGAGACCGTGCCGCGCGACGGTCTCTACGGCGCACAGACACCACAAACATTCGATCTCCAGGCCATTCTTGCTGCGCACCGGGATGCAGCCAAGAGCGGCCGCACCGATTTTACCGACGATGCCTCGATCGCCGAATGGGCGGGCTTCAAAGTCGTCCTCGTCGAGGGCACGGTCGACAACGTCAAGCTTACGCTGAGAAGGGATATCGCCATGGCCGACGAGAAACTCAATCGGACCGCCCTGCCCGATGTGCGCACGGGCAACGGTTACGACGTGCACCAGTTGATCGAAGGCGACGGCGTCACCCTCTGCGGCGTCTTCATTCCGCACACGAAGAAACTTTCCGGCCATTCCGATGCCGATGTGGCGCTGCACGCGCTGACCGACGCTCTGCTCGCCACCTGTGGTGCCGGCGACATCGGCGACCATTTTCCGCCGTCCGACCCGCAATGGAAGGGCGCGCCATCGCGCATCTTCCTGGAGCATGCTGCCAAGATCGTGCGGGAACGTGGTGGCATCATCACCAATGCTGATATCTCGCTGATAGCCGAAGCGCCGAAGGTCGGCCCGCATCGGCTGACGATGCGCGAAAAGCTCTCGGAGATGCTGGGGATTTCGCTCGACCGCTGCTCGGTCAAGGCAACGACCAATGAGCGCCTGGGTTTTGTCGGCCGCGATGAGGGCATCGCCGCCATCGCCACGGCCACCGTGGTTTACGGGAGCCTTTCGTGATGTGGCCCGCCGATATCGAAGTCAAAGCCGGTGAAATCATCGCCAAGTTTACGGCGCGGAACCTCAAGGTCGCGACCGCCGAATCCTGCACCGGCGGCCTGATCGCAGGTGCCCTGACCGAGATTTCCGGTTCATCCGCCGTCGTCGATCGTGGCTTCGTCACCTACTCCAACGAAGCGAAGGTCGCGATGCTCGGCGTCGAGACCGAGACACTTGCCGCCCACGGCGCGGTATCGCGAGAGACCGCGATCGAGATGGCACGCGGCGCCGTTTCGCATTCGGCGGCGGATTTCGCGGTTTCCGTCACAGGCGTTGCCGGCCCCAGCGGCGGATCGGCCGAAAAGCCCATTGGCCTCGTGCACCTTGCAGCATCCGGGCGAAACGGCGAGATCCTGCATCGGGAGATGCGCTATGGCGACATCGGCCGCAGCCGCATCCGGCTTGCCACCGTCCGCACCGCGTTCGACATGCTCACGGAAATCGCTCAGGCGGAATAGATTTTGTCGGCGCGCTTTTCGAAGGCGTCGGAGAACATGCGGAAGGCACGGTCGAACATCGAACCCATCAGAGCGCCGAGAATGCGGCTCTTGAACTCGTAATCGATGTAGAAATGCACGATCGACTGCCCCTCGCCCGACGGCTCGAAGCGCCAGCGGTTGTCGAGATACTTGAACGGCCCGTCGATGTATTTGACGTCGATGACGCGCTCGGCCTTGTTCAACAGCACCTGCGTCGTGAAAGTTTCGCGGATCGCCTTGTAGCCGACGGTCATGTCAGCCAACAGCAACACCTTGCCGTCGCGCTCCTTGCGCGAGCGCACGGTCAGCGCTTCGCAGAGCGGCAGGAACTCGGGATAGTGTTCGACATCGGCGACGAGATCGAACATCTGGTCGGCACTATGGTTGACGACGTGGTTGGTTTCGAAATGCGGCATGATCGAGAGCTAGTCGCCCCGCTTTATCTTAGCAAGTAGGAACGCCGTTTCCGCGTGCGATTTCAACACGAGAACCGGCAGGTTTGAATGACCGGCCAGTTGCGTCTCTATCTCAACCGCATCCCTGCGCTCGAAGTTCCAGATGTAGCGCAGAAAATCGAGATCGACCTTCTCCGGACAATCGTCAGCCATGTCCGGCCGGGTCTTCTTCCAATAGGTGAACCAGCGCCAGAACACCCCGCGCAGTGACACCCAGCGCGGCAGCCGCATCCATATCACCACATGGGTGCGTGGCAGGCGGAGCGGCAGGGTCTTCGGGCTGGTGCCATCCATGATCCAGCACTCGCCGGCGGCGGCCTTCGAGATCAGCGCGAGCATTTCCTGCCTCGGCCGAAGTTTCCATCCCGGCAACCAGAAGAACTCCCGGTCCATCGCCAGGTGCGGCAGGCCGAGCCGTTCGGACAGTTGAGCGGATAGCGTGCTCTTGCCGTTGCCGGAGCAGCCGACCACCAGAATGCGTTGCGCGCTTGCAAGATGCGCCGCCGCCTCGTCCGAGTTGTTCAGATATCGCGGCATCGGCGCGCCTCCTCCAGAGACAGCCGTTAGGCGATCGGACCCAATGATGCAAGCTTTGCGCGAACGGCCGGTTGTCGCCCCATACACTTCGCCAAAACAAAAACTCCGGCGCAAGCGCCGGAGTCCATGGTTCTCAAGGACCTTGCTCCGCTTTACTCAGCGGCCTGCAGCTTCTTCTCGCGCGCGGCCCTCAGGCGGGCGAAGTCGTCGCCGGCATGGTGCGACGAGCGCGTCAGCGGGCTCGAGGAAACCATGAGGAAGCCCTTGGTGTAGGCGACGGTCTCGTAGGACTTGAACTCCTCGGGGGTCACGAACGCTTCGACCTTGTGGTGCTTGCGCGTCGGCTGCAGGTATTGGCCGATCGTCAGAAAGTCGACATCCGCGGTTCTGAGGTCGTCCATCAGCTGCAGCACTTCGTTACGCTCTTCGCCGAGGCCGACCATGATGCCGGACTTGGTGAACATGGTCGGGTCCAGTTCCTTCACGCGCTGCAACAGGCGGACGGAGTGGAAATAGCGCGCACCCGGACGAACCGTCAGGTAATTGCCCGGTACGGTTTCCATGTTGTGGTTGAAGACGTCGGGCTTGGCGGCAACGACACGTTCCAGCGCACCCGGCTTCTTCAGGAAGTCCGGCGTCAGGATTTCGATCGTCGTCGCCGGCGACGCTTCGCGGATCGCCCAGATCACCTTCTCGAAGTGCTCGGCGCCACCATCTTCCAGATCGTCGCGGTCGACAGAGGTGATGACCACGTGGCTTAGGCCCATCTGCTTGACGGCCTTGGCGATGTTGGCCGGCTCTTCCATGTCGAGCGCATTCGGCTTGCCGGTGGCGACATTGCAGAAGGCGCAGGCGCGGGTACAGATCTCGCCCATGATCATGAACGTGGCGTGCTTCTTGTCCCAGCACTCGCCGATGTTCGGGCAGCCCGCTTCTTCACAGACCGTGACGAGCTTGTGCGAACGCACCAGCTCTCGCGTCTCCTGGTAGCCCTTGGACATCGGCGCCTTGACGCGGATCCACTCCGGCTTGCGCATCACTTCCGTATCGGGCTTGTGCGCCTTTTCCGGATGGCGGACGCGTTGCGCCCGGTCAGAGACGGCATCGAACACCGTTACCATACTGTCTTCCTCGTCGCGGTGGGCCGGCATCAGGCCGGTTGACCCATTTTCGCTCTATATAGACGGCCCGACCAGAAATGTCAGGCCGTCTTAAGCACATGCCCGACGGAAGCGCAGATGGCCCGGCAGACTATCGTTTTACGACCCGACCAGCGGCGATCAACAGGCATGCGCCGATGAAGCCGATGATCAGGTAGGCGACCCAGCCGGCATAGGCCATGCCGAAGGCCGCCAGGACAAAATTCAGCACCACCGCACCGATGATGCCGAGCACTATGTTCATGATCAGCCCCATGCTGCTGCCCATGAACTTCTCCGCGAGCCACCCGGCCAAACCGCCGACGATGATCGCAGCCAAAATACCGACGCCGTTCACGCTCATTTTGGTCTCCGTGCATTGAAAATGTGCCCATTAGCAATGCCAAAAATACACCAAAAACGCGGCCGCCGAAACTATCAGGCGTTGAGCGCGCGGCCGTATGCGTCGAGCACACTTTCTTTCATCGTCTCCGAGATCGTCGGATGCGGGAAGATCGTGTGCATCAGGTCTTCTTCGGTCGTCTCGAGGTTCATCGCGACGACAAAGCCCTGGATGAGCTCGGTGACTTCGGCGCCGACCATGTGGGCACCGAGCAGTTCGCCGGTCCTCTTGTCGAAGATCGTCTTGACCAGGCCCTGGTCCTCGCCGAGCGCGATCGCCTTGCCGTTTGCGACGAAGGGGAAGCGGCCGACGCGGATGTCACGGCCGAGTTCCTTTGCCTTGGCTTCTGTGAGACCGACGGAAGCGACCTGCGGGTGGCAATAGGTGCAGCCCGGGATCTTCAGCTTGTCCATCGGGTGGACGTTCGGAAGGCCTGCGATCTTTTCGACGCAGATGACGGCCTCATGTTCGGCCTTGTGGGCGAGCATCGGCGGGCCGGCAACGTCTCCGATCGCATAAACGCCGGGAACATTGGTCTTGCCGTAGCCGTCGATGACGATGCATCCGCGGTCGGTCTTCACGCCGAGCGTTTCGAGGCCGAGGTTCTCGATATTGCCCTGGACGCCGACAGCCGAGATCATGCGATCGGCAGTGATCTTCTCGACCTTGCCATCCTTCATCTCGACATGGGCGGTCACCGAGTTGGCAGCCTTCTCGACCTTCGTTACCTTGGCCTGAAGGTGGATCTTCATGCCCTGCTTTTCGAACTGCTTCTTGGCAATGCCCGAGATCTCGGCGTCTTCGACCGGCATGACGGTCGGCATGACTTCGACAACGGTCACTTCGACGCCCATGGTGCGATAGAAGGAGGCGAATTCGATGCCGATCGCGCCGGAGCCCATGACCAGCAGCGACTTCGGCATTTCCTCGGGCTTCATCGCCTCGAAATAGGTCCAGATGAGCTTGCCATCGGGCTCGATGCCCGGCAGCGCACGAGGACGGGCGCCGGTCGCGATGATGATGTGCTTGGCGGTGTAGGTGCCTTCGCCCTTGGTGTTCTTCGGCAGCGGCGTCTGCGGCTGGACCACCGGCTTCGTCGACTTGCCGACGACGATCTCACCCGGCTTCGTCAGCTTGGCTTCGCCCCAGATCACGTCGACCTTGTTCTTCTTCATCAGGAAGCCGACGCCGCCGTTCATGCGCTCGGCGATGCCGCGCGAACGGGCGACGATCGCCTTCAGGTCCGGCGTCACCGTGCCTTCGATCTTGATGCCATAGGCGCCCGGATGCTGGGCGTAGTGGAGAACTTCGGCGGAGCGCAACAGCGCCTTGGTCGGGATACAGCCCCAGTTGGAGCAGATTCCGGCCAGATGCTCGCGCTCGACGACCGCGGTCTTCAAACCAAGCTGTGCCGCACGGATGGCGGCGATATAGCCCCCCGGACCCGAACCGATGACGATGACGTCGTAATTCTCAGCCATGTGTTTCCTGCCTTTGTCTCAAGCGACTTTGCGGGTGAACAGCACCCAGTCGTGTTTCTTGCTTTCCTCAAAGAGCGGAACCGCCTCGACGCGCGCTGCCTCGCCGAAACCGTTTGCCCTGTATAGTGCCTGAGCCCTGTCATTGTGGCTCTCGGTGATCAAGCTCACCGGCGCCGATCCGGCGCGTTCGAATTCCTTTGCCAGAAGCGCTTTGCCGACCCCGCGGCCGCGCTGATGGCGATAGACGCCGAGGCTCTCGATGAACCAGTGGCCGACAACCTGCCTCTGCAGCGCCAGCAAGGGTTCCAGAACCGGATGCTTGGCGACGATCTCCAGCACTTCCGGGCCAATCGCATAGCCGACCGTCAGACCGGCAACCTCATCATCGATTTCGCCGACCAGAGCGTCGCGCCAGTTCCCCGGTCCTGGCTCTTCCCGAAGCTTGTTGCGGCCACGCTCGAAAGCCGTGTCCGCCACTCCATGGAGGACGGCGCCGTACCAGAGCCAGGAGGCAAAGCCATGCGCGGCAATATCGACGAGGATGGCGAGCTCCGCCGCCTCACGCCTTTCCGCCGGACGGATGGTGACGCCCCCCGACATTCTCAGACCCCGAGCATCATCCGCACGACCGGTTCGAGGCCGCGGCCGATGGCACGTGTATTTTCGGCATCGAGATGCACGCCATCGAGCGGCGTCGTCACCGCCACTGAGCCGGCGTCGAAGAAGCCGCAGTCGAGTTCGTCGGCGAGATCGCGATAGAGCGGTGCCAGCATCGCCGACTGTTCGACCCCGCCGGCAAACATTGCAGCAAACCCGGCATCGGCAGTTTCGCAAAGCGTCGGCGGCGCGACGATCAGAATCTCCGGGCCATCTTCGCTCTCGACAGGCCAGTCGTGCCGGCGAATGAGTTTGACCAGTCGCTGGACGCCCTTCACGGCGCCGAAGGCGGTTCCGTGGATCACCGGCTTCATGTCGTTGGTGCCGAGCAGCAGGATGATGAGATCGAGCGGGGCGTGACTGTGAAGGACCGTCGGCAGCACCTTCGCGCCATTGCGGTCGCAATCGGCGAGATGGTCGTCATAGGCCGTGGTGCGGCCGTTCAGCCCCTCGGCAATAACCTGTACATCCGATCCCAGGGCCTTCTGCAAAACGCTCGGCCAGCGATCGGTAAGCGCGTGGCGACCACCATCCGCGGCATCGTAGCCCCAGGTCAGACTGTCGCCATAGCAGAGAACTGTTTTCATCGTCCGGGCCCGCCTTCGACTGCGCGAAAAGGAACGGACCGGCCCGAAGGCCGGTCCCTATCCAACTCAGACCAGCATGCCCATCGGGTTTTCGATGTAGCGCTTGAAGGCTCCGAGCAGTTCGGCGCCGAGCGCACCATCGACGCAGCGATGGTCGGTCGAAAGCGTGACGGTCATGACATTGGCGATGACCATCTGCTTGTTCTTGACGACGACGCGCTCTTCGCCGGCACCGACCGCGAGGATCGTTGCATGCGGCGGGTTGACGACAGCGGCGAAGTTCTTGACGCCCATCATGCCCATGTTGGAGACCGCCGTGGTGCCGCCCTGGTATTCCTCGGGCTTCAGCTTGCGGTCCTTGGCGCGCTGGCCAAGGTCCTTCATCTCGTTGGAGATGGCCGACAGGCTCTTCAGCTCCGCCTGGCGAATGATCGGGGTGATCAGGCCGCCCGGGATCGACACGGCAACACCGACGTCGGCGTGCTTGTGCTTGACCATGTTGCTCTCGGTCCAGGAGACGTTCGCGTTCGGGACGTCCCGCAGTGCCAGCGCCAGAGCCTTGATGACCATGTCATTGACGGAGAGCTTGTAGACCGGCTTACCACCTTGCTCGGGCGCAGCGGCATTGAGCTGGGCACGCAGCGCCAGCAGCGCGTCGAGTTCGCAATCGACCGACACGTAGAAGTGCGGGATCGTCTGCTTGGATTCGACGAGACGCTTGGCGATCGTCTTGCGCATGCCATCATGCGGCACGAGTTCGTAGGAACCCGGCTCGAACAGCTTGAGAACCGCGTCGTCCGACGGGACCTTGGCAAGCGGTGCGGCTGCAGGAGCAGCAGCGCCGGCGGCCGGTGCGGCGGCGGGCTTGGCAGCACCACCGGAAACGGCGGCTTCGACGTCCTTCTTGACGACGCGGCCGTGCGGACCGGTGCCGGCCACTGCCGACAGGTCGATACCCGCGTCCTTGGCCAGACGGCGTGCGAGCGGCGAGGAAAAGACGCGTGCGCCGCCCTCGGCCTTGGCCGGCTGGGCTGCAGCCGGCGCAGCGGCGGGAGGCGCTGCCGGGGCGCTCGGCGTTGCCGGCGCAGGCGCTTCCGCCTTGGCGGCAGGTGCCGGTGCTGCCGCGCCATTGCCACCCTTGGCGGCCGTGGCGACATCCTCGCCATCGGCGGCGAGCACAGCGATCAGCGCATTGACCTTGACGCCATCGGTGCCGGCGGGGACGACGATCTTGGCAACGGTGCCTTCGTCGACGGCTTCGACTTCCATCGTCGCCTTGTCGGTCTCGATCTCGGCAATCACGTCGCCGGACTTGACCTTATCGCCTTCCTTGACCAGCCACTTGGCCAGATTGCCTTCTTCCATTGTCGGGGAGAGGGCAGGCATTGTGATGTTGATAGGCATCGAAGGGCCCTCCCCTTATTTGTAGCAAACGGCTTTCACCGCATCGACAACCTCTGCGACGTTCGGAAGCGCGAGCTTCTCGAGGTTCGCGGCGTAAGGCATCGGCACATCCTTGCCGGCGATCGTCAGGATCGGGGCGTCAAGGTAGTCGAAGGCCTGCTGCATGACGCGGGTCGCGATTTCGGTGCCGACAGACGACTGCGGGTAGCCTTCTTCGACGGTGACGAGGCGGCCCGTCTTCTTGACGGATTCGATGACCGTCGGCAGGTCCATCGGGCGGATCGTACGCAGGTCGATCAACTCGACGTCGATGCCCTGGGCTTCGAGTTCGGCAACTGCCTTGACGGCGTAGGTCATGCCGATACCGAAGGAGACGATCGTTGCGTCCTTGCCGACCTTGTGGATACGAGCCTTGCCGATCGGCAGCACGAAATCGTCAAGCTTCGGCACTTCGAAGGAGTGACCGTAGAGGATTTCGTTTTCGAGGAAGATGACCGGGTTCGGATCGCGGATCGCGGCCTTGAGCAGACCCTTGGCGTCAGCGGCCGTGTAGGGCATGACGACCTTGAGGCCGGGGATATGGCTGTACCAGGCGGCGTAGCACTGCGAGTGCTGTGCGGCCACGCGGGCCGCGGCACCGCTCGGGCCGCGGAAGACGATCGGAGCGCCCATCTGGCCGCCGGACATGTAGAGCGTCTTGGCAGCGGAGTTGATGATCTGGTCGATCGCCTGCATGGCGAAGTTGAAGGTCATGAACTCGACGATCGGGCGAAGGCCGGTCATGGCAGCGCCGACGCCGACGCCGGCAAAGCCGTGCTCGGTGATCGGGGTGTCGATGACACGGCGGGCGCCGAATTCCTGCAGCAGGCCTTGCGTGATCTTGTAGGCGCCCTGGTATTCGGCGACTTCTTCACCCATGACGAAGACATCGTCGCTGGCGCGCATTTCTTCGGCCATGGCGTCGCGAAGCGCTTCGCGGACGGTCATCGTCACCATTTCGGTGCCGGCCGGGATGGCCGGATCGGCAGCGACTTCGACCTTCGGCTGGGCAGCGACCGGAGCCGATGCGGCAGCAGCCGGGGCTTCGGCGGCGGCGGCCTTTGGAGCTTCGGCCTTCGGAGCGGCGATGTCGCCAGCGCCTTCGCCATCCTGCAGCAGCACGGCGATCGGCGTGTTGACCTTGACGCCTTCGGTGCCGGCGGCGATCAGCAGCTTGCCGATCGTGCCTTCATCGACGGCTTCGACTTCCATCGTTGCCTTGTCGGTCTCGATCTCGGCGATGACATCGCCGGAGGACACCTTGTCCCCCTCGTTCTTCAACCATTTCGAGAGCGTGCCTTCCTCCATGGTCGGGGAAAGGGCGGGCATAAGAATTTCTACTGGCATGTTTGTCCCTCCCCGGATCAAAGCAGGATGTCGGTGTAGAGCTCGGATGCATCCGGCTCCGGATCGGCCTGGGCAAAATCGGCGCTGTCGGCAACAATGTCGCGGACGTCCTTGTCGATCTGCTTCAGCTCGTCCTCGTTCGCCCAACCCTTTTCGGTCAGACGTGCCTTCACCTGCTCGATCGGGTCATGCTCCGAGCGCATCTTCTGCACTTCGTCCTTCGAGCGGTACTTCGCCGGGTCGGACATCGAGTGGCCGCGATAGCGGTAGGTCTGCATCTCAAGGATGATCGGACCCTTGCCCGAGCGGCAATGCTCAACGGCCTCGTCGCCGGCGGCCTTGACCGCACGCACGTCCATGCCGTCGACCTGGAAGCCCGGAATGTTGAAGGAGACGCCGCGCTGCGAGAAGTCGGTCTGGGCCGAAGCCCGCGAAACGGAAGTACCCATGGCGTAACGGTTGTTCTCGATGACGTAGATCACCGGCAGCTTCCAGAGCTGCGCCATGTTGAAGCTTTCGTAGACCTGGCCCTGGTTGGCCGCGCCATCACCGAAATAGGCGACGGACACATTGTCGTTGCCACGGTAGCGGTTGGCGAAAGCAAGACCGGTGCCGAGCGACACCTGCGCGCCGACGATGCCGTGACCGCCGTAGAAGTGCTTTTCCTTGGAGAACATGTGCATCGAGCCGCCCTTCCCCTTGGAAAGACCACTGCGACGACCGGTGAGTTCGGCCATGACGCCGCGGGCGCTCATACCGCAGGCCAGCATGTGGCCATGATCACGGTAGGCGGTGATGACCTGGTCGCCCTCTTTCAGCGCCATCTGCATGCCGACGACGACGGCTTCCTGGCCGATATAGAGGTGACAGAAGCCGCCGATGAAGCCCATGCCGTAGAGCTGGCCGGCCTTCTCCTCGAAACGCCGGATCAGCAGCATCTCGCGGTAGGCTTTGAGATCTTCTTCCTTGGAGAAGTCGGCGAAGGTGCCGCCGTTGAAATCTTTCTTGGCCGGCTTTGCGGCACTCTTGCGGCTGGAAACGGACGCGGATTTTCGCGGAGCCATTCGTTCCTCCCAATGGTTAGCCTTTTGCGGTTACCATAGGGAAAGAACGCGGCCACAGCAATGCCATATTTGCATGGCTCGCATTCCACGCAAGTAATTGAATTTACTTTACAAATTTCAATTAACTGAATTCAGGTTAATTCGCGGGCCGGTGGAAAATAACAATCTCATCACTTCGCGACATGTTGAGCGCGAGGCGAGCTTTTTCATCCAGCATGTCCCGTTCCAGCGACCCATCACTCATCAACTGAACCTCTTTTTCGAGGATCATTCGCTGCTTCGTGAGCTTATCCAGCCGCGCCTGCCGCTCGACGATCTGGCGATCGAATTGCTCGGTCGCCTTCAGGCCATAGCCGCCGTGGATGGAATGATAGCCGAAGTAGGAGAGAAAGGCGACCGCGATCAGCGGCATCACCAGCCGACCCAGTTTCCGTTTCTTATGATGCCGTGTCCACATCCATTCACGCCCTGATACGCAATACGGAAGTCAGATTAGCGTCGATTGATTAACCGACCGTTGACCATGAATGGCAGGAAAACAGAAACCCGCCCACGCGGGAACGTGGGCGGGTTTCGTTTATCAGCGGCAGTGAGCCATGCGCGCCTGACAAGACGCACGGCGCTTTAGCAAGTGAGAGCGGGATGCGAGCGGAAAACCGCACACATTTTCCCTATCCCGCCCTGGGATCAGCCGCGCAGGATCGAACGGCCGGCGTACTTCGCCTGCAGGCCGAGCTGCTCTTCGATGCGGATCAGCTGGTTGTACTTTGCGAGCCGGTCCGAACGGGCAAGCGAGCCGGTCTTGATCTGGCCGCAGTTGGTGGCAACCGCGAGATCGGCGATCGTGGCATCTTCGGTCTCGCCCGAGCGGTGCGACATGACGGCGGTGTAGCGCGCCTTGTGCGCAGTCTCGACGGCGTCGAGCGTCTCGGAGAGCGAACCGATCTGGTTGACCTTGACGAGGATCGAGTTGGCAACGCCCATCTTGATGCCGTCGCGCAGACGCGCCGAGTTGGTGACGAACAGGTCGTCGCCGACGAGCTGGCACTTGTTGCCGATGAGGTCGGTCACGGCCTTCCAGCCATCCCAGTCGTCTTCCGCCATGCCGTCTTCGATCGAGAAGATCGGGTACTTGGCAGCGAGTTCGGCCAGGTATTCGGCCATGGCGCCCGGCTCGAGCGTGCGGCCTTCGCCTTCGAGCACGTACTTGCCGTCCTTGAAGAATTCGGTTGCGGCGCAGTCGAGCGCGATGAACATGTCTTCGCCCGGCTTGTAGCCGGCCTTCTCGATCGACTTCATGATGAAGTCGAGCGCTGCCGGAGCGGACGCGAGGCCCGGTGCGAAGCCGCCTTCATCGCCGACATTGGTGTTATGGCCGTCGGCCGCAAGCTGCTTCTTCAGCGTGTGGAACACTTCCGAACCCATGCGGACCGCATCGCGCATCGTGTCGGCGCCAACAGGAACGATCATGAACTCCTGGAAGTCGATCGGGTTGTCGGCATGGGCGCCGCCGTTGATGATGTTCATCATCGGAACCGGCAGAACGTGGGCGTTCGGGCCGCCGACGTAACGATAGAGCGGCAGGCCGGCAGCCTCAGCCGCAGCCTTGGCGACGGCAAGCGACACGCCAAGGATGGCGTTGGCGCCGAGGCGCGACTTGTTCGACGTGCCGTCGAGCTCGATCATGGTCTTGTCGATCTGGATCTGATTCTCGGCATCGAGGCCGCCGATCGCTTCGAAGATCTCGCCGTTGACGGCTTCGACAGCGCGCTCGACGCCCTTGCCGAGGTAACGCGTACCACCATCGCGCAACTCGACAGCCTCATGCGCACCGGTCGAGGCGCCCGACGGGACCGCCGCACGGCCGAAGCTTCCGTCTTCCAGGTACACGTCGACCTCGACGGTCGGGTTGCCGCGGCTGTCCAGAATTTCTCGGCCGATGATGTCGATGATTGCAGTCATGATCTCTTCCCTGCTTGAGGACGGTGGGTGGTCGGGCCTGTCATACGCCAAGGCCTCGAAATTACAATGGCGCGCAATATGCAAAACCGTTCGCGCCATTGCGGTTCATGAAAATTTCACGAAGCGTCGCGCGGGCTCAGCCCTTGGCGATCGCGTCGAAGGCCAGCAGCTTTTCGAGCAGCCGCGGCATGTCCTTGAGATGCACCATGTTCGGACCGTCCGACGGGGCATTGTCCRGGTCCTCGTGTGTCTCGACGAACACGCCGGCAACGCCGACGGCAACGGCCGCACGCGCCAGGGTCTCGACGAATTCACGCTGGCCGCCCGAGGAGCCACCCTGCCCGCCCGGTTGCTGCACGGAATGGGTCGCATCGAAAACGACGGGCGCGCCGAGCGATGCCATGATCGGCAACGAGCGCATGTCGGAGACCAACGTGTTGTAGCCGAAGGAAGCGCCGCGTTCGCAAAGCATAACGTTCGGATTGCCGCTTTCGGTGAACTTCGCGAGGACGTTCTTCATGTCCCAGGGGGCGAGGAACTGACCCTTCTTGACGTTGATCGCGCGGCCGGTTTTGGCAGCGGCGACCAGAAGATCGGTCTGGCGCGACAGAAACGCGGGGATCTGCAGGATGTCGATCGTCGGAGCGACCAGAGCGCATTGCTCTTCGGTGTGGACGTCGGTCAGAACCGGAAAGCCGAACTCCTTCTTGAGGTCGGCAAAGATCTCCATGGCCTTGTCGAGGCCGATGCCGCGCTTGCCCGAAAGCGAGGTACGGTTCGCCTTGTCGAAGGAGGACTTGTAGACGAGGCCGAGGCCCAGCTTCTTGCAGAGTTCGGAAAGCGCACCCGCCATCATGAAGGCGTGTTCGCGGCTCTCCATCTGGCAGGGACCGGCGATCAGCGACAGCTTATCGGTTTGCGCGAAGGCGACCTGGTGGGCGCCGTTGCCGACTACTACTCTGGCATTGGTTTTCATCATCAAGCTCCAAAAGCGAAGATCACCCCTTGCCCCGGCATTTCGGGAACAATGAGGCGTCCGCCCATTTCTGCAAATTCGATATCGTTGTCAGCAAAGAGCGCGCGTGTCGCCTCGAGATCGGCGACGCGGAAGACGACGGCGCGTCCACGCAGGCCGCGTTCGGCTTCGCGCACCGAGCGACCGAAGAAAGCTTCCATGCCAACTGCATTCAGCACCGAAATCTTGGCGTTCGTGGCCGAGATATCCATGCCGAAGGAGTGCGCAGCGACTTCGCGTTCGTCGACGGCCTCCTGCAGGAGATACTGAAAATCGGTCGGGTTGGCTTCCGACAGAACCACTTCGGCGATGCCGGTCACGCCGTTTTGATGCCGCTCCAGCGCTGCCCGGTCTGTGGGTAGTGCCCGGACGCGCTGACAGTTGAAGAGGAAGAAATCCGGCGCACGCAGATCGGCCGCAAATGCAAGGCGGAAGGAACCCAATCCTTCTCGGCCATCCGGCAGTTTCATCGGCCGAGAGAACTCCAGCATGTCGCCGCCCGAGACGCCATGCGCACGGAAGCGAATGTGATCGCTTGCCGCATCCTCCGTGCCGAAGACCAGGGCCGAAAGACCTTCTGGCCCCTGACGAAAGCGGAAGGCCTGATCGCGGGCGACAAAGGCATTGCCGTCGAGGGCGGCGGCTTCGCATTCCTCGCGGGAGGCGACGGCCAACGGTTCGAGATAGGTGCCATCGGAAAAGAAGACGCAGGCATTCTCAGTGCCAAAAGGATGGCGCGCATCCTCAGCGACAGTAAAGCCGAGATCGGAAAAACGGCGCCGCGCCTGCGTAAGCGTATCCACCGGCAGCACGAGGTGATCGAGCGGGCGGGTGGTGCGCTTGGAGAGGCTCATGGCGTTTTCCCTGATGGTTCGCCGCTGTTTGCAACTTTTGGCCGGCGATTGCAAGCCGAGTCGCGGCCAGGGAGCCGATTGGCCGTGTGAGCCCGAAACTGGCCGCAGGCAAGAACACTCCGCGCCGGGCCGAGCCCGTCGCGGAATTACGCTTGCCCGCAGGTGTCGGGCCGCCAGAGCGTCAGTAGTAGCCCGGAGCCGCCGTGGAGTTGGCCGTATTTCCCGCGCCGAGACCGGGGGCGAACGTTTGGGGCTGCGCGTAGGTCGTATTGCTCGAGGAGGTGGTGGAGGCACAGCCCGAAAGCCCCAGCACGATCGCCAACGGCATAACCAACAAAGCGATGAAGCGCATGCGTATTGACCCTTTCCAGTTTCGCTGACGAACATAAAAGAATGAAACCAGCGGTTTGGCGAGTACGTAACAGTAACGCGACGTAACAAGTCACAATGATCGGCATGCAGCCTGCCCGAAAAACGCAACCGCGGGTTATCGCGGACGCCGCGATTGCTCTGTTCCTCCTGTGCACGCCACAAGACGCGCACCGTTCGCGCCCCTATGTCAGAGGCCGAGATCGCTCTTGATGGCGCAGGTGGCGATGAAGGTCGGCACGAACCTGTCTATCAGAAAACGGGGCGATGGCTGCCAGTCTTCGTGAAAGCCGGCGAGCACGAAGCCTGCTTGCAATTGCCCGTCGATCTGCGCGGCAAGGCTGTGCCCGAACACCAGCGCTTCACCGCGACCGATCTTGGCTTGCACCGCATCGGCAGCCAGATGTTCGGCTTCCGCAAAGGGTAGCGCATAGACGGGGCGAATGAGGCCCTTCTCCGCATAGCTCGGGTCCCGGTCGCCAACGAAAACAATCGGGTTGTAGAAGCTCGCGAGCAGGCGTCCACCGGTCTTGAGCACGCGATTGCATTCCCGCCAAACCGGCTGGAGAGCCGGAACGTAGAGATTCGATATCGGGTGAAAGACAATGTCGAAGGCTTCATCCGCAAAGACCGAGAGGTCGCGCATGTCCCCCTGTACCGCTGCCAGCGACAGGCCCTCGCGTTCGGCCACAAGCAGGTCCTGGGCGAGCTGCCCCTCGGAGATGTCGAAGACGGTGACCTCGGCACCTGCCGCCGCCAGAATTGGCCCCTGCTGGCCGCCCGCCGAGGCCAGGCACAGGATCTTCTTGCCGCGGATGTCGGGTAGCCAACCCTTCGGCAGATCGCCAGGCGTCAGCCGCGCCTGCCATTGCCCGGCACGGGCCGCAGCGATCATCTCCGGCGTCACCGGCCGCGACCACTCGCAGTGTTCACTCGCTTGCCTGTCCCAGGCCTGGCGGTTGTGATCGATGATATCGAGATTGGATTTACCTTGCATGTTCGGTCCCTGGAAACGTGTCCAAATGTGACCGCTCACGAACGGGGGCGCAGGCACGGAATGCCTCGGCGTCTGACCGCCAATGCGGGTCTAGCAATGCCATCGTCCATCCCCTTCGCGAGCGAAGTTGAGGCGAATTCGGTTTTCACCGGGCATTACTGGCGCATCGGACGAGGCTCCTCATGTTGCAAGCGCAGGCTAGCGGCAGGGTTGCAGTTGGTCAACGTTGGCTCTGAGACCGGCTGTGGCGAGGCGTCGCATCGTCTTGCGTTCGATCCCTTCACAACGACGGCGAATATCCGGAGCGCCTGGTCCGTTATCACCTTGCTTGTGATTTCAACCGCTTGAGAAGCGGACGCAATCGCGTAATGTTGGTCGATGCAGCCTGGGGTTATGCCGGGCGCAGGCTGAGGGGGCAGCGCTTGATCTTATTGTTGCAAGGCATGAAACCCATCCGGACATGGCCCATACGCTCCGCAGGGTGCGTCGGAGTACCGGCCCGTTTCCAATCCGAGCACGAATTCGCATGATCCGCGAGATAATGGCCAAGCTGGCCTCCATCGCCATCATGATGTTTGCGCGCGCAATGACCGCGGCGCGCGCCATCTGGCATGAGACCGGCCTGCCGCCGAAACAGAGCATCTACTTCGCCAATCATTCCAGCCACGGCGATTTCGTCCTGATCTGGGCGGTTTTGCCGCCCTGGCTGCGGGAGCGCACGCGGCCGGTGGCCGGGGCAGAATATTGGCTGAAATCGAAGCTCTCTGCCTTCATCGGCCGTGACGTGTTCGACGCGGTCCTGATCGAGCGCGACGCAGCGGCCCGCACCCAGGATCCGGTCGAGCAAATGACGGCCGTCCTCAACGACGGCTCGTCGCTGATTCTCTTTCCCGAGGGAACGCGCAACCAGACTGAGGCGCGCCTGTTGCCTTTCAAGAGCGGGCTCTATCACCTCGCCTGCAAGCGGCCGGATGTGGCGCTCGTCCCCGTCTGGATCAACAATCTCAACCGCGTGATGCCGAAGGGGGAGTTCGTGCCGATCCCGCTCATCTGTACCGTAACCTTCGGCGAACCGATGCACCTCAAGGCGCAGGAGACCAAGGACGAATTCATCGCCCGCGCCGAGGTCGCCCTGCTCTCGCTCGCTCCCTCTTCAACGGAAGACAATGCATGAGCACGGCAAGCCTGGACATGCTCAAACTGCTTCTCGGTGTCGGCGGCATTCTCGTGCTCGCGTCGAGCATCGGCTACGTGCTCAAGCAGAAGCTTTCGCCGGACGGATCTAACGGCGCAATCGAGAACCTCAACGCTCGCATCAAGGCGTGGTGGGCGATGGTGGTACTCATCGCTATCGCCTTTGTCGCCGGTCGGGTCGGCGTGCTCCTGCTCTTTGCCTTCTGCTCTTTCGCGGCACTGCGCGAATTCATCACGCTCATCAATACGCGACGTGGCGATCACTGGGCGATCGCTGCCGCTTTCTTCGTCGTGCTGCCGATCAACTACTTTCTGCTGTGGGCCGAGCAATACGGCATCTATTCGATCTTCGTGCCGGTCTATGCTTTCCTGCTGATGCCGATCGTCGCGGTTCTGCGCGGTGATACGCGTGATTTCCTTCTGCGGATCTCCGAGGTGCAATGGGCGCTGATGATCTGCGTCTTCTGCGCCTCGCACGTGCCGGCGTTGCTGACGTTGCAGATCCCAGGCTATGATGGCCGCAACGTTCTCTTGATCGCCTTCCTGGTCATCGTCGTTCAGTCCAGCGACGTGCTGCAATATGTCTGGGGCAAGCTCTTCGGACGCACCAAGATCGCACCGACCCTTTCGCCCTCGAAGACCGTCGAAGGGTTTGTCGGCGGGGTCGCAAGCGCCACCCTGATCGGTGCGTCGCTCTGGTGGATTACGCCGTTTACGCCGATGCAAGCGGCTGTGATGTCGCTCATCATCACCTTGATGGGCTTCTTCGGCGGGCTCGTGATGTCGGCGATCAAGCGCGACCGCGGCGTCAAGGACTGGGGTCACCTGATCGAGGGCCATGGCGGACTGATCGACCGGCTGGATTCCGTCGTCTTTTCGGCGCCGATCTTCTTCCATCTGACGCGTTACTGGTGGTCACTGACATGACCTCAAAGCTGAGGGGATTGGCATCAAGGGGCGTGGTGCATGTGGCATTTGCGTTTTTTGCCATGGGTGGCTGGGCGCTCTTCGCCAATCGCCATCATCCGATGCCGAAGCCGGTTGTTGCCAGCGTCGTCCAGGGTACGCTTTCGGCCCTGCTGACCCTCTATCTCAAGACGGCGATCGACGTGCTTTCCAGTCGGTTCAGCGGCGCGACGCGGTTGGTCCTGCCGCCACTCCTCGCCTGCCTTGGTTCGTCAGCAGTCCTCATCGCGATCCACGCAGCAGGCGGCACGCCCGAGATCCTGAAAACGATCGCGCTGCCGCTCACGGTTTCGACCACCTACGCCGCCATCTACAACTATTCCATCAGCCGAGGCGAACATGACCGGGACCGGTGACCGCAGGCCACTCGCAAGCCGCAACACCCGCTGGGCGCAGGCGATCGCGCGGCGCCTGGCCTCGATGAGCGTCACGCCCAACCAGATCTCGCAGGCCAGCATGCTAGCCGCGGCCTTGGCCGGGCTCGCCTTCTGGCTGACGGGGGAAACGCAGGATGGGGCAAGAGTCGCGCTGTTCATCGCCGCAGCCCTCTTCTGCCAGGGGCGCCTGCTCTGCAATCTCTTCGACGGCATGGTCGCCGTCGAGGGTGGCAAGGGCGAAGCCGATGGTCCTTTCTGGAACGAATTTCCGGACCGTGTCGCCGATGTCTTCATCTTCGTCGGCGCCGGATTCGGGATCGGCGTGCCTGCCCTTGGTTTCGCTGCAGCTACTTTCGCCGTACTGACGGCCTATGTGCGCGAACTTGGCCGAGCCAATGGCGCTCCGAGTGATTTCTCCGGCCCGATGGCCAAGCAGCACCGCATGGCGACAATGACGCTGGCTGCGGTTCTTTCGTCTCTTGAAGGCCTCTGGCTTGGCGACGGCGAAGTCCTCTGGGCCGCGTTGCTCTTGATCTCGATCGGCGCTGCACTGACCGCACTTCTGCGTGCCCGCCGGCAAATCGCCTGGCTCCGGCAGAATACCAGCCACAAAGGCTGACCGTCCCCATCCACCGTAACTGAAAGGCTCCCGCGCGCTAAACCCCCGGGCGCGACTTGACGTCTCATCGCTCCAATTACTAGATTGACTAGTCGATTTAATAAATAGAGCACTCGCCCAGCTGAGCGGGGCTCCCCTGTCCCTACTGGCGATTGAGACGTTCATTTTCACAAAACGGCGCTGTTTCAACTGGTTATGGCGCACCCTTCCAGCGCCTGCCGCTACGGAGAACTCGAATGACCACCCCGGATCGCATCGACGATGTCGACGCATTGCGCGGCTTTGCACTGCTCGGAATCCTTCTCGTCAACAGCATGGCCTTCGCCTCCGCGTTCTATGGACTGGAACTCGCCGATCCGGCCTTCGGCGGCACCGCCGACCGCGCCGTCCATCTGGTGATCGCGCTGTTCTTCGAGATGAAGTTCTACCTCTTGTTCTCGTTCCTGTTCGGCTACAGCTTCACGCTGCAGATGCGCTCGGCGGAAAAATCCGGCGAAGCTTTCGTGCCCCGGCTCTTGCGTCGGCAGACCGGCCTTTGGCTGATCGGTATTGCCCATGCGGTTCTGCTCTTCCATGGCGACATTCTCACCACCTATGCCGTGCTCGGCGTCGTGCTGCTGACACTACGGAACCGAAGCGATGCCGCCCTCTTCCGCTTGGCGAAATGGCTGATCATTCTCATTGCTGTAGCATGGGGTGCGCTCGGTGTGCTCGCTACGCTGGGGCCGATGCCGCTCGACCGGTCCGCGATCCTTGCTGCGGCCGAGGCGACAGAACTTGCCTTTCAAGGCGACTGGCAAGCTATCATCGGCCAGCACCTGACGGAGCTCTCGTCAGTCTGGGTGATCCTTGGCCTGCTGCAGGCGCCGTGTGCGCTTGCGATGTTCGCGCTCGGCCTGATCGCGGGGCGCCGCAAGACGCTGGCGCGACCGGAGGAAAACCGCCCACTCTTCCAACGGCTGCTTCGCCCCGGCCTGTGGATCGGACTGCCCGGCGCCATCGTCTATGCCTATGCCAGCGTCGAGCTGATCGATTCGCCCGTCGCCATCATCGGTCTTTCGATTGGACTGATCACCGGCCCGTTCCTGACCGGCGCCTATGTCGGCGGCATGATGCTGTTCTTCGGAACGACGGCCGGGCAGCGCCTGCGCACCCTGCTGGCGCCAGCCGGCCGTATGGCGCTTTCCAACTACCTCATGCAGTCACTGGTCGCGGCTCTGATCTTCCATGGGTACGGGCTTGGCCTCATCGGCCAGGTCTCGCCCTTGGCAACGGTGTTGATTGCGCTTGCAATCTTCACGGCCCAGCTTTTCACCAGCCGCTGGTGGATGGCGCGCTACGCTTACGGCCCGCTCGAATGGGTACTGCGCTTCATCACCATCTGGCGGGCGCCGCAATGGCGCAAGCCGGTCGAGGCGCGCTGAGCAATCTCTGACTGGTCGCACCAGGAACTCCGCGCACCAGCACATATGAAAAAGGCCGGTCTAGCGACCGGCCTTTCTTGTTTGATGCAATCTCGACTTAGACGAGACGGGATTGTTCCAGCGCCGCTTCGATGAAGCTCGCAAACAGCGGATGCGGGTCGAGCGGGCGCGACTTCAGTTCCGGATGGTACTGGACGCCGATGAACCACGGATGATCCGGGTACTCGACCGTTTCCGGCAGCACGCCGTCCGGTGACATGCCGGAGAAGACGAGGCCGCAGGATTCCAGGCGATCCTTGTAGTCGACATTGACTTCATAGCGGTGACGGTGACGCTCGAAAATATCGGTCGAACCGTAGATCTCGGCAATCTTCGTGTTGCTCTTGAGCGACGCACGGTAGGCGCCGAGGCGCATGGTACCACCGAGATTGCCGGAAGCCGAACGCTTCTCGAGTTCGTTGCCCTTCACCCACTCGGTCATGAGGCCGACAACCGGCTCCTTGGTCGGGCCGAATTCGGTGGACGACGCCTTCTCGATACCGGCGAGATTGCGGGCAGCTTCCACGACCGCCATCTGCATTCCGAAGCAGATGCCGAAGTAAGGCACCTTGCGCTCGCGGGCAAAGCGCGCCGCGTTGATCTTGCCCTCGGAGCCACGCTCGCCGAAACCGCCGGGAACCAGGATGCCATGGACCTTCTCGAGATAGGGTGCCGGGTCTTCCTTCTCGAAGACTTCCGATTCGATCCACTCAAGCTTGACCTTCACCCGGTTGGCGATGCCACCGTGGTAGAGCGCTTCGATCAGCGACTTGTACGCATCCTTGAGGCCCGTGTACTTGCCGACGATTGCGATCGTGACTTCGCCTTCCGGCGTACGGATCCGATCGGCAACGCGTTCCCAGGCTTCCATGCGCGGCTTCGGCGCCGGCTCGATGCCGAAGGCTGCTAGCACCTCATTGTCGAGGCCTTCCTTGTGGTAGGCGATCGGAACGTCATAGATCGAGGCGACGTCGAGCGCCTGGATAACCGCCGACTGGCGAACGTTGCAGAACAGCGAGAGCTTGCGGCGTTCGGCTTCCGGAATTTCGCGATCCGCGCGAACGAGCAGGATATCGGGATGAATGCCGAGCGCCTGCAGTTCCTTGACCGAATGCTGCGTCGGCTTGGTCTTGAGTTCGCCTGCCGCAGGAATATACGGCATCAGCGTCAGGTGGACGTAGACGGCGGTGCCGCGCGGCAGGTCGTTGCCGAGCTGGCGGATCGCCTCCATGAACGGCATCGCCTCGATATCGCCGACCGTGCCGCCGATTTCGCAGAGTACGAAATCGTAGTCGTCGTTGCCTTCGGTGACGAAGTTCTTGATTTCGTTGGTGACGTGCGGGATCACCTGAACGGTTGCGCCGAGATAGTCGCCGCGGCGTTCCTTGTCGATGATGTTCTTGTAGATCCGGCCCGTGGTGATGTTGTCGGTCTTCGTCGCCGAACGCCCCGTGAAGCGTTCATAGTGGCCGAGATCGAGATCGGTCTCCGCGCCATCGTCGGTTACGAAAACCTCACCGTGCTGGGTCGGGCTCATGGTGCCCGGGTCAACGTTGAGGTAGGGGTCGAGCTTGCGCAGTCTCACCCGGTAGCCACGCGCCTGCAGCAGTGCTCCGAGAGCCGCTGCAGCGATGCCTTTTCCGAGGGAGGAAACCACGCCGCCAGTGATGAATACATATCGCGCCATGGGAGTCACCGGATACCTTTTCACAAATGATTCCGCCACCGAAAAATTCATGTTCCAGAACTTTTCGTCTTTGGATGGAGGCAGATTTCACACAAAACAAAACCGGCGGATGAAACATCCGCCGGCGGGTTCTTCTGAATTGCGACCTTATTGGCCGCTGGGAACTTGCGATCCCGAGTTGTTGTTGGCGGGCGTCTCAGTCGTTGCGCCGCCTGCCGGAGCTTCGCCGGATGTTGCCGGTGCGGCCGAGGGAACGCCGTTGCCTGTCGCAGCGCCATTGCCGGCTGCCGGGGCAGTTGCGGGTTGCTGCTGCGTGGCGCCGCCGGCCGGAGCCTGGGTGTTGCCGCCGCCGAGCGAATCGAGAACACCGCCGCCGTTCGAGCTGGTGCCCGGGATCCGATCGAGGATATCGGTTGCCTGCGGCTGGTAGCGCGCCAGAATGCCCATGGCAATTGCGAGGACGAAGAACAGCGCGGCAAGGATTGCCGTCGTGCGGGTCAGAGCATTGGCCGTGCCACGCGCGGACATGAAGCCCGAGCCGCCGCCGATGCCGAGGCCGCCGCCTTCGGAACGCTGAATGAGAACGACGCCGATCAGGGCGACGACGACCATGAGATAGATGACGAGTAGTACGGTCTGCATCAGCTTCCAGTCCTGCCCTTTGGGCACACGAATCAAACCATGCGCCAACTCGGCATGGCCGGGCGCAATTTTCGCGCCTCTTTATACCATGCCGTGCGCCATTCCAAGCCCCCGCCCGGTGCTCCGGGCAATCAGGCCGTCAATTCTTCATAAGCCCGGTAGATGGCGAGGAAGTCTTCCGCTTTCAAGCTCGCACCACCAATCAGCGCGCCATCGACATTGGCCACACCCATCAGTTCCTTCGCATTGGAAGGCTTGACCGAGCCGCCATAGAGGATACGCATCTTGGCGCCAGCGTCGGCAAAGCGCGAAACGAGCTCCTTGCGCATGAAGGCATGCGCTTCCTCGACGTCGGCCACGGTCGGGGTCAGGCCCGTGCCGATCGCCCAGACGGGTTCGTAGGCAATGACCGTATTTTCGGCAGTCGCGGCATCCGGCAGGCTCTCGGCGAGCTGGCGCTTCAGAACGTCCAGCGTCTTGCCTGCCTTGCGCTCGTCACCCGTTTCGCCGATGCAGACAATCGCCACGAGCTCGGCGGCATGGGCCGCTTCGGTCTTCGCGCGAACCAGAGCATCGCTTTCAGCGTGGTCGGTACGACGCTCGGAATGGCCAACAATGACGTGAGTGCCGAAGCAATCGGCGATCATTTCAGCTGAAACGTCGCCGGTGTGTGCGCCCGACTGCTTCTGATGGCAATCCTGCGCGCCAATCATCAGCGGGCTGTCGTCGCAAAGCGCCGTCGCCACGTACAGCAGGGTTGCCGGCGGGCAGATCAGCGTCTCGACCTTGGCGGAAAGTTCGCCCTTGACGCCTTCGGCCATCGCCTTGATCTGGTCCAGCGAGGCGCGGGTTCCGTTCATCTTCCAGTTGCCGGCGACGAGCGGGCGGATATCGGGCGTCATGCAATTTCCTCCGGAGTGCTTTTCTCCGGAAGCGGCCTAGCAAATGCGGCCGGCAATTAAAAGCGCTGGCGGTGATTATTCCCTGGCAGCGGGACAAGTTGCCCTGCCCCGCCGCGAGCAATTGTCAGGCGTTGCGCACCATGTCGATCACCGCAAACGGCAATCCTTCGTCGTCGGTCTCCTTGCGCGCGGTTTCGACGAAACCGCGGCGACGGTAGAAGTCGACGGCAGCTTGATTGTCCGCATAGACGCTGACTTCGAGCTGCCCTAGACGGGCCGCCGCATCCTCGACAAGGGCGCGACCGATGCCCGAACCGCGGATATCCGGATCGACGAACAGCCCGCCGATGAAGCTCTCGATCAGCCCAATGAAGCCCACGACCTTGCCGTCGATCTCGGCGACCCAGTTGTCGGCCATCGGCAGATAGGTGTCCCGCACCACCTGCTGTTGCTCGACAAGGCGGGCTTCTCCGAGAAACGGATGACCGATGCGCGAAGCGGCGAGCCAGATTGCGAGTAGCCGGTCGCCCTCCTCCGGGCGCCAGGGCCGAATGGTCATGGGCGCGGCGCTCGCCACTGCCCTGCCTCCTGCTTCCGACCCCGGCTTCGACGCCGCAATCGCATACATCAAGGGCAGGCTTGGCATGGTCGCAGGCGGCGCCATGCGTCGGCCACCGAGATCACGCATGCCTTCGAAGCCGACCCAGCCGTTGGAATAGGGATACTCCGTCAGGCGCTCGACCCTGAGACCGGCATCGATGAGCGCCTGGATCACATCCGCAATCCCCCAGTTGAACTCGAAGGACGGATGGGGATTGGTGAAGCCCACCACACCCTGCTGATAGCCGGCAGCGGCAAGGCCGGCGCCGGAATCCGCGACATAGTCGCCGACGCCAGTCTCTGCGACCGGTTCCCTCGGCGCATAGTCATAATGCGGCTGCCAACTCGGGCCGAAGACCATCGCGAAGGGATGGAACTCGATGAAGGCGAAACGACCGCCCGGCCTCAGCACGTCGGCTATACCGCGCGCCCAGATGCCGAGATCCGACAGCCAGCAGATCGTGCCGTAGGACGCAAAGACCCGGTCAAACCGACGCCCGCTCGCCCGCGCGCCATCGAACCACTGGAACAGGTCGGCGCGCTCGAAGCGGGCCGCAATCCCGCTTTCCTCGGAGAGCCGGGTCGCAAAGGCGATCGCTTCGTCCGAGATATCGACGCCGGTGACCCTGGCGCCGAGACGCGCAAGGCTCAGGCTGTCCTGGCCGGAGTTGCATTGAAGATGCAGGAGGTCCAGCCCGGTCATATCGCCGAGCAGCTCGATTTCTTCCGGATAGAGCGTCGAGCCGCCGGCGCGAAAGAAGGCCGCCTGATCGCCCTTGTGGCTGTTGTGTGCGACCGTCGCAGCATTCCAGGAGAGGCGGTTGGCCTCGTGTAGATCGTTACTCATCGTCATACTCATGAAAATCGTGTCGGCAGACATGAAGCCGGCGCCCATGTCTGCACTGTCTTAAAATTTCAGCACGGCCTCAAGCTCGTCGTCATAGTGCTCGCCCGTCGGCACGAAGCCGAGGCCACGATAGAATCCTTCGGGACTGCCGGGGCCCTGTCCGTAACTCGTGTAGAGTTCGTGAAGACCGCGCGCTTTCAGATCGCGCACCACAAGGGCGATCACCTGCTTGCCAAACCCCTTGCCCTGGAACGGGCGGGCAATCATGAACCGCCAGAGATAGACCCCCGGGCAATCGATACCGTCGTCCCAGTCGGATCCTTCATGCAGCATGATGAAGCCGACAAGCGTTTCCTCCGCGTAGATCGCGCGGAACCAGGCGTTCTCGGAAAAATGCGCCTCGGCGATCGAGGTGCCGTTGTCCGCCACCATGTCGCGTTGCTCGTCGCTCAGCGTTTCGCTGAGCTCGCAAACGTCGCAGACGGTCAGGGCTGAAATGCGCCGAAGGGTAATTTCGGCATCAGACGGCAATACGGTTTCACTCATTGGAAACTCCTAAGAAAATCAAAATGTAAAAAAGAGCCGGAACCAGAACGGTCGACTTCGAATCACCCGCTAAAGGGGCAATCGGCACCTAAAATGAAATCATGGCGAGAAAACGCCTGACCGTTCGCGATCGCGAACGCCGTCATATTCCGGTTTGCAGTGGTCCTAGCCCTGGCCTAGGAAGCCAACGTCACTTCGGCCGACCGGCGGAAGGCCGCGTTCCGCCGTTTTCCAGGCCGGCGATCGCCGCGTGAACGTCGGCCTCCAGATCCTCGTCGAATTGTTCGAAGATGGCATCGCCGATCAAGCCGTGAACCTCGCGGAGATAAGGGGCGGCCGCCTCGCCTTCGCCAAGCGCGAGATACGAGCGTGCGATCGACAGCGACGAAAGCGGCTGGCGCCGCTCCAGCGTCCACTCTCGGGACATGAGCGAGACGGCAATGCTCTCCCGATACTGCCCGGCATCGCAAAGTGCCGCGCCGTAACCGCTCTTGATCCAGTAATACATGTCCGTAAATGCGAGGTGGGCATCGGCCGTGTCGGATGCCAGACGCCAGGCATCGATCGCCTCACCATATTTGCCTTCGGTTCCAAGGCGGATACCCGTGCGAGCCTGCTCATAAGCCTCCCGCTCGTGCGGACTCATTGGTGTCGTTTTTTTCTTCGTCATGTACGCCAGCCCAACTGCTCCCGGGAACAACCCCTCCGTGTCCCCTTCCACCGCAAGTGGACCACAGCTTGCCGACATCAACAAGATCGCAGTGCAATTTTACGGTATTATCGGCGAATAAAAGCATGGGCTCATGGGTCTCACCGCCGTAACCGAGTTGTAGCCACCGGGCTGGCGACCACGGAGACGATCATGTTGCGCAACGACAAAGCCGGGTTTGGCTGGCTCACCATCGCCCTTCATTGGACGATTGCGGCGATCATCCTTACCTTGCTTGCCCTCGGCATCATCATGCGCCGGCTACCGATCGATCCGGCGCTCCAGTTTTCGCTGTACCAGTGGCACAAATCGCTGGGCTTCACCGCGCTTGGCCTCGCGGCCGTCCGCGGGCTCTGGCACATGGTTGAGCTTCGTCCGAAGCCGCCAGAAGGTCTAAGCGCACTCGAACAGCGCGCCGGAAGCGTCACCCATATCGTGCTCATGGGGCTCGCACTCGCTGTCCCGCTTGCCGGCTGGGCGGTCGCATCAACCTCGACGCTCAACATCCCAAGCTTCTATTTCGACTGGTTCGTCATACCGCATCTGCCGATGGCGAAATCGGCACCGGCCGAGGATTTCTGGACGCTCGTCCATATGACGCTCGCCTATCTGCTCTTCGCCTTCGTCACGCTTCACGTATTGGCCGCGCTCTACCACCACTTTGCGCGGCGGGACGACGTCCTCGTCCGCATGCTGCCAGCCGGTTCGCGCCGCCATAAACGCTCCCAAGCGGCGAGCGCCGATCCGGTTATCGTTGGAAGGAAGAAACCATGACACCGCGCCTGCAACCATCACCCAGAGCACTTGCACTCGCCCTGCTGGCGGCCATGTCCGTCAGCCCATCGCTCGCTGTCGGCTCCGCGCCAGACCTTGCGGATGCCGCCGGCAACTATGGCATCACGTCCGCGTCCCGCATCCACTTTACGGTGGCACAAGCAGGCGGTGGAGGGATCGTCGGCGACTTCGGCAAATTTTCCGGCAACTTCCGCATTGACCGCAACGATATCGACCACTCGACGGTCGAGTTCACGCTCTATCCGGAAAGCGTAAAAACGGGAGAGAAACGGATCGAGGATTTCCTGAAGTCGAGCGCCGTCTTCGACACCGCGAACTTCAGCACCGTCACCTTCCGGTCGACGAATGTGAAGCAGACCGGCCCGGATACGGCGGCGGTCGAGGGAACGCTGACGGCACGCGGCACCTCGCGAAAGGAGCGGTTTTCCGTGACGCTGCTTGACTGGAACCGCGGCTCGATTGCCTTCAACATCCGCGGCAATATCCACCGCTCACCCTACGGCATGGATGTCGGCACGCCGATCTATTCCAATGTCGTCGAATTCGACATGAACATCAAAGGGCAGAGGCACTAAGCGCCCCTGCCCCTTGCAAGACGACAGGATCGTTGCTCAGCCGATCTGGCTTCCGACGAAATCCTTGACGATCCGCACGATACCGCGGCCGAGCAGGTCGTCCAGGGCAGCGATGAACTGGTCGACATGGGCGCGCTCGCAGATCAGCGGCGGCTCAAGCCGGATGACGTTGCGATTGTATTCGGTGAAGGCGACCAGCACGTCGTAGTCGCGCAAAAGCAACGCGCCGATGAAGCCGGACAGCGAGCCCTTGAGCTTGTCGTCGAGCATCGAGACAACAGGACGCAGGACCATCGGCAGCGTCTGGCTGAAGTCCTGGAACTCCAGACCGACCATCAAGCCCTTGCCGCGCACGTCCTTGATGATCTTCGGGTACTTGTCCTTCAGCGCCTGCAGACGCTCGAGCAGGTAGTCGCCACTGTCAGCGGCGCGGTCGATCAGGTGCTCGTCGTAGAGCACGTTGATGCCTTCGATCGCCGTCACGCAAGCCTCGCCCATGCCGCCAAATGTCGCCATCGCGTGGATCATCGCGGTCTTCGGCGTGCCATAGGCCTTCATGTAGACTTCGCGGCGCGCAATCATCGCGCCGACGGCGGCCTTGCCAGCGCCGAGCGACTTGGCGAGCGCGGTGACGTCCGGCACGACGCCATAGTGCTCGAAGGCATAGAAGCGGCCGGAACGGCCGTAGCCGCACTGCACTTCATCGGCGACCCAAAGCACTCCGTACTTGTCGCAGAGCGCGCGGAGTTTCTGCCAGTATTCAGCCGGTGCCTGGATGATGCCGCCGCCGCCCTGGATGGTTTCCAAGACGATGACGCCGATTTCCGAGTCGGATTTGAAGGCGTTCTCCACCGCATCGATATCGGCGAAGGGCACGCGCACTGTGTTTTCGGCCACCTTGAAGTCTGCGCGGTAAAGCTGGCCGTCGGTGATGGCGAGCACGCCCTTGGTCTTGCCGTGGAAGGAATTCTCGGCATAGACAACCTTCGGCCGCTTCGGGCCGGCGGCACGCTCGGCAAGCTTGACGGCAGCCTCCATCGCTTCCGAACCGGACGAACCGAGGAAGACCATGTCGAGGTCGCCCGGCGAGCAGGCCGCGATGTTCTTGGCCAGCGCCGCCGCATATTGCGACATGAAGGCGATGGCGATCTCGTGGCGCTTTTCGTCCTGGAACTTCTGGCGGGCGTCGAGAATGCGCGGATGGTTGTGTCCGAAGGCGAGCGAGCCGAAGCCGCCGAAGAAATCGAGGATCTTGCGGCCGTTCTGGTCGGTGTAGAACATGCCCTCGGCGCTCTCGATTTTCACCTTGTGGAAGCCGAGAAGCTTCATGAAGTGGAGTTGTCCGGGGTTCAGGTGCTCCTTGAAAGCCGTGGTGATGTCGCCGATCGACATGGCTTTCGCCTGTTCGACGGTGATGAGATTGGGCTTGGCGACGCCGCCGTCGAGCGACGGAGCGGCAACAGCGATACGGTTCGGTCTGTCCAACATGTTCTGTCCCCTCATTCGGCCGGCACGACGACGGAAGCGGCCGAAACGGCGCCCGTCTTCTTGGCCCGATATTCGTCATAGGCGGCAATCAGCATGTCGCCATCGTTGTATTCCGCGCGCCAGCCAAGCTCGCGCTTGAGCTTGCCGGTCTCGCGCACGCACATCTCGTCGGCGATCAGGTACTGTTCCGGGTCCATGATCGGCTTGTTGATCATGTCGAAGAAGGCCAGCGTCTGCTTGACGGCGAAGGCGGGCGTGGGCAGCAGGAAGGATTTCGAGCCGGCATGCTTGACGAGGTTGCCGAGCAGATCACGCACGGAAGGCGGATTGTCGGAACCGAGATTGTAGGCTTCGTTCGGCACGCCGCCCTTCCAGGCAAGTCGCGCGGCTTCGGCGCAATCGAAGACCGAGATGAACTGGTAGGGCACCTTGCCCGAGCCGATCATCGGCACCGGCAGGTTCATGTCGATCAGTTTGAACAGTTTCTCGAGAATGCCGAGACGACCGGGGCCAATGATCAGGCGTGGGCGGAAGATCGAGATGTTCATGCCCTGCTTGCGCCACTGCACGGCCAGCTGTTCGGTCGCCCATTTCGACTTGCCGTATTCGCCGAGCGGCCTTGCCGGGTGGTCTTCGGTCTGCGGCGACTGCACCGTGTGGCCGTAGATCATGTCGGTCGTGAACTGCACCAGACGCGATGCGCCGGCCGCGTCCATGGCCTTCATGATGTTCTCTGCGCCGTAATAGTTGACGGGCCAGAAGAATTTCCAACGCTTCGAACGGATCTGCAGCGGCGACAGCATCTTCGCCGCCATGTTGTAGACCATGTCATCCGGACCGATGCCGACCTTCTGAACAGCTTCCAGATCGGTGACGTCGCAATGGACGAAGCGGGCGCGGCCGTAATGCGAGAGGTCGGACTTGACGATATCGGCGATCACCACGTCTTCGCCGTCCTTGACGAGACGTTCCGCCAGGTGACGGCCCACGAAGCCGTCGCCACCAAAGATGATGTGTTTCATGACTCGCTCCCGAATTCTGCGGTGCTCACCCCGGCAGCAGCCTCAGACGGCTTGTCATCGGCATGGGATGAGATGCCCGACTGGGCGATAAGAACGGTTCCTGCGCAGATCAGCGCGATGCCGGCGATGCGCCAGGCATTCAGGTCTTCGCGAAAAACGAAGTAGGCGAAGACCGCGACGGCGACGTAAGCGAGGCTCAGGAACGGATAGGCAAAGGAAAGCTCGACCTTCGACAGCACATAGAGATGCGACGCCATCGAAATGACGAAGGTCACGAGGCCGGCAAAGACCCATGGGTTGAAGACGATCTGGAACAGCCGCACGATTGCCGTTTCAGCGGTCATCGAAATCGGCCCGAGCGTCATCATACCCTGCTTCAGCATGAGCTGAGCGGCAGCATTGGTAAAAACCGTAAAAAGAATGAATGGAATATATTTCATTGTTTTACTCCCAGTCCCGCAAATGTACTTACGGGCAAGAGACGGATTTTCCGTGAAGTTTGAAAGTTTATTTGAATAAAATTGTCTGCATTCTCATTCTGGCAAAGCCAGAGCCGCGCGCTTCCAGAAGTTCGAAACGAGTGCAGGATCGCGCAACGGCTCAAGCTCTCTCCAGGAAGGGAAAGATTTTTCAAAGACTTGCGGGCTCATACGGGCATCCTTGTACGGATTGATCGCACCGCCTGCCTCCACCACGATGCGATCGAGGGCATCCAGGAGCTTTACTGTCCGTTCACCTTGATTGGCGAAGTCCAAAGTCAAAGTAAAACCGGGTCGCGGGAAGGACAGGACGCCGCGCGAACCGATGTCGCCGAACCGCTTCAGAACCGTCAGGAACGACGCGTGACCGGCCTTGCGGGCCGTCTCCATGAGTTGCGCGGTGATCTCCGGCGCGCGCTCGGCGGGATAGACGCTCTGATGTTGGTAAAGCCCGCGTGGACCGTAAAGCCGGTTCCAGGCGCCGATCGCGTCCAGTGGATAGAAATAGGAAGTCCAGGGAACCGTGGTCACGGTTTCACCGGGCTTCTCCTTGCGGAAATAATATTCGTTGAAAACCTTGAGCGTCGTCCGGTTCAGAAGATTGAAGGGCGGCGCGAAGGGCACCGAAAGCTTCAATCCCTTGGGGATATCGGGCAGCTCGCAGGAGCCATCGGCGTGATCGCCGGCCAACAGCACGCCCCGGCCCGTGCGGGCTCCGGTTGCGAGCTGGTCGATCCAGGCAACGGAATATTCGTGTTCCTCATCAACGCGATCAACGAGGGCGAAGTATTGGTCGAGGTTAGCGAAGCGGATCGCATGCTGTTGCACATGTGGCGACGGCACCTTCATCAGCCTCATATCCACGGTCAGGATAAGCCCGGTCAGGCCCATGCCACCGATGGTGGCGGCATAGAGTTCGGCGTTTTCTCCGGGCGAACAGATCAACCGCTCACCGTTCGAGCGCAGGAGCGTGAAACCTGTCACGTGATTGCCGAAGGTGCCGCGTGCATGGTGGTTCTTGCCGTGCACGTCGTTGGCAAGTGCGCCCCCGACTGTCACGAAGGCTGTGCCCGGGGTGACCGGCAGGAAGAATCGATGTTCGATCGCGCGTTCGAGTACCTCGCGCAAGGTCACGCCAGCCTCGCAGGTCATCATGCCGGTGCCGGGATCGAACGCCAGTATGCGGCCGTGCCTGCGACTTTCGATCAGCGTGCCCCGATCGTTGTGGCAACTGTCGCCGTAGCTGCGGCCGTTGCCGAAGGGCAAGTAGCCCCCGGCCTCCAGGCAGCCGAGGCGATCTTCATAGTCGTCAGGCGAAATGGCCGGCCGCGCGCGATTGTCGAGCCGACCCCAGCTTTCATGATCTTGCAAACTCATTGCGGCCCGATGGCTCCAAACAGGATCAGCAGTGCGCCGACCAACATGGTCAATTGGCTGCGCCAGTCACGCATGATGAAGACGACAGGGTCTTCGTGCAGCATGCCGCGACGCGCGAGGATCCAGATGCGCAACAACATATAGAGCACCAGCGGGCAAAGCGGCCAGAGAGCCCAGGGCGTCGTGTACATTTCCTGGAGTTCCTTGCTATGCACATAGAGCGCAAGGACCAGGGCGGAGGTGAAGGCGGAAGCAACGCCAGCCTGCCCCACCATCTCGAAATCGACGGCAAGATAGCCGCGGCCGGGGACATTGCCGCCATCCTTGTCCTCGAACTCATTCAATTCGACATAGCGCTTCACCAGCGCGAGGCTGAGGAAGAAGAAGATGGCGAAGGACACGAGCCAGAAGGACAGTTCCGTGCCCGTTGCCGCGGCACCGGCAACGATACGGGTGGTGTAGAGGCCAGCAAGCGTGAAGACGTCAACCAGGAGCTTGCGCTTCAGCACGAAGGTATAGGCGGTCGTCGCGAAGGCATAGAACGCCAGCACGCCGGCGAATTTCCACGGCAGCAAAAAGGTCAGCGACAGCGATGCGAGAACCAGGCAGCCGGCAAGTATGAGCGCCGTCGGTACCGACATTTGGCCGCTCGCGAGCGGCCGGTGACGCTTCTTAGCGTGGCGGCGGTCGTTCGAAAGGTCCGAAAGGTCGTTGATGACGTAGACCGCGGAAGCAAGGAAGCTGAACGCGAAGAAGGCAATGATGACGCTGACGATCGCGTCGAAATGCAGGACCTCGTGATTGAGGATCATCGGCACGCCGATCAGCACGTTCTTTGCCCACTGATGCACCCGGATGGATCTCAGCGGTGCCAGCACGCTCACCTTGCCGGTATCAAGGCACTCGGCATCATGGTTGCGGCGCCATTTTTCGGCAGCGGCATCAGGCGCAACCACGATCGCGCGGCGCGCCGCCTCGAAGACGGCGATGTCGTCGCGGCTGTTGCCCATGTAGTCGAACGCGCCGTCGCCGAAACGATCGACCAGCGCCTGGCGCTTACGGCTGCTCGTCAGATTGAGCGCATCGGTCGAATGCATGACCGAGGAAAAGAGGCCGACGTGATCGGCAATATCCCTGGCAACCGACGGCGCCGCACCGGTGACGAGTACCAGTTCGCGGCCCGTCTTTCTCTCCTCGGCGAGCCGGTCGATGACGGCCTGCCGGTAGGGCCAGTCCTGCGCCCTGCGCCCGGAACGCAAGGCCACCTCGTGCTTCAACCGCGCCTTGCCCTTTGCCAGCCAGAACAGCATGGGAAAAAGCATCAGGGGGTTGCGCAACAGGATGATCGCCGCGCCTTCCCACAGTGTATCGGCGGCCAACAGAGTACCGTCCAGATCCACACACAGCGGAATGTGCCGTGTCTCGGTGCGCGCGTCCATGATTTCCATCCCAGCCATAATTGCCGGCATGATGACGTCTTCAACTTTCCAGAGTGGAAATACGGGCCACAATCTCGCCCGGAAACTGTCGGCCTGGTTAACAAATGTCGGCAGCGCGGACCAAGGTCAGTGGCGGCCGATCCAGTTCAACGCATCACGCCAGTCAGTCATGCGCACCGGGGTGCCGTGTGAGCCGCTTTCGAACAGGACGAAGCGCGTCGGATAGCCTTGAGCCTTCAGCGTGCGATAAAGTGCCTTCTGGCTCTCGGCCGGATAAACGCTGTCGCGGCTGCCATGGCTGAAGTACATGGGCAACTTCGCCTTGAAGGCGGCGCTCTTCGTAAAATCGGGGTCGCTCACGCCACCCATCACCATCATGCCGCTGAGAGCTGCGACAGCGGAGGGATCGCGCGAAACGCCCCAGCAGATGAAGCTGCCCATCGAGGCGCAGGCCAGCACCACGGGCCGGCCGCCCGAGCGCTCTGAGACCTGCCTGACCAGGCCGGCAATATCCGCGGCACCTGACGTGTCGAAGGAACGGACGCTCGGTGCGTAATAGACGCCACCATTGGCGACAGCGAGGTTTTTCAGCCGATTGAAGTTGCCGCCGAAGGAAAAGTCGTTGGTGCCGAGCCGTCGGTCGCCACCGCGACCGTGGATGAAGATCACCGTGAAGGCAGCGCCGCGGTCCGGACCGACGCGGGTCACGTCAAGCGGACGGCCGCCGATGTCGAGCGTCTCGTTGACCTGCTCGCTTTTCACGCCCAGAGAAACATAGGCGCGCTTCACCCGGCGTTCCGGGATTTCGTCCCGTTCGTTGATATCGCGCAATTCCTGATAGTCGACGGTCAGGTCATCACCGTCATCATTTTGCTGCAGCACCTTGCCATAGGAGAAGAGCTCGTCCTTGAAGGGCTTCAGTGCCTGCGCCTGGACGACAGAAGCTGCGGAAAAGAAGGCAACGGCCAGCAGAAGCCGACGAAACGGAAAAACAATTGTGGACACGGCCAATGACGGGCTCCCTCGTTCGCCGAAAGCCTTGCCATCGCCCGGACGTCAAAGCAACACTTGCGCCATGACACGGCCGTGAAGGCGGATTTTCGCCAAGGCCGACGCCGGCATTCTCCTTTTGTTCGCATATCCTGTAAGAGTCTGGCAGAATTCAGATGATTCGACCGCCGGGGGATGGCGGCAAAGCCGAGGTCTTGCTATGGCCTCAGGCATCCCCATACGACAGGAACGATCCGAACGGCCCCATGGACGACAACAGCGACCTCTTTTCAATGCCCGAGCAACCGAAGCCCGTACAGCCGAGCGCCAAACCGGCTGTGCCAGCGGCACCCGTCGTGCGCGAAGAGCCGCGCCCTGCCCCGAAAGGCAGTGATGGCAGTGATTATGATGCGTCGGCAATCGAGGTGCTCGAAGGCCTGGAGCCGGTGCGCCGTCGTCCGGGCATGTATATCGGCGGCACCGACGAGAAGGCGCTGCACCATCTCTTCGCCGAAGTCATCGACAACTCGATGGACGAAGCGGTGGCCGGCCATGCCAACTTCATTGAAGTGCACCTCGACGCAGACGGCTTCCTGACCGTCACCGACAACGGTCGTGGCATCCCGGTCGAGAACCATCCAAAATTCCCGGGCAAGTCGACGCTCGAAGTCGTCATGACGGTTCTGCATGCCGGCGGCAAGTTCGACGGCAAGGCCTATGAGACCTCCGGCGGTTTGCATGGTGTGGGCGTTTCCGTCGTCAACGCGCTGTCCGATGCGCTCGAAGTGGAGGTTGCACGCAATCGCAAGCTCTATCGCCAGCGCTTCTCCCGCGGCATTCCGCAGGGCGGGCTCGAAGAACTCGGCGATGTGCACAACCGCCGCGGCACCCGCGTTCGCTTCCATCCGGACCCGGATATTTTCGGGCCGCATGCGCATTTCGAGCCCGGCCGGCTGTTCCGCATGGCGCGCTCGAAGGCCTATCTCTTTGGCGGCGTCGAGATCCGCTGGTCTTGCGATCCCTCGCTGCTGCAGGAAGGCTCGGAGATCCCGGACAAGGCTGTCTTCCACTTCCCGGGCGGCCTGAAGGACTATCTCGCCGCAACACTCGGTAAGGAATTCACCGTCACCCGTGAGATCTTCGCCGGCAAGTCGGAGAAGGCAAACGGGCACGGCTCGCTCGAATGGGCGGTCACCTGGTACGGCGGCGACCAGCAGGTCCATTCCTACTGTAATACCATCCCGACGCCCGAGGGCGGCACGCACGAGGCGGGCTTCCGCATCGCGCTGACCAAGGGCCTGAAGAACTATGCCGAGCTGACGCAGAACAAGCGGGCGGCGATCATCACCACCGACGACGTGATGATTTCGGCAGCAGGCATGCTTTCGGTCTTCATTCGCGAACCGGAATTCGTCGGCCAGACCAAGGACAAGCTTGCGACGGTCGAGGCCCAGCGCATCGTCGAAAACGCACTGCGCGACCCATTCGACCACTACCTTGCCGACAATCCGGGCGAAGCCGCCAAGCTGCTCGACTGGGTCGTCGAGCGTGCAGAAGAACGCGTGCGCCGACGCAAGGAAAAGGAAGTCAACCGCAAGACGGCAGTGCGCAAGCTGCGCCTGCCGGGCAAGCTCGCCGACTGCTCGCAGAACACCGCAGAAGGCGCCGAACTCTTCATCGTCGAAGGGGACTCTGCAGGCGGATCGGCAAAGCAGGCACGCAACCGCGCCAACCAGGCGATCCTGCCGTTGCGCGGCAAGATCCTCAACGTTGCAAGCGCCGGCCGCGAGAAGCTTAGCGCCAACCAGCAGATCACGGATCTCGTCCAGGCGCTTGGCTGCGGCACCCGCAGCAAATACCGCGAAGAGGACCTGCGCTACGAGCGCATCGTCGTCATGACCGACGCCGACGTCGACGGCGCGCACATCGCCTCGCTGCTGATCACCTTCTTCTATCAGGAAATGCCTGAACTGATCCGCGGCGGTCATCTCTATCTCGCCGTGCCGCCGCTCTATCGCATCAGCCAGGGCTCGAAGACGCTCTATGCGCGCGACGACGCGCACCGCGAGGAACTGATGCGCACCGAGTTTTCCGGTCGTGGCAAGGTCGAGATCGGTCGCTTCAAGGGTTTGGGCGAGATGCTGCCGGCGCAGCTCAAGGAAACGACGATGGACCCGAAGTTCCGCACGTTGCTCAAGGTCGAGATCGACGAGATCGATTTCGAAGGCACGCGCGAGGCAGTGGACAATCTCATGGGTACCAAGGCCGATGCCCGATTCCGCTTCATCCAGGAGCGCGCCGTGTTCGCCGATAACCTGGACATCTGATCCGGAAGTGTTGCGAAGATGCGCACGCTTCTCGTGCGCCCTGAGCCATCAAGATCGAAAGCGGCGGCCCGAGGCCGCCGTTTCGGTTTCCGGACCCTTGCACCAATCGGGCGAACGGGGATCATGCCGCCTGGCGAACAGACTTTTCCATGAACAGGCTCAGCGGATCCGGCTGGTAGTCTCCGAAAGGTGAACGCTCGACATAGCCGGCCGCCTTGTAAAGCCCGATCGCCTCGGGCTGATAGATGCCGGTTTCGAGGCGAATTGCCGTGTAGCCAAGATCACCCGCACGCGCCTCCAGGGCCTGCAACAACAGCTTGCCGACTTTCAGGCCCCTCGCCTCAGGATCGACGAACATGCGTTTGATCTCGGCCGTGCCGTCACCGGCTTCCACGAGCGCGCAGCAGCCGACGATGTCATCCTCGCGGCGGGCCACCAGGAACGAGACCCCGGCCTGCTCCAGGCTCGATAGGTCGACCATATGATTGCTTTCGGCAGGATAGAGCGAAGCGGCATAAGCGTCGGAGAGTTCCAGCAGACGCACAACCGCGGCTTGGCGTGGCGACTCCAGGGCTATCGTTACGGCAGGCAATGATTTCGTCCTTCTTGGCTTCAGCGATTTGTGCCGGAGGTTAGTGCCACCCTTACCGCCAGCCAATACGTCAAATGACGCAGGGTCCCGGTACTCGCCCTATCAATCCGGCTAACAGGCTGAAACAATTTGTTCCGCGTCGCCGACAACGCTGCCCTATTTCGGGGAGAATCGTGCAGGCATAGGTTGATCCGACCACAACCTCCAGGGACCGACAGGAACACCATGCAAGCGGCGCTGATTGTCATGACCATTCTCGGCTGCGACCACGACGTCAGCCAATGCCAGTACATTTCGACGGTCAATGGTACATGGCCATCGATCGCCCAATGCGACACGGATTCGCAGGCGCAATTGCCGAAGTTCTCGAATGCCAACTATCCGGTCGTCGTCGCGATGTGCGAGAGTTCCGGTCCGGCCCTCGCCGACCTCAGCCCGCCACCGGCCGGTTCCCAGCAGAGCCAGACACCACCTTCACAAGTGGCCGAACCGGTGTCGGAGCCAAACCTGCCGAAGCGGACACTGGCCTTCCTCTCAGGCGCCATCCCGGATCGAGAGAAGCTCAAGACGATCGTTACAAAGCCGGTGCACTATATCGAAGACGGCTATTCCTGGGTCGCCCGCCGCGTCACCAACTAGCGGTCTCGCTCAAACCAGACCGGCAGCAATCAGGCTTTCGGCGCTGGCTGCTACGGCCGTTTCTGCGGTTCGCGGCTGCCACCCCAGAACGCGACGTGCCTTTTCGTTGGAAATACGGGAGTCGCGTCCCAATTCCCGCACGATCAGCCGCAAGCCGGCATCAAAGGGCGCAGCCAAGCCTGCCAGCCAATTCGGCAGAATGAACTTTGGCAGCTTGGCGGCATGCTCCGGAAACCGCCGGCGCAGGACGGACGCCATGTCGGCAAGTGACAACGTCTCTGCGGCGATCAGAAACCGCTCGCCCGCGGCACCCGCGACGGTCATTGCCCGGACATGGGCGTCGGCGACGTCACGGACGTCGACGACCGGTACGCTGAACCTCGGCAGAGCGGGATAACCGCCCCTCAGTAGGTTGCGCACCACGGCAACAGAGGTGCCTATCTCGCGCCCGAGCAGCGGCCCGAGGACCATGCCGGGATTGACCACCGCCAACTCAAGCCCGTTTTCGGCCGCATAGTCCCAGGCCGCATGCTCCGCAAACGTCTTTGATCGGTAATAGGGCGTCGCCAGCGGTGATTGCGGGTCGGTCCAGTCGGTCTCCGTGAAAGGAGCGCGTCCAGCCCCGTAGATGACGGCGGCAACAGAAGAGGTGAGAACGACACGGCGAACGCCGGCCAAATGAGCGGCCTGAAGGACACGCAGCGTGCCGTCCCGCGCCGGCCCGATCAGATCGGCTTCATCCGCAGGCAGCCGCGCCGGGAACGGCGATGCAGTGTGCAAGACATGGGAAACGCCAACGAAGGCCTCAGCCCAGCCTCTTTCCCCCAGGAGGTCCGCTTCGACGAAGGCCAGCCTTCTTCCTTCCGTACCGCCGGCAGCGCGGATCGATCCTTCGATCTCCTCCTTGCGCGCCAGATCGCGAACGGTACCGCGTACGTCGTAGCCCTGCCGCAACAAGAGAAGCGCGACATGACGCCCGACAAAGCCGCCTATGCCGGTTACGGCGACGGTTGCGTCGGCCATCGCGTTCATGCGTCAGTTCCTCATTGGCCGCGAGCCCGCATCGGGCTGCCGGCAGAATTGGGTGGAGAGGTCGCGGGATGCAAACGGCCGCGACGGAAGTCAGGCTGCCTGGCGCGCTGCAAGTTCCGCATAGCTGCGGGCCGACTGGCGCTCCTCGGCAAATGCCAGGCGCTCGAGCAGGTCGATCATCGCGGTATTGACCGGCGACGACGAGCGCTCGTTCCTTAGCCGCGCGAGCAGCGCCTTGGAAACGGACGCCGTGCCGTCGTGTCCAGCTGCCGTATCCTGGCGCCAGAGAAGCACGGCCGCCGCAAAGGTTTCGCTGACATCGTGGCCGAGGCCGGCACTCTCGAACAGAGCGCGGATCGAGTGAACGCGACCACCGGACAGGATGGAGCGCACGCGCCTCTCGCAGACGCCAGAGAGATCGACGATCGCCGCCGAGAAGAATTCCGCGCGGCCRGTGACGAGCGCGTGGAGCAGGAAGGCCGGGGTCAGGCGGCCGGTCTCGCGCAGATGCGACACGAGGCCAGGCAATTCCTCCACCGCCAGTGTGCCTGCCATGCCGACGGCGGCAATGTCGCAGGCTTCCCGGGTGATCCGCTGAACCCGGGCTTCGCCGATCGCCATCTGCACCAAACCGAAGGCGGCCAGCGCCGCCCCCACCTCTTCCACCAGCGCATGGCGGGCATCGCTTGGCAGGTCCGGCCGTGCAAGCAACAGGTCGCGTACGGCCGCCGAGCAGCCGAGACGCTCGGCGATGCGTTTCAGCGAGCGGCGCGAAAGGTTGGCGCCGGTATTTTCCAGAAGGATCAGCACCTCTTCCTCACCGCCGATTTCAGCGAGGGCGGCGCACACGGCGCGGGAGACGAAGCTGCGCGCCGCGATCAGCGCGCGCGTCTCGAGCGTACCTCTGGCAGCGAGATCGACCAGATCCTCGTCGGTCAAGACAGGCGAGCGGGAGATGACGACATAGGCAATTTCGGGCTGGTCTTCGGCAAGGCCGAGAATGATGGCGCGTGGAACGGACGAGCATCCACAAAGCACATCGGCGAGTGCGCGCCGAACCTTTGGCGACGGATCGTCGAGCAGGAACGTCATCGCCATCTCCGCCGCGCGGCGGTCGAGGCCATTCATCTCAGCGTCGATATAGGCGCGACCGAGCGCGCTGGCAGCGCGGGTTCGTTCGCCCGTTCTCGCCGTTTCCACCCAGCGAAGAAATGCTTGTATGATCACCTACGCCCCACTAGACCACGCCAATGCCACCGATGTTCAAACCCTAGCCGGCAAAGGTTTAAGATTGGTTCACCATGTCTGTTAACCGCTCCCAAACCATGAAACCGCTGCTGATAACCGATAGCACGGCTCCGACCGTGGACGTCCTTGCGCTCAATGCGCTCTCTGGCGTGATCACGGGTATCGGTTGCGACGCAGAAATACTGCGTGGCTGGGCGCGGTTGCCAGACCGAAGCTTCGATCTTCTTGCGCGCGCCGAACCACTGGAACGGCTGGACGAAGAGGCATTGACCCGGATCATCGTGAGCGGTGTGGACGGTATCGTTCTTTCCGGATGCCGCGGGCGCGCCGACATACAACAGCTCGACGTGATGCTGCGGGTGGCGGAAGCCACCAATGGCATCGCGCCCAACCGGATCCGGATCTATGCAGAATACGGCAGCTCGCCGGAGGGCCTGTTGTCGCCCTATCCGCTGACAGATGCGTCGCCCCGCCTAGAAGCGTTGGTCTTCAACGGTGCGGCGCTCGCAAAATCGCTAGGCTGCCTGGAGCCAACCAGCGCGCCCCACCAGCGTGTGGCAGCACCTATCCTCGCAGGACGGTCCTATGTGGTCCTGAAGGCGGCAGAAGCCGGCGTGCCTGCCTATGAGGTGTTGCCCGCCTGCGCCGATGAAGCCGCGACACGGTGGGCGCAATCGCTGAGCCGCGACAACGGCTTTGCCTCGGTCGTTTGCAGTTCGATCGAGCAGGCAGTCGTCGTCAGCGTCGCGTGACCTATCCGGAGCACAATATCGCTGATCTCAACGGGTCGGGCGCGTCATCTGGAAGACATCGCCGCCGTCGCAATAATCCATATAGCCAAGACGGGCGAGCGGCCTGACCGTCGCCATGTCGAATCGGCCATCGCGGATTGCTTCCTCGCGGATATGAATGCCGACGACCTGACCGATGACGACATAGTTGTCGGACACTTCGCCATCCAGGCCCTTCGGTTGAAACATTTCCGTCGTCCGGCACTCGAGCGCAGCAAAGGCCTCGGCAACGAACGGCGCCTTCACCAGGGTGCCGTCAACCGGCGTGAGTCCGGCGATCTCGAATTCGCTCTCGCCGTGCGGCGCCGGTATCGACGTCTTGTTCACGGCTTCGGCGAGACTACGGCTGGCGAAGCTCGCCGTGAACTCGCCGGTTGCTTCGATGTTGCGGACCGAATCCTTGTATCCGCTCGACGAAAACATCACGAGTTTCGGCCGGTCGGCGATGACATTGAAGAAGGAATAGGGCGCGAGGTTCAGCGAGCCGTCAGCCGACCGCGTGCCGATCCAACCGATCGGCCGCGGCGATACGATGGCCTTGAAGGGGTCATGCGGCATGCCGTGACGATTCGAGGCCGTATCGTAGAACATCAGGCGCCCTCGCCGACCCAGGTGACGATCTCTGCGAGTTCCGGCCGCGGCCGTTCCGTCGGCGGTACCATCGCGGTACCGATGTGAATGAAGCCGGCTAGCTTCTCACCCTGCTTGACGCCCAGCAAGGGATAAGCGCGCTCGTCGAAGGCGAACCATTCGGTCAGCCAGTTGGAGGCATAGCCGAGTGCGTTTGCGGCCATCAGCAGGTTGAGGCATACGGCGCCGGCAGACATCAACTGCTCCCATTCCGGGATCTTGAAGTGCGGCGCAGCCGTGCTGACCACGGCGACCACGACCGGCGCGCGCGTCAGCCGCGTTTCCTCGACCTTGATCATTTCTTCCGAGAGATCGGGCTTCGCTACAAGCGCCATCGCCTTCAGCTCCGCGCTGATGCGCGCCCTCTCCTCGCCGCGATAGACGATGAAACGCCAGGGGGCGAGCTTGCCGTGGTCCGGCAYGCGCGAGGCGAGCTTCAGCATCTCCTCGACCTCGGCCTTGCTGGGACCGGGTTCGCCCATCTGGAATGCAGGGATCGAGCGACGGGACGCGAGATAATCAACAAGCTTAATTTCGGTTTTCATGTCGGATGAATTCCACTAATTTGCCGCAGCATCGGCAGCCACGAAAATGCCATATCGGCGTCCCAAGTGGAGTCACTCAGTCAGGAAGTCAACTGCTCTCATGCGTGCATGCTCTCGTATTTTCCTCAGAACCGGCCTCGCGATCCTTATCGCCGGCGCCGCTGCAGGAAGCGTGCTTGCTGAAGATGCGACCCAGGCCTTCGAGAGTTTTCCCTCGATCGCCGGCCCCCGCAAGATGCCGAAGCTTACGGGCTTCAGCCCGATGACATCAGATCCAATCGCCGACGGTACCTTGAAGGATGTGAAGCTCGAAGCACTGCTCACCGAGAAAGGCGCCCCTGTCGAGGCCGGCCTGACCTGGCGCGTGTTCAGCCCGATCCCCGGAAGCGACGGAAAGCTGCCGCTTCTGGCCACGTCGGAAGGCGGATCGACCGCGTTCAACGTCGTGCCGGGTGACTATTTCGTCAATGTTTCCTTCGGACGCGCCTCCGCAACACGCAAGATCCGCGTTCCCCAGGAAGGCACGCTGGAGAAGCAGGTTCTGGTTCTCGATGCAGGCGGCATCAAGCTCAACGCCGTCTCTGGCAGCGATGTGCGCATACCGCCGGCCGAACTCAGCTTCTCCGTCTATTCCGCCGACACCAAGAGCGACGGCGAACGGGCGCTTATCATGTCGGATGTGAAGCCGAATACGGTGATCCGGCTCGGCGCCGGAACCTATCATGTGACATCGAGCTACGGCGCCACCAACGCCTCGACCGCCGCCGACATCCAGGTCGAAGCCGGCAAGCTGACGGAAGCGACCATCCAGCATCGCGCCGCCAAGCTGACGCTCAAGCTGGTCTCAGAGCCCGGCGGCGAAGCGATCGCCAACACCGCATGGACGATCCTGACCTCCGCCGGCGACACGGTGGACGAAGAAAATGGCGCCTTCCCGACGCTGGTCCTGCTCGAAGGCAGCTATTCCGCCGTCGCGCGCTACAAGGACAAGATCTACGAACGCGACTTCACGGTGAAGGCCGGCGTCAACACGGACGTGGAAGTGCTGCTCAGCAGCGGTGGCAACGATGCGAACACCAATCCGGGCGTCGTCTCCGACGCACAGGACTAGTCTCAACGCAGCGACAAGCGGTTGACGTTGCGTCAGCCCGCGCGCCGCATGAACCGCCTACGCGGCGGCGCCATGGAGAAGACCGCGTCATAGATGCGGGCCAGCAGGTCCTTGCGATCACCACAGGCACCGAGGTCCTCGGGCGTCAGCACACGGCCGATGCGCGCCGCAATCGTCGTGCCGGACAGGCGTCGGAACTCGCGGATCAGCAGCGAAAGCCTCAGCGTCAGTGAGATCTTGCTCGCCAGATGGAACATGGGACCGTTCTGGCCTTCGAAATAGATCGGGATGACGCTTGCCCGCGCGGCCTGGATCAATTTTGCGGGAAAGATCTTCCAGGGCAGGTCTTCGGCGCGGCCGAAGCCCTTGGGGGCTGTCGCGACGCCGCCGGCGGGAAAGATCACGATGGTCACACCTTCCTTCAACAGGCGCAGCGCTTCATGGCGCGTCGCCATGTTGACGGCCAGCGCTTCCTTCGTCTCCTCGAACGACACCGGCAGCGAGTAAGGCGCCATTTCCGGCACCTTCAGCAGTTCGTTGTTGATAAGGACGCGGAATGGACGGCCAAGCTGTTCGGCAAGCGCCAAAACGGCGATGCCGTCGCCGATGCCGAAGGGATGATTGGCGATGATGACGATCGGCGTATCGGGCAATTGCCGCGGCGGCCACTCGCCTTGGGTTCGCAGCTTCACATCGATCAGCTGCAGCATTTCACCGAAGACCCGATCGCTCTTGCCGACAATGTCGGACCGCCAGCGCGTGTAAAGCTTTGCATAGCGGTTGCGGCCCGACAGGCCCTCGATGGAGCGAATGAACCAGCGCTTCAGGCGCCGGTCGTTTTCATTGGCGTAGGACAGCTCTTTGAACTGCACGGAAATCTCCGAGGGATACGATCTTATCCGGATATTCCGCTAATATGACAGTTTGCTGACAAAGCAAGTGCCCGGGGGTTCAACCCCGGGCTTTCTTTTCCGCCTTGCGCTTGAGATCCGGGGCCATGGCTTCCAGAGCGAGAGAGGCAATCGCTTCGTCGAGCGTCATCGCAGTCTGCGCCTGCGAACCCAGACGGCGGATGTTGACCGAACGCTCTTCGGCTTCGCGCTTGCCGCAGACGACAATGACCGGAACCTTCGTGACCGAGTGTTCGCGAACCTTGTAGTTGATCTTCTCGTTGCGGAAGTCGGTCTCGACGGTCAAGCCCGCGTCGCGCAGAAGCTCGGCAACCTCACGACCGTAGTCGTCAGCTTCCGAGGTGATCGTCGCGACGACGATCTGCAACGGCGAAACCCACAGCGGCATGTGGCCGGCGAAGTTCTCGATCAGGATGCCGAGGAAACGCTCCATCGAGCCGCAGATGGCGCGATGGATCATGACCGGCTGGCGCTTTTCCGATTCCTTGTCGATGTAGAAGGCACCAAAGCGCTCCGGCAGGTTGAAATCGACCTGGGTCGTACCGCACTGCCATTCGCGGCCGATGGCGTCCTTCAGCGTGTATTCGAACTTCGGACCGTAGAACGCGCCCTCACCCGGCAGGATGCCGGTCTTGATGCGGCCTTCCGACTGCGCCTCAATCGTCTTCAAGACGTCCATCATCACGCTTTCGGCGCGATCCCAGAGCTCGTCGGAACCGACGCGCTTGTCCGGACGGGTGGAGAGCTTGACCACGACTTCCTTGAAGCCGAAGTCCTCATAGACCGAGAGGATGAGGTCGTTGATGCGCAGGCATTCCGCCGCCATCTGCTCGTCGGTGCAGAAAACGTGGGCGTCGTCCTGGGTGAAGCCACGCACGCGCATCAGGCCGTGCAGCGCGCCCGACGGCTCGTAACGGTGAACGTTGCCGAACTCAGCCAGACGCACCGGAAGCTCGCGATAGGACTTCAGCCCATGCTTGAAGATCTGGATGTGCCCCGGGCAGTTCATCGGCTTCAGCGCGAAGACGCGGTCGTCGTCGGTTTCATCGCCGGCGACCGTCACCTTGAACATGTTGTCGCGGTACCAGCCCCAGTGACCCGAGGTTTCCCAGAGCGACTTGTCAAGCACCTGCGGCGCGTTGACTTCCTGGTAGGTGTTGGCGAGCCGGCGGCGCATGTAGGCGACCAGCGTCTGGAACATGCGCCAGCCCTTGCCGTGCCAGAAGACGACGCCCGGGCCTTCCTCCTGGAAATGGAACAGGTCCATTTCACGGCCAAGACGGCGATGGTCGCGCTTTTCCGCTTCGGCAAGCACGTGCAGGTACTGGTCGAGCTCTTCCTGGGTGTGCCAGGCTGTGCCGTAGATACGGGTCAGCATGGCGTTGTTGCTGTCGCCGCGCCAATAGGCACCGGCCACCTTCATCAGCTTGAAGGCTGTTCCGATCTGGCCCGTGGAGGCCATGTGCGGTCCGCGGCAAAGGTCGAACCAATCGCCCTGGTAGTAGATCTTGAGATCCTGTCCCTCGGGGATCGCATCGACGAGCTCGACCTTGTAGGCCTCGCCCTTGTCGGCAAAGACCTGACGGGCCTTCTCGCGCGACCAGACTTCCTTTGTGAAAGGCTTGTTGCGGGCAATGATCTCCTTCATCCGCTTTTCGATGAGCGGCAGGTCATCCGGGGTGAAGGGTTCGTTGCGGGCGAAGTCGTAATAGAAGCCGTTGTCGATGACCGGACCGATGGTTACCTGCGTTCCCGGCCACAGCTCCTGTACAGCCTCTGCCATCACGTGCGCGGCATCGTGGCGGATAAGCTCGAGGGAACGCTTGTCGTCGCGAACGACGATCTCGAGGCGGCCATTGGTCACCGGATCGGACAGATCGCGCAGCTCGTCGTCGAGCGCGATCGCTACCGCCTTCTTGGCGAGCGACTTCGAAATCGATTCTGCCACGTCACGGCCGGTCGTGCCGAAGGGATATTCGCGCACCGAGCCATCAGGAAATGTAAGGGAAACAGGATTCGACATAGTGATCTCCTATCCAGTCCCGCCAACGAATGCGGGTGGAATGGTTGACCGGCAATGGCCGGTGAATTGACGATACAGCGTCGCATCCGTGAGACGCGCAGAGATCGCTGTAGTGCTTTGGATTGCTGCTTGTTCTGCCCGGAGCCGAGACAACCCCGGGAAACACGCCGTAGCCTGATAAAGGGTTTTCGAAAGTGAGTAAAGGCGAAGGCTGCGACAGAGCCTAGCCGCGCAGCATCTCGGCAAGGCCCTTTACGGTGTTCCAGTTGCGAAACGTTCCGATGCCCAAACGCTTGGTCGTCATCGCCCCCAGAAGCTTCGATTCACTGGCCTTGCCGGCGAAATGCACCCAGAGATCGCCATCGACGATGGCAAGGCGTTCGCCGGAAACGCAGTAACGCCGCAGCCCTTCGAGTGCGGTTTCGGTCAGCGGGTCGCGCATCACGCGGACATGCACGCGCGTTGCGTCTTCTTCGCCCTCTTCATGGAAGGGATTGGAGGCAGCGAGCTTCAACCAGCCGGCACCGGAGCGCACGATGATGTCTACATGCCGACCGAACGTCCCGGAGAAGGCCTTCTCAAGCGGGGATTCGAGATCGCGGACTTCCGACCGTCCGGCCTCGAACACGAGATTGCCTGTCGCAACCAGCGTCCTGGGCGAGTGATAGCCGAGGCCTTCGGCCATCGCCCTGAGATCGGCCATCACGACACGTCGCCCGGCACCAAGGACAATGCTGTAGAGCAAGGCAACGTAGCTGTTCATCATTCTTCCGTTCACGCGCGCCAGAAATCCGCAGCACCCGCCGGCAATCGGGCGAGAACCCGGTCCAACTTCGCCTCGTCGATGTGTCGACGCAAGGCGGCTGCCACATCGGCAATGGCGCTGTCAGGCGAAACATTGTGATCGGGCCGGAGCGCCTGCACCTCGCGGGTCAGGGCGACGCGACCCGAAAACGGGCTCTTCGGTTCCTCGAGGTCCCATTCGGCAACAAAGATCGCGCGCAGCACGGGCGGCAAGACATCTGCAAACAGGATGGCATCCTCCAGTTCCAGCCGTCGCCGAAACGTCCGCAGTACCGCCTGAACCATCGTATAGGCCTGGTTCGTCGTCTGGAGCCCGGCAAGATTGCGCGCATCGATGATGAAGCGATCGAAATCCGCAGAGGCCTGGCGGTATTCCATCGGCATGGGCATGGCGATCATCCAACCTTCGGCCGCGGTCGCCAGTAGCGCCACGGCGCGTACCACACGAGGCGAGGCTCAAGCCGCTCCGGCACCGGATCGAAGCCGTGCGTCCCGCCCGGACCGCAGCGCGCCACGCGAAACAGCGTCATCCAGCCTCCGGCCCATAAGCCATGGCGAGCTATCGCCTCGTAGCCGAATTCAGAACAGGTCGGCAGGTGGCGGCACGAGTTGCCGATGAAGCTCGAAAGCGTGAGCTGATAGGTGCGGACCAGCGCCATCCCGATCAGCCGCCCCGGCGTCTTGCGAAACGGACCGTCCCAGTTTCGACCACCCACTACCGGCTTCGCCCCGTCGTCCGGCACGTGCCGACAATTCGGATCGCCGCACATGTCAGACGGCCGCGAGCAGTCGCTTGGCTTCGATCTGCTCGATGGCATCGACGACGGCATCAAAGGTCAGCATCGTCGAGGCGTGGCGCGCCTTGTAATCCTTTACCGGGCGCAGGAAGCGCATGTCCTCGAAACGCCCGGACGGGCCCTCGCCGTCTGTCTTCAACATGGCGAGCATGTCCGCGCGCGCCTGGCGGATTTCCTCGGCGCCGGCGCCGACGACATGGCGCGCCATGATCGAGGACGACGCTTGGCCAAGCGCGCAGGCCTTCACGTCATGGGCGAAATCGGTGACCACGCCGCCGTCCATCTTCAGCCAGATATGCACCTTCGAACCGCAAAGCTTCGAGTGCGCCGTCGCGTCCGCGTCGGCATCCGAGAGCGTTCCGATACGCGGAATGTTCCCGGCAAATTCGAGAATTCGGCTGTTGTAGATGTCATCCATCATTTGACGCGATCCGACTGATTTTTCGCGGTTTTGAGTGATCGACGCATGATTTTCTCCGGTAGGCAGGAAAAAAGCACGACGCGACACGCTCCGCCTCTTTCATCTCTGTGGCACCATACTATATGCTATGTCGTGTTGGGGCGACAGTTCCGCAAGAGGAACAATGTCGCCTGTTGTTTGGGAAACCGTGCCGGAAGGTCCAGTGCACTGCTAAGCAAGGACCCGAAAGCCCCGGAGCCCGCCAACGGAACCCAAGCCTGCAGGGTTAGGCGAATGGCCAGTGGCGAGTTGTCCGAAAGATAAAACGTCAAGCAATCCCGTATTGCTCAAAGAGGCCATTATGGATGCCATAGTGAAGAATTTTCCTGTGCTCGACGATGCGAGCGGCCGCCCGACCCAGAAGGAAGCGGAGGATGCCGTACGCGTTCTGTTGCGCTGGGCTGGCGACGACCCAGCACGCGAGGGCCTGAGGGACACGCCGGCGCGTGTGGCAAAGGCCTATCGCGAACTTTTCAGCGGCTATGATCTCGTTGCCGAAGACGTGCTCGGCCGGACCTTCGAAGAGGTTGCCGGTTACGACGACATGGTCCTCGTCAAGGACATTCCGTTCTATTCGCATTGCGAACACCATATGGTGCCGATCATCGGCAAGGTGCATGTCGCCTATCTGCCGAACGGTCGTGTCCTCGGCCTTTCGAAGATCGCCCGCGTGGTCGATATCTATGGCCGCAGGCTGCAGACGCAGGAGTCGATGACGGCACAGATCGCCAAGTCGATCGACGAATCGCTCGCTCCGCGCGGCGTCGCCGTGATGATCGAAGCCGAGCACATGTGCATGGCGATGCGTGGCGTCCAGAAGCAAGGCTCGACAACGCTGACCACCACATTTACGGGTACGTTCCAGACGGAACCGGCCGAGCAGGCGCGGTTCATGGCCATGATCAGGGGCTTCAAGTAAGGCTCCGACAGACGGAGTCTTTCCATGACGCTTACCTTCGACGCCCCCTCCTCCGACAAGGCCGAGCTGGAAACCGGACCGGCCTTCACCCCGCGCTTTGATGAGAAGGGGTTGATCACTGCCGTCGTCACCGATGTGCGGGACGGTGAACTGTTGATGGTCGCGCACATGAACGCCGAGGCACTGGCTTTGACGATCGAGACGGGCGTGGCGCACTATTACAGCCGCTCGCGCAAGAGCCTCTGGAAGAAGGGCGAAAGCTCCGGCAACCTGCAATCGGTCAAGGAAATCCGCACCGATTGCGATCAGGACGCGATCTGGCTCAAGGTCTCCGTCGGCGGTCACGACGCCACCTGCCACACGGGTCGGCGGTCCTGCTTCTACCGCACGGTCGGCGCCGAAAACGGCAAGGCGACGGTCGAAACTACCGACGACCACAGGCACTTCGACCCTGCAGAAATCTATGATAAAAATTAAGCATCGCGCATCTTTTTGATGCGCACACATGCTATATTTATCTTTTGGAAACCAAGCGAGCGCCTAATCCTTAAGCAAGGATGCGGCGCGATGAGGGAACGGCAACGGTCCCGACTGTATTGCAAACTGTATCCAATGTTTATCGATCTTGCCGCAATCGGCGACCGGATCGGTGATATACCTAACGACGGTGCCAGTCTTTCAGCAATGGAACAGGACGAGGCCGGCACCTGCGCCGGCTTGGCGGAGCCTCCCCAGGACGCGCGCATCAATTTGCCTCTTCCAGGATCGAATCCGGTCCTGGGTAGTTAAGTCAATGATGAATTGCCAGAGCGACCTTCGCGCATTCTCATCGACGAGTCGCGCTGCGGAGTATTCGGCGGTGTTGGAGGTGCCGGATGTTGAATTGGACTTTTACGCGTAGCAATCAGATTGCAGATTTGTCCGGTCCGGACGGAACATCTATTTCAACAACACCACCAGAACCTGCGACACCTCCGCAAAGACCAAAGATCGCAATTGCCCTTGGCGGCGGCGCCGCTCGCGGTTGGGCCCATATCGGCGTGCTGCGGGCCCTCGACGAAGAAGGCATCGATGTCGGCATGATTGCCGGCACGTCGATCGGCGCGCTCGTCGGCGGTTGTTACCTTGCGGGCAAGCTCGACGAACTCGAGGCCTTCGCGCGTTCCCTCACCGTCAGGCGAATTGCAGGGCTGCTCGATTTTGCCATCGGTGGCGGCGGCCTCTTCGGCGGTTTGCGGCTCACCAAGCGCATGCAGGAGCATCTGCAGGGTCTCAGCATCGAGGGGCTCGACAGGCCGTTTATTGCCGTTGCAACCGAAGTACATAGCGGCCACGAAGTTTGGCTCGAAAAGGGATCGCTCATCACCGCGATCCGCGCTTCCTACGCTTTGCCCGGGATCTTCGAGCCGATCAAGGCGAACGGACGCACGCTTATCGATGGCGCGCTGGTCAATCCGGTCCCGGTTTCGGTCTGCCGCGCGCACGAGCAGCAACTCGTCGTCGCTGTGAACCTCAACTATGATCTCTACGGCCGCTCTGCCGTGGTCAAGCACAGCGCCGGGTTGGAAACGCCGGATTCGCCGCTGCAGGAGAAGGAATCAACCCATCACTCCCGCCTCGGCATGACCGGCGTGATGGTGCAGGCCTTCAACATCATCCAGGATCGTATTTCCCGCGCCCGCCTCGCTGGCGACCCGCCGGACCTGGCATTGCATCCCAAGCTTAACGACATCGGCCTCTCGGAGTTTCACCGTGCCGGAGAGGCGATCGACCGGGGTTACCACGAGGCGAAGGCCAAGCTCGCAGAGATTCAGCGAATGCAGGACGCGCTCGTACGCTGACGAGCGACCTTTTCTTCGATCATTGCGAGCGACTCGCGCGACGATGGCGCGCGCGTTCATTGTGCCATTTTGGGAGAGCGTGTAGCAAACCGAGATGGGGCAGATTCGCGCCATAATGCCTCGCCACCCTGTTGGTACGTAGAGAGCAAAGTATCGTGGTATGTAAGAGGGCGGCGCAGGCCGCCCTTCCCTTTTAGCCGGCGATGTAAGCCTTGATCTGCTCCGTCTCATGCTCGATCGCGCGGATATGATGCTTGATCACGTCGCCGATCGAAACGATGCCGGCGAGCTGACCATTCTTTTCGACCGGCAGGTGGCGAGCCCTGAGCTTGCTCATCATTTCCATCAGGGCCTGGACGGACATTTCCTCGGTGCAGCAGTAGACGTTCTGCCACATGACGGCCGCGACCGGCCTTTCGAGACAAGTCGCTCCTTGCTTGGCGATCGCTGCGACGATGTCGCGCTCGGTGAGGATGCCTGCGATCTGATCGTCCGCATCGACGATGATGACCGCACCGATATGATTGTCACGCAAGAGAATGGCAGCCTGTTGGACTGTCATCTGCGGGCCGACCGTTACGACGTTGCGGCCCTTTTCATCGAGTATTGCTTTTACTGACATGCGCACATCTCCCGTTGCGACAACTCCGGTCGGCAGGGAAAGGTTCAGCCGTCTCTCGTGCGGTACGGTCGGGCGATAGAACCTGTACCCTGGCCGCCTACAAACGCCAATCCACGTGCTCCTCAGACGCGGACGAGCCTCCAATACCCGGCCTTCACGGGCCGCCCTGTCTTTCGACAACCGGCGACCGTATCAAATGGTGCGCCAGCGTCCTGGGGAAATCAAGCACTCACAAGCGCCATCCGCCGATCTTTCGCAGTTGTCAGTCGCGAGGGTCGAAGAGGCCGAAGAGCAGGAAGCCGAAGAGGAAACCGCCGATATGGGCCTCCCAAGCGATGCTGCCTGCACCGCCAGGCGTGAACATGCCGAGCCCGATCAGAAAGTTGGTGAGGAACCAGATCCCGGCGAACATCACAACAGAACGATTTGCCAGCGCCTCACTGACGGGCAGCCTTCGGTTGAGATGGGCAAACTGCCGGCTTATCCGCCCGCTTGGCGAAAAGACGAAACGCGCCGCCGCCCCCATGAAGCCGGAAACTACACCCGAGGCACCGACCACCACGATCATTTCGCCCCAATGAAATGCGGTGTGAAGCGCAACAGCAGCCGCGGCCGACAGGCACCAGAACACCGCCAGACGTCCCATGCCGATGCGGCGCACGACCGGCGCACCGAAAGCAACCATCCAGAAGATGTTGAAGATCAGGTGCTCCCAGCTGCCATGCAGGAACGAATAGGTGATGGGGCTCCAGAGCCAGGCGAGCCCCTGCTCGGCCAAGGGATGATCATAGCGCGCCGGCAGAAAGGCGAAATTGAAGATGATCTCCTGATCGATGGCTGGCGACAGAACATAGGTGCGCAACGCGTGAATGGCGATCAGGAACAGCAGAATGCCGGTGAGGCCCGCGGGCAGATTGAAAGCAGGCTCACGTGACGGACTGGCGGCGCTGTCCCGGTCCGTCTCCGGTGGCGTTGCCGTCTGATCTCGTTCCATGGTTGCCGCTCTCTCCATCGATTGGCCCGTTCGATCGCATTCGATCGAGGCGATGGCATGACACCGCGGGATTCGGACCGGACTGGGGCGACCAGCCATAAGCAAACAAAAAAAGACCGTCCAGTAAAAACTGAACGGTCGCCAAGCTCAAATCCGAGCTCCAGTTCAAGTGCCGAAGCCAACGCTTCGTGAAGTCATGTCTTCCAGTGCCATTCGCGGTGCCCGAACGCAATCGAAACCGTTCGTTAACCTTAATTTCGGGCTGGCACGGTTTTCGCACCATTCATTTCAAGACCGCAAAGAACGGCCGAACATGTGCCAGACCGGCACACGCGGGTCGCAGAAACGGAATGAATGCAAGATGCGCAGCAACACGACCACCGAACTCTTCCGATATTGGAACACCATTCGCGGCAAGCGCGAGCTTCCCCGCCGGGATGAACTCGAACCAGGCGATATTCGCCTTCTGTTGCCCAATCTGTTCATCCTCGAGCGTGAACGCAACGGCATCTCGTTTCGACTGGCGGGAACACATGTTTGCGCACTCTTCGGCCTCGAGTTGCGCGGGCGGCAATTCGGCATGCTCTGGCTGAACGCGCAGGCGGCCAAGACGCAGCGCATCGCCGGCCAGGTGATGACGCATCGGGTGCCGGTGATGCTGTCGGCCAAGGGGCGCACGGCCGATGCTCGCGAGATCGAGGTCGAAACGCTGCTGCTGCCACTTGCCTCGACCGAGGGCGCAAGCGACAGAATCCTTGGCGCGCTCTCGCCACTTTCTCGCCCGTATTGGTTGCATGCAACTTCGGTGGAAGGTCTAGACGTCACCGGCATGAAAGTCCTCGATCCCGATCGTACCGCCGTATTTCGCGAAGAACCGGCGGCAGAATCCATATCCCCGCGTGCGGAATCTCTCGCTGGCGAAGGACTTTTGGGAGAGTTCCGTCGTGTTCGGCATCTGCGCATCCTGGAGGGTGGGCGCAGCGGCTGATTGCCGCCGCTGTCCCGAGTTGGGCACCTGGACCAACCGCAGGACGAACATTCTATTAACCCGAACGTTCTAAACTCTGACTGCGAAAATACGTCATGCAGAGTCACCATGTTCTCGTTCCAGCACGCTCAGAATACCGCTCCAAAGCCGCATCACGAGGGTGCGTTCCAGCGCGTTTCGGTGAACCTTGCGGGACGGCTGATGCTCGCCAATCACGACGAATTCGAGTGCACCGCCGTCGACATGTCGCCCGGCGACGTGTTGCTTTCGTCACCGGCGCGGCCCAGGGCGGGTGAACGCATCATTGCCTATATCGACCATGTCGGCCGCCTTGAAGGTACAGTTTCGCGCCTGGCCGACGACGCCTTCGTGATCCAGCTCAACGCCACCGAGCGCAAGCGTGAGAAGCTGGCGGCACAGCTCACCTGGATCGCGAACAAGCACGAACTCGGCCTGCCCGAAGACCGGCGTCATGACCGCCTTGCCCCGCGCAAGACGGTAACCGAGTTGACGCTCGACACCGGTGAAAAATTCCCCTGCCGTATCATCGACCTTTCGCTGTCAGGTGCTGCCGTCGACATCGAAAACCGGCCGCCGATCGGCACCCCAATCATGCTCGGCAACATGAAGGGCAAGATCGTGCGCCATTTCCAGGAAGGCTGCGCCATCGAGTTCTCGGGCGTGCAGTCGCGCGAAGCGCTGACGGAATTTCTCTGAGGGTGCCTCTGCACCGTCTTCACCTGCCCTACCCCAGACCAATGTCCTTGGCGCGCGCGCTCAACCGAGCGCAGGCCTCCTGAGGAGCCGCGCCATTTCCTGCGGTTGAATGCCGATCGCCGCAGCATAAGCAACGAGGCGCCAGCCGGTCGTTGGGCCGACCTTGCCACGCGCAGCAAATCCTCCGCATCGAAGTAGATCTGCCCAACAGTCGTGAATATGCTGCCCGCGCGGCCGGCCGCTCGAAATTGCGGCAAGGCGGCGCTGCTCCATTTCGGAACATCTCGATCTGCCCGCCGCTGCCGACCCTCGCAAATATTTTTTCGAAGAATTTCAAGGAACGCCTCATACTTGAAGTCGAAAAACGGCGACGAGATCGCCACTACCCGCCACGTGGGCCACCCATACCGACCACGGATTTCCGGGAGAAGCGACGCCCGCCGACCCCCATATCGACGCAGCCCCAGTGATTACAATCCCTTACGTAGTCAACAAATCCTGAACCGAAGCTCACTCCGCATGATAATTCATAAAATTTGAGTCAAATTCAATTTAAATAAAAATCAAACTCTATTCTTATTTTATTCTTATACGACTTTCATTTGTACTTGTTTTTAGTTCGCAAGTTCGCGAGCGATAAAAACGTCTGTGCCATTGTCGAACCACAACGGGGAGACAATCATGCTCAAGACAATCACCAAGATGATCGCGGTTGCGGTCCTTTTCACCGGCGGTCTGATCGAAACAGCTCTGGCGCTTCCGGCCAACATGGTCGTCACCGGTTCCACCAACCCGCCGATCGGTCACTACGAGTTCTGCAAGATCTATCCGTCGGAATGCACCTCCAACGGCAAGGACCGTGGCCCGATGGTGCTGACGCGCGAAGGCTGGCAGAAGCTTCTCGAGGTCAACTACGACGTCAACCAGGCGATCACCCCGATGACCGACATGGAAATCCATGGCGTCGAGGAGAAGTGGTCCTATCCGGACACGGTCGGCGACTGCGAAGATTACGTGCTGCTGAAGCGCCGCAAACTGATCGAGAACGGCTTCTCTGCGTCGGATCTCCTGATCACCGTCGTCCTGCAGCCGAACGGTGACGGCCATGCGGTCCTGACCGTCCGCACCGACCGCGGCGACTTCATTCTCGACAACATGCGCAACAAGGTGCTGCTGTGGTCGGATACCGAATACACCTACCTCAAGCGCCAATCGACCGAACACTCCGGTCGCTGGGTCAAGCTCCAGGACGRCCGCACCGTTGCCGTCGGCAGCGTCCGCACGCAGTAAGCCTCCAAGACACAGGAGGCGGCGCGCCTGAAGCAGCGGCCTCACCACTACTGGGCTCCGGTCTACACTATCCCCGTCCAGACCGAGCCTCGGCCGGTTCCGTGTCCCTCGGAACCGGCCGTTTTTTTTGCCAACGCCCCCGCACCGGCCGACCCGAAGAGATTTTCATCGAAAATTAACCATCCTCGACCAGCGTCGGGCAAGCGACGGCATCCATCCTACCGTGCGCAGGAAAGCGTAAACCGAACCGCAGACCACCGGGTTCGGCCATCGCGACGGGACAGCCCAACGATGAGCAGCTCTTCAAATGATATCCACGAACCGGAACTCCGACCGCTGCTGTCGCCCGGCTTCGTCTACCGGGTGACCGCGATCGTCGTGGTGCTTGCTGCGCTCACCGCCGCCATCTCGTTTGCTGGACGCTGGTTCGGCGAAAATCTCGCCCTTGCCGGACACACCGCAAGCGACGAGCTTTTCGACATCTTCATCGGCCAGGATCACCTGCGCCTGCCGGCCAACATGATCCGCTTCGAGGCCCAGCGCGCCACCTCGATCGTCGAGCGCGTCGATCTCTATCTGACCTGGCCGGGGCTCGAAGGTTATAGCGACCAGGACCGGGCGCTGTTCAACAATGTCGACGCTCCCGAAAGCCTCATCTTCCTGCAAATCTCCCAAAGCACCATGTCGCGCGACATGTCCGGACGGCTGGAGCCGATCTATTCGCAAGTTTTCGACGGGACACCCACGGCAGGCCCCGCCGGTCTGAGCGAACACGCCGTCAAGGCCACATCGAGCTATGCGGGCGAAGTGTTCTATACGGCAGACACGACGACCCAGGCGCGCTATGTGGTGCGCTGCCTCAAGTCCAACCCTCAAACGATCTCGACCAGTGCCGATTGCCAGCGCGACATCCACGCCGGAAAGGACCTCGTCGTGCTCTACCGATTTTCAAACAAGCTGCTGCCGAAGTGGCGCGAAATCGACCAAGCGATCGCGACCTTCGTCAAATACCGTCTCATGCCCTGATTTCGTCCAACTGGTGTGGTGCAGGCAGCCCGCAGCACCATTGCGCTACACCGGCATCGCCCTTGTACAAATGCGTTCGATTCCGGAAACCAATCATTCATCATAAACCGATTGGTAACGCTATGCCGATACTGTCTCGAGAACGGTCGTTCCCGGAGGCGGCGTCCGGACAACCCCATGACATGAGAATAAAGAGTAGCGTAGTGTCCCAATCCGGTTTTTTTGATCTCGCGAAGCGCCCGTTCGGTGCTCTCTCAAAGATGGTAGGACGGGTCGTCCTTGCGGGCGCCATCGCATCGGCTGCCTTCGCGGCGCCGGCCTTCGCCGCCTCGGCCTATGCCAATCCGAAATATTCCGGCATCGTCGTCGACGCCAAGACCGGCAAGATCCTTTACGGCGAGGATGCAGACGAACTGCGCTATCCCGCGTCTCTCACCAAGATGATGACGCTCTATCTGACCTTCGAAGCGCTCGAAGCCGGCCGGATCACCAAGTCCACGCCCATCCCCTTCTCGAAGAACGCTTCCGCCGAGCCGCCATCGAAGCTCGGCGTGCGTGCCGGCCAATCGATTACCGTCGAACAGGCGATCCTTTCGCTCGTCACCCGCTCGGCGAACGACGCCTCGACAGCGCTTGGCGAGTTTCTCGGTGGCTCGGAACCGCGTTTCGCCCGCATGATGACGAACAAGGCCCGGGCGCTCGGCATGACTCGCACGACCTATCGCAATGCAAACGGCCTGCCGAACCCGGAACAGCGCACGACAGCCCGTGACCAGGCGCGTCTCGGCCTCGCGCTTCGCCAGCATTTTCCGCAGTATTATGACTACTTCTCCACCCGCAGCTTCCAGTTCGGCAAGCAGACGATCGGCAACCACAATCGTCTGCTCGGCAATGTCCGCGGCGTGGACGGCATCAAGACCGGCTATACCCGTGCGTCCGGTTTCAACCTCGTGACGTCGGCTCAGCTCGAAGGCCGCAGCATCGTCGCCGTCGTCATGGGCGGCACCTCCGGTGCCAGCCGCGACGCGCAGATGCGCCGGCTCGTCGCCAAATACATGCCCTCGGCATCTCGTCGTGGCGATGGCAACCTGATTGCCGAAACCAAGTCGGCCCCGGTTCCGGCCGAAGAAACCGAAGTCGCTTCGACCGCGCCCGTAGCCGAGACGCCTGTCGTTGCAGCCGCTGCCAGCAAGCACGACCTGCCGAACACTGGCCCGGTTCCCGATTTCCGTTACAACGGCGAAAGCAACAGCAGCGTGCAGATGGCCTATGCCGGCAACAAGCGCGCTTCGGACAATCCTGTTCTTTCCCCGAAGATCGTTCCGAACACACTTGATGCGCAGAGCGTCAAGCTCCGTCAGCCGGTTGCCGCAGGCATGGTCGACGCCCAAATCACCAACTCCGTGCCGAAGAAGGCCGCCGCGGCTGCAAAGGCAGAGCCGGCCGAGGTCGCAAAGGCCGAACCGATGCCGGCCCAGCCGCAGGGCTGGGTAATCCAGATCGGCGCAACGCCAGACAAGGATCAGGCCATGACCCTTCTTGGCAATGCCAAGGACAAGGGCGGCAAGGCACTGAGCAACGCAACGCCGTTCACTGTCGCGTTCGGCCAGGTCTACCGCGCCCGCTTCGGCGGCTTCGACGACCAGAATGCAGCCGTCAACGCCTGCAAGGCATTGAAGAAGAAAGGCATCTCCTGCTGGGCTAGCCAGCAGTAAGGTAAAAAGTTTTGGCGGCCGGATGTGTTTGTTTTCCGGCCACCTTCCTCGGATTTGTATAGCGTAACGAGGTTAATCATGGCGATGAACGAAAACGTTCCGGGCGTTACCCCGCTGCCGGGACGGCGCGCGAGGCCGTCGCGCATCAACCTGCACCCCCTGCACGAGGCGGCCATGCGCATTGCCGACCTCGGGCTTAACAGATCAAAGGCCAAGACCCGCGATCTGGTCGGGATGTTGTTGACGCACGGAGCCCGCGCCTGGCGATCGACACAGCCACGGGCGGGTATTCATCTCCACGTGACGGGGCCGAACCGGCGGCATCCGCTGAAGATGCGGATCATCTGAAGCTCCTGCTGTTCCAAAGGCGGCCTCTGTGCCGCCTTTATTCTTGCGCCTTGTTCTTACACGCAAATGCGCGCATGCGCTCTTCGCGCAAGAAACCTTTCGGCCGATGCGGGCGTCACGTCATCGATGTTGACGATCAGAGAAGTCCGAGTTCCGCCAGTTCGCGGCGCAGCTCGAGCGGCATTTCGGCACCGCCGCCGGCGAGCGAGGCCAGGTCACGGGGCGCATCCTTGTCGGTGAGATAGCGCCAGCCCTGAAAGGCGCGCCGCGGCTGCAACTCCGTCTCGACCACTTCTGGGCCAAGCAGCAGATTGCAGCGGCCGATACCCTCGCCATCGGTGAAAGTCTCGATACCGATCAAAGGCTGCCGCGCCTGCACGGTCCCCTTGATCACCCAGTAGAGCGAACCGCCTTCCAGCAATTCCTCGACACGCTTGGGCACCATGCGCGTGGTGTGAAAGGAATGCGGCTCCAGGCCAGCGGCCATAGCCGCCATCGCCTTGCGCGAAACCCATTCGCGAAGGTCCTCGATCGATTCCGCTCCAACACAGAGCTTTATGAGATGCAGTGACATAGCTGTTTTGAACACCCGTCCGGCCGTTGCGGTCAAGCGGCCAGACGCCTTTCATCCACAATCGCCGCTCCTGTCTGGCGATACAGCAATCTTCGCGCGCCCTAACAGGCGCGCGCCGCTGTATGGCTCAACATTCGACGACGTTGACTGCGAGACCACCGGTCGAGGTCTCCTTGTACTTCTCGTTCATATCGACGCCGGTCTGGCGCATCGTCTCGATGCAGGCGTCAAGCGGGACGAAATGCTTGCCGTCGCCCTTGAGCGCCAGAGACGCGGCTGTCACCGCCTTGACCGCGCCGAGTGCGTTGCGTTCGATGCACGGCACCTGAACCAGGCCGGCGACCGGATCGCAGGTCATGCCGAGGTGATGCTCCAGTGCGATCTCGGCGGCATTTTCGATCTGCTCGGGCGTGCCGCCCATGACGGCAGCGAGGCCGGCAGCAGCCATGGCGGAGGCGGAGCCGACTTCGCCCTGACAGCCGACCTCAGCACCTGAAATCGAGGCGTTGTGCTTGATGATGCCACCGATCGCGGCAGCCGTCAGCAGGTAGTCGCGGATACCTTCCTGATCGGCATCGTCATGGAAATGCATGTAGTAGCGGATAGTGGCGGGTACGACGCCAGCGGCACCGTTGGTCGGCGAGGTGACAACGCGGCCGCCGGCGGCATTTTCCTCGTTGACCGCCATCGCGTAGACGCTCAGCCAGTCGTTGGCGAGCAGCGGGTTGGTCTTGTTGGAGCGCCACTCCTCCTGCAGCTTGTCGTGGATCGAGCGCGCGCGGCGGCGAACCTTCAAGCCGCCGGGCATAATGCCCTCCTGGCTCAGCCCGCGGTCGATACAGTTGCTCATCGCGCCCCAGATACGGTCGAGCCCGGCATTCAGTTCGTCCGGCGACATGGTCGCTTCTTCATTCGCCCGCTTCATCTGGGCGATCGTCATCCCGGAGCGGGCTGCCATGTCCAGCATCTCCTGCGCCGAGGAGAACGGGAATGGCACCTTGACGCCGGCCGCCTTGTTCTTCGAGGCGCGCATGGCCTCCAGCTCCGTGTCGGTCACGACAAAGCCGCCGCCGATCGAATAATAGATCCGCTTCAGCAGCAGCCGGCCGTCGCGGTCGAGCGCGGAGAACGACATGCCGTTGGCGTGGCCCGGCAGCGGCACCTTCTTGTCGAAGACAAGGTCCGTCTTCGGCTGGAATTCGTATGACGGGTGCCCAGGCGGCGAGATGCGACCGCTGCGCTCGACCTCGTCGATCAAGGCGTCCATGCGATCGGGGTCGACCAGGTCGGGGCGTTCACCGACGAGACCAAGGACAACGGCCCTACCCGACCCGTGGCCTATGCCGGTATGGGCCAGCGAACCATGCAGGCTGACCTTGATCGCCGCAACGGAAGCATGGGACGGGCGCGGCCAGTCGTCGGATAGAATGAGATCGAGAAAGCGGTTGGCGGCCGACATCGGCCCCATCGTATGCGAGCTTGAAGGCCCGATGCCGATCTTGAACACGTCGAAGACGGAAAGAAACATAAGTTGCCTGCCCCGGAGACTGACTCGCGGCGCACCGGCATGATTGCCTGAGCGCCGCATTTACGATTGCCTCGATATCACGCTTCACGGTCTGTGCGAACCGGCGCGCTATCCTCATATTTGCTGGACGATTTTATCCTCAGATCGGTTCCGATTTAAGGAAATCCACTACAAATATAAGAACGCAGCCTAAGCGATCCCATAGCAAACGATCAGGCGGCCAACCGACATTCGATCCCATCCGTGCGACATTGGCGTCGCGACATGGCTTTCGGGGAACTGCCGGATTCCGGAATCAAAACGGCGCGGCTTTTGGGAAGCCGCGCCGTCAATCAGTGGACTTTTCTAGATACTAGATATCAAAGGCCGCCAAAAAGATAAGCAAGAACAAGAACGCCAGCGAAACCAGCTACGGCGCGAGCAGTCACGCCCCAGCAAGACTTCTGAATTGTATTGTCCATGATGTCTCCGAAAAACTCTCAACGGCCGCGGACAGCACATATGGCGTCCGCGTCTGAGGCCCTGCATATTGAAGAAAGCGTAAATGCGCAATGGGGGAATGTGGCGAAAAGGTGTCGGGCCCCTACCGCGCCAATCGCGAAACTGGTGAAAACCGCGCAAACGGTCAGTAGGAGCGGAGAGAAATTCCGCCGCAATTTCATCACAGTAGTTGACGCGCCGTCGATTCCCTTGCCGCCGCGGCCACCTTGCAATTTCCAAAAGCCATGCCAAAAACACGTGTATGACCTTCGAAGATTACATAGCGCTTGTCGTGTTTATCCTGCTTTGGGCGGGTTTCAGCTGGGCGACCGATGGCACGCGCGGCTTCAAGCGCGTGAGTCTCACCCGCCTCATGAACGAGCATCGCGGCCGCTGGATCCGCAACTCGCTCAACCGCGACCTGAAAATGATCGACACACAGATCATCGCGGGCCTGCAAGCCGGCACCGCCTTCTTTGCCTCGACGACGATCTTCGCGCTCGGCGGCTGCTTCGCACTGCTCGGGGCGACCGAACAGGCGCAGATGATCTTTGCGGACATGCCCTATGTCTTCCACGGCGGGCGAACGGCGTTCGAGCTGAAGGTCGGCGGCCTCACCTGCCTCTTCGGCTATTCCTTCTTCAAGTTCGGGTGGTCCTATCGGCTGTTCAACTATTGCTCGATCCTGATGGGCGGTATTCCGATGACCGCCGACATGCAGCGCGACCCGCAGGCAGCGGAGAAGGCAGCCGAACGCGCGATCCGCATGAATGTGCTCGCCGCCAAACACTTCAACGCCGGGCTCCGGGCGATTTTCCTCTCTATCGGCTATCTCGGCTGGTTCATCAGCCCCTATGTCTTCGTCGGACTGACGGTCTTCGTCATCTTCGTGCTGACCCGCAGGCAGTTCTTCTCGGAGGCGCGCGCGGCGCTGCTGCAGGACGCAACGCCCTGACGGCATGCGCGCCGGCCATGCCGAGCGCTAGCAGACGGAGCCTGGTCATTTCCATAAACCAACGACGCGTGTTTGGCGCAAGCCAGCCATGCCATTCTTTCTCACGCCCACAGGATGGCGAACGCCCATGTCCGACAGCAACGTGACTTCACCGGCAACACAGATCCCGGCTCAATCTGGCGCACGGGGGCGGCTCGCCTTTATCGATGTTGCGCGCGGCGTGGCGCTGCTCGCCATGGCCACCTATCACTTCGTCTGGGACCTCGAGTTCTTCGGCTACGTTGCCGCGGGAACTGCCGGCACCGGCGGCTGGAAGATCTTCGCCCGGCTCATCGCCAGCAGCTTCCTGTTTCTCGCCGGTTACAGCCTTGTGCTCGGACAATGGCCGAAACTCCGCCTCGACGCGTTCATGCGCCGCTTCGCGAAGATCGCTGGTGCCGCGGCGCTGATTACCATCGCGACCTACTTCGCGTTCCCGGACACGTTCATCTTCTTCGGCATTCTGCACGAGATCGCGGCGGCAAGCGTGATTGGCCTCGTATTCCTCCGACTTCCCGCGGCCATTTCCATCATCGCGGCAGCAGCAGCCATTGCGGCGCCTTTCTACCTGCGCTCGCCGATCTTCGATGCGCCCTGGCTGTGGTGGGTCGGGCTCTCCGAAACGCTGCCGCGTTCCAACGATTACGTACCGCTGCTGCCCTGGCTCGGGCCTTTCCTTCTCGGTCTTGGCGCAGCCAAGCTCTTTCACGCGCGCCTTGTCGCGACCCTGGCAAACCGTCCGTCCACAGGCGACAAGGGCAAACTGTGGATGAGACCGTTCGTCTTCGGCAGCCGTCACAGTCTGGCCATATACCTCATTCACCAGCCCGTGCTCATCGGACTGGTCTATCTCTTCTCGCTGATTTCACCGCCGACATTGCCGGATCCCAAGCAGGCCTATCGCAGCAATTGCGTGGCGGCCTGCAACCAGGGCAACCCGGCCGTGCCGTGCGAGGCCTTCTGCGGATGTACGCTCGACCTTCTGGTGCAGCAAAACCTGTTCGACAGCCTGAACAGGGGAGAGATCAACGTGAGCACCGATGAACGCATTGCGCGAATCGCGGGACAGTGCACAATGAACGTGCAATCAGGGGACTAGGACATGAATGCCTATCGTGCCAAGCCGCTGAATTTCCCGTGGCCCGCCCTGCTTTACGGCGTCGCAACGCTCGCGGCCCTTGTTCTGGCGCGATATTCCCCGATCCCGGTGTCACACGGACACAGCTGGTTTCCCTGGATCAGCGGCGGTACGCTGATCGTTGCCGCGATCTGGCTGGACCTTTGGGCAGTGAAGACCTTGCTCGACCGGCACACGGCCGTCATGCCCTACCGCTCGGCAACCTGCCTCGTCACCTACGGCCCCTTCCGCTTCACGCGGAACCCGATCTATCTCGGCTATACCCTGATGATGGTCGGCTTCGGTCTAGCGACGCTCAATCCGTGGTTCTTCATCACGGCAATTGCCGCGGTGATGCTGACAACGCTCTTTGCCATTCGCAACGAAGAGAGGCATCTCCTGTCGCGCTTCGGCTTCGAATTCGAACGCTATTGCCGGCACACCAGCCGCTGGATCTGAAAGCAGCGCCGGAAGCTGCAAATACAAAAAAGGGCGGCGCCAGCACCACCCTTTGAAACCTCCCTTTTTTGGAGCGAAAGACGCGTCAGGTACCGACGCCGATTTCCGCGAGGCGCGTCAGGCACGCCTCCTCGACATTGTCGAGCTCTGCCAGCGTGTCTTCGATATCCTTGCGCTTCTGCCGAAGCTCCTCGCGCTTTTCCTCGACGCGGCTCATCAACAACCGAAGCTGGCCCATCTCGCCGGGCGGGTCCTTGTAGACCTGGATGATTTCGCGGATTTCGGCAATCGTGAAGCCAATACGCCGGCCACGCAGAATTTCCTGGATCAGCCGCCGATCCGCCGGCCGGAACAGCCGCGTACGCCCACGGCGCTCGGGATGAATGAGGCCCTCGTCCTCATAGAACCGCAGCGTCCGGGTCGAGATGCCGAATTCCCGCGTCAATTCGGTGATGCTATAATATTTATTCACGCTGCCATTCCACGATTTACCGCATACCCCCTAAAATCGGCATCGATCTGAGGTCATGACTATGCAGCAGGTCAAAGTGTTACAGCGATCTGAGCGCGTCCCAGAAGATGCGCGCGCTGCAATGCGCCTACACTATCGTTGACCTTGACGTAAAAGTCAAACAACCGCGCTTACGTTACGTGGAACCACCAGGTGGCGATGCCGAGAAAGCTGAAGAAGCCGGTGACGTCGGTGATGGCGGTCACGAAGACGGCGGAAGAGACGGCCGGGTCCGCGCCGAAACGGTCCAGGCAGAGCGGAACGAGAATGCCGGCAAGCGCCGCAGCCATCATATTGATCAGCATCGCCGTCGCGATGATGCCGCCGATGTTCGGGTCCTGAAACCAGAGGCYGGCGAGCAGGCCAATCAACGTGCCGAAGATCATGCCGTTCAGAAGGCCGACACCCGCTTCGCGCCGAATGATGCGCGGCGCGTTGTGAATGTCGAGACCGCGGGTCGCGAGCGCGCGTACGGTAATCGTCATTGTCTGTGAGCCGGCATTGCCGCCCATGCCGGCGACGATCGGCATCAGAATGGCAAGCGCCACGATCTGCTGGATCGTCGCATCGAAGAGCCCGATCACCGAGGCGGAGATGCAAGCCGTCATCGAATTGATGAAGAGCCAGGGCACGCGCGAACGCGATGCTTCGGCAACCGAGTCCGACAGTTCTTCGTCGCCGACGCCGCTCAGGCGCAAAAGGTCTTCCTCGGCCTCTTCCTGGATGACGTCGACGACGTCATCGATGGTGAGAACACCGACCAGCCGGCCATTGTCGTCGACGACGGCCGCGGAGAGAAGGTCATATTGCTCGAAGAGCTGGGCTGCTTCTTCCTGGTCCATCTCGGCGGGGATGGCGTGGCTGGTGTCGTGCATGATCGCATCGACCTTGACCGAACGCTTGGTGCGCAGCACGCGGTCGAGATCAACGGCTCCGAGCAGTTTGAAGGTGGGATCGATGACGAAGATCTGCGTGAAGCTCTCGGGCAGGTCCTCATCTTCGCGCATGTAGTCGATCGTCTGGCCGATGGTCCAGAACGGCGGCACCGCCACGAACTCGGTCTGCATGCGGCGGCCGGCCGTGCTCTCGGGATAGTCGAGCGAGCGGCGAAGGCGAACCCGTTCCGTGAAGGGAAGCTTCGCCAGGATCTCGTCCTGGTCTTCCTGGTCGAGGTCTTCGAGAATGTAGACTGCGTCGTCCGAATCCATCTCGCCGATGGCCTCGGCGATCTGTTCGTTCGGCAGATGCTCGACGATGTCGAGACGGATGGCTTCGTCGACTTCGGTCAGCGCCGAAAGGTCAAACTCCTTGCCGAGCAGTGAGACCAACGCCAGGCGCTGTTCCGGCTGGATGGCTTCAAGCAGGTCGCCGAGTTCCGAGGAATGCAGGCCGGCGACATGCTGGCGCAGGTAAATCGTATCGCGATCGGCGACCGCGGCCCCGACATGCATGAGGAAATCGGAACGGACCGAACCGTCGTCGGCATAGATGTCCGAGCCGTCAAAGGACTTGACGTCTTCGGTACCGCTGTCGTCGTCGCCGATATTGCTCATGGGCGCCCTCGAAACGATTGCTGCTTTCCGGTGCTCCAATATAGGGGCCGAAAAGAATGCGTCACTGACGGTTTGTTGGCCCTCTTCCGCCGCCATGCTCGGGAAATAGGGTCGTACAGCCCTGCTAGCGCAAAGCCCTGCCGAGGTCCACAGCACAGATACCACCCCACGCACGGCGACAACAGATTTATTCAAGCTGTTGCAAATACATGAAAAACCGGCAGCATCTCGACACAGTCGACATCGATCGCGCGATCGGCTAGCACTTCTCTTCGTGCCCTGGAGCCGGAATCGATTTCAGCGAGCGAAACAGCAGCCCAAGGTTTACAGCGCCTCTCGTGATCCTTGACGGGACGCGGCGCCGCAGATCGCTGCAGCCGAGGAATATCTGATGGCGATCCGTCCCATTGTCCGCTTTCCCAATCCATTGCTGAGCCAGAAGGCGGACACCGTCACGCGTTTTGATGCGGCGCTTGAGGCTCTTGCGGCCGACCTTCTCGACACGATGCGAGCGGCACCGGGAATTGGCATCACCGCGCCGCATATCGGTGTCCTTCAACGGGTGACCGTCATCGAGCTCGATCGGGAAAGCGGGATCAGGACCTTCGTCAATCCGGAAGTGCTCTGGCACGCGGATCAACTGACAAGACATGCCGAAGGCAGCGTTTCGATGCCGGGCGTATCGGAAGACGTCGAAAGGCCACAATCCGTCCGTGTTCGTTATCAGACGCTTGTCGGCGAGACGGTCGAGGAGGAAGCAGATGGCCTGATGGCCATTTGCCTGCAGCACGAGATCGACCAACTCGACGGGATCTTCTGGACACAACGCCTCTCGCGCCTGAAGCGCGATCGGGCAATCAAGAAGTTCGAAAAGCTGACAAAGGAACAGATGCGCAGCTAGCGCACTGGACCGCCCGCAACACCAAGTCCGTTACAAATCACCAAGGACCGAACAATGAAACCGACATATCTCGCAGTTCTCGGCCTCCTGGCCCTCGCTGGCTGCAACACCGCCCAACAGGGCCTGGAGCCCCTTCCCCAAAGCCTGACCTACGGCGAGGACGCGAGCAACAGAAAGACGCAGGCCGAGCCGGGCACGATGGTTCAAAACCGTTTCATGTACGAAGGCCAGATGGTCTACGAAACCTATGAGGTCCAACCCGATCACACCTACAAGCTTGTCCGGCGCCGCATGGACCAGGGCGGCCCTGCCGGCAACGGCTGACGCCGTGGACGCCAGGCGGGGCGCACGGCCCAAGCTTGGCGTGCACAATCGATACTTCGGGCTGGCTACCTTGAAAAGGTGGAGTAAACCGCCGTTTCAAAATCAAGGTAGCCTCCGATCGAGGCCGGGTCTGCAAAGGGCAGTATCTGCGTGGCCCAGATCCCACCGAGACCATTTCGGCGGTCGATCCAGTAGTAGAGGTTCGCGAGCCCCGCCCAAGCCAGAGCGCCTGCCGGTCGTCCCGTCGGCGCGGCTTCGTCGTTGATCATGAAGCTAAGTCCCCAGGATTTCGGCATTCCGGGGAAAAATTCGGCATCATGCGCGAGGCTCGGTATCACCCCGGGAAGCCTTTTGATCTTTTTTTCTCCGAGGCCGTTCTTTTCCGCCATTTCGATGGTTTCGGGTCTCAGCACCCGACCGCCAGGGGCGACCCCATCATTGAGCCACATGCGGATAAACTTGGCGTAGTCGGTAGCCGTCGAGTAAAGGCCGTGGCCACCCATCTGGACTTCGGGCTCCGGTGGCAGCCTGAAATCAGGCAGCGGCAGCAAGCGGCCGACACCGTCTCTCTGATGCAAAGTGACCGCGCGTGAGGTCATCGATGGCGTCAATGAAAAGCCGGTATCCGCCATGCCAAGCGGCTGGAGTATTCGCTCCGTCATCACCTCGCCGAGCCGCCGGCCGGTCACGCCCTCCACCACCTGCCCGGCCCAGTCCAGGTTGCTTCCGTATTCCCATTCGTCGCCCGGGTCGAACAGCAATGGGGTTCGGATGGAGGCATAGGAGGCCGTTATCACGCTCGGCTGTCCGTGGTGCCTGGCCAGCCTGGCGTAGGTCTCGTTGAAGAAATCGTATCCAAAGCCAGCCGTATGTAAAAGCAGCATGCGGGTCGTAATGTCCCGCTTGGGCGGGCGGAGGTTCGGGTTCCCGGAGGCATCAAAGCCCTCGATCACCTGCAACTTGCCGATCTCGGGCGCGTATTGCTTGGCCGGTGCATCGAGATCCAGCCTGCCCTCCTCGACCAATTGCAAGCAAGCCGTGCTTGTGATCGCCTTCGTCATCGAGAAGATCGCGAAAACACTCTCGACGGTCATGTCCTCAGTGCCGCCCAATGCACGCTTTCCGGCCGCGCCCGTGTAGATATCGCCCCGATTGTCCGTAACCACGGCAACAACGCCAGGCACACCATCAGCCGCGTTGACGACAGTATTGAGGATCGTATCGGCAACAGTCTTGAGATCGCCGACCAAGAAAACCTCCCGAGCAAACAGGGCTTCATCATTGGCGAGGGCCGCCAACCATGGCCGCGCTCAGCAAAGCGCTTCCAGCCCGCCCCTCGCACTGGAACACCGGACGTATGTTAGCACCAAATAACATTCCAAGCCATTTCGACCGTGTAGCGAAATGTGGCGGTGCTCTTTATCCTTGTGTCGGGCGCGAGGAGGATATGCACGCGCGGCGGAAAGTCTTGTTGAAGTTCGCATGGCTGCGTGCTGGCGCTAGGACGCTAAGTACCGGCGAAAAAACAAAAAACCCGGCCAAAGCCGGGTTCTTTTGGTGCGGTCGAGAAGACTCGAACTTCCACGGGTTGCCCCACAGCGACCTCAACGCTGCGCGTCTACCAATTCCGCCACGACCGCATCGTGGTAGGGCCGACTTGCGCCAGCGCGGCTGCATGTAGCAAAAGCGCCTGCCATGCACAAGGGACGGCTGTGGACAAATCGGACGATCGCGACGGAAAGCAGCGCCCGAAGCAGCGCGGCGCAAAGGAGCAAGGTTCGAGCGTCTATTCCTGCTCCCGAGAGCCGTGCCGGGACACGTTGTCACCGGGACGAGATCGCGGCAGACATCAACGCGTCACGAGCGAGGCGGACCAGCGTCCTCGCTGCGCGTCGAACGCCTGTCCCTGACCAGCAACCTGCTGCGACCGGATCTTTCAAGCATACGATCCCAGGCAAAATCCGGCATTTGCTAAGCTTAAGATAAAAAACAAAAAACCCGGCCGAAGCCGGGTTCTTTTGGTGCGGTCGAGAAGACTCGAACTTCCACGGGTTGCCCCACAGCGACCTCAACGCTGCGCGTCTACCAATTCCGCCACGACCGCATCGTGGTAGATGTCGACTTGCGCCGACGGGGCTGCATGTAGCAAAAGCCCCTGGGGGGCACAAGGGGATGACGACAGAAATTTGACGGGAACGAAAACTATTTCAACAGCCCGTTCGCGAAGCCTTGGAAACGCTGGACTCTTGCCTCGCCTCATCCCATGTACAAGCTCTCAAGGCACAGGAATACCGAGCGAATGCAGCGTGACAATCTGAACCAGGACATGTTTGCCCCTCCAGAATCGGCCCCGGTTCGCTGGCGAATTGCCTCCGAACTGGTGGATTATCCACAGGCGATCGAGCTGATGGAGCAGGAAGCTGCGGCAATCGCCGCTGGCACCGCTGACGAACTCGTCTGGCTGGTTGAACATCCCCCACTTTATACAGCCGGCACCAGTGCCGATGTCGCTGACCTGGTGATGCCCGATCGCTTTCCGGTGTTCGCCACTGGCCGCGGCGGCGAATACACCTATCACGGGCCGGGCCAGCGCGTCGTTTACGTCATGCTCGATCTCAAGCGCCGGAAGCAGGACGTACGCGCCTTCGTTGCGGCGCTGGAAAGCGTCGTGATCTCTACGCTCGATTCGATGAATGTCCGGGGCGAGCGGCGCGAAGACCGGGTTGGGGTCTGGGTGCGCCGCCCGGAAAAGCCTCCCCTGCCCGACGGCTCAATGTCGGAAGACAAGATCGCCGCGATCGGGATCCGTCTGCGCAAATGGGTGAGCTTTCACGGCTTCGCTCTGAACGTCGATCCGGATCTCGACCACTTCGGCGGCATCGTGCCCTGCGGCATTCGCGGTTACGGCGTGACCAGCCTCGTTGACCTTGGCCTGCCGGTCATGATGCCCGATGTCGACATCCGCCTGCGCGAGGCCTTCGAGACGGTCTTCGGCCCGACCAGGAACGACGCGGCATGACCCCGATCAGCTTGCGGCCCGCCTGCTGGCTTGCCGCTCGCGCCAGATAATAAAGAGCCCCGAGCCGACGATGATGGCGATGCCAAGCCATTTGGAGAGCGACGGGAAGTCTCCGAAGATGAGGTAGCCGAGCGCCGTCGCCGTAACGATCTCGAAGTAGTGGAACGGCGCCAGCAACGACACCGGTGCTGCCCGGAAGGCCTTGACGACCAGCAGGTGGCCGTAGCCTGAGAGCGCGCCGAGCACGACAACCAGTGTCCACCCAAGCGGCGACTTCGGCAACGAGGGCACGAAATCGGTACTCCCCATGCCGTTGCCGACCAGAATCACCAGCCCCATCATCAGCGTGCCGCCGATTCCGGCGATGGTCTGCATCGTCAGCGGCGAGTCGCCCGTCCCGACCGCGCGATTGAGAAGCAGATAGCAGGCAAAGACGAAGGCGCAGGCAACCGGCAACAGCGCAGTTAGGCCGAAAGCGGCAAAACTCGGCTGGATGACGATCATCGCTCCGCCGAAGCCGACGACGATGGCAAGCCAGCGCCGCCAACCGACCTTCTCCTTCAGGAACACGGCTGAAAGGCAGGTCAGGATGAAGGGCTCGACGAAATAGATGGCAAAGGTGTCGGCGAGCGGCATGTACTTCACGGAAATGAAGAAGAACAAGGCAGCTGTTGCCAGCAGCACGCCGCGCAGCAGATTGGCGAAGGGGCGCTTCGGCTTCAGCGCCCGCAAGCCGCCGGCGCGAAGCAGCATGGGCAAGGTCGCCACGAGCTGGAAGAAGAATCGATAGAATGTCACCTGGCCGGGCGACATGCCCTCGTAGACAGCCATGTATTTCGCAATCACATCCATGCCGGGCAGGATGACCATCGCGAACAGCATGATGGCGACGCCTTGCATCACGGTATCGGTGGGCTCGGCGGCCGCAGTTCGGGCGTCAGTCATAAGGGCAAGCTCCGGTTGGCCGCCGCACATTAGAGCCTGAGCCATGCTTTTCAACGGCCGAAGATGCGACGGAGAACGAACTATCCGCGCCTTAGCCGCAATTGACGGTGTTTTTGGCGCTTCGGGGTGGTCCCTCGCCGGTCAAATGCCTATAAGCTCAGGACAATCTTCCGCCCCGGAAATCGAAAGCGGCTCTCTGCCTCTTCTCCGGGACCTTTGAACGTAACCGTGGCAAAGGAGATATCCATGCGCTTGTCCACCGAAACGATGATTGCCCGCCTGCGCGATACCAGTGATGGTGACACGCTGGGTGGACGCATCTGGAGGGCGCGCGACGCCGCCAATCTCAGCACCAAGGATCTTGCCGACCAGCTTGGGGTACGCACCGAAACGGTCGCCGCCTGGGAGCGCGACCGTGCCGAACCCCGGACGAACCGGCTCTTCCTGCTTGCCGGCGTGCTGGGCGTTACCCCGGCGTGGCTGATTGCCGGCCTCGGCAAGGCGCCGGATTCGGACACGGTCGATGACGAGCGCGACGGTCTTCGCGAACAGCTTGCCCTGGTCAAGAAGCTGCACGAACAGACCGGCAAGGCGATCGCCGCACTTGAGATGGAACTCAATCGCGTTCAACAGAACATTCGATAACCCATTGCGATTCCATACGGGCCGCCGTCCTGTGGCGGCCCGAAGTCATTTCAGTCCAAGGAGAAAATAGATGGACGTACGCGCCGCCGTTGCCGTTCAGGCAGGCAAGCCGCTCGAGGTCATGACGGTTCAACTCGAAGGTCCGCGGGCCGGCGAGGTGCTGATCGAGGTCAAGGCCACCGGCATCTGCCACACCGACGACTTCACGCTGTCGGGTGCCGATCCGGAAGGCCTGTTCCCGGCGATCCTCGGCCATGAAGGGGCCGGCATCGTCGTCGACGTCGGCCCGGGCGTCACCTCGGTGAAGAAGGGCGACCATGTCATTCCGCTCTATACGCCCGAATGCCGCTCCTGCCCGTCGTGCCTGTCGCGCAAGACCAACCTGTGCACCGCGATCCGCTCGACGCAAGGCAAGG
>NZ_JBFRGB010000019.1:0-110636 GCF_052115125.1 Ensifer sp. 2TAB8 | reverse complement strand
GAACCGTCGCCTTCGATGTTGAACAGCAGCGAGAAGTCGAGGTCCCAGTTGTCGGTGTTCGACAAGGCCAACCCGGCTGAAACCCGCCCGAACAGGCCTTCGCCGTCGAGCGAGGCGAAGCCGACATCGGCACCGACCGACGGCGACAGGATCAGGCCGTTTTCCAGTTCCAGCGTCCGCTCGACGTCGAAGCCGACGCTGAAGCGCGCCTGTTCCTCGATGAAGCCCTTGAGATCGATGACCTCGCCGAGCACGTTCTTCACGCTGTAATCATCGGTCTCTTCGTTGAAATAGACTGCCCGGAGCTTCGGCGTCAGCACCGTGATCTCGTCGAACTGCCATTCGCCGGTCAGCTTCACATCCGCCATCCAGCGGGTGGTGTCGAAATTGCCCTTGAAGATGCCGGTGTCGATGTCGTTCGAGGAGCCGCCATAAAGCAGGTTGGCATCGAGGAACACGCCCTTGCCGAGTTCGAACGAGGCATAGGGGCCGGCCAGCCAGCCATTGCCCTTCAGTTCGGCATCCTCGTCGGTCGGATCGGTCATGTAGTCGTAGTGGAACGACAGGCCGAAGAGCGCCCGGTCATTGACGAGATAATCGGCACCGACGGAGAACAGCGCGAAGTTGCCCCACTTGTCGCTGGCGTCWTCCTCGTCCTTGTGGAACAGGAAGCTGCCGTTCATCCAGATRTCGAAGGGCCGGTCGGTCTTGACGAAGGTTTCGCCGGCCGCCGCCGCTTCCGCCGCATCGCGCGCCGCCTGRATCTGGGTGAGGCTGGTCGAGAAGCCGAGCCGTGCACCCTTGTCCGATGGCGTCACCGCCGTCGTCACCGGATCGGTGCCGGCCGCCGCCCGCCGCCGGTCGAGCAGACCGGGCGTCTGCACCGTCGAGGACAASAGGTTCTGCCGGGTGCGGACGAAGTCGCGYACGAGCCCGTCGATTTCCTCGCCGGCSGCCACGCGATCGAGCGCGATCCTGTAGGTGACGCGGCCGACATTCGACGAGCCGAGCGCGCTCTTCAGGGTGTAGCTCACGACGACGGAGCCGGAATAAGCCGGGTTCGGCGTGAACTTGAGGTAATAGCCGACCGGGGTGAAGCTGCCTGCAGCCGCAAGTTCGCCTTCGACGATCTCCGCCTTGCCGGCGATCGGCGGCGAGACCGCGGCCACCGCCGCSCCGAYGAACGGACCACCGGTGGCGCCGGCATTGAGGTAGACGTTGTTCGGTGTCGAGCCGGCGGGAACCTCGACGACGATATCCGGCGCCGTCACCGAGCGTGCCTTCAGTTCCAGCGAATAGACCGCCGAACCGCTGGCGCCGCGGCTGTCGACGACGGCGATGGTGAAGGAATAGGTATCCGGTGTGGCGTCCGCCGCCAGCGGCCCGGTCAGCTCGCCGGTGGAGACGTTGAGGACCATGCCCTTCGGCAGGTCGCCACTCTTGACGCTGTAGATCAGCGCACCGACGCCGCCGGTGGCGGAGATCCGTGACGAATAGGCCTCGCCGACCATCGCATCCGGCAGTGCTCCTGACGATGGGCTGAAGACGAAATTGCTGGAGAGGACGGCGATCTGATAGCTCGCCTGTCCCGTCGCGCCATTGGCGTCGGTCGCCGTCACCGTGAACTGGAAGTCGCCGTCGCTGGCCGGCCGGCCGGAGATGGTCCCGCTCGATGCGTCAAGCGCCAGGCCGCCCGGCAGCGCGCCGGATGTAATGGCGTAGCTGTAGGGCGCAGTTCCGGTGCTCGCCGTAATTGTCTGGCTGTAGGACACGCCGGAAATTGCATTGGGAAGTTTGCCGGACGACGGGGAAAACGCCAGAGCGGGCGGCGAAACGGTCACCGTGACCGTCGCCGGCGCCGTGGTGCCGGTCGCATTGGTCGCGGTATAGGTGAAACTGTCCGAGCCTGAATAGCCGGTAGTCGGCGTGTAGAGGATCGATAGACCCGATGTCGACACCGTTCCATGCGCGGGAGGACTTGCAACGGCGATCGACGCAGCAGCGCCGCCGGAGAGATTGGGCGTCACGGCATTTGCTGCGGAATTTGCGGCAACCGTAACAGAAACCGGACCGGCGGCAGGAGCCTGAACAGCAACGGCAAGGCTGTAGCTCGCCGCACCCGTTGCACCGTTGGCATCGGTCGCGGTGACAGAGAAATTGGTCAGACCGTCGACCGATGGGGTTCCCGAAAGGCGGCCATCCACAGCAAGCGTCAAACCCGCTGGAAGCGCGCCGCCAGTGACCGCATAGCTATAGGGAGCGTTGCCGTTCGCAGCCGTAATCGTCTGGTCATAGAACTGGCCTGCAGTCGTGCCCGGAAGCGCTCCTGCAGTCGGCGTGAAGGCGAGTGTCGGCTGCGACACGGTGATCGTGACGGTTCCGACGGCGGATGTGCCGGTCCCGTTCGTTGCCGTATAGCTGAAGCTGTCTGGGCCCGAATAGCCGGCGGCCGGCGTGTAGGCGATGGCAGTTCCCGAGGCGCTGGCTGTGCCGTGTGCCGGCGCGGAGTTGACGGCGACCGTTGCCGCAGTGCCGCCGGAAAGATCGAGCGCAATGGCATTTGCCGCGGAATTGGCCGCTACTGTCGCCACCGTAGCGCCGGCGATTGGCGCCTGGATGCGAACGGCCACACTGTAGCTCGCAGTGCCTACCGCACCGTTCACGTCTGTTGCCTGGACGGTAAAATTATAATTTCCGTCGGCCGTCGGTGCTCCCGCGATTTCGCCGGTAGCGGCGTCAAGCGTCAACCCCGGCGGCAGCGCACCACCGGAAATCGAAAAGCTGTAAGGCGCCATGCCATCGGCGACCGAGACCGTCTGCGTGTAAGCACTCGCAACCGTGCCCCCCGGAAGTGTTCCGGCTGTCGGCGCGAAGACGAGCGTCGGCGCCGTCACGGTGATCGTGACCGTGGCCGGAGATGATGTGCCGGTGGCGTTGGTCGCCGTATAGGTGAAGCTGTCGGATCCCGAATAGCCCGAAGCCGGCGTATAGGTGATCGACAGGCCCGAAACCGTAGCCGTTCCGTGCGCGGGATTACCTGCTACGGCAACCGAGTTTGCTGTGCCGCCTGAAATACTCAGCGTGATCGCGTTGTTCGACGAATTGGCTGCGACCGTGGCCGAAACCGGTGCGGTCGTGGGCGCCTGTACGGCCACGGTCAGGTCATAAGTGGCGGTCCCGGTGGCCCCATTCACATCGGTTGCCTGAACCGTGAAGTTGTAGCTGCCGTCTGCGGTCGGTGTGCCCGCAAGGATGCCGGTCGAGGCGTCGAGGGTCAGTCCAGGCGGCTCGGTGCCGCCAGAGATCGCATAGCTGTAGGGCGCCATGCCATCGGCGGCTGAAATCGTCTGGCTGTAAGCGCTTGCGACCGTAGCACTGGGCAGCGCGCCTGCTGCCGGCGAGAAGGTCAGTGTCGGCCGCGAGACCGTGATTGTAACCGTCGCCGGCGACGAGGTCCCGGTCGAATTCGTTGCAGTATAGGTGAAACTGTCGGAGCCGGAGTATCCCGCGGTCGGGGTGTAGGTGATCGAGGTTCCGGAAGCGGCCGCAACACCGTGCGTCGGATTGGTCGCAATGGCAACTGAAGCGGCCGTACCGCCGGAGAGAGCGAGTGTAATCGAATTTGCAGACGAGTTTGCCGCGACCGTCGCCGAAGCTGGGCCGGCGATCGGAGCCGCTATCGGCGTCACGGCATTGGACGCACCAGAGCTCGCGCCCTTCCCCACGCCGTTTTCGGCTGCAACGGTGAAGGTGTAAGACGTTCCATTGCTGAGGCCCGTTACGGTGATCGGGCTTGCCGGTCCGCTCACGCTGATGCCGCCTGGATTAGACGTGACGGTATAGCCGCTGATCGCGTCGCCGCCCGTGAAGGAAGGGGCGGTGAACGATACGGTTGCTTCGCTATCGGCGGCCGTCGCGGTGCCAATCGTCGGGGCGCCAGGGACGACGGCGTTAATGGTGAAGCTCTGTGTCACCGTCGGTGCTGCTTGATAGGCTGAATCCCCTCCCTGGTCTGCACTGACGGTGCAGGTACCCGCTTGAAGGAACCGAAGCTGGCCGCCACTGGTGATGGTGCAAACAGCTGTGGTCGACGAGGTGAACGTCGGTGTCAGGCTGGAGCTCGCCGTGGCGGTCAAAATCGGGGTCGTGTCGAAGTTCTGCGCGCCAGGATTGGTGAAGGATATCGATTGAGATCCCTTCGGCGTAACCACATTGGAAGCGGCGGAGACTGGCCCGGGGCCCCCGCTGTTGGCCGCCGTCACCGTGAATGTGTAGGAATAGCCGTTGGTGAGGCCCGGGACCGTGATTGGACTCGATCCGCCGGTCGCGCTGTGACCGCCGGGGTTAGACGTGACTGTATACAGGCTCGGCACTTCGCCGCCGCTCGTCGACGGAGCAGAGAACGTTACGCTCGCCTGCATGTCGCCGGCGGTTGCAGTCCCGATTGTCGGCGCGCCGGGAGCGATGGCATTGACGGTGAAGCTCTGAGTTACCGTCGTTGCGGCAAGATAGGTGCCATCGCCGGGCTCGTCGGCGCTGATCGTGCAGGTACCAGCTTTCTCGAAATTCAACTCACCGGCGCTCGTGATCGTGCAGACGGCCGTGGTGGAAGAGGTGAACGTGGGGGTGAGGCCGGAGTCCGACGACGCGCTCAGTGTCGGGCTCGTGCCGAAGGCCTGGGCGCCGGGATTGGTGAAGGTGATCGTCTGGGTCGCTTTCGGAGTGACTGAATTCGAGGCAGCGGAAGCAGCACCTTCACCAACGATGTTGGTCGCGGTCACGGTGAACGTATAGGCAGTCCCATTCGCGAGGCCGGTCACACGGATCGGGCTCGATGGTCCGTCTACCTTCATTCCTCCGGGGCTCGCTATCGCGGTATAGTGTAAGATCGCCGCTCCGCCGGTAATCGGCGGCGCGGTGAAGGCCACATCGGCCGTCGTGTCGCCCTCGACGGCAGTGCCGATAACGGGCGCCCCGGGGACGACCGGCGCAATGGTCATGCCGTAGGCACGGCTCCCCGTCTGGCCGTATTGATCCGTCGCCGTAACGGTGAAGGTGAACGGACCGGCCGCGGTCGGCGTGCCAGAAAGCGTGCCGTTGCTTGCGAGCGTCAATCCGTTGGGCAGCGCCCCTTGCGTCACGGCGAGCGTATAGGCCGAAGCGCCGCCGGAGGCCGCAAGCGTCTGCGAATAGGCCGTACCGAAGGTGCCGTTGGAGAGCGATACTGGTTCGATCGCAATCGTCGGGGCGGCAATGGTCACAGAGTATGCCTGTGATGCCGTCGACCCTTCGGCGTCGGTCGCAGTGATGGTGAAGTTGAAAGGCCCGCTCGCGGTCGGCTTGCCTGAAAGAACGCCGCCGCTTGAGAGAAACATCCCAGCCGGCAAAGCACCGGCGGTTCTGCTGAAGGTCAGCGCTCCCGATCCGCCAGTGGCGGCCACCGTCTGCGACGAATAGGTCTGATTGTAGACCGGATTCGGCAGCGTCGTCGTTGAGATGGCAATGGGAGCGTAAGTGACAGTATTGTCGGAACTCGTCGAGGCGTCGTTGGTGAGGCCCGCCACGCTCGTGGCTTTCCCGGCAGGAATGCTGGCCGTAACCGTGCCCGCCTGCGTCATTCCGCTCACAGAGACCGTGTAGCTGGCGCCGGACCCGGACACGCTTGCCGTGGTTGCTCCGGCGGTACCGGAAAGCTGGACGTCGCTGCCGTTGAAGCCGGTGACTGATTTGTCGAAGGTGACGTTGAAGAGGACTGACGCCTTCGCGCTCGGGTCTGCTTGACCTGGCGCCTGGTTGATGGTGACGGTCGGCTTGCTGTCGACCCAATGGCTCGTGCCTGTCTTCGTGCCGGTGCTGCATCCGCTACCGCCGCCATAGCTTACCGAAACGGCATGTTCGCCGACCGGCAGAGTCGACGTCTGGAACGTCGCTGACGAAGCCGGGCTGACCGGTCCGGTTGGAGTAAGCCCAAGGGTCGCCGATTGCGATCCAATGGAGATCGTCACGCTGCCCGGCGGCGATTGACCTGCGTTACAGCCCATCGACGAAACAGTCGCCGTCACGGATACCTGCTGCCCCGGGATCGATGGGCTCGGCGAAGCTACCACGTCCATGACGACGGGACCGCCGGTCGCTGCACGCACGACGATCGTGTTGCTGTTGGCGGTATAGTTGCCGCCGGTGCGCGTCCCGGTGAATGTCACGAAATCGACAAACTGCCCGGACATCGCATCCAAAGCATCGACCTGGTAGGAACCGGTGCAGGTAACCGGGGAAGTAGTTCCGCCGCCGGCGATCGGTGGGCATGAAACCACCACGGCCTTATTGGCGGTCGAGACCGGTGCGATACTGAGGATGTTGTAGGATCCGGGGTTCAGCACATAGCTGAAATTGATCGTGTCGCCGGCCGCGTTGAAGGTCGCAGGGCTCGCCGATATCGTGACGACCTGCGCTGACGCGCTGGCAGCCGCAACGAGCAGCATGCCGATCGCTGCGAAGAAAGACAGAAAAGAACCTCGCCAAAACGCGCACGAAAACGATCGTCCGCTTGCGACGTTGCCGCCCCGCAGCCCCATGAATACCCCCAATTATTACCGGGAAAATAGCCCCACCCGGCGCTCGCAGCTAATAAAGCAGCAGGCAACAAGTCAATGATGCAACTCTCCATTGTTCCTCAAAGTATCAACCGGCAATCTCGTGTGGCCTATTCAACACACCATCTGACGCGGCCGTCGCGGACAGTTCGCCGGCCGCGCGCAGGGTACGCGGTAGCCACAACTTTTGGAGGCATTTTCACAACAAATCCATGGAGACAGGCCCAGGCCCGTCATTGCGGCGGTCGACGGGAATCAGGAGCGCCAGAAGCCCTGACTCTTTTCGTCTCAAGCGGCACCCTGACACCGAAAACGTATTGGCATCGCCCTTGAAATCTTCGAAATCCCCTCCATCTAACGACCATCACCCGTTTCGAGGGTTTCGTTCGACGTGCCGCTGGCACGCGATTGGAGCTTTCCGGGTTGGAACAGGGCGCTCCCCGAAAGGGTCGAGTGCCCTGTTTCGTTTTAAAGTGCTGCTGAAATGGATCGGCGACCGGTCCGCACCTCGTTGGGGCGCCGCCGCTCATGCGGGATTGGACAGGACGCATGCGCCCCGGCGTTAAGTCTTGTTTCGGTGGCGGTAGACGAGATATGCGCCAGCCATGCTCATCGCCGCCAAAGCGAACCAGGTCAGCGCATAGACCAGATGGCTATTGCGAAAACGAACGACCGTAAGTCCGCCGACAGGCAGGCCGCCGGGATTGGGTGCCGCATCCGCATCGATGAAGTAGGGTGCGACATCATGCAGGCCCTTCGCCGCAGAAATCGCGGCGACGTCGCGCGAGAACCAACGGTCGTTTGCCGGATCATTGGAGCGCAGGAAGGCGCCGCCAGGTTCGGTGACGCGGAGTAGCCCTGTTACCGTGGTGGCCCCGTCGGTATCACCTTCAGCGCGTTCGGCAGCATTGCGGCGATCGACGGGCACAAAGCCGCGATTGATCAGCACGTTCGAACCGTCTTCCAGGCGCATTGGCGTCAGAACCCAGAACCCGGCGCCAAGCTCCGTCAATGCCTGCACCAGCGTGGACTTGTCATGACTGAAGGTGCCGCTTGCGGTGACGCGACGGTATTCCTCCTTCTCCCGTGTGACGGCACCCCAGTCAGATCGCGCTGGTGCCGGCACGGCGGGCGCATTGATGCGTGCCTCGACACGGGCAATGAGATCAAGCTTCCAGGAGAGCCGCTGCACCTGCCAGGTGCCGAGCGCCAGGAACACCGCTACGAGGAACAACAGGGCGCCCGTCATCATCAAACGGGCGCGGGAGGATACGCGGTCCCTCCCCTTCACCTTGTCGTCGGTGGTCATCGTGGTATCCACCTGCCCTGACCCGTCGTCAGGGCATGTTCTTCATCATCTCGTGGGTCATCGGCATCATGTTGGTGTTGAGGTGATGCATGACCCAGAGAGAGCCCGCGAGTGCGATGCCGACGATGATGATCGTGAAGATCAGCGCCATCAACGTCCAGCCTCCCTCGGAGCGCGCATTCATGTGCAGGAAGTAGATCACGTGCACGACGATCTGGACGACGCCGATGCCCATGACGATGACGGCGGTCAAGATCTTGCTGTCCAGCACGCCACCCATAACCAGCCAGAACGGGATGGCCGTCAGGATCACCGAGAGGATGAAGCCCGTCATATAGCTCTTGAACGAACCGTGACCGGCGGCGTCGCCGTGATGGCTGTGCGCGTGATGCGGTTCGAACGCGCTTTCGTGGTCGGAATGTGCGCTCATCCGAGAACTCCCAGGAGATAGACGAAGGAGAAGACGCCGATCCAGATGACGTCGAGGAAGTGCCAGAACATCGACAGGCACATCAGGCGACGGCGGTTTTCCGGGATCAGCCCGTGCTTGCCGACCTGCACCATCAGCGTGATCAGCCAGATGATGCCGAAGGTGACGTGCAGCCCGTGCGTGCCGACCAGCGTGAAGAACGACGACAGGAAGGCCGAGCGCGTCGGGCCTGCACCTTCGAGAAGCAGGTGATAGAACTCATAGAGTTCGACCGCCAGGAAGATCGCGCCGAACACGCCGGTGACGCCGAGCCAGAACAGCGTCTCCATCTTGGCGTTGCGCTCCATCTGGAGCATCGCAAAGCCATAGGTGATGGAAGAGAGAAGCAGCATCGCCGTGTTGAAGGCGACGAGGCCGAGGTCGAAAAGATCCGCCGGCGACGGTCCCGCCGCGTAGTTGCGGCCGACAACGCCATGCGTCGCAAAGAGCACGGCGAAGATCAGGCAGTCGCTCATCAGGTAGAGCCAGAAACCCAGCATGGTGCTGTGTTCCGGGTGATGCTCTTCCGTCAGGTAGAACTGCGGCTTTTCGTTTTCTTGGACTTGGGTTTGGCTCATCGTCTCAGATCCGTTCCGTGAGCAGCTTGGAGCGCGCATCCTCGGTCGCCGCAACGGTTTCGGCGGGGATGAAGAAATCACGCTGATAGTTGAACGTGTGACCGATCGCGACGGCGATGAGGGCGATGAAGGACACGGCCGCCAGCCACCAGATGTACCAGATGAGCGCGAAGGCGAGCATGACGCTGATGCCCGAGAGGATGACGCCCGTGCCGGTGTTCTTCGGCATGTGGATCGGCTTGAAGCCTTCGAGCGGGCGCTCGTAACCTCGGTTCTTCATGTCGTACCAGCTGTCGTGGTCGTGGACGACTGGGGTGAAGGCGAAGTTGTAGTCCGGCGGCGGCGACGAGGTCGACCATTCGAGCGTGCGGCCATCCCAGGCATCGCCTGAGGTCTCGCGCAACTGATCGCGCCTGAGGAAGCTGACGACCAGTTGGATGATGAAGGACGCGATGCCGATGGCGATCAGGACCGCGCCGAAGGCGGCAATGATGAACCAGATCTGCAGCGACGGATCTTCGAACTGGCTGACGCGGCGGGTGACGCCCATCAGGCCGAGCACGTAGAGCGGCATGAAGGCGAAGAAGAAGCCGATCTGCCAGAACCAGAAGCTCATCTTACCCCAGAACGGATCAAGCTTGTAGCCGAACGCCTTCGGCCACCAGTAGACCAAGCCCGCCATCAGCCCGAACAACACCCCTCCGATGATGACGTTGTGGAAGTGGGCAATCAGGAACAGCGAGTTGTGCAGCACGAAGTCGGCCGGCGGGATCGCCAGCATGACGCCGGTCATGCCGCCGATGACGAAGGTGACCATGAAGCCAATAGTCCAGAGCATCGGCAGCTCATAGCGGATGCGGCCGCGATACATGGTGAAGAGCCAGTTGAACATTTTGGCGCCCGTCGGGATCGAGATGATCATCGTGGTGATCCCGAAGAAGGCATTGACCGATGCACCGGAACCCATGGTGAAGAAGTGGTGCAACCACACGAGGTAGGACAGGATCATGATCACGCAGGTGGCATAGACCATCGACGTGTAGCCGAAGAGGCGTTTGCCGCAGAAGGTCGCCACCACCTCGGAGAAGATGCCGAAGGCCGGCAGCACGAGGATGTAGACCTCCGGGTGACCCCAGATCCAGATGAGGTTGATGTACATCATCGGATTGCCACCAAGGTCATTGGTGAAGAAGTTCATGCCGAGGTAGCGGTCGAGCGAAAGAAGGGCGAGTGTTGCCGTCAGGATCGGGAAGGTCGCCACGATCAGGATGTTGGTGCAAAGCGAGGTCCAGGTGAAGACCGGCATCTTCATGAAGGTCATGCCGGGAGCGCGCATCTTCACGATGGTCGCGATCAGGTTGATGCCTGATAGCGTCGTGCCGACACCGGCCACCTGAAGTCCCCAGATGTAATAGTCGACGCCGACGCCCGGACTGTAATCCGCGCCCGAAAGCGGCGGGTAGGCGAGCCAGCCGGTCCGTGCGAACTCACCGACGAACAGCGACATCATGATGATGACCGCACCGCCCGTCGTCATCCAGAACGAGAAATTGTTGAGGAACGGGAACGAGACGTCGCGCGCGCCAATTTGCAACGGCACGACATAGTTCATGAAACCAGTGACGAAGGGCATCGCCACGAAGAAGATCATGATCACGCCGTGGGCGGTGAAGATCTGGTCGTAGTGATGCGGGTTGAGATAGCCCTCGTTGCCGTTGAAGGCGATCGCCTGCTGTATGCGCATCATGATCGCATCGGCAAAGCCACGCAAAAGCATGACGATCGCCAGGATGATGTACATGATGCCGATCTTCTTGTGATCGACCGACGTGAACCACTCGTGCCAGAGATAGCCCCAGAGCTTGTACTTCGTGACCAGGGCGAGAATGGCGATGCCGCCGACGGCCACCGCTGCGAAGGTCGCGACGAGGATCGGTTCGTGATAGGGGATCGCTTCTAACGTAAGCCGCCCGAAGATGAATTGCGTGAGGCTGGTGTCACCAAACATGGGTCTTCCAATATGTCTCGAATTGCGGCCCAAAGGACCTTGGCGCTCGCTGGATCAGGGCCAGCGAGCGCGCGAAATTCCTAGTGCGTCTTGTGCATGTCGTGGTTCATCGGTTCGACCGCCGACGGCTGATCGCTGCCGGCGACCGGCTGTTCGCGACCGGCGGCATTGCCGGCTTCCGGAGCCGTTGCGCCCGGTGCTGCCGCTTCGACCACGCCGCCCGCATGGCGGTTGTCATGCTCGAGCTTGGCGCGGTTCTCGTGGCTTTCAACGCCGGCGCCACCCATCATGTCGATGTGCATCATGTCCTTCATGCACATCTGCCCTTCGCGAACGCACATGTTGAGCACGGCGTCGTAGAGACCGTCTTCAACGGAGGCGAAGTAACGCACCGGCTCCTTGACGCTCGGCTTTTCGAGCTTCAGGTAAGCGTCGCGGTTGAGCATCGTGCCGTTTTGCTTCACGCGAGCGACCCACTGGTCGAAGCCCGCCTGGTCCACACCGTGGAACTTGAAGCGCATGTGCGAGAAGCCGTCGCCGCTATAGTTGGACGAAAGGCCCTCGTACTCGCCGGCCTTGTTGATGACGGCGTGCAGCTTGGTCTGCATGCCGGGCATGGCGTAGATCATGCCGGCAAGCGCCGGGACGTAGAAGGAATTCATCACCGAGGATGCCGTGATCTTGAAGTTGATCGGCACATCGACTGGTGCTGCCATCTCGTTGACCGTGGCGATGCCGTAGTCCGGATAGAAGAACAGCCATTTCCAGTCGAGGGCTACGACCTCGACGGTGATCGGCTTCATCTCATCGGTTACCGGGCGCGCCGCATCGATGCGATCGAGCGGCCGATAGGGGTCGAGCTTGTGCGTGCTTACCCAGGTAATCGCGCCGAGTGCGATGATGATGGCGAGCGGCGCCGACCAGATGATAACTTCGAGACCGGTGGAATGGTGCCATTCCGGATCGTACTTGGCAGCGGTGTTCGACTGGCGATAGCGCCAGGCGAAGAAGAGCGTCAGGAAAATGACGGGGACGATGATCACCAGCATCAGGACCGTCGAAATGACGATCAGATCCCTCTGCTGAGCGGCAATATCGCCGGAGGGCGACATGACCACCATGTTGCATCCCGAGAGAACGGAGAGCAACAGGACGGCGACCATCGATCGTCCGGCTAAACTGAATGGCTTCGGCATTGCGGCCTCAACTTGCGTTTTGTCTAGTCGGCATTACTCGGGCATGGTCGCGCATGGAAGTGAGGTCCATCGTCGCAGCGCAGCATTTTGCCGCAGTGCAGTGACGGCCGTATCGCTCTATGCGCGTCTGTACGGGCGCAATGGCTTAATGTCGGTTCGATGCCGGCTGTTCAAGCGAACGTTAGGCACGAACTCGAATGAGGCATGTGCGCATGTACGTGCACGGCATTCTTGATATCAGACGCCAATTGGTCAACACTCTAACGACAAGACGCACGTTCGTCGGAGAAGTTCATGGTTTCGGTCACTCATCCCACATCGTCTGGACTCGAACGGGATGCACGTCGCATCCATGAGGACGACAAGCCTCTGTCCCCGGGAAGTATCGCCATCGGCGTGGTCATTGGGCGAACCTCCGAGTTCTTCGATTTCTTCGTCTATGGCCTCGGCTCGATTCTTGTTTTCCCGAAGCTGATCTTCCCGTTCGCGCCCAATGCGGTCACCGCGACGCTTATGTCCTTCGCGCTGTTTCCCCTCGCCTTCCTCGCCCGTCCCGTCGGGTCCTTCGTATTCATGTGGGTCGACCGCAACTACGGACGCGGCACGAAGCTGACGATCGCCCTCGTCATCCTCGGCGGCTCCACCGCGTCCATCGCCTTCCTGCCGGGCTACGACACGATCGGCTACTGGGCCGTGGCGCTCCTTGCGCTCTTCCGACTGGGACAGGGCTTTGCGCTGGGCGGGGCCTGGGATGGCCTTGCGTCGCTGCTGAACCTCAATGCGCCGCAGAATCACCGCGGCTGGTACGCAATGATCCCACAGCTCGGTGCGCCGATCGGCTTTGCGCTTGCGAGCATTCTCTTCGGCTACTTCGTCAGCAATCTCTCGCAGGAGGATTTCCTCGCCTGGGGCTGGCGGTACCCCTTCTTCGTTGCCTTCGCGATCAACGTCGTGGCGCTTTTCGCGCGCCTGCGCATCGTTGCCAGCAAGGAATTCGGCGCTGCAATGGAAGCCAAGGAGCTCGAGGCGCGGCCGATCTTCGAGATGCTGAGCAAGCACAGCATCGACGTCGTGCTCGGCGCCTTCGTGCCGCTCGCAAGCTTTGCGATGTTCCACCTCGTAACGATCTTCCCCTTGAGCTGGGTGACTCTCAACGGTGGCCAGTCGGCCGCTGAATTCCTGTGGGTCCAGGTTGCGGGCGCCGCCCTCGGTGCCATCGGCATCGTGCTGTCAGGCGTGATCGCCGACCGCGTCGGCCGCCGCAACCAGCTGATGATTGGTGCGATCCTGATCGCGATCTTCAGCTTCTCGGCTCCGTTCCTGCTCGATGCCGGCGGCAAAGGTCAGGACGCCTATATCCTGATCGGATTTGCCATTCTCGGGCTTTCCTTCGGCCAGTCCTCTGGTGCCGTGTCTTCGCGCTTCACCCAGTACTATCGCTACACGGGTGCTGCACTGACATCCGATCTCGCCTGGCTCGTCGGCGCCGCCTTCGCGCCGCTCGTGGCGCTCGGGCTTGCCAGCAGCTTCGGCATCATATTCATCGGCGGTTACCTGATTTCCGGTGCGATCTGCACGATCGCCGCGCTTAGCCTGACCCGCGCTCTGGATCAGCAGTAAGGAGACGGCGGGGCGGCGACGCCCTGCTGACCTCTTCAGAGGCGGACCTCGACGTGAAAGCCCCGGTCCGTTCCCGGGGCGGGCGATGCGATCAGCAATCGTCCATGCATCTGTTCCACCAACCGCTGCACGATTGCAAGGCCGAGACCGGAGCCGGAAGCTTCCGTCGGCCCACGACTGAAGCGCTTGGTCAGGCCAGCCAGCGTCTCCGCGTCGATGATGGCACTGTCGTTGGTGACACCCACACCACGAGCATCAACGTTGATCCTGACCGGACTGCCGGATGGGCTGTGGATCAGGGCGTTTTCCAGAAGATTGCGGAGCACGATCGCAAAGGCATCGGCGGGGATCGGACGGACGAGATCGGCGCCTTCCGCGACATGGACCTTCAGGCGGCTGGCACCAAGTGCCGAGCGTTCCATGTCCTCAAGGACGAGATCCAGAACCGGCAATAGTTCGGTGCTTTCATCGGATATGGCGATCCCGGCTTCGGCCCGCGACATCTGCAACAGCTTTTCGGCCAGTCGACCCAGATGAAGCAGTGCGCGCTCGATTTGGCTGGTTCGCTGGCGAAAGGCGGGAGGCACCTCGCTCGCCAGCCGCTGTGTTTGCGCCAGCGCACCCGCGATCGGCGTCCTCAGCTCATGGGCGCTGTTGGAAGTGAATTCGCGTTCCGCTTCGAGTGCCGCCTTGAGGCGCGTCAGCAGAAGGTTGACCGAACGGGCGATCGCGCGCAGTTCTCTCGGTAGCGCGCCCTCATCAAGCGGGGCCAGGTTGCCGCTGTCCTTGGTGAGGATTTCTTCGCGCAACTGTTCGACCGGCGCCAGTGCGCGGCGCGCGACAAGAATGATGGCGAGAATGCTTGTTGGGATCAGCACGAGCAACGGCAGGAGAAGCGCCGTGCCGCCCTCGAAGAGGGCTTCAGTCCGGTGCTCGAAAGCGTCGGCCACCTGGACGAAGAGCGAGCCGTCGGCTGCTCCGGCCGTGTAGATCCGGTGCGTGTCTGTCTGCGAGAAGCCGACCTCGAGCGGAACTGCGAAGGGCTCCGGTGCTCCGTCTTCGAGCAGAACCCTGCCGTCGCGATCGCGGACCTGATAGGTCAGATATTGTGAGTTCATCGCAGGCGCGATGAGGGCCACGGCGGGCTTGCCGTCGTTACGGTCACGAGCAACGTCATCGGCCACGATTTGCAGCAGCCGCTCGGCGGTCTCCTGGACGCCGCTGTCGAAGATCTCGGTGAACTCGTCGTGCATGACAAAGACGCCGAGACCAAGCGCGACGCACCAGAAGACCGCGACGACGCTCGTGATCGCGATGGTCAGCCTGCGGGTCATGCTTGCGACGCGCGACATCCGGTCACCTGATGCTGTAGCCGAGGCCCCGCACGGTCTCGATCCGGTCGGAGCCGATCTTCTTGCGCAGGCGGCTGATATAGACCTCGACCGTATTGCTCTCGATTTCAGCGCCAAAGGCGTAGAGCGCGTCGTGCAACTGTTCTTTCGACACGAGTGCGCCGGGATGGGCGACGAGCTTGTCGAGCACGGCCCACTCCCGCGCGCTGAGGTTCTGGCTTTCCCCTTCGACCAGCACCTTGCGATGAACCTGGTCGATCTCGATGCCGGGAAGTCTGACCGTCGGCGTGGCATTGCCGACATAGCGCCTGGAAACGGCCAGCATGCGCGCACTCAACTCGCCGAGGTCGAATGGCTTGACCAGGTAGTCGTCGGCGCCGCTGTTCAAGCCTTCGATGCGATCGGAGATCTGGTCGTGCGCCGTCAAGATGATGACCGGCGTGCCGTCGTCCCGCTTCCGAAGAGCACGCAGCAGCGACAGCCCCGAGCCATCAGGCAGCCGGAGGTCAAGCAGTATCAGGCCGTAGAGGACCGTCTCCGTCGCTGCCGTAGCGTCGACTATACGCGTAAACCAATCGACTGCATGGCCAGCCGCCGCGACATGATCGCGTAGCGCCTCCCCCAGAACCTGATCGTCTTCGACTAGTAGGACTCTCAAGATATCACCGGACACTTGTTCATCCTTGCCTATGTTCGATGGGGGATGGGCGTCAAGCCCCTGAGCGTTGCGCATCACGATGCGGCAACGACGTGGCCGACGCATGGGCGGCCGCGACGGTGGGATAATGGCGCTGGCGGATTGTCAGGAAGCGGCGCGTTCGCGAAACGCACCGCGCCTTTTTTTGTAGCTGATGATCGCCGTGGCGATACCGACAAGCGCCATCAAAACGCCGAGCACCGTGAGTGCACCGGTGTTGTGTTCAACGGGCGCATTGCTCGCGAACTTGTACATTTCGGTCGCAAGAATTGCGATCAGGGCCGCCGAGACGGTCGAATAGTCCTTGCCGATGACGCGCTTCACGTTGAAATTCATGCCCTCGGTAGACTGCGCGAAATTTCTCAAACGCAACGCCCACCGCGGAACGTCGCGGCAGTATTCCCGATAGGCGACCCCGAACGTCCTGTCGAGAAAGGCTTCTTCGGCATAGACGATGCACTGGTACATGAAGGCAAAGAGCCCGATACCGAGGACGACCAGAAGCGGATTACCGTGCAGGAGGAACACGCCGGAATAGAGCAGCATGTTTCCAACGTAGAGCGGGTTGCGGCAGACGCCGAACATGCCTTCGGTCACCAGATCCTTGGCGTAGACCTTTTTCTTCAGGCCGCCGCGCTGAATGTATTTGTAGCCGACCACGGTCGCGCGCAAGGCGAGCCCCGCCAGGATGACCAGCACGGCGGCGAGGTCCTTGAGCAGCGTGAGTGCCGGGTTATCCAGCACAAGGGCTGGAGGCGGCGCCAGCAGAAACAGAACGATGATGATGGCCGGAAACAGCTGGTTCCGGAAGCGGAAGAGAAAATTGCCGATCGCGATCATGGTCTGGATTTCCTACTTGACCGCGATGATGCCGCAGAAATTGTACCAGCGGAAAAAGACCTCGACACTGCGGAAGCCGGCTTCCTTGAGCAACTGCATGTTCTCGTCCAGACGATAGGGGATGAGGACGTTCTCCAGAGCTTCGCGCTTCTTGGCGATCTCGATATCGGAGTAGCCGTTGCGGCGCTTGTAGTCGTAGTAGTGCTCGATGAACAGGCGGTTGAAGGTCGAGTCTTCGCTGGTGAGCTTTTCGACCAGCAGCAGGGCGCCGCGTTCATTGAGCCCATTATAGATCGTGCGCATGATCCGCTCGCGATGGAGCGGACGGACGAACTGCAACGTCAGCAGCATCATCACGACACTTGCGTCATGAATGTCGATGCCCTGGTGAAGGTCGCCAACCCTGAGGTCTATCGACCGGTTGGTGTTGGCTTCGACGATCTTCTCCCTCGCCTTCTCGATCATGTCGGGAGCGTTGTCGATGCCGACAAAGCGGACAGAGGGATCAACCATAGTGTCGAGGCCGAGCAGTGTCGTCGCCGTCGAACAGCCGATGTCGTAGAGACAGCTACCCGGTTCTGCGAAGTCTCCGGCGAGTTCGCAGGCCATGCGCTGGATCTCACCGTAGTAGGGAACCGAGCGGCTGACCATGTCGTCGAAGACGGCGGCAACCGTCGCATTGAACGCGAAGTCGCCGACCGGCTGGTCGGGTGCCGCGAAAACTTCATCTCGCCTGTTGTTGTTCTCGTGCACCTGCAGGTGCGGTACCTTGCTGGCCATATGCAGGTTCCTTTGTCCTTCCAAAGCACTTCCGGCATTCGGGCCCCGCCAATCGTCAGGGACCGATTTGGCGGCTAGAGGGCCATCGAAACCTGACATGAACCTGAAAGGCACGCGCTGACTATGTCGAGCCGGCCGCGCGCCACCGGTAATGAGACCTTTGCCCACAGATCACGCGATTTTGCAGACAGGTGAACACGGGTGCGGGCAGAGTTCGCCGATAATCGACCCCTCGGAAATCGGGAGAGATGGCGATGCCCTCAGGACTATCGGCTGTGGCGCTGTCCTTGTCATTGTTGCTAGCGGCATCGGCGGTGTCGCACGCAGATGACTTGCCGCGCTCCGGCCAGCCGGTGTTCGACCGTGTCGTCGAGTTGGTGAATGCGAACTTTTACGACGGCAAGGCGCTCGACCGCTTCAACGCGGCGGTTCGGTCTAAATTGGGTCCCGGGAATGCGCCAATCTCGCCGACCAGCCCGGTCGCCGACGTCGACGGCGCAATCACGTCGGTCCTCGCCAGCCTTAGGGTATCGCATACCGGGCGCTACAAGCCCGATACGATCGACTATTTCGAGCTCTCCGACATTTTCCGTTTCGCGATCCGCGACGATGTATGCCGCCTATTTCCGCCGGACGGCGAGGTCCGCTATCCCGGTATCGGCATGGTGACGACCGTCGAGGACGGCCACCGTTTCGTCGTCGACGTCTATGATGGTTCCCCTGCCAAGAAGGCCGGCCTGCTCGTCGGAGACGAGATCCTCGCTGTCGATGGGGATCCCTATCGGGAGATCGGCTCGTTCGATGGCAAGGTCGGCAGCAGTGTCGATATCCGATTGCAACGGGAGCGCGGCGCAGCACCGATTTCGATCAGGATTCCGGTGGAGCAATTGCGACCGCTGCCGATGTTCGAGCGGGCTATCGACGAAAGCGTGACACTGAGCGAACGAGATGGCCACAGGATCGGCTACGTGCGCATGTGGACACTGTCCACGCGCCATGGTCTCGATATCGTCGCAGACGCCCTGGCGAACGGAGCGCTCAAGGATGCGGAAGGCCTCGTCGTTGATCTGCGCGGGCGTTGGGGTGGGGGTCCGGCCGATGCAGCCGAGCTTTTCGTTGGCGATACGCCTTCGTTCCGGCTGATTCCGCGAAAGGGCGAAGCAACGCTCGCGAACTTTCGGTGGCGCAAGCCTGTGATCGCGTTGATAGACAAGGGCACGCGCAGCGGCCTGGAACTTTTCGCCTACGCACTTAGGCAAAACGCCATTCCGCTGGTCGGCGAACGGACGGCAGGTGCCCTTCTCGCAGGCCGCGCCTATGTGCTCCCGGATGACAGCCTGCTCGAACTTGCGGTTTCCGACGCCGTGATCGACAACGATCTGCGGCTCGAAGGGATCGGCATCGAGCCTGATATTTCCGTGGCATCGCCACTCGCCTATGCCGCAGGAAAGGATCCGCAACGGGAGGCGGGGTTCGTTGAGATGGCCCGGATGCTCGCTGCCGGGAAAAGTGGTCAGGCAGCGACGCCGCGCGATCCGGCATTCACACGCTGATCCGGCCAATGGCCTTGCCCGCTGCAGGTGACGTCGAGGCTTAGTCCACAAGTATGCCCTTAGGGCTAACGCGTACCGGCGACGATGGTCGCGGTGGAGCGCAGTTCGACTTTGCCCGCCCTGCTCGCCTGTCGGGCAAGACCCAGCACCTCGACCTTTATACGCTCCCGTGTTGCTACATCTGCCTGCCCCAGACCCGCCACCACGGGCGCGGCGATTTCGGTCATGAAGGCCCAATAGTCTTCGGGCGTGTCGTGCACCATCGTGGTCGTGACCTCTTCCTCGTGGACGTCGCGCAGCCCTGCGTCGGTAAAGACAGCCGTCATCAGTCCTTCCGGCGCGCAACGGAACAAGCCGGGCGCTCCCGCCGGCGGTTTCGGCAATTCGACGTGGCGCGCTATGGTCGACATGATCGTCGTTGCCCAGGCGTTCTTGTCAGGAGCCCCCCAAACGGCGGCACAGACGCGCGCACCCGGCTTCGCTACCCGCCGCAGCTGCTCGGTGGCTGCCGCCACGTCCGGGAAGAACATGAACCCGAACCGGCACAGGACAGCATCGAACGTCGCGTCGGAGAAAGGCAACGCGCCGGCATCACTGATCCTGGTTTCAAAGTTCGACAGACCCCGGTTCCTGGCATTTTCGTTCGCCACCTGCAGCATGCGCTCCGAGAGATCGGTGACGGTGACGCGGCCTTTCGGGATCGACGCGGCGACGGTCAGTCCCGGCTCGCCCGTTCCGGCGGCGACGTCAAGCACCTGATCGCCGTCCTTGATCGCTGCCTGGCGGATCATCGCCTGGCCGAAGGGGGCAAGCCAACCGAGGACGAGAGCGTCCCACTTCTTCCAGCCGGCGGAAAATCGATCCCAGGTTTCTCTTTGCTGATCGCGGATTTGATCGAGATGCGCGGACATGCAGGTTCCTCCCATGGCGCCGTTTTCGCCCTCGTCTGGCGAAACTATGGACCCGCTGCCAAACGTTACAAATCACTTTTGCGCCGGGACAAGCGGGGCTTTGTGACCGCGGTTACATGTGATCTCAGACAATCCGCTCTAGGGTGAGGGGGCGAGGCACGCTATATTCTAATTGAGGAGACCGGGAAGGAGAGATTCGCACCGATGTCGAACCGGACCAACGGCAAAAATAACGGCCGGATAGAACCCAGCGACGAACAATCCCTCGGTGATCAATTGCGGATGATGCATCGGGCCTTTATGGCCTCGCCGCTACGCAACAAGATCATTTGGCTGACCATAAGCATCGTCGTTGTCATTGTGGTGACAGCCTTCGGCCAAATCATCCTCAATCAATGGTACAAGCCATTCTACGACACGCTCGAGCGCCGCGACCTGCCAGCCTTTTTGCATCAGCTTGTCGTTTTCGCCCAGATCGCAGGCGTGCTTCTCGTCCTCAACGTTCTGCAAACCTGGCTCGGACAGGTGATAAAGCTGCGTCTGCGAGAAGGGCTGACCGAAGATCTCATCAACGAATGGATGCGCCCCTCGCGTGCATTTCGGTTGGCGAATGCCGGCGCGATCGGCATCAACCCGGATCAACGCATCCATGAGGATGCGCGCCATCTGACCGATCTCTCCGCAGGCCTTTCGATCGGCCTTTTCCAATCGGGCATTCTGCTGGTGAGCTTCATCGGCGTGCTGTGGTCACTTTCCGACGGTTTCGTCTTCCATGTCGCGGACTACGCCTTCGCCATACCCGGCTACATGGTCTGGGCTGCCATTCTCTACGCGGGCACGGCCTCCTGGCTCAGCTGGCTCGTCGGCCGGCCGCTGGTGGCGCTCAACGGAGAGCACTATGCCCGCGAGGCGGCGCTGCGGTTCTCGCTCATGCGCGTCAGCGAACATATCGAGGCAGTATCCCTCTCGTCGGGTGAAGCAAATGAAAAGAAGCGCTTACAGCGCGACCTTGCATCAGTACTTGAGATCAGCTACGGCCTCTTGCGCGCCGTGACGAGACTGACCTGGGTAACCGGGGGCTATGGCTGGATCACCGTCGTCGCCCCGATCGTCATCGCCGCACCGGTCTATTTCTCGGGAGACTTAAGCTTCGGCGGGCTGATGATGGCAGTCGGCGCCTTCAACCAGGTGCATGCATCCTTGCGCTGGTTCGTCGACAACATTGGCGCGATCGCCGACTGGCGCGCCACGCTGCTGCGTGTTGCCGCCTTCCGTTCGGCATTGCTGATGACCGACGAAAGGCATGAGGGCGACAAGCGTATCGACTTCAAGACGTCGGAAACGCCGCAGATGAGCTTCGACAATGTCGAGATCGTCTCACCGACCGGCTGCATCAAGCTTCGGGAGCAAAGCGTTACGATCGATCCGGGCGAACGGGTGCTCGTTACCGGTGCTCCCGAGGTGGAGAAGGCGCCATTCTTCCGGGCGATCGCCGGACTTTGGCCCTGGGGCCATGGCCGTATCGCACTGCCGGTGGATGATGGCCTCGCCTTCGTCCCGAAGTCACCTTACTTCCCACCCGGGACCCTTGGCGACGTACTMGCCTATCCCGGTGCTGCAGATACCTACGGCAAGGGCGAGCTCGCAGGCGTGCTCTCGAAGGTCGGACTTGGTCGGCTGAGCGGCCGGCTCGACCAGGATGCGCGCAAGCAGATGAACCTCAGCGAGGCGGAGCAACGGCTTCTGGCCATCGCCCGGCTCAGCCTGCACAAGCCGCGGTGGCTGATCATCGACGAGGCGCTCGACACGCTGGAGGACGATGCCTATCAGCGCGTCCTGAAGTTCATGGACGAGGAACTCAAAGGCGTCACGATCGTCAATATTGGAAGGACCGAGCGTGGCAACGACTTCTTCACGCGCGTGCTGCATCTCGACAAGAACCCGGCCGGCAATACGCTGCGGCGGTTGCAGCCAAGGAGCCTCCAGCCAGCTGATCCGCAACTGGTGGATTGAAGCAAGCGATCGTGTCCGCGCGGTCGCGGCAATGTCTCGAACGCACGGCTCGGACCGGCGTAAAATGTAATGGAATCAGAAAACCGCGCATTCTGTGAATGCGCGGTTTTGCTTTACCCGGCGTCGATCGCCTTAACGCGCCTTCAGCTTCATGTGGCGGTTCACGTCCTTGTAGAGCAGGTAGCGGAACCTGCCCGGGCCACCGGCGTAGCAGGCCTGCGGGCAGAAGGCGCGCAGCCACATGTAGTCACCGGCCTCGACTTCGACCCAATCCTGATTGAGCCGATAGACCGCCTTGCCTTCCAGCACATAGAGGCCGTGCTCCATGACGTGGGTTTCGGCAAAGGGGATGATCGCGCCAGGCTCGAACGTCACGATGGTGATGTGCATGTCGTGGCGCAGATCGGCCGGATCAACGAAGCGGGTCGTCGCCCACTTGCCGTCGGTGCCGGGCATCGGCGACGGGGTGATCTCGGCTTCGTTGGCAAAGAAGGCTTCCGGCACCGGCAAGCCGTCAACCTGCTCATAGGCCTTGCGCACCCAATGGAAACGAACCGGCGCTTCGCTTCCGTTGCGAACGGTCCAATTGCTGGCCGGCGGAATGAAGGCGAACCCGCCCGGCTGCATCTTGTGCGCCTTGCCGTCGAGCGTGACGGTCAGTTCGCCCTCGACGACGAAGATCGCGCCCTCGGCGCCCGCGTCGAGTTCCGGCCGCTCGCTACCGCCGCCCGGAGCGACTTCCATGATATATTGTGAAAATGTTTCAGCAAAACCGGAGAGCGGACGGGACAATATCCACAGCCGGGTCTTGTCCCAGAACGGCAGATAGCTGGTGACGATGTCCATCATCGTCCCCTTGGGAATCACCGCGTAGGCTTCGGTAAAGACCGCGCGATCCGAAAGGAGTTGGGTTTGCGGCGGGTTGCCGCCATGGGGCGCATAGTAACTACGGTTGGTCATATCTTCCTTCAGTCTGCTGGCAGGCACCGCCTCCTCTAAAGAGCGGTGCAATGGGTCGGGCGCCGGGCGTCAAAGCAAGGCAGTGCGCAGATCGCGGGGCTGGTCCTTTTCCTCGTCCAAGTCCAGTTCTGCTTCCACGTGGTTCAGGTGTTCGGCCATTTCCTTGATCGCACTTGCGGCATCGCGCGACGCGACGTGCTCGACCACAGCCAGATGTTCGTCCGGTCCGCAGTTGTGCAGGTGGTTCGAGCGATACATAGCGGTGATCAAGGATGTGCGGGAAACGAGGTCGCGCAGGATGCCGAAGAGGAAGGCCGAGCCCGAGAGTTCGGCGAGCAACAGGTGGAAACCACCGGAAAGCCGAACGATATCAGAGAGATTGCCGGACCGACCTGCGATGCGCTCTTCCTCGATATGTGCGCGCAGCCGCACGATATCCTTGGGGTTGGCGCGTTCGCAGAGGCGTTCGACCACGCGCTGCTCGATGGCCCGGCGGGCAACGAAGACATCGCGCGCCTCATCCACGGAGGGCTCGGAGACAAAGGCGCCGCGGTTCGGCATGATCGTCACCAGGCCGTCGCGCTCGAGCGCAGTCAGTGCCTGCCGGATCCGGGCCCTGCTGACGGAGAATATTTCGGCAAGTTGCTCTTCCTTCAATCGCGTTCCCGGCCTTAGCCGCCGTTCTGCAATCGCAAGCCAGATCTTCTCGCAAATGATCGCCGTCGGAGCACCGGCGGCTTCGTCCGCGTTGTACATGAAATCTCCCTTAGCCGTTCACTTACTCTCGCCGTGCGGCGCTCAAAGTCAATTCCACCCGCTGCAGTTAGATATTGACTACAAAATTGTAGACAATATTGTGTACCGCAACTTGATGTGCAATGGCAACTGCTTAAACACGACCGCGCGACGGGGCTTGAGACCCAGGCGCGGCGCCACTTGAGAGCCCCGATGGACTTTGATTTCACTGAACTGCCGGCCCAGGACTATTTATCGCCTGCTGCCGGATTTCACCGGACGACGGCCGAATGCGGCGGCCCCGGCGCTCTCGCCAAGCGGTCCGCAATGCTGACGCCTGACACGGCGGCCGCCCCCCTCCTTGCTGCTCTTCGGAAATCGAGCTGATCCATGCGCCTCCTGCTCATCAACCCGAATTCCACCCGCTCCATGACCGAACAGGCGCATCGAAGCGCCGAGCGTGTTGCAGCACCCCAGACCCAACTGGAGTCTGTTAACCCAACGTCAAGCCCAGCCAGCATTGAAGGCCACGCCGATGAAGCCATGGCCGTGCCGGCCATGCTTGCCGAAATACGCAAGGGTGAGCAGCGCGGCGTCGACGCCTACGTTATCGCCTGCTTCGACGATCCCGGTCTTGGCGCCGCGCGTGAAATCGCCCGCGGTCCGGTGATCGGCATCTGTCAGGCGGCAGTGCAAGTGGCGATGAACATAGCCACCCGGTTTACGATCATCACGACCCTGCCCCGCTCGGTGCCGATCATCGAGGACCTCGCCGAGGCCTATGGTGCCGGCCATCGCTGCCGCAAGGTCCGCTCGGTTGACATGCCTGTGCTGGCATTGGAGGAAGATCTCGTCCACACAGAGGAAATGCTGGTACAGGAGATCCTCAAGGCGCGGCAGGAAGACGGCGCTGAAGCAATCATCCTCGGCTGTGCGGGAATGTCCGAACTCTGCGACCGCCTGAAAGCGCGCACAGGGATGCCCGTTATCGACGGCGTGACCGCTGCGGTGAAGCTGGCCGAAGCTCTGGTCGGTGGCGGCTATGCCACCTCGAAGGTCGGCGCCTATGATTATCCTCGCGTCAAGGAAAGCCCGGCCTGCAGGCTGGTTGACGTGGCCGGTTAAATCTCGGCCGTCACGACCACCGGGCGGCGACCCGTCCGGTGGATCTCACTGACACGGGATAGCTGTTTCAGCGCAACAAGGCGTCAAGCTGCTCCTGCAGTGTCGCCACCTTCTGCTCGAGTGCTTCCAGTCGTTCTTCGAGGGCAGATAGCGCCGAGCCGCTCGGCGCCGAAGATACCGCCACCCTTTCGGCCGTCGGCTGCTCGACTTCGCCGCACAGCAGGTGCGCAAAACGGTCCTCGCGCTGACCTGCTCCCCGGTTCAATTGAACGATCAGTGGCGGCCTGCGGCCCATCATCAGGTCGATATTGTCCTTCAGATCCTCGATCGAGGCGAAACGCGCCATGCGCTCGCTGCGCGCCCAGAGCTCGTAGGCAGTCTGCGGGCCACGAAGAAGCAGGAGGCCCAGCATGGCGATCTGCGGCGATGTCAGTGAGAAGCGGTTGGCGACCAGGTGTTCGTAGCGCTCGACGCGCGATGCAAACGCCTGGCGCACCAGTCCTTTCTGCGACAGCGAAGAGAGCGCGCGATGAACATCTACCTGCTCGACCGCCATGACGGGGTCGCGTGCCGTCTTCTGGTTGGCCGCCGCATGGGCAGAGTTGAGCGTCAGCGGATAGACGTCAGGCGTCGTTTCCTTCTTCTCGATCAGGCATCCGAGAACGCGGGCTTCAACGGCATTGAGGACGGGGAAATCGGTATCGGAGGTCGTGTTCATAAGCCAACTCTTCAAATCAACGCATTCGATCCCAGCCAAACCTCGCTGCGAGTCCGGTCTGGCCTGCGGCCCCACCCTAACGTGAGTGTCGAAGCCCGGAAATGGTCATGGGCCGATTTCGTTGAATTCCGGTTAGCACCGTAGCATTCACCTGACGACGGGAATGCGAAATACATTGGTTCGCAAAGCGGCTCGCTTGAACCGCGAAAAAAGAGGCTCCGCGACTGGCACGACACGGAGCCCAAGGCTTCAGGGAACTAAATTATCTCAGGCCGCGTGGATCGCCTTCACCGTCTCTTCGATGCGGTGGCAGGCGGCTCGCGAGCCATCGGCGAAACTGCGCATTTCCGGCCGCTCGCTCTTGCAGCGCTGGTCAGCGAAGGGGCAGCGTGGATGGAACGTGCAGCCGGACGGCGGATTGAGCGGACTTGGCACCTCACTCGCAGCAATGCTGCGTCCGCGCTTGGGATGGGTGATGTCCGGAATCGTCTCCAGCAGCAGCTGCGTATAGGGGTGCCGCGGATTGGCGAACAGCGTTTCGGTGTCCGCCTCTTCGACGATCCGTCCGAGATACATTACCGCGATACGGTCCGACATGTGGCGCACCACGCTCATGTCGTGGCTGATGAAGAGATAGGTCAGCCCCATCTCGTCCTGCAGCTTGCGCATGAGGTTCAGGATCTGTGCCTGGACCGACACGTCGAGTGCCGAGGTCGGCTCGTCGCAGACGAGGAATTCCGGTTCGCCGGCAAGAGCGCGTGCAATCGAGATGCGCTGGCGCTGTCCGCCCGAGAATTCGTGTGGGAACTTCGCGCCATCCGAGGGCGCGAGACCGACGATGGTCAGCAACTCACCGACACGTTCCATGATCTCGGCTTCCGAATTGCGCAGCTTCAGCTCGCGCAGCGGCTCGGCGATGATGTTGCGAACGCGCCAGCGTGGATTGAGGCTGGCATAGGGATCCTGAAAGATCATCTGGGCCGAAAGCGGTCGCCCGTCCCTGCCCGGCGCAAACCGCACCTCGCCTTCCGTCGGCCGGTAGAGACCGGTGACGAGCCGCGCCACCGTCGACTTGCCGCAACCGGATTCGCCGACGAGGCTGAGGCAGCCGCCCATTGGCACGGTGAAGCTGATGTCGTCGACCGCCCGCACGAACTGCTGCGGCTTGCGCTCGATCACCCGGTTGAGCCAGGGCGCGGAAACATCGAAATTGCAGGTCAGGTCGTTGACCGTCAGGGCATCACTCATAGAACTCCTCCTGCATTGAGCCAGCAAGCGGCGACGCCGGTGCCGACCGAAGCCGGTTCGGGACGATCCTTGCGGCAGCGCGGACCCGCCTCCGGGCAGCGCGGGTTGAAGGCGCAGCCGGTGGGGATCGCGTTGAGACGCGGCATCGAACCGTCGATCTGGTTCAGCCGCTCGACACGACGGCCGAGAGCCGGGATCGAGCCCATCAGGCCGCGGGTATAGGGGTGGCGCGCGTTCTTCAGCACGTCGTCGACCGGGCCGATCTCGACCAGTCGTCCGGCATACATCACGGCGACACGGTCGGCGGTCTCTGCGATAACGCCCATGTCGTGTGTGACCAGCATGACCGCAGTTCCATGGTCGTCGCAGAGACGACGCAACAGCGAGGTGATCTGCGCCTGGATCGAGACGTCGAGGGCGGTCGTCGGTTCGTCCGCAATGATCAGCTTCGGCTCGGCGGCGAGCGCCAAGGCGATGACGACGCGCTGACGCATGCCGCCGGAGAACTGATGCGGATAGTGATCGTAGCGCGCCTCGGGAGCCGGGATACCGACTTCCTTCAGGAGCTGGATCGCGCGGGCCTTCGCATCGGCCTTGGGGAGCTTCAGGTGAAGACGGATCGTTTCGACGAGCTGCGCGCCGATGGTAAAGAGCGGGTTCAGCGAGGTCAACGGATCCTGAAAGATCGCGCCGATCTGCCGGCCACGCACCTGCTGCATCTGGGTGTCGTCGAGTTGGTCGATACGCCGTCCGGAGAGCCAGACTTCGCCGCCGGAGACACGGCCGGGCGGCTCCAGCAGACCCTGGACCGCAAGGCCGGTCATCGACTTTCCGGCACCGGATTCGCCAACGACGCCGAGGATTTCGCCTGGGCGGATGCTGAGGGAGACGTCCGAAAGCGCCTGCACCGTTCCATGGCGCCCGGGGAATTCGACGCAGAGGCCGCGCACGTCAAGCACGGCCGATGAGTGGTGTTCCGTCATCGCTGCACCTCCAGAGGATAACTCGGCGGGAAGATCTCGCTGACCGGCGGATGGCCGAAGCTTCTTTCCGGATACTTGGCGATCAGGCCATCGAACTGCACCTGCGCCTTTGCGCGCGCCTCGTTCATGTCGAAACCTGCAACCTCGCCATCACGCATCGACAGCCGGCCATCGACGAAGACAGCCTTGGTGACGCGTCCGGAACCACCGACCACCAGCGTGGTGATCGGATCGATTGCCGGTGCCATGTGGTGGTCCATGAGGTCGAAGACGGCGATGTCGGCGCGGGCACCTGCTTCCAGGCGACCGAGGTCCGACCGGCCGAGCGCCTTGGCGCCGCCAAGCGTCGCGGCGTCGAAAAGATCGGCACAGCTGACAGCGGACGCATCACCCTCCACAACGCGACAAGTGATCAACCCGACCAGCAGGTTCATCAGCATGTCCGGAGGCGTCGTATCCGTACCCATGGCAATGTTGACGCCGCGAGCCTTGACGGAGCGGAACGAGTTCAGCGTGCTGCCGCCGCGGGCCGAAACCAGCGGGCAGTGAACGATGCTGACGCCGTTTTCCGCATAGAGCCGCAGATCGTTGTCGGTCGCCTGGGTCGCATGCGGCGCAATCAGCCGGTCGCTTAAGAAACCGAGGCTGGCCAGCCACTCCGGCGCCGTCTTGTTGTGCAGGCGGCGAACGGTATCGACTTCCATGGTGCCCTGCGCCGCATGCAGGCGGATCGGGCAATCAAGATCACGCGCCGCGTCTGCCGTACGGACCAGAAGCTTCTCGGTACACGTTTCCACCCGATCCGGAGCCAGCAGGCCCTTGACCAGACCGCCGTGACGCCCTTCGTGCTCGCGGATGAAGCCGATGGCATCATCGAGGCCCTTGAGGCCCCTTGCCTCGTCGAAGATCGCTTCGAGCTGGCCAGGCGCTGTGACCATCATGCCGCCGGCGCGATAGGCCGGGCTCAGATAGACGCGCAAGCCCAGATCGCCAGCCGCATCCGAAGCCGCGGCGAATTCCGCGACGGTCTCGCCCCACTCGCGATAAAAGAGCGAGGCGATCGGAGCGGCCGTGGTGATGCCGTTCAGGAGAAGCTGGGCGAAGGCAAAGCGCTTCTGGAACGCCAGTTCCTCCTGCGTGTACATCTCATAGGGGCCGCGCTCAATGTAGGAACGCGGCCAGACGCGACCCTTGGCCCAGCCGGGCTGATGGTCGATCGAGAGGATCGTCGTGTCGAGATCGGAGAGCGCATCGAGATCGATCAGCCCGGGGCTGATCATCGCCGCTCCAAGATCGATCCGCCGGGCCACCTCGCCCTCGAAGTGCGGTCCGACATAGAGCAGCGTGCCGCCTTCGATCACCACCTCGCCGTTCGGGATAAGCCGATGGGAGCCGTCACGGTGACCGAGCACCCATTGCGCGGTCAGAAGCGTGCGTCCCTCGGCACGGTGGCCGAGTGTCAAATCCTTGATGCTGCTCACGGGATGGCTACCTCCGAAACGCCGTTGCGGGCGACGATTCGTCCGCGCTTGACGACCAGCGGCCGCGGCGCGACGTCGACGACGGCATGCGCCAGCGTCTCGCCGGTAAGCAGGGTGAAATCTGCGTCGCAGCCGACCTCAAGACCGTACCCCTTGATGTCCATGACCTCGGCGCCGCCCTTCGAGCAGACATGGAGCGCATGCTCGAGGTCGACGTCACGGCGCAGGCCGTTCTTCATGCCGAGGATGCGGGCACGATCCATCATGTCGGGTTGTCCCCACGGACCCCAGGTGTCGCGAATGCCGTCGCAGCCAGCCGCCACCTTGACGCCTGCCTCCTTCAACCGAAGGATCTGCGGCACGGTCGAGGACGGTGAACCGGTCGTGATGATGCGGATATCGAGCTCGGCGATCTGTTCGATCAGGCCGGCGACCCGCAGATAATCCGGGGCTCCGAGTGCGAAGGCGTGGCTGATCGCCACCTTGCCCTGCATGCCGAGCGCGCGGATGCGCTCGAACATCATCTCCATGCTGAAGGCGCCGAGTTCGCCCTGCTCGTGCAGGTGAATGTCGATCGGCTTGGCATGTTTGTCGGCAAGGCCGAAGATCGCATCGAGGTGTCCCTTCGGGTCTCGGTCGATGCCACAAGGGTCAATGCCACCAAGGACTTCGGCGCCATTGCTCAGAGCTTTGTCGAGGAGTTCGATCGTACCCGGGCGGGTGACGAGACCCGACTGCGGGAAGGCAACGATCTCGATGTCGATGATGCCTTCGAGGACCTTGCGGGTCTCCATGATGCCTTCCATCAGCCGCAGGCCATGGGTGGTATCGATGTCGACGTGGCTGCGGATGTGGCTTGCACCGTTGGCAGCGAGCATGATCGCCTGGCGCATGGACTGGCGATGCGGGTCGATGCCGATTTCGAGCCGCTGCTCGCGTTCGAAGTCGATGCGTTCGCGCAGCGTCGCGGACTTGGCATTGACATGCCAGGGCATGCCCCAGACCGATTTGTCGAGATGGGTATGGGCTTCGACGAGACCGGAGATCACGATGTGACCGTTGCCTTCTTCGGTCGCGACGCCTTCGGCTGCGAGCCCCTTGCCAAAGGCGGCGATCTTGCCCTCGCGAACGAGGATGTCGGTCGCTTCGCCGGCGTTGGGCCTGACGTTACGGATCAGAAGATTGGACATCATTCACCTCAATTTCGGATTGAGCGCATCGCGCAGCCAGTCACCGAGCAGGTTGACCGAGACCACGAGAAGGCAAAGCTGGACGACAGGGAAGAGCACGACCCACCATACGCCAGAAAACAGGAACTGGTTGCCGAGGCGGATCAGCGTTCCGAGGCTCGGCTGGCTCGGCGGCATGCCGATGCCGAGGAAGGAGAGCGTCGCCTCGGTCAGGATCGCCATGCCGAAATTCAAGGTCGCGGCGACCATGATCGGCGTCAGCGTGTTCGGCAGGATGTGCTTCAGCATGATCCGCCGTGCCGGCGTCTTCAGAAGGCGTGCGGCCTGAACATATTCCTTGCCGCGCTCGACGATCGTCTGGGCGCGGACGGTACGGGCATATTGCACCCAGGCACTGAGCGTGATCGCCAGTACCAGGACCGCGGCCGAGCCAACGTCCCTCAGTTCCGGCGGCAGCATCTGGCGTGCGACGGCGCTGACGAGGATCGCGATCAGGATCGTCGGGATCGACAGAAGGACGTCACCGATGCGCATCAGCACGTTGTCGATGAAGCGGCCGAAATAGCCGGCGACGAGACCGAGGCTAAGACCGACGGCGAGCGACAGCACGACCGACGCGACGCCGATCAGGATCGAGATGCGCGAGCCGTAGAGGATGGCCGAGAGCATGTCGCGGCCCTGCGTGTCGGTACCGAGCACATAGGGCCACTGGCCGTCTGCCTCCCAGATCGGCGGCAACTCGGAATTCCAGAGTTCGAGCTGAGCCGGATCGAAGGGGTTCTGCGGCGCAATCAGCGGAGCGGAAAACGCGGTCACGATCAGGAAAGTGAGGATGGCCGCACCGATGATTGCCGAAGGCTTATGGGTGAAGGACCACCAGAGGTCGCTCTGGCGCCAGCGGGCAAGCCGCGACGGCCGGCGTGGCGGTGTGGATTGCTGGACGTGATCTGTCATGGCAGCGACCTCAACGGGTAGCGTCGCGCAGCCGCGGATCGATGACCGCATAGGCGATATCGACGAGCGTATTGAGCGTGACGAAGATGAAGGAGACGATGCAGAGATAACCAGCCATGACAGGCATATCGAGGAAGGTTACCGCCTGGATGAAGAGCATGCCCATGCCCGGCCACTGGAACACGGTTTCGGTGATCAATGCGAAAGCGATCAACGAACCGAAGTTCATTGCGGTCATGGTGACGACAGGCATCAGACAGTTCCTGAGCGCGTGACGGAAATAGATCCGCCAGCGCGGTACGCCGCGGGCGCGGGCGAACTTGACGAAATCGGACCGAAGCACTTCCATCATCTCGGCGCGAACGAGCCGCATGACCAGGGTGATCTGGTAGAGCGCAAGCGCGAGAGACGGCAGAAGCAGCGATGCCCGGCCGGATGGCGTCAAGAGGCCAGTGCTCCACCAGCCGAGTTGCACCACATCGCCGCGCCCGAAGGCGGGCACGAGGCCAAGCGTCACGGCAAAGACGAGGATCAAAAGGATGCCGACGACGAAGCTCGGCAACGAGACGCCGATGATACTGACGAATTGGAGCCCTTCCGAGTACCATCGCCCTCGATGGATCGCGGTTAGAACGCCAAGCGGAATGCCGATCAGTAGCGACAGGACGGTTGCGACGAGCGCAAGCTCCATCGTCGCCGGGAATCGCTCAGCAATAAGCTTCATGACGTCCTGGCCGTTGCGGTAGCTGATACCGAAATCGCCCTGGGCAGCGTTGCCGACGAACCGGCCAAACTGGGTCAGGAAGGAGTCATTGAGCCCGAGCTTTTCGCGCAGCTCGATCCTGTCGGCCTGCGACATCTGCTCGTTTGCCATCAGCTCGACCGGATCTCCGGCAAAGCGGAAGATCAGAAATGCGAGCAGCGCAACGGCGAGCATGACCAGCACGGCATTGGCCAGCCGCTTGATGAGAAAGACAATCATTGGGTTTCTCGCAGAATGAGGAGCCCCGGCGAAGCACACTCCGCCGGGGCAAGGAAACTCAATCGCCGATACGGGTCAGCCAGTGGCGCGGCTTGTTGTCGGCGCGGATGGTCACGTCGGTCACGTTCTTGGACATTGCCCAGGCCATCGGCTGCTGGTGCAGCGGGATCATGATGACCTCGTCCTTGGCGAACTTCAGCGCTTCGGTTTCGATCGCCAGACGCTTGTCGTGGTCCATCTCGACCGCGGCCTTCTTCACCATCGCGTCCAGTTCCGGATAGGACCAGCCGCCATAGTTGGCGACGCCCGCCGCACCTTCGCGGGTCGAAAGCACCTGAACCAGGATCGAATAGGCATCGAGCGTCGGCTCGTTGGCCCAGCCGATCATGTAGGCGTCGGACTTGCCGCTTGCGCGCTTCGGCGCCTGGACGGCACGCGGGCCGATGTCGAGGGTCGGCTTGAGGCCGACGCGCGACAGCATCGAGACCAGCGCGCTGCAGACGTCCTCTTCGTTGACGCTTTCGTCGTTCATGCAGACGAGCGTGAACTCCTTGCCGACGGCGCCTGCTTCTTCGAGCAGCTTCTTGGAGAGTTCCGGGTCGTAGCTCGTCGGCACGTCGAGCTCGGCGCTGTAGCCCGGGATTTCCGGTGCGACCATGGTGCCGGCGACATGGGACTTGCCGCGCATCACGCGCTTGAAGATGAGCTGGCGGTCGATCGCGTGATCGATTGCCTGGCGCACCTTGATGTTGTTGAAGATGTTCTCACGACCGTCGGCGAAGGTCTCGTGACGGTTGAAGACCATATGGACCGTGCGCAGGTCGGTGCGCTCGATGACCTTGATCTCCGGCGAGCTCTTCAGGCGTTCCAGGTCCTGTACCGGGGCGCCGTCCGTGAGATCGATTTCGCCCGAAAGCAGCGCCGCAACGCGGGTTGCTGCCGAGGTGATCGGCATGAATTCGATACGGTCGAGATTGTGCTTCGGCGTATCCCACCAGCCGTCGTTCTTGATCAGCACGGTCTTGCTGTCGGGAACGCGGGATTCAACCTTGAACGGGCCGGTACCGTTGGTGTTGTAGGTGGCAAAGCCTTCGACCTTGGCGCCGACGTCGGTCGGCAGCTCGGACTTGTTGTCGACCAGCCAGTCCTTGTCGAACATGAAGATGTTGGTCATGTCATTGAGGAAGAGCGGGTTCGGCGAATTCACTTCGATATCGACGGTGTAGTCGTCGACCTTGGTGGTCGAGACATAGGCCGGAATATTGCCGCGCAGCGGCGACGTCGGGTGGCTGACGCGGGCCATGGAGGCGACGACGTCGTCAGCGTTGAAATCGGCGCCGTTGTGGAACTTCACGCCCTTGCGCAGATGGAAGCGCCAGACCTTCTCGGAAACCATCTCCCAGCTGGTGGCGAGCGCGGGCTCGACCTTGAACTCGGGCGTGTAGCGGGTCAGGCCCTCATAGACGTGGTTGAGGAAGGCCAGGTTCGAGGTGCTGCCGTAGGAATAGGGGTCGAGCGAGAAGATATCCCGCGGGCTTCCCCAGCGCAGCGTTTCCGCAGATGCGGAGGATGCGAGCATGGCAAATGCCAACCCCGCGAGGAGATGCTTTCTCAGTTTCATGTCGTTCCCTCTGTTTTCTCGTCAGTCGCCACAGAACGGCGCCCTCGCCCACCCCGTGAGCAAGCCGCCCTAGATTTGAAGCTGTTGGCGACAATGTCAACTATTTTGTCGACAATTTTGTATGCATAAATGTTTAATGTGGAATACAGCCCAAAAATACGGGGCATTTTCCGGACGCCCAGAGCCAAGAATGGCAGGTACAAAGACAATCAATGCGCGAATCTCGTCCAAACAATATCCCAAACCAAATCACCCGACGGTGTATCGAGACACCGTCGGGTGATTGGGAATTTCCCGAAAAGACAAGTGGTTAGGGCTATCTGCCCACGCGGAACACCTAATTGCGCCTGCCCATCAGTCGCCTGAAAAAGTTGCGAGCGCGGCTACACGTCCGCGCCTTTGTCAAACGGTGGCCGGATTCTAACGGTTACCGAGCGGCAGCGGCACCGAAACCCGAGAGGAATGCCGTCAGATTGTCCGAGAGCGCGTCACAGAGGTAGCCACCTTCCTGCACGATTGCTGTCGGGATGCCGAGGCCGGAGATCGCCTCGCCGATCCGGGCAAAACCGGGCGTCGATACGGAAAGACCGCCGAAGGGATCACCTTCGAAGGCATCGAGGCCGAGAGCGACGACGAGTGCGTCCGGCGCATAGGCACGAATGCGACGGAAGGCAACGTCGAGAGCGGCCAGGAATTCGCCGTCGCCCGATTTACGTTCGAGCGGGAGGTTGAAGTTGTAGCCGAGACCTGCCCCTTCGCCGCGCTCGTCCGCATGCCCCCAGAAGAACGGGTAGAACCGCACCGGATCGGCGTGGATCGAGACCGTCAGTACATCGGCCCGCTGATAGAAGATGCCTTGCGTGCCATTGCCGTGGTGCAGGTCGACATCGAGGATGACCACGCGGGCCGCGTTCGAAAGGAAACGTTGTGCCGCGACGGCCGAATTGTTGACGAAGCAGAAGCCGCCGGCAACGTCGGCAAAGGCGTGATGGCCCGGTGGGCGGCAAAGCGCATAGGCCGCCCGCTCTCCCGCCATCACGGCATCGGCAGCGTCAACCGCGCTCCAGGCGCTCCAGCGCACGCTGTCCCAGGTTTCCCCGGAGATCGGGCATGCGGTATCAGCCATGTGATAACCGGCCTGCCCGACGGCTGACGCCGGATAACGACCATCGCGCGCTAGCGGATGGATATTCGGAATAACCTCCTCAGAGGCATCGGGGATACGCTGCCAGCGGGCATAGATATTTTCGAGGAATTCGAGGTATTCGGGCGTATGCACCGCGGCGATCGGGGCGAGCCCGTGATCGCGTGGCCGCAGGATCTCGCAGCCCGCAGCGCGCGCGCCGTTCAAAAGCCGCTCGACGCGCTCGGGTTGCTCCGGGTTCGGCTGCGGCGCACCGCTCGAAAGAAAAGCCTTCGGATTATGTCGCTTCTGTTCCAGTGCGTAGAAGGCTTTCATGCTCTCTCCAGCTCCTTCGTCTTCAAATTTTCGGGCCGCCTGCGAGGGCCGCGAAGGCTTCATCATAGGCGGCATGGGCGCGGTCCTTCGCCTGCCAGGTAATGCCGATCCGCTCGTAAAGCCGTTGCGCCGGCAGGTTATCCACGTCCACCTCCAGCCGGAGGTAGTCTCCGCCCCGCGCGCTCGACCATGCGGCAACTTCGCGAAGCAGGGCTTCGCCGACCCCGAGACCCCGGAAACGACCCTCAACATAGAGGTCCTGTACGAAGACGCCCGGACGCCCGCGCCAGGTGGAAAAGATCGGGAAGAACAGGCAAAGACCAGCAAGGTCTCCACCCGCCTCGGCGATCAGGCTGTGGAAGGCGGCATTCGGACCGAAACCGAAACGGCTGAAGTCATCAACCGTGCAGGTGACCTTGTCCGCCATATCAAGACCGCGCCCCATGGCCAGGATCGCACTATGTATGCTGCCTGCATCCTCCGGTTCGCCTGCGCGAATTCGAATATCGGATGTTAAACTCTGCTTCGTCGTCACAGTTTTCCCTTTCACTGCCGGCAGGCGAAGGCTTAAGTCCAAGCATGCTATGCCGCCGGTCTCAGAATGCCACCTGATCTGCGCCCTTCAGGCCGAGAAGCGCGCGTGCTTCCTTAGGGGTTGCAACTTCCAGTGACAAKGCGTCGAGAACGGTGCGGATGCGCTGAACCTGCTCGGCATTGCTGGTCGCAAGCGTGCCTCGACCGTTATAGAGACTGTCTTCGAGCCCGACGCGCACATTGCCGCCCATGGCGGCAGCCATGGTGATCATCGGCATCTGATGACGGCCGGCCGCAAGCACCGAGAACGAGTAGTCGTCGCCGAAGAGCTTGTCGGCGATGCGCTTCATATGCGTCAGGTTCTCAGGGTCGGCACCGATGCCGCCGAGAATGCCGAAGACGAACTGGATGAAGAGATGGCCGGAGACCAGGCCCCGATCGCGGAAATGCGCCAGCGAATAGAGGTGGCCGACGTCATAGCACTCGAACTCGAAGCGCGTGCCACAGCCCCGGCCGAGCCGCGTCAGGATGAACTCCATATCGGCGAAGGTGTTCTTGAAGATCGAGCTGCGCGTCGCTTCAAGGAGCTGCGGCTCCCACTCGTGCTTCCATTCGGCCGGCTTGTCGAGTGCGGGAAACAGGGCGAAATTCATCGAACCCATGTTCAGCGAGCACATTTCCGGTTCGGCGCGCATTGCGGCGGCGAGCCGATCTTCCAGCGCCATCAGCGACGATCCGCCGGTGGAGATGTTCACGACGGCATCGGTCGATTGTTTGATGCGCGGCAGGAACTGCATGAACAATGCCGGATCCGCCGATGGCCGACCGTCCTCGGGGTTCCGTGCGTGCAGATGCAGGATGGACGCGCCGGCCTCGGCAGCTGCGATCGCTTCGGAGGCGATCTGGTCGGGCGTTACAGGCAGGTAGGGCGACATGGTCGGCGTATGCACCGATCCCGTCACCGCGCAGGTGATGATCACTTTGCGCGATGTTCTGGCTTTCGTCATGGTCAAGCCCTCAGCGGTTGACGGGGAGATTGAGTTCTTCGGCGAGGACTTCGAGCACGTCGCCAAGGATGGCAACGATCTCGCCGATCTGTTCGCGCGTGATGATCATCGGCGGGCAGACGAGGAAGTGATCGCCCTCGACGCCGCCGCGCGTGCGCCTGGAATAGATGATCAGGCCGCGCTCATAGGCGAGATCGACCATGCGCTGATGCGCGTTCAACTCCTTCGGCAACGGCTTCATGGTTTCGCGGTCGGAAACGAACTCGGCCGCGAGCAGCAGCCCCTTGCCGCGCACGTCGCCAATGAAGGGGAAGCGGTTGGAAAGCGCCACCAATTCCGCCTTCAAGGCCTCACCCATGGTAGCGGCATTGTCGATCAGACCGAGGCGATCGATCTCGTCGAGAACGGCAAGACCGGCGGCGCAAGCGAGCGGATTGCCGGCATAGGTGAACCCATGCTGGAAACCGCCTGCGTCAAGCACCGGCTGCACGATCCGTGACGGTGCCGCCATGGCGCCGAGTGGGCAATAGCCGGAGGCAAAACCCTTCGACAAAGCGATCAGGTCCGGGCGGCAGTTCCAGTGATCGCCGCCGAGGAACTTTCCGGTCCGGCCGGCGCCGCTCATCACCTCGTCATGGATCAAGAGGATGCCGTACTTGTCGCAGATTTCGCGAATGCGCGGATAGTAGCTGTCTGGCGCCACCAGCGCCCCGGTGGAGGCGCCACCGATCGGCTCCATGATGAAGGCCAGCACGCTCTCCGGGCCTTCCGCCTGGATCTTCTCCTCCAGCAGGTCGGCATATTTGATGCCGCGCTGCTCCATCGTCAGGTTATCCCGGTCAAGATAGGCGGTTGGCGCTGCAACCTTTGGCATCTCGCGCATCATCGGCGAGAAGGGTTCGGAAAGCGCTGCATAGCCTGTCACGGCCAAGGCGCCCAGCGTACCGCCGTGATAGGACGGAAAGCGGGAGATCACTTTCCATCGATCCTTCTGGCCCGTGGCGACGGCCCATTGCCGCGCGAGCTTCAGGCAGGATTCAACCGCTTCCGAGCCGCCGGACACAAAGAAGATCTTGTCCATGCCCTCGGGCAATTTTTCTGCCGCACGGCGCGCCAAGTCTTCGGCAGGCTCGTTCTCGAAATGCAGCCGATAGGCGAATGTCACGCGGTCCATCTGGCGCTTCATCGCATCAAGCACATTGCGGTTGCCGTGGCCGATATTGACCACCATAGCGCCGCTGGAGCCGTCGATCACCCGGCGTCCGTCCTGGTCGAAGAGATAGATGCCTTCGGCCCGGTCGACCAGCGGACGGCGCAGGCGCGATTGGTAGAAGAGATGCGAGGCGGGGCGTTCGTTGGAAGCTGTCGTCTTGAGCATGGCAAATCTCTGTCAGCGAGTGAGATAGTGATTGAGGACATTGGCGGTGACGCGCTCGACCATCGCGTCGCCGCGCTTGAGAGCCGCCACCCATTCGCAACTGCCGGCGTGGAACACCTCGCCTTTGCCGCGCGGAAAATTGACGATCATGCCGCAGCCGCGCTTGACGCGCTCGACGGCAGCCTCGCCATGATCGCCGATCAGGGTTTCAGCGACAAATTTGGCGTCGGCATCCGAAAGGAACTGATCGTCGGCGGGTATGTCGGCGCTTTCCTCCTTCAGCGAGGACATGCCGAGCGCAAGGATTTCAAGCCCGTCAGGCGCGCCGCTGTCTTCGGTCGGCTCGGGCAGTCCGCCGCGTATAATGTAGTCGAGGCCATCGACCTCATAGCCGAAGGCGTGGCCTTCGGCGCCGAGAATGTCGCCGTAGTAGATGCCGGTTCCGGCGAAAGCCCAATGCTCGGGTCGGTAGACCGGGAATCCGCGCGCACCGCGCGGGGCGCAGCCACCCCAACCGACATAAAGGCCGCGCGTGGCATTGAGCCCGAACGTCGCAGATCCTGGCCGGCCGATCTCGGCCGCCTCCCAGGAGCCGCTGGTGCGCGTCGGATCATCCGAGCGAAAGGCCGGGTCTTCTGCACGTGAACGATACTTATAACAGACTTGGCGTTTGCCACCGTCTTCGAGGCGCGTCTGCCACATGAAGTTGCCGGCAAAGCGCGCTGCGTGGCCGCCGCGCTCGACGTAACCGTCGACCGCATCGCGCATTTCCCAGGTCCAGTATTCGTCGTGGCCGACAAAGACGACACAGTCATAGCCGTCGAGGATTTCCGGGTTGAAATGCAGCTCATGCTGGCTGGCGAGATCGACGGCATAGCCCTTCCTTTCCGCCCAGCGGAAGAAGTGGCTGTCGTAGCTTGCCCAGCCGGAAGAGGCATATTTCTTCGAATAACCATTGGCATAGGCCCATTCCATATGCGGGTAGCGCGGTGCGACAGCCATCGGCGCATAGATCTCGAGCGGCACGCGCGGCGCATCTGCCGGCAGCATCACGAAGCCGCGGCAGAAGGGCCGCTCGATGCTGACCGTCGTCGCGTACTGATCGCGGTTGGGACCGGTGATGCCCTGGTAGTGGTTGGAGCCTCCCCAGGTGTTGTATGAAGTCCAGGAACCGGTGGCGGCGACCTGCAGCACGCGGCCGGGCTTGCGGCCGGCGAGCGGCCGCACGATGAAGAGATGGTGGCACTCGATCGACTTGCCATCCCTGCCCTCGGCTCTCAGCGTGATACGGTAGGCGCCGGACGGCCAGTTTTCGTCGATCTTGAATTCTAAGCCCGTCTCCCAGCCGCAGCCGAGCACTGAACATTGGTCCGGCGCTTCCTGCCAGCGGGCGGAAAGACCGTCACGCTTCAGGACGGTTTGCTCTGTGGCTCCGTCGCGCACGACTTCGATCGAGAATTGAGGCGCAGTGGAGCTGACCTGCAGCCGCACGGTAGCACCGGGCGGATAGGCATAGGCGTCTGTGTAGCACCAGATCTCGCCGCGCGCGCCGTCCATGCCGGGATATTCGTAGTAGTGACCGAGCACCGCCTCACGGCGCTGTTCCGGCGTCAGTCCGAAATCAGGGTATTGATCCTGATGTCCCATCATTTCCCCCTCACGCAGCCAGATATTTCTTGAGGAACGCGCGCGTGCGCTCCTGGGTCGGCTGGCGGAAGATCTCGCTCGGCGCCCCTTGCTCGACGACGACGCCACCATCCATGAACAGGACACGGTCGGCGACCTCGCCGGCAAAGCGCATCTCGTGCGTGACGATCAGCATCGTCATATGCTCGGCCGCGAGCTGCTTCATGACCGCGTTCACTTCGTCGACCAGCTCCGGGTCGAGCGCTGAGGTCGCCTCGTCGAAGAGCATCACCTTCGGCTGCATCGCAAGCGCGCGAGCAATCGCGACGCGCTGCTTCTGTCCGCCGGAAAGGCGGGAAGGAAAGGCATCGACCTTGTCGGCGAGGCCGACCTTCGACAAGAGCTCGATCGCAAGCTCGCGTGCCGCAGTCTTCGCCATTCCCTTCAGGACGATCGGCCCCATGGTGATGTTTTGCAGGACCGTCAGGTGCGGGAACAGATTGAAGTGCTGGAACACCATGCCCATCTGCTGGCGCACCACATTGATGTGCCTTTCGAAAGCCTGGCCCTTCAGGTGCTGGTTGACTTGGACGCCGTCAAGCCAGACTTCGCCGCCATTGAGCGTCTCGAGGTGGTTGATTGACCTTAGAAGCGTGCTCTTGCCGGAGCCGCTCGGGCCGATAATCGCGACGATCTGGCCGCGCGCGACCGAGAGATCGATGCCTTTGAGCACCTCCAGAGCGCCGTAGTTCTTGCGGGCACCCTTTACCTCGACCATGGGTTTCTGTGCGATCATCGGGAAACCTCCGCGTTCTTTTCGACCTGGCGCAGACCCGCTTCGAGGACGAGATTGAGAATGTAATAGAGTGCCGCGACCGTGATGTAGAATTCGAACGGTCGGAATGTCTCGCTGATCGCAAGCTGGGCCGCATGGACCAGTTCGGCGATGCCGATGATCGAGACCAGCGAGGATTCCTTCAGAAGCACGATCAGGTTGTTGCCCATGGCTGGAATGGTGTTGCGGATCGCCTGCGGCACGATGAAGTACCGCAAGGTCTGCATCCGACCGAAGCCAAGGCTGCGGGCACCCTCCGTTTGCCCGACATCGACGGCGACGATACCGGCACGAAGGATGTCGGCATTGTAGACGGCAAAGTGCAGGCCGAGACCGATGATGCCGGCGATCAGCGCCGGGATCTTGAAGCCCAATTGTCCGAGCCCGTAATAGATCAGGAAAAGCTGTAGAAGCAGCGGCGTGCCCATGAACAGCCACATGAATGCCCGTACCGGCAAGGCCACCGTCTTCGGCGCATAGAGAACGACGAGAGCGAAAACGATGCCGAAGATGAAGCTGATCGCGGCGGCGGATATGGTGAGGACGACCGTCCACCAGACGCCCATCCAGATGATATCGGCATAGGGCGGAACGACGCTGAAATCGAGACCTTGCATTTGACCGTCCCCCCTCAGGCTATGGCGTAGCGTCGGTCAAGCAGATCGACGATCCGCGCGACGACATAGACGATGAGCATGTAGAGCACGGCGGCAACGCCGAAGATCTCGAATGGCTTGTAGGTCGAGCCGATATAGCGTTGCGCCGTGTAGGTGAGTTCGACCACGGAGATCGTCGAGACGAGTGCGGAGCCTTTGACGAGAGCAACAGCGTTGACGCCAAGCGGCCGGATCATCAGCCTTGCCGCCTGCGGCAGCACCACCTTGCGCATGGTCTGCAACCGGCTGAAGCCAATCGAGCGCGCCGCCTCCGTCTGGCCACGATCAACCGAAAGCACGGCTCCGCGAATGGACTCCGCCATATAGGCGCCGATGTTGAGCCCCAGCCCTATGACGCCGGCGGCAAACGGTTCGAGATTGATACCGACCTGCGGGCCGCCGAAATAGAGCACGAAAAGCTGGATCAGACACGGTGTGCCACGAAACAGGCTGACATAGGCCGTGCCGAAGGCCCGCAGCAGGAATGAGCGCGACATCTTGGCGGCGGCTATCAGGAACGCGACCACCAAGCCAAGCGCGAGCGCAAGTGCCGATATCTCGATCGTGATCCATGCCGCTTCCACGAAAAACGGGAAGACGCGCTGCACCAGCGAAACGTCCATTGGGAAACTCCGGAAGGCAAACTCGTGACTTCCGGCCGCGGCTTTCGCGGCGGCCGGAGTGCGGGAGGCGTCAGGTCAGCGGATGTCGCTGCCGACCCATTCCATGGCAATCTTCTCGTAGGAGCCGTCTGCCAGCATGTCCTCGAGCGCCTTCTGCATCGCCGCTTTCAGTTCCGGGTTGTTCTTGCGGATCGCGATGCCGATCGCAACGCTGCCACCTTCGATGTCGGGGGTTTCCAGGCGACGGACCTTCTCGCCGGTTTCCTTGACGGCAACCATGACCGGGATGTTGTCGACGACGATCGCATCGACCCGGCCGCTCTTCAGTTCCATCAGCAGTTCCGGCAGACCCTTGTAGGTGCGCACGTCCCAGCCGCCCTGCTCGCGCGCCCATTTTTCGTGGGTTTCGCCGAGCGTCACGCCGAGGGTCTTGCCCTTGAGTTCGTCGAGTTTCTGAACGGTCGACTCCTCACTGACGAAGACGGCGCGACCGGCATGGTAGTAGGGGCCGACGAAATCGACGACCTTCTCGCGCTCCGGCGTAATCGTCATCGAGCCGACGATGGTGTCGTACTTGTTGGCGAGCAGCCCGGCGATAATGCCGTCCCACGCAGTCGTCACCAACGTGCCCTTGACGCCGACCCGCTCGGCAATCGCCTGGCCGATCGAGGCGTCGAAGCCGACGACCTGGTTTTCTTCATTGACGAAGTTGAACGGCGGATACTGGCCCGACATCGCGATCTTCAGTTCGCCGGCCGCCTTGACGCTCTCGAGGTCGTCGGCCTTGGCCGAGACGGCGGAAAAAGTCGCAGCAATGGTCAGCGTCGCGGCCAGCAGGCCGGAGAATAGGCTCTTCATGAAATGTTCCTTGCTCCTCTGGAATGAACGCGCCTTCTTGTGCGCTTGGGATCGGCATCGAGGCGTCTTCCGAATTTCATGATTGCTTCTGCGTCAGCATTGCGCAAATAGATAATGGGAATAGAAGGCATAGATTTCAGGAATGGCTTCACCTCGATTGGAACGGCTCGTCTGGGAGCTCGACTGGAACCTTCTGCGTACCTTTGTGGTGATCGCCGAAGTCAAGAGCATCACGCGCGCAGCCGAACGGCTGAACCTCAAACAACCAAGCGTCAGCAACGCTCTGCGCCGACTGGAAGATCGCGTCGGCCGCCGGCTGGTCGAGCGTGATGCGACGCGTTTCGATCTCACCGAGGTTGGGCAGTTGCTCTACGAGCAAAGCGTCGAGGTGTTCGGCACGATCTCGCAATTGCCGCTGCTCGTGCGCGGCGTTAGCGACGATGTCACGGGCCACGTCACGATCGCGGTGGCGAGCCATGTGGTCTCGCCGATTTTCGACCGGGCGCTGATGGAGTTTCATCGCAGCTACCCGCGTGCGACCTTGACCATCAACGTTGCACCGAGCGGCGAGGTGACACGGCAACTCCGGGAGAAACGGGCCTCCTTCGGCCTGTGTCTCGTCAGCGTGCGTGATCCCGCGCTCGACTACCTGATGATGTATAGGGAATTCTTCGGCTTCTTCTGTGGCCCGCACCACCGACTGTTCGGAAAGGAAGGGTTGAAGCTTGGCGACCTCAAGGGAGAAACCTCGGTGTCCTTCCACACCGACCACATTGCCGATGCGCTCCGGCCCGTCGCTCTGCTGCGCAGCGAGGCCAAGCTCAACGCCAACGTCGTCGGCGTTTCGTCAAGTCTGGAAGAGGTGCGCCGGATGACGCTTGCAGGTCTCGGCGTCGGCTCGCTGCCGCTGCACGTTGCCCGCCGTGATGTGGCCGATGGTCTCCTCTGGCGCCTGCCGCCCTACGACAATCCGCCCGCCATCGACATCTTCATGCTGACAAACCCTGAGAAGGCGCTGAACCGCGCCGAGAAGGCGCTGATCGCCGGCTTGCAGAGCCTGATTAATGAGACACCGGCCGAAGAGCGGGTCTACGCCGACTGATCGCGAGACAGCGCCCGCTCATCTGACAATAGCGTCTCGGCCCGCGTCCGCGCGTCCGGCTCCAGCGCGATTGCGGCGCGCGCCTGAAGGTCGAACCGCACCGTCGTCGTCCTGTTGACCGCATGTACGACACCATCGAACGTTCCGGACATCACCTGCTCGAAGGTCACCGACGAGCGCCCGAGCTTGATGACGCGCGAACGAATGGTAAGGAGCGTTCCCGCCTTGGTCTCGTGCTTGTACTCGACCTCGGCGCGCACATCCGCCCAGCCCCTGTCCGGGTCTGATCCGGCTTCGATCCCGGCGATATGGCCGAGAAGCTGGAAACTCGCATCATCGAACATCGCCGCGTAGTGGCGCACGTTCATATGCCCCATCGTGTCGCACATCCACGGGTGGGCGACACCGACGTAGGTTGTCAAAGGCTGGGTGGACATGGGGCGCGCCTCATTAGAATTGTGACCGTACGCGAGACATAGCGGATGCTTGACGCCTCTGTCCATCGCGGCCGAGAGCGGCATGCTTTCAACGTTCGCGTCCATTCCGTTTTGACAAAAGGCGAGAAAATTCCGTGGGTAAGCGCGCTTGCTTCCAACGATGGCTAGGCGCGGCGCGGTTGCCCTCTTAGATTGGCCGCTTGCAATGTGAGGAGGAATGAAGCGTGAAAGTCTATCTCGCTGGCCCGGAAGTTTTTCTGTCCAATTCGGTCGAGATCCAGAAGGAGAAGGCGGCGCTGGCGCGCGCGGCCGGCTTCACGCCACTGGTTCCAGGTGATCTCGAGATCCCTCCGGCTCCCACCAAACATGAGCGTGGTCTGGCGATCTACGCCGTCGACGAGGGCATGATGCTTGCCTCCGACATGATCATTGCCAATCTGACGCCGTTTCGCGGTATCAGTGCCGACGTCGGCACGGTGTTCGAACTGGGTTTCATGTGCGGCCACGGCAAGCACGTTTACGCCTATACAAATACTTCACGCAGCTATTACGAGCGGATCCTCAACGATCACTACAATGGCAACGCTGCGCTGCGCCCTGACGGACGCATGGCCGGCCCCGACGGCCTCAGCATCGAAGATTTCGACATGGCCGACAATCTCATGCTGGATGGCGGCATCCTTCGCCGCGAGGGCGCGCTGATCAAACGCGAGGTGCCTGAGGCCGATCGTTTCACTGATCTGGAAGCTTTCAAGGAATGCCTCGCCATCGCTGCGAGGCGGCACCTGACTTAAACATAACAGGCTCCGCTGTCTCTTTTGGAGGCAGCGCCTGTCTCTAGTCGGTGGCGCACGGCCAGCCTGTCGGCGTCTTCAGTTCGGCCGGCAATTTGGTCGAGCCGTCGCCGCAGGTCATGTCGACCTGCTCCTGCTCAAGCCCGGTCGCCTCGGAGAGGTTCACGCCCTCAATCCTGGTCTGAAACATGAAGGCGCCATCGAAGTCGATCGGCCCCGTGAAGCTCGAGTTTGCGAAGCTGGCGCGCGACAGGTTGGCGTGAGAAAAGCGGGTGCCGGTCAATTCCGCCCTGTCAAAATTGGCACGGCCGAGTTCGGCCTTCTCGAAGCTCGTCCCCGTCAACCGGGCTCCACTGAAATTGGCGCGTTGCAGCTCGGAGTTGACGAAGGATGCCTTTTCGGCAGCGATACCCGCGAAATTGCAGCGATAGGCCTCGATCTTCGAAAAGTTCGCCCCATCGGCCAGCGCGCCAGCCACCGATGAGCGCACCAGCGTCGCCTTCTCCAGGTTGGCGCCTGTCAGATTGGCGCCCCGCAGGTCAGTCAAGGTGAAGTCCGTATTGACCAAATTCGCGCCCTGAAGATCGCTGCCGCCAAGCATCAGTGCCTTCTTGTTGCAGTCGGTCCAATCCGCGCCAGGCGACGCCGAATCCTTGCAGCTGGCGGCGTGACCCACAGCCGGTGCTGCCAGGGTGACAAGGCATGCCGTGATTGCTGGCGCGAGCAGGGTTTTCAATGTGCGCCGCTCCATTTTCAGTGCGCTTCGGCGTGGCGTAGCGGACCGGCGCATCGCGCCGCACCCGTGGTCGAGATCGGTTTTGAGGATAGTCATGGCGCCGCTCCGGGACCCGCGGGGTCGAATCGATTGCATTTCAGATGGCATACACAGCCGTCGCGTGATCGGCATCACCGGTTGTGCGTGCTTCGCTGGTAAACGTATGACGTTGCTCCTCTTTATGCAAATAACAGAAATGAAAACGCTTCGGTTCAGATAGCGGCTTCCAACAGCCAGTCACGCAGTTTGGCTTGAGCGCTCTGCTCGACAATGGCTGCTGGCGCGAGCAGATCATAGACCGTTCCGTCCTCGACAAATCCCAAGGGCGCGGCCAGAATGCCGCTCTCGACGTCGTCGCGAACAAGCTGCCAGGGGCCGATCGCGACACCGATTCCGGCGACCGCGGCCTGAAGACTTATGTAGAAATGCTCGAAGCTTTGCGAGCGTCGCCCGAGCGTGCGGCAATCGGCGAGCCCTGCCCAGGTTTCCCAAGCGTCCGGGCGGCTACGCGAATGCAGAAGCGCCGCCTCGGCACGCAGCGTCGACAGGCTCCCTGCATCGGGTCGGTCGAAATAGTCTGCGACCTTATCGATGCGACAGACCGGGCCGGTACGCTCGAGAAACAGCGGGGTTGCATGGACCGTCTCGGCTCGCACGAAGTCGTTTCGCCGAATCGCGAGGTCGATGCCGCGCCCCAGCGTTACCGGGCCGCCGCCGGCAACGAGATGTATGGAAACATCCGGATGCCGCTGTTGAAAGTCCGGAAGCCGCGGGATGAGCCAACGCATCAGAAGCGTCGGCTCGCAGGAGACCACGAGCGCCGGCGCCCTCACCTCTTCCCGAATCTCCCGGACCGCGGTTTCAACGAGCGCGAAGCCTTCGCGCGCAGCAGTGGCGAGCTTGCGGCCGGCATCTGTCAGGAAGACGCGGCGGCTTCGTCTTTCGAACAACGCCACCCCCAACTCGTCCTCGATGACACGGACTGCCCGGCTGATCGCGCCATGAGTCAAGTGCAGGGCGTCCGCAGCGCGGCTGAAGCTCTCCAGCCTCGCCGCCGCCTCGAAGCAGCGGAGCGCTGCCAACGGCGGGAGACGAACGGCGTCGGTCTGTGATCTGTGCTCACCAATTACGTCAGGATTCATCGTTAGTCGCCGACCCGATTGTCGCTTAAGTCTAGCGTAGCATCAACGGTACGAGCGAGAAAAGCAATGACCGAACTGTTAGCAGTAGTCACCATCACGATCTTGGCTGTCATAAGCCCTGGGCCCGATTTCGCGATGGTGACGCGCAACAGCCTTCTCTTGTCCCGGCGGGCCGGCGTCTTGACGGCGCTCGGGATCGGCGCCGGCGTCTGCATCCATGTCGGCTACACCATTCTCGGTGTCGGCCTGATCATCCGGCAATCGATCGTGCTCTTCAGCATTCTGAAGTTTGGCGGTGCCGCCTATCTGGTCTGGCTCGGCCTGAAGATGCTGCGGGCAAAACCCACAGAAGGGCCACAAGATGCTGCTGCGTCCGAACTCTCCGATCTCGGCGCTCTGCGCACCGGGTTCTTGACCAACGCGCTCAACCCGAAGACGACAGTCTTTATCGTCAGCCTTTTCATGCAGGTCGTCGAGCCGACGACACCACTCATTGTTCAAGTCGGCTATGGCGGCTTCATCGCGGCCGCACATGTCGTCTGGTTTGCCCTCGTGGCACTGTTCTTCTCAACCGGTATCGTGCGCGTTCGCCTGTTTCGACTGCGGCACTGGATCGACCGCACTTTCGGAGCCTTGTTGGTGGGATTCGGCGTTCTATTGGCAACGGCGACTTCAGTCAGACAATAGCGGCGCTAAGTCAGGCATCTGCTTGCCGACGATGCAAAAACATGCAATATCCATACAATCATAAACGTCGGATATTGCTGTAATGAACGACGAACGCTTGCAGATCTCGTGGCGTCCCACCATACGCAAGGCAGATGGCCCTCTCTATCTCGCGATCGCAGACGCCATTGCCGCAGACATCGCCGACGGACGCCTTTCGGACGGCATGCGATTGCCGCCGCAACGCGTGCTCGCCGAGGCACTTGCGATCGATTTCACGACCGTCAGCCGCGCTTACAACGAAGCAAGACATCGCGGCCTCGTCGAGGGCCGCGTCGGCCAGGGCACCTACGTCAAGGCGCGGCGCTCGCGGATTGCTCGCCCCGCCACCAGCGGCATTGTCGACATGAGCATGAACCTGCCACCGCTCTTCGACGATCATCTGCTCGCCGCAAGGCTCTGGGACGACATGACGGCACTCCAGGCCGAGCACGGGCTCGACCTTCTGATGCGCTACCAGGCCCCCGCCGGTACCCTACACAACAGAGCCGTTGGCGCCACGTGGCTAAGGCCGCGTCTGGGTGAGGTGCAGGTCGAACGCATGCTGGTCTGCCCCGGAGCGCAAGGCGCGCTCCTTGCGATACTCACCAGCCTGGCAAAGCCGGGCGACGCCATATGCGCCGAAGCCATCGCTTACCCCGGCCTTCGCGCGCTCGCCGCCCATCTCGGCATCACGCTTTTGGGGGTAGCGATCGACGAAGAGGGGCTRATTCCCGAATCATTTGACGAAATTTGTTCAAGGCACGCTTTAAAGGCTCTCTACTGCAACCCGACGCTGCATAACCCAACGACAGCCACGCTCTCGTTGGAGCGCCGTGAGGCGATCGTCACGATCGCTCGGCGACATGGCGTACCGATCATTGAGGACGACGCCTATGGCGCCCTTCCCGTGGCGCCGCCGCCCGCACTTGCCGCGCTGGCGCCGGAACTTGTCTACTACATCGGCGGCCTCGCGAAATGCCTTTCGCCGGCGCTGCGCGTTGCCTATCTCGTCGTTCCAGACAGCCGCAGCTCGGTCAGAATCGAGGGCGCCATCCGGGCGACTGCTGGTCTGGCTTCACCGCTCACAGCCGCAATCGCGACCCGCTGGATCGAGGATGGAACGGCCGATGCTGTCCTCGGCGCGATCCGCACCGAAACGAACGTTCGACAACAGATCGTCGACCACACCCTCCCAAAAGGCACGGCCCTGTCGGACCCGCATGCCTTTCACGTCTGGCTGCGACTGCCGCAACCCTGGACGCGCGGTGAATTCAGCGGTCGACTGCAGGCCGCGGGCATCGCGGTTGTTCCAAGCGACGCCTTTGCGCTCAGGGCAGCCCCGGAAGCCGTGCGCTTAGGCCTTGGTGCGGCCGCGACCCAAGAAGACCTGCGCCGCAGCCTGTCGACTATCGCTGACCTCCTCGGCCAATCTCCCGCTGCATCGAGCCTCGTGGTTTGACGACGGGCTTATTTCCTGCGAGCGAAATTGTCGCAGCAATGTATGCATACAATAAATTGACAATGTATGCTTTCGGGCGCTTAATCGTCTGGAGCCTGAGGCGGTATCCGGGAATGGCCGGCCGCATACCAGGCAACATCGGCGCAACACCAGTGTGCGCAGGACGAGACGCCTGAAAGGAACGACTATGTCTTCGGATCACGAGTGGCCACCCATCCCGCCCATGCAGACCGGCCTGCGCGGCCGATGCCCGCGCTGCGGCCAGGGACATCTTTTCGAAGGGTTCCTGAAGATGCGCAAGGAATGCGAAGTCTGCGGTCTCGACTATTCTTTCGCGGACCCGGCGGACGGTCCGGCTTTCTTCGTCATCTGTTTCGCCTGTGTGCCAAGCGTGCTTCTCGGCGTCTGGCTTGAAGTTCAATACAGCGCTCCGCTCTGGGTGCACTTGCTCGTCACCGGCCCGTTCATGCTGCTGACATGTATTCCACCGCTTCGACCCTTGAAGGGATGGCTTGTCTCAAGTCAGTTCTTCTACAAGGCCGAAGAGGGCAAGGTCGTCAGGCGCGGCGCGGAGGCGCCGGTTGCGACAACACAGTAGCACTGCCCGGACCGCACCTCCCTGCGTGAACATCGGTCGCCGATGGTGCGGCGACCGTCGTCAGGGGGCATAGCGCCTGAATCAGGCGGCAGAGCCCGCCCGCGTCAGCCAAGAAGGTCGGTCACTTGTTTGAAAGAGGGCGGCACGGTTCGAGCGCAACCTTCGCCTTGGCATCCGCCTTACGGTCGCGCCAAGTCCACGGGCTGAACGTGTCCCAATCGGCCAACGGTAACTGCTTCGTCACCGGGTAGAGACAAACAGGTCTCCTCGGCGTGGTTGGTGAGGGGCGACTTGCACGGTTTTGTCCGCAAGTCCTGCCACCGCGGGCTCCTCACTGTTCTACTTCCCATAGGCAAATGTACCCGGGCCCGGTTCGCAAGAATAGGCAATGGCCGTTACTGCCGTAGTCCCCTTTGCAGCGAAAGATGAAAATGTATTCGAAGAGCAAATGACTGCCGCGGAGATGGGGGATGCACATCGATTCATGCCGAAATCTCCGATGCGGCCGTGCGGGCTGGTCCACCTTGCCGCCCTGCGTCCTCGGAGAGTGTTCAACCACTGGCTTCATTTCATCAAACGGCGGCGGCTATCGAAACAGCAGGAGCAGCCGCTTTCGTAAGCAGTGGATCTTGATCACAGCACCACTGATCGCGAAGAACCAATCGCGCCCTAGAGTAGCCCCCTAAAAAATGACTGCGCCGCCAACTGTTGATCGTTGACGGCGCTCTTCACCGGAAGCCTCTCTTCTCAAAGGCCGGAACTAGGTAAAATAGAGCAACTAATCCGTCAATGTGTAGTTTGTGAAGTTTTTATGAGAGATTTTTGTCACTATTGTTCGGTATAGAAACATCGTTCGGATTGATTACTATCTTGAATCGCTCGTTTTTATTTTAGAGAAACGTGATAGTGTTTATTTTGCCACACTATATATCAAAGAAATTCTGCGAAGATTCAAAACAAAATTGTTACAAAACTGTCGTTTGGCGATGATAGCGGTGTCGCCGCTGCCCGCCGCGAGTCATCGTGGCCGGTTCATTTCGTCGCAGCGCGAGCGAGGTAGCCGATAATTCTCTGGGGGACACCAGGGTCGGGCCTTGTTGACCTTGAAAACCATTAGAGAGATCGTCCGTATGAATATCAAAAGTCTTCTTCTCGGCTCCGCTGCCGCCCTCGCAGCAGTCTCCGGTGCCCTGGCAGCCGACGCAATCGTCGCAGCCGAGCCGGAGCCCATGGAATATGTTCGCGTTTGCGACGCTTTCGGCACCGGCTACTTCTACATCCCGGGCACCGAAACCTGCCTCAAGATCGGCGGCTTCCTCCGCTTCCAGACCTCCTTCGGTCCGGATGAAGTCAACGGTCGTCAGGGCTGGGGTACGGCTGGCACGTCTGACTGGGATGCCTTCTCGCGCGCCTACATCTCGTTCTCTGCCAAGAGCGACACCGAGTATGGCACGCTCACGGGCTTCTTCGCCGCTGAGTTCAACGCCGACAACGACACCGACGCTGGCGACAGCCGCATCGACGTCGACGAAGCTTACATCCAGCTCGGCGGCCTGAAGGCCGGCTTCTTCTACAGCTGGTGGGACAAGGGCCTGAACGGCGAAACCGACTCGATCGGCAACGTCACCGAGTTCAACTCGATCGCCTACCTCTATGACGGTGGCTCGTTCCAGGCTGGTATCGCCGTTGACGAACTTGAGGGCTGGTCCACCAAGGCAAACGGCGTTGGCGTTGAAGGTATCGTTTCGGCCACGCTCGGTGGCGTTTCCATCGACCTGCTCGGCGGCTACGACACCGAGTGGGAAGAAGGCGCGATCCGCGCGCTGCTCTCGGCCGACCTCGGCCCGGGCCAGCTGCAGGTTGCCGGCATCTGGGCTTCCAACCCGAACACCTATTGGCGCGCGTCGGAATGGAGCGTTGCAGCTTCGTACGCCTTCAAGGCCACCGACAAGCTGAAGATCACCCCCGGCGTTCAGTACTGGGATAGCCTGCGCACCGGCAACGACTTCAACAACGACCTCGACAAGTGGCGCGCGGGTGTAACGCTCGACTACGCGATCACCGAAGGTCTGGCGACCCGTATTTCGGTTCAGTACAACCAGGAAGACCTGACGGCCACGACCGACCGCGACTACGTCTCGGGCTTCGTCCGCCTGCAGCGCAACTTCTAATCCGACGCCATCCGATGAAAGAGCCCGCAACTTCGATCGAGGTTGCGGGCTTTCTTGTTGCCAACGATGGATGTCAACCGCCGGATCAGGAGTTGGTCAATTGGCTGGCGTCGGCTCGCCCAGTGAAAGCATCAGACGGTTAGCCCAGTTGAAGAAGGCGGCGCCATGGATCACATCGGCGATTTCTAGTTCATCTAGTCCGGCCGCAGCCAGCCGAGCGACATGCTCTTCGCCGAAGGCGGGCGGTGTCGCAGTCAGTGCGACGGAAGCGGCAACAATCGCGTTCCAGCGTTCGCCAAGATCGGCGCCGACACCTTCATCCAGCAGCTTCTGCACGTCGTCGGCACGTTTCGAATGGTGAGACGCGAAGCGCGAATGGACGGAGGCGCAGAAGATGCAGCCGTTGGAGCGCGAGGCGGCCGTGGCCGCTAGCTCGCGCTCGGCCCGCGGCAAGCCCGTGCGGGTATTGTAGAAGATGTCCTTGTCCGTCTTCGTGCGGGCTTCCAGTACCTCCGGATCGCGCACCAGCAGACGGAAATAGGGAGACTTGGCGCGCGCCGCTTCGACAAGCCCTTGGAGATGTCGTTCGGTCAGGTCGTCCTCCGCCAGGGGCTGGAGCCACGGTGTCCAGCCGATCTCGGCCTGCGTGAAGGTCACCGGAGAATTTTCCACGCTGGGGATAATGGCAAGTTCAGTCATTGTCGCGGTTCCTTTCGGTGGCTTATGCGGCGGCGCGCTTCGATGCGGCGGAAAGCAGGCCGAGCCCGGCGATCACCCGGATCTGGAACGCGACAAACGATACGAGTTGCGACAGCGTGACGATGCCATCGGTCGTCCAGCCGGCATCGAGCAGCACCTGCAACGCTTGCGGGCTGGCCTCGCGCGGACGGAAAACCAGCAGATGTGCATGTTCAAACGCGGCTGAGAGCTTGCCGCCGAGCACGTCACGGTTTGTCTCCGAGACACGGTAGAGCAGACCTGCCTTGTTCTCGACGCTCAGTGGCCCCTCGGGATAGTTGCCATAGGGACCTGTGGCTTGCCCTGCCCCAATCTCGGTGTTCATTATCTCGACAAGCCAACGGCCCGCAGCACCTTCCTCCAGCGGATTGACGTAGAATTCATAGATATCGGGCTGACGGTGCAGCCCGGCGACAAAGCCCGCGACCGCCTGCCGCTCCACCAGTGACACGTCGCCGACGGTCTTGGGCTGAAACAGCGCCAGGTAGCTTTGCTGTGCCTGTTCACGCGTCTCGGGTCGCTGAGCGCGCACGCGGTCGAGGTTCGATCCCGGCGTGATGCCGGCAAGCAGATCGATGATGTCTGGCGACACTTGGGTCATGATAAGTCTCCTTTGGGGGATATCAGTTTCAGCCAACGGCGCCGAAGCGGCGCGCGTGGAACTTCTCTTGCGGCGCCCAGCCAAGCGCCGGCGCGACCTTGGTCGCGATCAACTCGATCGATCGCAGGATCAACGGGTGCGGCGGATCGACGGAATGAACCTGGAACACAAGGTCGGTAACACGCTCGAGCGTCTCGTCGCTGCGGAGGCTTTCAATGACATCGTCCACCGATCCAACATGGACGTCGAATGCAGCAATCAGATCTGCAAGGGAGTTGCCGGCAACCTTGTGGCCGGCGGCGATCAGGCGTTCCGCGCCGCGGTTCAACCCAATCTCTGCCAGGCGCAGCGCTTCGGCCCGGCTATCGGCGACAAACAGGCTACGGGAACCGAGGATGCGGGGCGCACGACCGGGGGGAAGCGCGTGCAGATAGGCATCGATGATCGGGTTTTGCAGTTCCGCCAGTGAGGCGTTCGGGTTTTCCTGCGGTCGCGGTTGCGTGCGCGACAGCATCAAGCCGTCGCCGGCGCGACCGGCACGCTCACCCCCGGCAACCGAGAAGGTTGCCTGCCAAATGCGATCGAGCAGTTGCGGCGCTGCGGGATAGAGACGGTCGCCGCCAGCGAGCGCGCGGCCGGCCCAGGCATCAAGTACCGTCTGCAGATGTCGACCGAAGACTGCGCCACGTTCCGCACTTTCAAGACCAAAAGCCGTGAAGGACGACGGCGTGCCACCGGTTCCAAAGCCGACCTCTAGCCGGCCGCCGGAAAGCAAATCGAGAACCGCTGCGTCTTCCGCCACCCGGGTCGGGTTTTCGAGCGGCAAGGTGATGACGCCCGTGCCGAGGCGGATGCGCGTCGTCTCTGCGGCCACGTGCGCGAGAAAGACCAGAGGCGCCGGCAAGCCGCCCTCATCGGCATGGAAATGATGCTGCGCCACCCAGGCGGTATCGAAGCCGAAGCGTTCGGCCGTCACAATCTGCTCCTTGGCGTAGTAATAGCGGGTACCGGCGGGAACGTCGTCGAGCAGGCGGGTGAAAAAGCCGAGGCGCTTGCGCGGGGTCGTTTCTGTCATGGTCAGTCCTATCTGTGATGTCAGCGCATCAGGCCGCGGCCCGGCGCTTTTGCCCGGGTATGGCGTTGATGAGTTCTCGGGTGTAGTCGCTGCTGGGATGTTCGAAGACCTCAGAGACCGCGCCACCATCGACGAGGCGCCCATCCTTCAGGACGGAGACGGTGTCGGATATCTGGCGCACGACGGCGAGGTCGTGAGACACGAAGAGGTAGGTCAGGCCGAGATCGCTCTGCAGCTCCTGAAGGAGCGCGAGAATGCGCGCCTGGACGCTTACGTCCAGAGCGGATACCGCCTCGTCCAGCACCACCACCTGAGGATCGAGCACAAGTGCCCTGGCGATGGCCACTCTCTGGCGCTGGCCACCGGAAAGCGCATGCGGTCGTCGCGAAAACGCGTCTTCGGGCAACCCGACACGCGCGAGGATCGCCCTCGCCTTCTCCTCGCGGTCAGCGCGCCTGAGCCGGCTGAAATTAAGCAGCGGCTCTGCCACGATCTGCAGGATGCTCTGGCGCGGATCAAGCGATCCGTAAGGGTTCTGGTAAACGAGTTGGATCTTGCGTCGAAATTGCCGGAGGTCTTCCCCGGTAAGGCCAGAAAGATCCGTACCGTCAATCTCGATCCGTCCAGCGGTCGGCTTGTCAAAACCAACGATACTTCTGATGGTCGTCGTCTTTCCCGAGCCAGACTCGCCGACGATCGCGTGGGTCGATCCGCGACGGACACGAAAGCTCAGATCGTCGACCGCGCGAAACCGGCTCTTGCCCACGCCCGCAAATTCGCGAACAAGACCGTCGACGACGACAATATCGTCCTGAACGCCCGAACGGACTTTAGGTGGCCTGGATACCGGCGCGGCAAACGACGGTGCAGCGGCAAGCAGTTGTCGCGTGTAAGGACTGCGCGGTGCCGCCAGAACGACGCTCGCTGCGCCTTGTTCCTGAATTCGCCCGTTCTGAAGAACGACGATCCGGTCAGCGCGATCGGCGGCAACGCCCAGATCGTGGGTCACCAATAGGACGGCAGCGCCATACTCGGCTCGCAACTCATCGATCAGGTCGAGTATGCGTCTCTGCACGGTGACATCGAGCGCACTCGTCGGCTCATCGGCAATAATCAGTTGCGGCCTCAGGGCGATGGCAATCGCGATCAACACCCGCTGGCGCATGCCACCCGACAGTTCGTGCGGATATTGCCGCGCACGCAACGCGGGCTCGCTCAAGCCCACGCGGGAGAGGAGGGAAATAACCCGATCGTCGATCTCTTCAGGACGTAGCGCACCGTGGATCCGGAAGATTTCGCCGACTTGCGCGCCAATGGTCTTGACCGGATTGAGAGAGTTCCCCGGATCCTGCGGCACAAGACTGATCCTGGCGCCACGCACCGTTTCCAGTTGCCGGTCGGTCCAGCGGGCAATGTCGGTTCCGTTGAGCTTGATGGTACCGCGTTCTAGACGACCGTTCGCTGCAAGCAGTCCAATGATCGACTGCGCCGTGGTCGTCTTGCCGGAGCCGGATTCCCCAACCAGCGCAATAACCTCGCCGGGATTGATGCGGAACGAGACATCGTGAACGGCGCGACGAGCCGTGGACCCATCATCATAGGCGATGCACAAACCTTCGACTTCGAGAACGGGCGGTACCTGCTGAGGAATCACGGTCATGCTGCGGCCTTTCCAAAGGATTGGCTGATACGGTTGGCAGCCAGGACGACGAGAACGACTACGACGCCGGGCGCGGTTGTCAGCCACCAGGCCGTCGAGATGTAATTGCGACCCTCCGCGATCAGCAGACCCCATTCGGGTGTCGGTGGCGGCGCGCCATAGCCGAGAAATCCGAGTGTGGAGATTTGCAGCACAGCCGAGCCGAACTGAAGCGATGCGAAGGCGAGGACGGACGTGAGCGAGTTCGGAAGGATGTGCCGCCAGAGGACCGATACAAAGGTACCGCCGCTGCCAAATGCCGCCTCGACATAGTCGCTGCGCCTTACGCGAACGACTTCGGCCCGCGCCAATCGGGCGAAGCCCGCGACCGAGGTGACGCCGACGGCAATCGCCGCATTTACCGTGCCAAAGCCGAGAAGGATGATAATGCTGAGCGAAAGCAGCAACGGCGGGATCGACAGGAAGACATCGACAAGCCGCATGATCGCGTCATCAAGCTGTCGGCGGACGGAACCGGCGATCACGCCGAGCCCGGTGCCGACAATCAGGCCGAGGCCAACGGCAACGAAGGCGCCCGTCAGCGAATGCACGGCACCATGGACGATGCGCGCGTAAAGGTCGCGCCCAAGAGCATCCGTCCCGAGCAGATGCTCTGCACTCGGCCGCTTCAACTGCGCCCCGCCCACACCCTCGAGCGGATTATAGGTAGTGAAGAGCGAGGGGGCGACCGCCCAAAGGAAAACCGTTGCCAGTATGAGCCAGGACAGGGCCAGCCCTGGAGGCACGCGGCGCAGCGCCAAGACCGTGCGAGAGCGTCGCCCATCTGACCTCCGCATAGCATCCGAAGCGATGTCATCGGGAAGCGTATCGAAAGTGGTCATGCGGCAGCTCCGACTTTTGTCCTGAGGCGCGGATCAAGCACTGGGTAGAGCAGATCCACGGCAAGGTTGATGATCACGAAGGCGAGCGCCGAGAGGACGACGATGGCCTGGAGGACAGCAGCGTCCTGGCTGCCGACGGCGCGCTCGGTAAGACCACCGATGCCGTTGAGCCCGAAGACGGTTTCCGTCACTACGGCCCCGGCGATCAATTCACCGAAGAGCACGCCGGCAATGGTCAACGTCGGGAGGAGCGCGTTCTTTGCCACATGCCGCCAAAGAAGCCACTGGCGGTTCGCGCCCTTGGCGCGGGCGACGCCGACGAAAGGCCGCGTCATGACCTCGTCAATGTTGCGCACAAGCACCTGGGCGAGCGGCGCTGAAATCGGTACCGCGAGCGTGAACACGGGTAGGATCAACTCCTGCCAGGGTCCGGGATTGATGACCGGAACGAGCTTCAAGCGAAAGGAGAAGATCTGGATCAGCATGATCCCGAGCCAGAAGGTGGGGATCGAGATGAAGAGCGAAGGAACCGATTGCAGTGCACCGCGAAGCCAGGCGAATGGCGTCAGGCTGGAGAGGAAGGCAATGAGGATTGCCAGCGCGGAAGCAAGGAGAAAGCCAAGGGTGGCGAGTTTCAAGGTTGCCGGCAGATGCGCTGCAAGAAGACGGCTGACGGGCACCCCCGCCTGAACGGAGTAGCCGAAATCGCCGGTCAGGAACTTGCCGATCGTCTGCACGTATTGAACGAGTATGGGGCTATCGGCGGCATAGGACGCACGGATCTCTGCGACCTGCTGGGCGCTCAGTCCGAGATCGGGATTTTGAAACTTGATGAGGATCGCGTCACCGGGCATCGCCTGCAGCAACACGAAGGAGATCGAGAATGCGGCCCACAGGACGAAAAGCGCCTGTCCGACGCGATTAAGCAAATAGGCGGACATGGATCCATTCCTCTGCATGCGAATTTCGGGGAGTGGCGGCCACCGCAGGCGCGGTGGCCGCGTGTCGATCAATGCTCCGCGAGCCAGGTGCTGTAGAAGCTCGGGCGCCCGACAGCCTCGAAGGCGACGCCCTGTACGTAAGGCGCACCGGCATAGGCCTGCGGTTCTTCGAAGATCGGGATCGCATAGGCCTGATCCACGACGTAGTTCTGGATCTCACCGGCGATGGCGAGGCGCTTTGCACGATCCGGCTCGGAGGCCAGTGCGTCGAGCAAGCCGTTCAGCTTGTCGTCGACGAAGCCCTGGACCTTGTCGCTGAGACCACCCTTCTGACGCAGCACGTCTCGGTTCTTCGGATAGTACTGGCTCTTGATCACATCGGGGTCGGCACGGCCGACCATCGCCGGCGAAACCGGTGTCTTCAGCGGATCGAGATCATCGACCGTCCTGCTGCCGCTATCCCCGGCAAGCACGTTGAGCTTCACGCCAACCTTGCCCCATTGCTGGGCGACGAGTTGCAGCGTCTCCTTGTTCTGCGGCTGCGGCAGGGATTCGTACGCGGTCAACACAAGTTCCCTGCCGTCCTTCTGGCGCAGACCGTTGGAACCGACGGACCAGCCTGCCTCATCAAGCAGCGCCTTTGCCTTTTCGGGATCGAAAGCGAGCTTTGCCGAGATATCCTTGTAGCCGAGCGCGGACGACGCGATGATCGAGGTGGCCTGTGGATAGTTGGCAGAGAACAGCGTCGTGACGATTTCCTTTGCATCGGTTGCGTGCAGCAGCGCCTGGCGCACCTTGACGTCTGCCACGAGCGGATTGTCCGGGCGGAAAACGACACTGTTGTTCACGCCGCGTGTCGATGGTGCGTAGATCTGGTAGTCCTGCGCCTCGACCTGCTTTTCATCATAGGCCTGGACCTGACGGATGAAATCCGCCTGCCCTGCGAGCAGCGCGCCGATGCGCACGCTGTCTTCACCGGTGATGATATAGGTGATGCCATCGAGATAGGCGCGGCCCTGATGCTCGAGTTTCGCCGGACCCCAAACGTAATCTTCGCGCGCCTTGAGCTGCAGCTCCTTGCCGATCGCTTCGCTCTCGACCACGAAGGGACCGGAGCCGATGATCTTGGTCGCATCGCCAAGTTCCTCGAAGGGTAGCGCGAGCGTGCTGGCGGCAACGAGCCCGGAGCCGATGACAGAGGTTCCTTGCAGGAAGCCCGGCGACGGACGCTTGAAATAGAACTTGACGGTCAGCGGGTCGAGGACCTCGCTGCGCTCATAGTTGTTGATGACTTCGGAAACCGGTTGCTTCAACGCTTTGTTGCCGAGACCGAAAACGTCGTAGTTCTTCGCGACTGCTGCCGCGTCGAGAGGCGTGCCGTCGGAGAAGGTGACGCCAGGGCGGATCTTGAACGTGTATTCGGTCGTATCCGCGTTGATCGTCCAGGACTCGGCGATCCAGGGCTCGATCTCCAGTGTTTTCGGATTCTGATAGGTCAGCTTGTCGGTGATCTGATTGAGGATCCCGCCGTTCGGATAGAAGCCGCCTGCCGGGGGATAAAGGTTGGTATGGGCCTGCTGCTCCAGATAGATCAGCGTCCCGCCTTTTACCGGCGCCGAGCCTTCGGCGCGGGCACCAACGTGGGTCAGGCCAGTGGCTGCGAGCGTCGCGAGGGTGAACGCAAGCCGTTTCAGTTTCATCGTCATGAGAGCCTTCCTTCGAAAATCAGAAGGCTATGGTACGACTGTCGTCGCAGTTATCAATTAAATCTAGTAAATTAATATGCTATATGTTTCGACCCAGCGGAAAGAAGCATCTAGCGCGCTGCCGCCAGCGAGTTAATTGTCCCTCCTTGTGTTTTTCCCACCAAATTTGACGGACCCAAACCCACGCAGGTGTGGAAAGAAACGCGCTGATAACCACCGCCACATACCCGACATGCACACGTGCTTGATTGCGCGCGGCATTGGCGACATTGTTGTCATCCGTTGAAAAGTCTTGGCAATTTCTCTGAACCTCCCAAGGATCGTAAGCATCATGGAAAGCAACAAAGTCCTCGTCGTCGGCGGTGCCGGCTACATCGGCTCGCATACGTGTCTCGAACTCGCCAACAAGGGTTTCGAGCCTGTCGTCTACGACAACCTTTCGAACGGCCACGAGGAATTCGTCAAATGGGGCGTGYTCGAAAAGGGTGATATCCGCGACCGCCAACGGCTCGACGAGGTGCTCGCCCGCCACAAGCCGCGCGCAATCCTGCACTTCGCCGCGATGATTGAGGTCGGTGAATCGGTCAAGGATCCGGTATCCTTCTACGACAACAACGTCATCGGGACACTGACGCTCCTTTCTGCCGCGCTCGCCGCAGGCGTTGGGGCCTTCGTCTTCTCATCGACCTGCGCCACCTATGGTCTGCCGGAAAGCGTGCCGATCGACGAAACGCACCGTCAGGCGCCAATCAACCCCTACGGTCGGACGAAGTGGGTGTGCGAGCAGGCGCTGAAGGACTACGGCCAGTACAAGGGTCTTCGGTCTGTGATCCTTCGCTACTTCAACGCCGCAGGCGCCGATCCGGAAGGCCGCATCGGCGAGTGGCACGAGCCTGAAACGCACGCGATCCCGCTTGCCATCGACGCTGCACTTGGCCGCCGCCAGAGCTTCAAGATCTTCGGTACGGACTACGATACGCGCGACGGAACCTGCGTGCGCGACTACATCCACGTCCTTGATCTGGCCGATGCGCATGTGCGCGCCGTCGAATACCTGCTGGCGGGCGGCGACAGCGTCGAGCTCAATCTCGGCACCGGTACAGGCACGACCGTCAAGGAGCTCTTGACGGCGATCGCCGACGTCTCCGGGCGCGAGTTCAATGTCGATCTGGTCGAGCGCCGCGAAGGCGATTCCACGACCCTTGTCGCCAACAACGACAAGGCGCGCGACATTCTCGGCTGGGTTCCGCAATACGATCTGGCGGACATCACCCGCACCGCCTGGAACTGGCATTCGCGGCGCAACCAGGGCGCCTGATAATCTGCTGATAGCTGATTTGGTGCGGCGTTTCAGGTGCCGCACCAAGAGATTTAAGCCGCCTGCTGCAATGGCTTAGGCGCGATCCGCGGGCGCAGACGCCGCGTCAATGGCTTTTCGAGCAGGACGTAGGCGGCGACGCCCAATGCCGTCCCGGACAAGACGGCCAGAAACGCCGACAGCGCTAAATCCAAACCTGCCCTGGCGCATACCTTCACCACGACCGATATGGCGAAGGTGTGCCAGAGATAGATGGAATAGGACGAATCGCCGAGGAGCATCGGCAACCCACGAGGGCGAAACCAGCCGCGGCTTTCGAGCGCCAGGGTGCCGACGACAAGCAGGACGGCCAGAGGCCCAAGCACGAATTCGTCGAAAGGCAGACGAAACACGGCGAGCGCCGCAAAACCTGAAAACGCGATCGCGATGAGCGCCAGGCCGGCATTGCCTCCCGGCACCCTGCCCCGCAGCCACAGTTCGGCAATGATCATGCCGGCCACGAATTCGAGAATGATCGGCCGAGTATAGGTCGAAAACAGCGCATTGTCCGTGTCGATGGCAAAGCCCAAGCCCACCAGCAGCAGGAAACAAGTGCTGATTGCCAGCAATCGTCGTGATCGCGGCAGCAGCAACGTCAAAGCGAAGACGGCGTAGAAGAACATCTCATAGTTCAATGTCCAGCCCTGGACGAGAACCGGCCAGACCTCGCCGGTGCTCGGGGATGGTATCGGTACGAACAACAGCGATGCCACGACGTGCGTTGGGCTGAGCACGAGATTGGGAAAGAGCCCGGCAAGGCCGCCAAGGACCATCACTGCGGTTGCCAGCCAATAGACCGGCGCGATCCTTTGAACGCGGTCACGCAAAAAAGAGAACGGCGACATCGGCCGGCGCTCGCTGATCACCCACATGATGAAACCGCTGATGACAAAGAATATGTCGACACCGGCTGCGCCGATCGCGAAATGATGGCCAGTGCGTTCGGCCGCATGAAAAACGACCACGCCCAGCGCCGCAACGGCGCGCAGGTACTGGATCCCGTAGATTGTGCTCATCGAGCCCCCGCTGGTCCGATCCATCAATACCTCAGCTGTGCCACGCCCTGCGGCACGATCCGCGCTCTTTGGATCTCAGCCGGGCGCGCGTCCGGGCGGATTTGCGGCATGGTCAGCTTGCCGGCGGCGAAATAGAGCAGGAACGAGCCGACGTGATAGGGGTTCATGATGTCGATCTCCACGAAAGACCGCACCAGCAGCAACATCGTGATGCCAAAGAGGACCGAGGACTGGATATCGTGGTCCTCCGTCAGGAGGCGCTTGATGTGACCGAGAACGGTGGTCAGCAGGATGCCCGATAGCAGAACGAGCCCGATAAAGCCTGTTTCGACGATCGCCTCGATGAAGGTGTTGTGGAAATGGAACCCCGAGCGCGTCGAGATGTAGAACTCTTCCCAGAGGCGCTCGGCCTCCGAGAAGCCCTGAACCCAATAGGCCTGATAGCCTACGCCCACCATAGGCGAGGCCATGGCTGCCTCGATGCCCTGCTGCCACAGATAGGTCCGCCCAGTCAGCGTCGAATCCTTGCCGAAAAGGCCAAGCACCAGATCGACGCCGCCGCCATAGATCCCGGCGACCGCGACCAGCGCACCGCAGATGACGGCGGCCAGGAACAGCCCCTTTCGGTGGCCGGGCGAGAGCATGCCGACGACGCGCATGCCAAGCCACAGCCCGATGATCACCGCCGTGGTCAATACGGATGTGGCCGATTGCGAAGCCAGCAGCGAATAGGCCGCAAGCAGCCCGACCGCGCCGGACGCCAGCAGCCAGGAGCGTCGCTCGCCAAGTGCCACAGGCGCGATGAAGGCGAAATAGATGCCCAGCGAAGCGTAGAAACCGAGCTGGTTTTTCGACGAGAAAGCGCCGACGAAACTGTAGGTGCCGTCAAGCGGATCGAGATGGTAGACGCCGAAAAGCAGGGAATAGACAAGCACGATCCCGATCCCCGCGATCGCACCGCGCGTCAGCGTTCTGACATCGATCAGACGCATGGCGATCAGCGCGCACACCACATGCGACAGATACTGGATGCCTGTGCGTGCCGTCATCGAAGGCGCTTCCGACCAGAAGACCGACAGGCAGGCAAAGACGGCAAAACCGAGGATCCACAGACGCCTGCCGTAGTTGCCGAGCACGCGACGGTAGTCGACAAGGACGAGCGGCAGCCACAGCGCGTAATAAAGCAGGATCGACACCTGCCCGAAACGCGAGGAATAGGCGAAGACGAAGAACGACAGCGCGATCGCAACGGTGCCATAGACACCATTGCGGTCAGGCGATATCAAGCTCGACTTCGCAATCCTCACGATCGGTCCTACTGTGTCGCGAGGTTCGCTTGAACCTTGATCACGTCGCCCGGTAACACTGGCGTGTTTTCGTCGGCTGCGATCTCGGACGGCTTGCCGTCACGCTCGCGGATGATCGAATAGGCGATCACAACATCCTTCGTATTGTCCTTCGACTGAGCCGCTTCAGCCGATTGCAGCAGGGCTTCCGCCATCAGGTCCCGGCTGGTGCCGAGCTTGATCTGCAGCGTGTCGAGTTCTGCCTCGGTATTCTGGAGGTCCTGCGCCAATTGCGCGTCCCAGTCGTTGCGAAGGTTGGTCTCGTCCTGCGCCGCCTTGCTGACATCCTGTTTTGCCTTCAGCGAGGCCGTATCGATGTCGAGCAAAGCAGATTGCAATTCGGCCACCCGTTGTTCCAGCGCCAACTTGCGCTGGCTGAGCGCCAGGCCCTTTTCGGCCAGGCTCTCCACCTTCTCGCGATCTTCAGCAGCCAGCTCCATCTGCCGCTTCTGCGTTTCCGACTTCTTTGCCAGCGACTGGATTTCGCTTTCGAGCAATGCCTTCAAGTCGGCGAGCGACTTCAATTGCAGCTTCTGCTTCCTGTCGCGCGAGCTCATCAGCGCTGTCTCGTTGGCAAGCAGCTTGTCGATGCCGGATACGCCCTGGAGATCCTTCGGCAGCTCGATGCCCTCCTTATCGGCAATTTCGGCCTGCAGGCGCGCGCGACGGATCAAGAGCCTGTTGCGTTCAGCCGATTGCACGCTCGAATCGCCATGGGCATTGATGTAGTCGCGGGCGAAACGCTGGCCGCTGTCAGATCGACGCAATCCGCCCCCGAGGCTGATGGCCTTCAGTACCGTCAGATTGGGTACGAATGGATACTCGCCAGGCTTTTCGACCTCACCGGAAAGATAAAGCGGGCGATATTGTGCGAGTTCGACGGAGGCGGACGGCCGATCGCGCAGACCGAACAGCGTCTGCATTTTCTCGCCGATCGCCTCCCCGACCTCGGTGGTCGTCTTGCCGGCCGCCGGCAGGTCGCCGATGAACGGCAACGATAGTGCGCCGGACGGCCCGACCGTGTACTCCCCGGTGACGACCGACCAGTCGCGTACCGCACCTTCGGCGGTCTGCCACTCGGCGACGCGAATCTTGAGCTTGTCCATGGTGCCAAGCTGATATTCCTCGGCGCCGGCTTGAGCGGCGCCGAGGACCACTGCGGCTACCAGGACCGTGTGGTGAAGGAAACGAGACACCTTGCGGGAAATCCGGGATTTCCCTGACGGAGCGTGTGTTTTCATAGGGGCTTCCGTTAAAAACGCCGATCCCGCGATCGACCTGTCGGTCGCGCGGGCACAAAGGCGTGGATCGTCAGTAGCTGCCGCGAGAGAAGCAAACGGCCGGGATGGTCTTCACGACGATGGAGAAGTCGCTCAGCATGGACCAGTTCTGGACATAATGGGTATCGAACGCGACGCGAGCCGCGTAGGAAACGTCGTTACGTCCGCTGATCTGCCAAAGGCCGGTGAGACCGGGGCGCGATTGCAGGTAGTAGACGGCGGCCTGGTCGTAGAGCTCCAGCTCGTCCTGCACCACCGGCCGTGGGCCGACGATGCTCATTTCACCGCGCACGATGTTGATGAGCTGCGGCAGCTCGTCGAGGCTCAGCTTTCGCAAGACGCTGCCGACAACGGTGACCCTGGGGTCATCCTGCAGTTTGCGCGATGCGCGCCACTCCTCGTAGGCGGTGGGATTGTTTCTGAGATACTCCTGCAAGATCCGGTCACCGTCCGCCCGCATGGTGCGGAACTTCAGACAGCGGAACGACTTCCCGTTGTGACCGATACGGCGATGGCCATAGAAAATGCTGCCACCGTCAGAGAACTTGACGAGCGCAACCAGCATCAAGAAGAGCGGGCTCAAAAAGACGAGCGCCAGTGAAGCGGCAAAGATGTCGAAGCCACGCTTCGCAACACCACCCACAGGCGGGAGCGCCGCAGTTTCTGCGGCACTGAAAAACGGCGGATTTGCCGATCGAGTCGCAGACTTCATAGAGATAACTCCATTTACGTTGGCGAATGGTCGGTCCCTCGAAAGGGCACACTCCTATTCAAGAAAGAGTGTGTGGTGAGAATTTGTCTTTTGAGGGCGAAATAATGGCGGGTGCCCAAACGGCACCCCAATTACGAATATCACTGATTTCGAATATGTAATATTTCCATCCCGGCAACCGTTATATTATCAGACGGCGAAGTCTTACGTTCGGAACTTTCGTGTATTGTATCGGAGGTGCGCAATTGCGTCGCCGTAAAGCCAATATATCTTGGTATCTGTTATGTTTGCCTTGACCTGCAAGTGCCGGATTTGGCGCTTATAGAAATTGACAGGTGTCAGTCTTTCCGCGGAAATGCTGCGTTGCAGCAAGGTTTTGCGCCGCACGCACGACGAGACACCAAAAGTTAATTTCGTAACAAAAGGTGATCTCAATCGTTACCCAGACGGCAACCCACGGGCGGTACGGCCATTACAAAGCGTCGAGAGGTGGCGAAATTGCCTTGGGATTGCCATGGAGTGGCAGGGATCGAATCGTGGCGAGATCGAAAAATGGCCAATTTGATTCGCATGTTGGTGTTCTAAACGCGACATAAAGACTTTGTAGGCAGAGTGGCGGCAGGGCGCGGTTTTGACGGTTGAAGCGAAAGGGCGCTGCCAATATATTGGAACTCTGAGGAGGAAAGGCCGAACTCCGATGACCACATCGTCGACAGAACCGAGTGCGAGGTAGCGCCATGTACGCACCGCGCGTTCTTGTGAGCATGCTCGGCGCCCTCGCCGTATTTGCGATCGTTACCTATTTCCTAAACGGCTCGCTGGCATCGACGCTAGTCCAGACCATCCTATGCGCCGTTCTGATGCAGGTCGGCTATTTCATCGCCGTGCTTTACCTCGTCTGGAAGAAGGCGCGGGAGAAGGAGAGACAGGCCGCCGAGATTGCGCGACTGGCCGGCGACGACAATTCAGCCGGCAATGCGGCGCCGCAGCGCCTCGATCGTCCTGGCCACTTCAATCGCTGAACAGGCCCTCCCTTTCCGTTCCGCAGCCCACGAGACGAGCCCAGAAAATCTCATAGTTGACGCGTTTGCGACACGATCGCCCTGCATGGTCCGGTCGTCGCCACCCTTGGCGGCGTCGCGTGGCTACCGCTAGCCCAAGAAGCAAAGCCACGCTGGAACCGAAGTGCCGCAGGCCCGCAGATCTGCGCGCTGCCCGTGAGACACGATGCTGGAGGCCCTCATGACCACAGATGTCTGCGTCATCATCGCCGCAAAGAATGCCGAAAGTACCATTGCCCGAGCCGTTGCGTCCGCCCTTGCAGAACCAGAAAGCGCTGAAGTGATCGTCATCGACGACGGCTCGAGCGATGATACCGGAGGTGCGGCGCGTGGCGCCGACGACCACAGCGGGCGCCTGACGATTGTGCGCTTCGAAGTCAATCGCGGGCCATCGGCTGCCCGCAATCACGCCCTGTCGATCAGCCGCTCGCCGGTGCTGGCAATCCTGGACGCGGACGACTTCTTCCTTCCAGGCCGTCTTGGCCGGCTGCTTGTGGAGAGCGGTTGGGACCTGATCGCCGACAATATCGCCTTCATCGACGAGGCGGCAGCGGCCGATATCGCAGAGAAGATCGAACCCTTCCAACCGCAACCCCGCCTCCTCGGCCTGATCGACTTCGTTGAGGGCAACATCTCCCAACGCGGCGTGAAGCGTGGCGAGGTCGGGTTTCTGAAGCCATTGATGCGACGCGACTTCCTGGAGCGGCATTCGATCCGCTACCGCGAGTCGCTTCGGCTCGGCGAAGACTATGATCTCTATCTGCGCGCGCTCGCCAAGGGCGCACGCTACAAGATCATCCGAAGCTGTGGTTATGCCGCCATCGTCCGCAGCAACTCGTTGAGCGGCAGCCACCGCACCGAGGATCTCAAGCGGCTCTATGAGGCGGATCGGATGATCCTTGCGGGAAGCACACTGGAAAGCGAAGCCGCGGCTGCGATCCGAAGGCATGAGCGGCATATCAAGGACCGCTATCAGCATCGACACTTTCTCGACCTGAAACGAGAACGCGGCGCGATGGCTGCCGTCGGCTACCTCCTTCAGCAACCCGATGCGCTACCCGCCGTGACCATCGGCATCCTTGCCGACAAGACCGAGCGCTTCAGACAGCCGACGGATGCTCCGGCGGCACTTGGCGGCTCCGGGGGGCTGCGCTATCTGCTGCCCGCCACGGCGCACGGTAAGAGGTAGTCATCGTGCCGGGCCACGGCACTTTCGGGGTGCCGTGGCGGGACCATCAGAGATACGATTGGCGCACGGCCGCAAGGGCCTCCTGAAAACGTTCCTTGCGTTCGGCAAGTCGGTCGTCGCTGCTCAATTGCGGTGCCGTGCGGATCGCCTGCCAAAGCGCAAGCGTCGAAGGTGCGGCGAGAACCTGCTTGGCTGCACTGCGCAAAAAGGTCTGCCTCGGCTCGGTCGTTGCCACCATCACGTCGTGAGCGATCGGTCGAAGGTTCGGCGCCTCAGCCACCGTCTGCGCCTCGTAGTCCATGCCCCAGAAGCGTTCGCCCTTGATCATCGCTTCGGCGCGGCTCGATACCGGCACGTGGCGGGGCTGGTAGTGGACGCCGACGGTGCTTGCCCAGTCATTCCACTTGAAGCCGTTGATGCTTTCCGAGGTCGTCACGGCCACCCACGGCACGCGAAAGGCATCAGCAAGGATGGCCCCATGCATCGATTCGGCGACGATGAATTCCGACTGGGCGATCTCGCGGATCACGCTTTTGGCTTCGCCGCGCGGATCGATGTAGTGAAGGCCGACAGTACCGCAGGTCACCGGCCACATGCCGGCAATGGCGCTTTCCCAATGCGGAACGAAGCTACGCTTGTGGAGTTTCGGCAGGTTCTGGAACTCCGGCATTTCCGCGACCATCACGGCGGGATCGACAATGCCGAGTTCCGGCGAAATGCCGATCTTCTCGGCGGTCAGCGGCCCTCGGACGCAGCGGATATCCCACTCCTTCGGATCGCGCATGTCAGGCAGCGTGCCGTAGCCGAAGCCACTGCCGATCACGAGCTTTCTGATACCGTCGGGCAAAAGCGCCCGGTTGAGCACAGTGCCGACGCCCACCAGCAGGATTTCCTCGTGAACGTCGCGGAACCCCGGCAGCAGGAAATCCCATAGCCAAAGATTGAGGTCGTCGCCGAAATTGCCATGCTGAGATTCCCAGTAATAGGGCTTCATGGGCAGTCCCTTCTTTCAAGATGCTTGATATGTCCGGATGCCGCGCTGGACGGCCTTGGTGTTCCTCCTCGAAGGAGCGTTGTTTTGATCAATTTGAGCGGGAAAACTTGCCGACAGCGAGTTCCAGCGCGCTTCGCAGGAGCGTCGGATCACGTAGGACCCAACGCGCCAGGAGGCGGAATTGCGGCGACTTGCGTCGTTTGAGCCGCCGCGCCTGGCTCCACAGGGCCTGACGGCGTGCGGTATGCTGATAGGAGCGGATCGAAGCGATTGCCGAGGGTTTGCGCGAGAAGCGCCCCTCGAGCGTTTCCAGAGCAACAAAGGTGTTGAACTGCTGCTGCAGGAACTGCGGCGAATCGTTGTCGATCGAGTGGAAGATGTTGATGCCCTCGCCGCGCTCGGCGCCAGCTTCGTCACAAAGCACGACCCGTTCAGCGGCAAGAATGCAGTCGCAGAAGAACAGAACGTCCTCAGCCGCCAGCCTCAGCGCCGCATCGAAGCGGACCGTCTCGAAAAGGCTACGCCCGATCACCATGCAGGAGAGATGCAGGAAGCTCCAGTTTTCGAGCATGACGTTGGTCAGATCGGGAATTTCGACGACCAGAGGCCCCTCCTGCAGCCTGACGACGCTGTTGCTTTGCGTTAGCTCGGCGACATCGAAATGATAGTAGAACGCGTCCCCGCCGGTGATCGACGCCCAATAGCAGTCGGCGCCGAAGCGGCTCATGCTTTCATAGGCATTCTTCAGATGATCCGCGGTCCATTCATCGTCGGAATCGAGGAATGCCACGAACTCGGCATCGTCGGGAACATGGTCCAATCCAGTGTTTCGAGCGCCGCCAGGCCCCTGATTGGGCTGCCGAATCACGGTCACACGCGCGCGTTCCTGCTCACTTAACGGCCCCAACTCCTCATCAATCAAATAGGGAGAACGATCGTCTATCACCAGAACGTGAAAGTCCTGAAATGACTGGGCAAAGACGGAGGCAAGTGCCCGTCGAAGAATACCCGGTTCCTTCTGATAGTACGGAATAATAACAGTCAGCTTCGCCATCTTTTCGCCCCTGCGGTTTCTCTAATAGAGTCTTGCGTGGTCTCCTCCCACCGGGTCGCGGCCTTATATTTAGCCCAGGTCCTTTGTCGGAAATCCTTCAAAGGCATCAAGGATGCTCTCTATGCCCTCAACCGTAAATGCCAAGTCTGTGACGCGGAACGTCGGCTGGAGCGTCCTTTCAAAGACAGGTACTTTCGGGCTGAAATTTGTCACGGTGCCGATTCTGGCGCGCATCCTGACGCCGGAAGAGTTCGGGACGGTGGCCGTTGCACTCACCGTCGTGCAGTTCCTGGCGATGATCGGCGGCGCCGGTCTTGCCTCCGCGCTCATCATCCAGCGCGACGAAGATATGGAGCTCATCCACTCGGCCTTCTGGGCCAATCTTGCCGTCGCGCTCCTGATGGCGCTTGGGCTTTTCGTCTTCGCCGACCCGCTGGCAAGCCTGCTTGGAGCACCCGAAGCCGGTTACCTGCTTCGGATCATGAGCGTGCTGATCCCGCTGCAGCTTGGCGGAGACGTCGCCTATTCGCTCCTCGCCCGGCGGATGAATTTCAGCAAGGACGCCGTCTGGACCATGCTTTCCGAGACCGTCGGGGCGCTTGTCGCCGTCGGCGCGGCCCTTCTCGGCTTCGGCGTCTGGTCGCTGCTGGCGCAGCTTTTCGTTTCCGCATTCATCCGCCTTGCCGGCCTCTATGCGGTCTCGGGTTATGTGCCCCGGCTTGTCTTTTCCGTGCGCCGTGTTCTGACACTCAGCCGGTTCAGTTTCGGCATGATGGGGTCCGAGATCGCCAACTTCATTACCTTCCAGTCGCCGATGGTGGTGATCAGCCGCTACCTTGGCCTCTCGGACGCCGGCGCCTATTCGGCGGCGAACCGCTTTTCCAGTATTCCCAACCAGATCGTCCTTTCGGCGGTCATGGGCGTGCTCTTTCCCGCTTTCAGTCATATGGGCGAGGATCGCGAGCGTCGATCACAGGCGCTGATGCTGAGCACGCAGGTCACCACCGTGCTGTTGGCGCCGATGATGTTCGGTCTTTGGGCGCTTGCCGAACCGGCGATGCTGGTGCTTTTCGGCCAGCAGTGGGCTGCCGCCTGGCCGGTCCTCGGCCTGCTTGCGCTGTCTAAGGGACTGTTGACGCCCTGCAGCACCTACGTTCCCTACCTCAAGGGCATCGGCCAAGGCACGGTACTCTTCTGGTGGGCGGTGATCCGCGCTGTGGTGACGACAGCAGCCGTCGCCTATGGCGCCATCGGTGGCTCGCTTGTCGAGGCGATGATTGCGCTTTGCATCGTCAACCTGGCCACTCTGGTCGGTTACTCCTGGGTCGTGTTCCGGGCCGATCGCCTGCCCTTCCTGCGCGGCTTCCTGATCTCGATCAGGCCGATGATCGCGGCATTCGCGATGGCTGTCGCCGTCAGGGTATTGCTGGATTTCTATGGCGCGCTCGTGCCGAGCGCGGTCCTCCAGGTGCTGATCGGCACGGCAATCGGCGGCTTGATCTATCTCGTTCTGATGCTGCTCATGGAACGGCCATTGTTGATGAAGCTCTACGGCATGGTTCGTAAGCGCGATGGTTCGCAGGGCGTGCCGGCGGCTGCCGAATGACCGACTTTGGCGGCCGCAAACTGCCTCACCCTCGCCGCATTTCGGCTTGGTTCGGCCCGGCGCGGCCGGTTTGCCGCGTGACAAATGAGAAAAACAGCACAATTTTATCGTGCTTATCATCAACAATCACAAGCAAAAGCATCAACAAATAAGCGCCTGATAATATTCCGCAAACGCCGCCACTATAGGCTTTTTTCCCGTCCATCCGCACCCAGATAGGCATATAGTCCTATAGGCTTAACGTCTTCTCATGCTGCGGCGCAGCAAAGTGCGGCCGATTCGTTTGTTGCGGCGCCATATTTTCAGCCTCGCCCAAGCCTAGCCTTTAGCACAGTGAATGCGGGCTCTGGTCTGCTCTGTTGAAACGGTCGCCTGAGAATGGCGCTGGCAGATAGGGGTGACGGACATCGTGGATGTGAACGCGAACATCTCATCGCGGATCAATCTGATGCGCATCGTGCTGATCTCCGGCATCGTCTTCGTGCACGTGCCGCATGATCCGGCGACGAGCCCGTATGCCGGCACGTATGGCGTGCTCGACTGGTTGCGCGTCTTTCTTGGCGACAGCCTGTTTCGTGTCGGTGTCCCGTGCCTCAGCGCAATCTCCGGCTATCTCCTGTTTCGGCGTGGCCTCGACAGCTTCGATTACGGCAAGACGCTCAAGACCAAGATAAGAACCGTGCTGTTGCCCTTCCTGCTTTGGAATATTGCATTTCTCGCGCTGGCCTTCGTGGCGCAGACCCGAGGTATCAGCTTCGGCTACCTGCCAGATGTGGTGGGCGCAAGCGTGCGGGAATGGCTGAACCTTGCCGTGGCGCTGACGGATCTACCGATCAACGTGCCGCTCTACTTCTTGCGGGACCTGCTGCTTTGCATCGTGCTGTCGCCGGTACTGGCATGGCTGATCAAGCGTTATCCGATGCAGACGCTCGCCGTGCTGTTCGCCTATGCCGTGCTGCCCTTGCCAAACGGGATCTTCCTGAAGAAGTCGATCCTCTTCGGCTTCAGCACCGGCATCTACATGAGCCTGCATCGCGTTGACGTTCGCGGTCTCGATCGCTTCTCCTGGCCGATCACCATCGCCGTCCTTGGTGCTTCGCTACTGCTTTCGGTGGTGCTTTTCCAATACGGTCCCGAATTTCCGGTCTGGGTCGACATGCTGCGCAGCCTGACCGCTCTATTAGGTATTCTGGGTTCCTGGGCCGTTTCCGAACTGTTGGTCCGAACAAGCCTCGGGTCGCGACTGGGACGCGGAAGCGGGCTCAGCTTCTGGATCTTCTGTACGCACTACCCGCTGCTCGTTCTCTTCTGGATGATCTGGAACCGCACCGGCTTTGGATATTACCCGGCGTTCTACTACACGGTTCCGTTCATCACGATCGCAATCCTTGTCGTCGCCTACGGCCTTGCCGGCCGTTGGCTTCCAAACCTGACCGCAACCCTGACCGGCAGCCGCGCGGGCGCTGCCCGCGGCGGCAATGCGCGGCCGGCAGAGCAACGCGGCGAACTTTCCCCACAGCAAAGGACCTGACCATGAGATCTTCTGGACCTCTCCGCCTCGCCCTGTTGAGCCTTGTCGCCGTCGGCCTTGCCGGCCCGGCAAATGCTGAAGGCACAGGAGAGGCAAAGTCCTTCATCGACAACTTCGACAGCCTCGACACCAGCATCTGGTACGTATCCGACGGCTGGAACAACGGTGCCCACCAGAACTGCACGTGGTCCAAGAAGCAGGTGAGGGTCGATAATGGCGTCGCCGAGCTCTCCTTCACCGAAGGAAAGCTTGGCGAGCGAAACTACTCCTGCGGCGAGATCCAGACGCGCAAGCGGTTCAGCTACGGGACCTATGAGGCTCGCATCAAAACGGCCGATGGCTCCGGACTGAACTCGGCGTTCTTCACCTATATCGGCCCAGCCGACAAGAAGCCGCACGACGAGATCGATTTCGAGGTTCTCGGCAAGAACTCCGCGAAGGTTCAGATCAACCAATATGTCGCTGCCAAGGGCGGCAACGAAAAACTGGTCGACGTGCCGGGCGGTGCCAACCAGGGCTTCAACGATTACGCCTTCGTCTGGGAGAAGGAGCGTATCCGCTACTACGTGAACGGCGAACTGGTGCACGAAGTGACCGATCCCGCGAAAATTCCCACCAACCCGCAGAAGATTTTCTTCAGCCTTTGGGGAACCGACACGCTTTCGGATTGGATGGGTGCCTTTTCCTACAAGGGCCCGTCGACGATGCAGATCGACCGGATCGCGTTCACCGCACCGGGCGACAAATGCCAGTTTGCCGAGTCGGTCGCCTGCCGGACGAACTAGCCGGCGACCAGGAACCGCATTCATAGGCGACGCGTTCAGACCACAAAGCGCGACCTTACAAACCATGCTCGGCGACGGCCGAGCAGAAAACCGGGTGTTCATGCTGCAGGTACTTTATTTCGCTCAGGATCTTGCCGACCCCGCCGTTCGCCGGCGTGTCCTGATGCTTCTCGCCGGAGGCGCAAGGGTCAAGCTTGCCGGGTTCAGGCGCGACGCCAACCCACTGGCGGCGATCGAAGGCATCGAGCCCATCGAGCTTGGAACAACCCATGACGGGCGTTTCGTGCAAAGGATCGGGGCAATCGCCAGGAGCTGCTTCTCGCTGAGGCACGCTCTGCGCAACGTCGAGCGCCCCGACGTGATTATCGCGCGCAATCTCGACATGCTGGCCATTGCCAGGAAGGCTGTCGGCGTCTTTGGCGGCGACGTGCCGATCGTCTACGAGTGTCTCGACATTCATCGCCTGCTTTTGCGCCGCGACCTCGCCGGCAAGGCGATGCGGGCAAGCGAAGCGTTTCTCGGGCGCGAAGCCCGACTGCTGATCACCAGTTCTCCTGCCTTCGTCGAACACTACTTCCGTCCGCTTTCCGGCATCTCCGCACCGACCATGATGCTGGAAAACAAGGTGCTCGAACTTAACGAGGCGACAGCGCGACCGGTGGCCGCAGCAGCGACGCCGCCGAAGGATAGGCCCTGGCGGATCGGCTGGTTTGGCGCTCTGCGCTGCCGCAAGTCGCTGGCATTGCTGTCGGCGTTTTCCCGCAGAATGGAAGGACGCTTCGAGATCGTGCTGCGCGGCCGGCCGGCCCATTCGGAGTTCGACGACTTCGAAGGTTTCGTGCGCAACGAACCCTTCATGCAGTTCCATGGGCCCTACCGCAGCCCGGAGGAACTGGGCGCGATCTACTCCGACGTACACTTCACCTGGGCGATTGATTTCTTCGAAGAAGGCCAGAACTCGAAATGGCTGTTGCCGAACCGGCTCTATGAGGGGTGCCGCTTTGGCCGCGTGCCAATTGCGCTGCGCGGTACCGAGACGTCGCGGTTCCTGGCCATCCGCGGCCTCGGCATGCTGCTCGATGAGGCCGAACCGGAGGCGCTTGTCGGCCTTCTCGGCTCGATCGACGCCGAGCGCTACGCCGAGGCGTCCGGTCGGATTGCGACCTGCGCGGCCGATACCTGGATTTTCAACCGCAGCGACTGCGAGGGCCTTGTGCGCCGACTTTCCGCAGTCACCTCGACGGCGCCGCCGCGGATCGCACCAACCCTTTCCCCAACACCCCAGAACGAAGGCGGATTGTCATGAGCAACAACACGCTGGCTTCGACACGAACGCTTATCGTCATTCCCTGTCTCAACGAAGCCGAACATCTCGAAGGCCTGGTTGAGGGACTGCGTCCTGCCGCGGCGCGTCTCAACGGCGCCATCCTGATCGTCGACGGTGGCAGCACGGATGGCACGCGCGAGATTGCCGCCCGCCTTGCTGAGGAGGATGCCATGGTTCTTGCCATCGACAATCCCAAGCGCATCCAGAGCGCGGCGATCAACCTTGCCGTCGCAGAATACGGGACGTCCTTCGACTACCTGATCCGCATCGATGCGCACGGGACCTATCCCGACGACTACTGCGAACGTCTCGTCGAAGAAGCGCTTGAGACCGGGGCGGACTCCGTCGTCGTCGCGATGCAGACTGTCGGCTTCACGCCCTTTCAGAAGGCAACGGCCTACGCCCAGAACTCCAAGCTCGGCAATGGCGGCGCCAAGCATCGACTGGGCGCAACCAGCCATTGGGCCGATCACGGCCACCATGCTCTGATGCGGATTTCCGCCTTCCAGGCGATCGGCGGCTATGACGAGATCTTCAGTCACAACGAAGATGCGGAGTTCGACTACCGCTTCCGTCAGGCGGGCTATCGCATCTGGATGACCGACCGGACGAGCATGGTCTACTATCCGCGCGCCGAGGTCGGCCCGCTCTTCCGCCAGTACTTCGCCTATGGACGGGGGCGCGCGCGCAATGTTCTGAAGCACCGGGCATGGCCGAACCTCAGGCAGTTGCTGCCACTTGCCGTGGCCCCCGTCGCCATCGGCGCTCTGCTTGCCGTCATCAACTGGCTCGCCGTCGTGCCGGTCGTCCTGTGGGCCGCGGCCTGCATCGGCTACGGCATGTGGATGGCGCTCGGCCAGAAGAACCCCTACGGCCCGCTTGCAGCCCTTTCGGCCATGGTGATGCATTTTGCCTGGTCGGCCGGCTTCTGGCGCGAGTTGCTCACTTCGCGAAACAGAAAGGTGGCGCCATGACCGGAACGCACGCCAGAACAAGGATCGATATTGCGGTCTGCACCTTCCGCCGTCCCGAGCTTGCGGAAACGCTGCATTCGCTGGCGCTCATCACGGTGCCCGCCGACGTCGACATCCGCGTCATTGTCGCCGACAACGACGCGACACCAAGTGCCGAGCCGCTGGTCAACCAGATGCGCCCGACCATGCCCTTCGAGATCCTTTACGTGCATTGCCCGGCGTCGAACATCTCGATCGCCCGAAATGCCTGCCTCGACAACAGCACCGGACACTATCTCGCCTTTGTCGATGACGACGAGACTGTGTCACGAACCTGGCTCTTGCAGTTGCTCGACACGGCGGTTGCGACCGGTGCCGACGTCGTGCTCGGCCCGGTTCGCGCTGAATACGCGTTGTCCGCTCCGAACTGGATGCGCCGCGGCGACTTTCATTCGACCCGGCCCGTGTGGGTCGAAGGCGAAATCCGCACCGGTTACACCTGCAATGTCCTGCTCGACCTCACGCGTCCGGTCCTTTTCGACAGGCGGTTCAATCTGGCGCTCGGGCGGACCGGCGGCGAGGACACGGAGTTCTTCCGCCACATGCATGCGGATGGCGGACGTCTCGCCTATGCCCCGGAGGCATTGGTCTTCGAGCCGGTTCCGGAAAAGCGCGCGCGCCTTGCCTGGCTTGCCAAACGCCGCTTCCGCTCCGGCCAGACCCACGGGCGGCTGTTAAGTGAGCCGGGCCAAGCCGGCAGGCAGATCGTGGAAATCGCCCGGGCGATGGCCAAGTCCGGCTATTGCGCTGGGGCCAGCCTGCTCCTTCTCGGCTCGCCGGTCGCCCGGTCGCGCTACGCGCTGCGCGCCATCATGCATGCTGGTGTCGTCAGTGGACTTCTCGGCGTGCGTGAACTCCAGCAGTATGGGGCCGCGACCGCCTGATGACGCCCCCCGCACCAGAGGTCAGTTTTGTCGTCGCGGCCTACAACGCCGCAGACACGATCGGCCGCGCCATTGAGAGCGCGCTGGCACAGGAAGCGGTCGATGTGGAAGTGATCGTCGTTGACGATTGCTCCGCCGACGACACCTGTGCCGTGGTCGAAGAGATCACTGATCCCCGCGTCCGGCTGTTGCGGCTTGCCAAGAACCGTGGGCCTGGCGGCGCGCGCAATGCCGGGCTTGAGGCGGCAAGCGGCTGTTGGATCGCCGTTCTCGATGCGGACGACACCATCAGCCCACGACGGCTTTTCCGCATGATCGAGCTGGCGTCGAAGGCGGGCGCCCAGATTGCCGTCGACAACATCGAGGTCGCGAACCTCGACGGGCGTGTCGAGCGCATGTTTCCCGAGGCCTTGCTTGAGCAACACAGCATGTTGACGCTTTCGGCTTTCATTCAATCCAACGTGCTTTTCCGCTCGACCTACAATTTCGGCTATATGAAGCCGATCTTTGAGCGCCGTTTCCTGAACGAGCATGGTCTACGCTTCAAGGAGACCATCCGGATTGGTGAAGACTACATCCTGCTGGCGTCCGCGCTCGCGTCCGGTGGGCGTTGCATCGTCGATCCTTCAGCGGGCTATTGCTACCACATCCGCKAGGGCTCGATCTCCCGGGTGCTTGAGCTTCGCCATATCGAGGCGATGATCGCGGCCGACAGGGATTTCCTCGAGAACCACTCGATCGATACCACAGCGATGACAATGCAGCGGCGGCGCGACAGGAGCCTGCGCGAGGCGCACGCCTTCCTGCGCCTCGTCGATCATCTGAAATCCAGATCGTTGGTGGGGGCCGCCCGGGTGGCCTTCTCCGACCCCCGAGCGCTTCGGCACCTCAGGATGCCGATCGCCGTGCGACTGCGCCGTTTGCTTGCGCCGCTCGCACGCTTGAAGTCCGCCACACCGACGGTGGCGGCTGAACGATCCACCTCGGGCAATAGCCCTCACGTACGTAAAGGATAAAGCCATGGACCGTATCAGGACCGTCAGGAAAGCTGTGATCCCGGTCGCCGGCAATGGAACGCGGTTCCTCCCCGCGACCAAGGCGATACCCAAGGAGATGCTGACGATCGTCGATCGTCCGGTCGTGCAATATGCGGTTGATGAAGCCCGCCAGGCGGGCATCGAGCACATCGTTTTCGTCACCAGCCGCAACAAGCAGGCAATCGAGGATCACTTCGACGATACGCCGGAGCTCATCTCCTCTCTGACCCGTTCCGGCAAGAATGCCCAGGTTTCAGAGCTCGAGGAGATGCTGCCGCGTGCCGGCTCGGTCAGCTTCACGCGACAGCAGGCCCCACTCGGTCTCGGTCACGCCGTCTGGTGTGCTCGCGACGTGATCGGCGATGAGCCGTTCGCGCTGCTCCTGCCGGATATGCTGTGTCACGGTACGCGCGGCTGCATGGCCGGCCTCGTCGACCTCTATCGCCAGACCGGCGGCAACGTCGTCGGCGTCGAACAATGCGCTCCGGAAGATGCGTCGAAATATGGCATCGTCGGCAAGGGCGCGACCGTTCCCTATGGTTTCGAAGTGACGAAAATGGTCGAAAAGCCGCGCGCCGGAGAGGCACCGTCGAACTTTTATCTGAATGGCCGCTACATTCTTCAGCCCGAGATCTTCGACATTCTCGCACACCAGCAACGTGGCGCCGGCAACGAAATCCAGTTGACCGACGGAATGCTGAAACTCTCGCAAAATCAAACGTTTCACGCCCATCCCTATGAGGGGCGCACCTTCGACTGCGGGTCCAAGGAAGGCTTCATCGCCGCCAATGTCGCCTTCGCGCTCGCGCGCTCGGACCTCGGCGACATGGTCTATGCCTCGGTCAAGGACATGGTCCTGTCTCATGAAGGCCGCATCCGCGCGGCATAAAGCTTGTTTGGCGCCTCTTTTCGAGGCGCCAGCCTTTGCACCCAAAGGGAAACGGACAGAGCGACCCAATGAACCAAAGAAGTCTCCCCTTCAATAGCGTCGTGCCGAGGGAAATGGAGGAACCCGACAAGTTCATCGACCTTGACCGGCTCTTCTCGGTCATCGTGCGCCGCGCCAGGCTGGTTGGCGCGTTCGTCGTGCTGTTCCTGGTACTTGGCGCGGTCTATCTCGTGTTCGCGACACCGTTCTATACGTCGATGACGCAGATCCTGCTCGACGAGAACCTCTCGAAATACGCAGAGGAACAGGCGACACCGCAAAACAGCCAGCTGCTCGACACCCAGATGGCGAGCGCCGTCGAGATCCTGAAGTCCGGCGAACTCGCGTTGCGGGTCGTCGACAAGATGAAGCTCGACGACAACGACACGGTTCTCAATCCGCCACGTTCTCCTTTCGGCGTCGCCAAGGACTGGCTGAGATCGGTGACCGGCGTCTTCTCCTTTGGGTCCGATATCTCCGAAGAGGCTGCGCGCAACGGCAGACGGCAGAAGGCAGCTGCACTCATCCAGCAGGGGCTGTCCGTCGAGCGCGTCACCAGAAGCTCCGTCGTGTCCCTTGCCTATCGCTCCAGTGATCCGCAACTCGCGGCAGCCATCGTACGTGGCTATGCCGACGCCTATCTCAACGACCAACTCAACGCCAATTTCGATGCGACGGAACGCGCCTCGGTCTGGCTGCAGGAGCGCCTTGCCGATCTGAGGCAACGCTCGCAGGCAGCGTCCCTTGAGGTCGAGAAGTACCGCAGCGAGAACGGCCTGACGCTCGCGCGCGGCGAACTCATGTCCGAACAGCAACTGGCAGATCTCAACAGCCAGCTCATCATCGCTCAGGCCGATACGGCAAGCGCGTCTGCGCGGTTCAAGCAGTTCCAGGCGATCGTCGATCAGGGGCCCGAAAACGCGGTCAAGAACGCAACGATTTCCGCAAAAGAGGGCGATAACTCCGTCATTCGCGAGCTGCGTACCCGCTATCTCGCCGTCAGCAAGCGCGAACAGGAAGTGTCGCAGAGCTTCAGCGTCGATCATCCTCAGGCAGTATCGCTGCGCAGGGAAAAGTCCGACATCGGCCGGCAGATCTTCCAGGAACTGCAGCAACTGACAGCAAGCTACCGTAACGAATATGAGGTCGCCCGCTCGCGCGAGGCGTCCCTTCGGGAAAATATCGAAGGCACCACGGGTCGCAACTCGGATGCAAACCTGTCGCTCGTGCATCTGCGCGAACTCGAGCAGAAGTCGGCGGCACTGAAGACGCTCTACGAGACTTACCTCAACCGCTACGAGCAGGCTTCACAACAGCGGTCCTTCCCGATCGCCAAGGCCCGTGTCATTTCCACGGCCGGCGTTCCGACTTCGGCCTCAAGCCCGAAGAAGACCCTGGTCCTGGCACTTTCGGCGGTGCTCGGCATGATGGCAGGCGGCGCGTTTGCCGCGTTCCAGGAGTTTCGCGAGCGGACCTTCCGGCTTGAAAGCGACGTGCGCTCGATCCTTGGACACAGGTCCTTCGGTTATGTTCCGCTGATCGGCCCACGCCAACCAACCACGACCGACCGGGTTCGCGCAAGACTGATGAAGGGCAAGGTGCCCCTGCCGACGACGCCGGCCTCCGTGCCGTTCGAACGGGTCAGTCGCATCGTGCTCGACGCGCCGCGCTCGTCTTTTGCCGAGACTTTCCGCAACGCCAAGCTTGCTTGCGACCGGATGCTTCATGGCAGCGGCTCGCGGGTGATCGGCATCGTTTCGGCGGTGCCGGACGAGGGCAAATCGATCATCGCGGCGAATTTTGCAGCATTGCTCGCCGCAAGCGGCAAGAAGACGCTGCTGATTGATGCCGATATCCGCAAGCCCGGCCTCAGCCAGATGGTCAACCCGCCACCGAAGACTGGCCTTGTCGAGGCACTGATCGGCGAAGCCTCCTGGCCCGCCGGCATCAAGATCGACCAGAAGACGAAACTGGCGATCTTCCCGGTTGGCGGGGAAGCTGGCGCAAAGAGCGAGCCCTATGACAGCCACGAACTGCTCGCCTCGCCGGCAATGGCGGAACTCATCGACAACGCCCGCAAATCGTTCGACTACGTCATCGTCGATCTTGCGGCACTTGCTCCTGTCGTCGATGCCAAGGCGTTCTCGCCGCTTGCCGACGGCTTCATCTATGTCGCTGAGTGGGGCCGCACGCCGTCGCGTCTGGTGCGCGACCTGCTCAATTCCGAACCGCAGATCAATGGCAAGATCCTTGGCGTGATCCTTAATAAAACCGATATGAACGAACTGGCGAAATACAGCGACTTCGGTGGAGCCGAGCATTACCGCCATCGCTTCGAGAAGTACTATGTCGAGAACGCCGAGACCTATCGCAGGACAGAGGCGGCGTGAGCGCCCGACTTTGCCCGAATGAGATAAGGAGCCTCACACCGGAGCGGGTCGAGGCTTCTTAAAATGAATGGTCGCGGCAGACCGGATTAAGTATGTCATCCACCGATCGCGCGGCACCTAGCATAAAATATGATGGATGTAGTTATATTTTATGGTAGGTGCCGCCAACCGTGAGAATGTGGTGACTGACCCCGCGATGCCGAAATACGACAGGGAACTGATTTCGATCATTCTAGCAACGCTCGCAACGCTGCTTTTGGTCGCAAGCGCATTGCTATATTTCGTCATCTAAATTGGGAGCTCGAGATGACGAAACGCTCTTTCAATCGGGGCTCTGGTTGATCACGACTTTGCCAAGCATGATTTGTGCGCAACGATTTAGTTAAAAATGCGCCTTTGTCCAGACATCAGAAAATAACGATTTTCTCGTATGGGTTTCCCTGGGATCAGCGTCGTTTTTCGACACCCAACGGGGAGATGAATGGAGAAGCAACGAGAAAGCAGGATTGATCTTCTGCGCGGGCTCGCTCTCCTCTTGATCTTTGTTGGCCATTCCGAGTTCACGTTTTCAGGTTTTGTGCAGCATTCTCGTGGTTTCGCAGATGCTTCGGATGTCTTTGTACTCTTAGCCGGAATGTCCGCCGCCCTCGCCTACTATCGTCCCGACCGATCGCTCCACTTCCTGCAACCGTGGAAACGAGCCTTCACCCTCTATCTCGTCCATGCGTTTTTGTTTTTGGTGCTGGCAAGCATCTCGGCCGCTCTGCTGGTAGCTGTCGGCCCAACCCCCTGGGCCGATATGAATTCGTTCTGGGGCGCGCCTTTTCAGCATGTAGCGGAGGCTCTGCTGCTGATGTACATGCCGGGCAATCTCGATATCCTGCCTTTGTATGTGGTGCTGCTTGGCCTCACCCCTTTTGCCATCTGGCTTCACAAGCGCTCGCGAACTATGTTGCTATGCTTGTCGTGCCTGGTCTGGCTGGCCGCGGGGGTCGGTCGCATCAATCTTCAGAACTGGGCGCTGGCTAGCCGTGAGTGGTATTTCGATCCGTTTTCCTGGCAGTTTCTTTTCGTCATCGGGATGGTTATCGGCGTTGGACTGAAACAGACGAGGCCCGTGCTCAGCTACAATCGTTTGGTGTTTGTCGCGGCAGCCATCTTTGCGATCACAGCCATCCCGATTAATCTTGCCGTATATCTTCGGCTCGCAGAGCCACCATTCAGCGAGCTGTATCATCAACTCGTTTCTAAAACGAACAGCGGCCCGCTGCGCATCCTAAATGTACTGGCGATCCTGTATCTCGCATGGAACATCCGCGCCGTACAGGCTGCGGCCCGTCAACCCGCCTTTCGTTTGCTCTGCGCAGCCGGCAAGCACAGTCTTCCTGTTTTCTCGGTCGGTCTACTCCTCGTTTGTGTAACCAGGACACTGGTGAACGCCACACCAAACCCGTCGCTACTGATCCAAGCGACATTGCTGGTTGCGGGTTGCCTGTTACAGTTGGCGGTTGCTTGGTGGCTCGACGAGCGCCACAGGGAAGCTAGCTGGCGCGCGCACGCGGCATTAGCGACCCCCAAACGGCCGTAACCCCGTTCATCCAGCGAGTGGTCGTTAGAGGCAGTTTCTGAACCCACAAAGGGAGACCGGGTTGATTATCTCACCCCGCTGACACGCGGGGATCCTTTACCTTAAAGTGTGCAGACAAGGTCGGATCGCGATCGAGCAAGTCTCGCCATTCCTGTTCTGTGATGAGGCCAAGCCGAAACTCTTTGAGAAGAAATTGCTGTTCCTCAGTAAGTGGCGGGAGTTCGTCGGACTCTGACCACCCGAACATCACATAGTCCACCAATGTCCGCAGAAAGTGCCGCATCTCTACACTATGCTGGCCGCAACGTGTTGGCGCAAGCTGCCTTGCGGCACTCACACGTTTCACAAAAGCGACAGCGCCTACGCTCAGTTGAGTATCGACTGAGGAAAATCATGATTCCGGACGAAATTGCCGCAATAGCCTGGAGCGTTTCGGCCCGGCATTTGGCACGCGGACAACGCGACCCCACGATGATGGTTGCGGAGGCGATTGTATTAGAGCGGCAACGCTGTTTGGATATTGCCGCCGAGTGCTGTGGAGAAAACAGCGACGTCGCAAGAGAGATACGACGCACTGGCAGATGAGGCACAGTTTTCCGATCGGCAAATCGCCGGCTATGTGGCTTCATACCTGACGCCATTAGCCGAGCGCAGCCCTATGATCGACCGTAGCCACGTCCGCCCCCCGGTGGGCATTCGCCGGCAGGAGGCGCACTGGCGCCGATTTGAAAGGAAACAGCCTCGACCTCAATCCTTCCAGAAGAGCGGCGTCAGGATGACGAGCACCGTCAGGATTTCGAGACGGCCAAGCAACATCATGACCGACAGAAGATAGAGGGCAGGATCTGACAGGGTCGAGAAGTTGCCGGCCGGCCCGATGATCGGCCCTAATCCGGCGCCGACATTGGAGAGCGCCGTCGCAACGGCGGAGGCTCCTGTGACGAGATCATAGCCCATGGCGCCCATCGCCAGGCTGCCGAACGCCCAGATGAACATGTAGGCCGTAAAAAACATGAACACCGTGCGCTGGACGTCTATATCGACGAGGCCCTTGCCGTACCGCACTGTATGCACCGCATTCGGGTAGATCAGCTTGAAGAGCCCTGCCCGAATGGAATTGAAGATGATGATGAACCGGTAGGCCTTCATGCCGCCGGCTGTCGAGCCGGAACAGCCGCCCATGAAGGTGGCGGCAAAGGCGAGCGCGACAATGAACTCCCCCCACAGCATGTAGTCATCGCTGGCAAAGCCGGTCGTCGAGAGGATCGACGAGACCGTGAAAAACCCATGCGCAAGCGCATCGTTTGCAGCAACGCCGTTGGCGACCCGCTGATAAAGACTGGCGGCAAGCGCAAGCACGGTCAGATAGGACAGGAAAACGATAATCTGCGGGTCCTTCAGCGTATCGAGGCGACCGCGTACGATGAAGAGAATGAGCACCGAAAACGGCAGGCTGCTCAAGGTCATGAAGAACGTGGCGACCCAGAGGATCGGCAGGCTTTTGAAGTAACCGAGCGACGCGTCGTGGGTGGAAAAACCGCCGGTCGCGATCGTCGACATCGCATGGTTCAGCGCGTCGAAGCGGCTCATGCCGAGATAGGAGTAGATGATCGTGCAGGCGACGGTCAGCACCACATAGATGAGAATGAACGCACGCGTGAAGGTGACGATCCTGGCAAAGGGCTTCTCAGTCGTATCCGAGGATTCCATCTTGAAGAAGGACATGCCGCCGACGCGCAAATAGGGCATGACGAAGAGCCCGAGCGCCACGATCCCGATGCCGCCAAGCCAATGCAGCAGCGAACGCCATAAAAGAATGCCGGGCGGGGCGAAGTCGAGACCGGTGATGACAGTCGAACCGGTCGTGGTGATGCCGGAGACGGACTCGAACAGGGCCTTTGCGAATTCAAGCTTGAGCGACGACAGCCAGAAAGGCACCGCCCCAACGAGCGAGATGACGATCCAGAGAAGGTTGACGACGAGGAAGCCCATCTTGCGGCTGAAAGGCGGTGGGCCACCCTGGGTCGCCGCCACCGTCAGGAGCGAGATGCCCCCTGTTATGAAGGCCGACACGGCAAAGATCCGCCAGTCCGGATGCCCGTAGAACAGGTCGACCGCCGCAGGAAGAAGCATCGCCAACGACAGGTAGAAAGCTGCCTTGGCGGCGATGTTGATCGCGGACTGGTAGAGCGATGCATGCAAGGGTCGACGGCCTCAGCGCAGTTGCCCGAAAGCCCGAATCGGCTGTTGGGATAGGTGGCCATTCAATCTGAAAGACGCGCGATTCGCACCCGCTACGGCTGGCAGACCCGTCCGACTACGGCCAAGAGCCAGTTTTCCATCTTGCATTCCCCCATTTCATCACTGTCACTGGGGCACCCGACCGCATCGAATACACCAACGCCCTGCGCTACCGCAGCCGTTCTGCGGCATTTTGCCCAATCAATTCTAACTCACGAAAAGATCAGGCCTTTCAGGCGCGACAAGTCATCACCTTGACTTATTTCTGCGTGTAAAGCCTGCTTCATCCATTCCACATGCAACCTTTGAGCTAGACCGATGACCCCCGCCCGCTTCACTCAATGCCTTCTTGTTCTTCGCTGGACGCCGATCAATCTGGCGAGCGCCCTGCATTGCAACCTGGCATGGATCGAGGCGATGGAGACCGGAGAGGAGAAGGTGCCGGACGAACTGGCGACCTGGCTGGAGACGCTGGCGCGGACCCACGAGGAACTCGGCATCCCCGTCACCTATCGCGGCAAGGGCCTGGAGCCGGCGACCGGCCGTATGGGGCGCCGCTGAGGGACGTAGCCGGGCACTGATCCAGACTRCCATTCTTGCCGAGAGGATCAGTTGTCACCCGGGGCGATAGCCATGGCGCCGGCCGGGCTCAGCTTACCGCACCGCCAGAGCCGATACGCCTGCTGCGTATCCCAGTCATAGTAGTAGGCCGCATCCAGTCGTTTGGCGTTGGCCATCTGGGAAAAGACGGTTCGCATCGCTGCCATCGCGCCCTCGCGGTGGCTGTCGTCGACAGGGCAGCTACGCGCGGTGTTGGCGATCCCCCACTCCGTCACCCAGCATGGCCGGCCGCTTTCCGAAGGCTTGCAAAAATCAAGGAGCTTGGTGACGACGGATTTGATCGCTTTCGAAGCCCTGCGAGCCGGGTAGATATGGATGCCATAGGCATCGACGTACTGGTCCATTCCTCGTTCCCGCAGAAGCGCTATCACCTCAGCCGGATCGAGGCGCTCCATGCCTTGCCGGTCCGCTTCCTTGGCACCCATATCGGAGAGGCCGGCGGAGACGATGACGGCGCCGCCGCTCTTGGCGCTTTTGCGCACTTCGTCCCGGGTTATCCTGAGCGCCTTAATGTAGCGATCCAGGCCTTCTTCGAATGCGGCACGATATTTGAGATCGGCAAGGGTTCGCGGCGTCTGCTGGCCGGGCTCCCGATAGACCGCAAGGTCGCCATTGTAACCGGCAAGGTTGATCTCATTTCCAGGCTCGACCGCCTCGAGACGAACACCAAGGGCATCCAGCCGCGTGAGTGCATCGCGAAGGCCCAGGCGGTATCGGTCGAGATCGAGATCGGACAGGCGGTTGATATCCCAGATGCGCCCCTGACCACTGCGGGGACGAACGGCATCGGCATAGTAGTCTTTGTTCGAAAGCTGGATTTCGAGCAAGACGCGCAATCCCAACCGGCTCGCCATGCCGACCGCCTCGATGCTCTTGTCGACCGGCCGTGACAGGGAAAGGCGCACGTGCGTCGCACCGCTATCGGCGATCTCCTTGAGCACGCGCTCCTGTTCGGCTTGATCGAGCCAGGCGAGATTGAGCCGATTGACCCCGTAGCGCGCGAAAGTCGCGTCCTCGGCCAATGCAGGAGGGGCACAGGCGATCACCGCCAGGCAAAGCTGGACGGCAAGGAGCAGCTCCCTTGGCGCTGCTCTCGTCATATGGCGATTAAATGCCAACCTGTTTGAGCGCACTTTGGAAGTTCGCCTCGCAGGCCGAATACCGCTCGGTGACGGCCTGCACATCGATCTTGGACAGGAAGTTCGCAAGATGGGCGCGCTTGTCGCCTTCGCGGTTCCACACGCTGGCCTCGATATAGGGGAAGCCAATGAATTCGAGCATCTCGCGCATGCGGTCGTCGACGGCGATCATCAGCGACGGTGTACCTGCCTGCATGCCGATGACGCAGCCGTGGAAACGCCGGCCGATGCAGAGGTCTCTCGACGACGACCAGGCGCGCCACTGGTTGGTGTCGAAGAACACCATGAGCTCGTTCTCTCGCTGCCACTTTTCCTGGTGTTTGTACTCGGTCTTACCGGTGATGCGTCCGCTCGAGCGGTCGTAGACCGGGGCGTTGTCGTCAACGGGAAGCGTAAGATTATAGGCGACCACCTCGTCCTGGATAACGTAGCTTGCGACGCTATCGGGCTTCAGCAGCGCATGGGCATCGACGATCGTGTCGGCGACGCTGCCGAGATAACCGCCGAGAGCAAGCTTCTGCGCCGATGCGAGGTCCGCGTTGGCCAGAGACGTCAGCGAGCGTCGCATCTCGTTCGGCGCGAAGAAGAGCGAGGGGCAGCCGGTCGGCTTGACGAACTTCATACCCTCGGCCCTGAGGAACTCCGCGGTGAAATAGCCCCGGGTCAGGAAGAAGCTCTCTTTCTGCTTCAAGACCTCGAGGAACCGCAAAGTACCTGCCGGCAGGTTCTCCTTGAGCCCTTCACGCTTCTGGATCCCAATGCCCATTACCAGCACCGGCATTTTCAGTTTCTCGAAGACATCGGCTTCGAGATCGGCCGAATAGCCCGGACGCAGCAGGTTCGCCGAGGCGAACACGCACATGTCGAATTCCTTGTTCAGGGCTTCGTAGACGTCGTTGGCCCCACGACTATTGACCAGGTGCCAGAACGGCACATAGGTCACGTCATGGCCGCGCAAGGCGTAGGCTGCGCCCTCGCCGATCAGGTAATTGCCGGTGTTGGCGATCTTTTTGACCTGATCAACCAGTTCCTTCTTGCTTCGAATATCGTCGAAGTAGGGCTTGTGATGGACCGTCGCACCGGACACGCGCGCGACGGTACGCTGGAGATAAGAAGGGATTCCGGTGAGCAGGATACGCATCGATACACCTGATTTGTGGGCTAGCCGACATTGTTGACGAAGAGCGAGAGCGGCACGAGGAGACGTATGTGCAGTCTTCCCCATCCCGCTCGAAAATTATGAAACTGGTCGCATGCATGCCTCGGGTCGAACGTACTCGAGGCATGCACGCGATTTACTGGCCGATGCCGATCTCACGTAGCACCGTTCGGAAATTGCGTTCGCGATCGGAGTAGCGGTCCACCAGTTCGGACGCGTTTAGCCCGGCCAGATGGCTGGCGACGAATTCCGCGCGGTTTTCGGCTTTTTCCAGCTCCTGGACTTCGACCGACGGCAGACCAGTGAAGCCGAGCATTTCGCGCATGCGGTCGTCGACCGCCACCATCAGGCTCGGCACACCCGCCTGCATGGCGATGATCGAGCCGTGGAACCGCCGACCGAAGTTGAAGTCCATATGTGAGGCCCAGGCGCGCCACTGGTTGGTATCGAAGAAGGTGCGCACGTCGAACGGCACCTTCTGGCGCTCTGCACCCGGAAAGGCGAGCTCGCCGAGCATCTTGCCTGAGCAGGAGTCGAACACCCGGCCGTCGGCATCCGGCTCGACCTTCATGTCGAAGTGCAGGAACTCATCCTGGATGACATATTGCGGCTTAGCGCCTTCAGGGTTCAGAGCCAGCGCATCGACTATGCAATCGTGATTGGCCCCGAGATAGCCCGAGAAGATCGTCTTGGCCTGACCGATCTTGACGCTTGGCAGCTTCTTCATCGACGCGCGCATGTTGTTCGGCGCGAAGTAGACCGACGGGCAACCGGTCGGTCGTACGTATTTGAAGCCTTGATCCTTCAGGTAGCCGGCCGTCTCATAGCCACGGGTCAGGAAATAATGTTCGCGATCCTTGAGCACGTCGAGCAGCCGCTTGGTTCCCTCCGGCAGGCCGGTTTCCAGGTCCTTGCGGTTCTGATGGCCGATGCCGAGCATGACGATCGGCATCTTGAGCTTGCTCAGCACATCAGCTTCGGCATCCGCCGACAGCCCCTTGCGCAGGAGATTTGCGCAGGTGAAAACGCAGATGTCGAAGTTGTTGTTGAACTCTTCGAAGCCGCTGCCGTTCTTGTGGGCGTTGTAAAGATGCCAGAACGGAATCTGCTTGGCATGCGGCGCGATGGCGCGCAGAGCTCCCTCACCGATCAGATAGTTGCCGGTGTTACTGATGTTGCGAAGCTCCTGAAGAAACTCGTCCTTCGATTCGGGCTGCTTCTGCCGTTCCGAATAGGAAACCGACAGGCCATTCGCGCCGTTTGCGAGGCGCGTGTAATGACCAGGAATGCCCGTCAGGAGGATTCTTGGACGCATGCGTAAGTCCCTTCTAGTTGAAAAGTCGCCCGGCGCGCTCAAACTGCTGCTGCGACGCCGGTATTGGATGTCTCACGCGCACGAATGACCTTGGCGCGCGAAAGAGATGAATTGCTCACGGAGGTGTCGCACCAGCCAAGGAACTCCGCGAAAGAGTTGGACCAGGCACGGCGCGCCGCCGTTCTGAGGCAGCCTTCCATGATGGGGGCAAGCAGGTTGCGGTCGCGGGCGACCTCGGTGATCGCCTTCACCATGTCGCGCACAACCTGCGGGTCAGAGGGTGCGTCGATCAGGATGCCGTCCTCACGGTCAACGATGAGTTCGTCGACGGCCCCGACGGCGGTCGCGATCGGGACGCAGCCAAGCTGCTGCGCTTCCGCGATCATCAAAGGCGCACCTTCCCAGCGCGACGGCATGACCAGCACGTCTGCCCAACCGAGCGCCTTGATCAGATCCCGACTGGCAAAGACGGGCGGGCGCACATCGACGCCGAGCTCCTTGAGGCGGTCCGTCCAGGAGAAACTGGCGTCGGCGAGAATCTCGCCGCCGATCGCCCGCGCGTCGAACGACACATGTGCCGCACGCAGCTCCGAAATCGTCGCGGCAAGCCGGTCGATGCCTTTCTGCTGGTCGAGGCGGCCCATGTAGAGCAGCCGCAACCGGTCGTCCTTGCGCTCGATCCGGCGCACTTGCAGGACCTCTGCCAACACTTTGGGAGGTACGGAGAAACTTGCGCCGTTCGGAACCGCAAAGATCTTCTCCAGCGGCACGCCGAAGCTGTGCAGATAGAACTTGAGCTGTTCCGAGCATGTCAGGAAAGCGTCATAGCAATGCTCGTGCGCAATCGCTGCGAAAGGCTGGCCGGCTGGGCGCTTGAACGGCGTGTTGTCGACGACGTGCAGATAGCAGGCCGTGCGCGTGCCTTCGGAGCGCAGGCGCGCGATCAGCGGGTGCATCGCCATGACGTGGTTGTTGATGACGAGATCGAAGCCCGAAAGCTGGCCCTTCAACGCGCCCCAGTCGACCTCGTGATGTTCGGCAATGAAGTCCTGTCCGAGGAACGAGCCGGAGCCGCCCCAGGCAGGAATACCCTGATCCCAGAAATGAACGTAGTCGAAGCTCGCATCGAATTCGTCGATCACATCCATCCGGCTGGTGCCGAGCACGAACAGGTGCGTCTCATAGCCGGCGGCACGCAGTTCGCGGGACGCGGCATAGATAACTTTTTCCGCGCCACCGAAGGAGGCATTCGGCACCAGTAGTGCTGCCGTCTTCTTTCCGGCCTCGCTGTGCCCGAGAGGCAGTACAGGCGAGCCACCGATTTCGGTGCGCAAGGCTTTATGCAGATCGGAATAGGGCATCAGCCGTGGCGGGCGCCAGGTCCAGCGGCGGCCGGCGGTTCGGCGCAGCGGGCTCGTGGCGATCGCGTTGACGCAGTTGATCATGACCTGCTGCGGTGTGATGAGTGTCCGGCGCGGCAGGGCTCTTGGGAACGGGAACCGCACATTGAGGACCGCCGACGTCGGCCAGACCTGCTGGCTGCCGATCGAGGCGAACCAGTCGAGCGCGTTGTTGCGAATGACATCGCGCAACAGCGCCGTCGATATGAAGATGAGGTCCGGCTGTCCGACGTGCTCGGCCCCTGCATCGAGGAACGTCGGCTCAATCTTGCGCTGCGTGGCGTCGTTGCCGAGGTGGACGAATACGACGTTGGCTTTCTCGCTCAACCGCTCAAGGTGGCAGAGCACGTTCGGCAGCATGCGGGAGCGCAGGAGGAGATCGATCGTCGCCCCGCTTCCTGCCATCACGAACGGCGGGAAGTGCACATTGTCCGGCTCACCGGCATTTGCCCAGAAGGCTGGAATGATGTCGTCGAGGCGCAGCCGCTTTGGTTGCTTGGTCGGGTCTGTGAAGAACGAGATCGCCGCGTCTTCGGTACGAGCGAAGAGATAGCGCGGGCATTCCTCGTGTTCGAAATCGACGAGCATCGGTCGCTGGAAAAGCGCCCGGTGACGCTTCCTGAGGAAGCTTACGGATGTCGCGCGGTCGCGGTTTGCTTCCTTGAACCGGCTTTCCGCCCGCAGACGATATTCGAACGTCGTCTCGTGGCAAGGCGTGCCGACGAAGCCATGTTCGACGCAGGAAAGCCAGAATTCCCAGTCCTCGAAACCGTTCTGCCGGTCGTCGTTGAAACGAACGCCCTCCCGGAAGACATCGATCGAGATCATCGATCCGGTGTCGCAGATGTTGTCCGTGATGCAGTGTACCAGCCTGGAGTAGTGGTTGCCGTAGTGCGCCCGCCAGCTCACCGAGAAGGTGTCGATATTGGTATAGACCCAGCCCGCGCCGCTCTCACGCAATTGCCGGTAAAGGGTTTCGATCGTACCCGGCAGAACGCGGTTGTCGGCGTCGAGAAAATAGACGGCCTTCGCTTCGGGCAGGTTTTCGAGCACGTAGTCGATGGCGCGATTTCGTGCGCCGCCAGGCCCAGCATTGCGACCGAAGACCACATGAATGTCGGGATGGGCCGCAGAAAACAGCAGCAGCTGATCGAAGGTTTCGTGCCGCGGATCGCCGTCGACGGAGACGACAATGGCGATCCGGCAATCTGAAAGCGTCGAGGCCAATGCGGACTCGATTGCTTCGAGCGCCAGCGCCGCGTGCCCATAGAGCGGCATGGTTATCGCAATGAGGTCGCGTGGATCGCTGCTACTTGACATGAGACGCCCCCCCCGACTGCTTCACCATCCGGAAGCCCGACACCTTGAGCCAGGAAAAATCGACCGAGTCGGTCACGGCCCGGCTGAGGATCATCAGATCCATGGGCTGACGTACCGGCTCTTCCAATTGGAAGTTGATGTTGATCGGCTGCTGGTTCGTGACCTCGCGCCAGCCGCTGAAGAATGCGGAAGGCTTCACCGAGCCCTTGCGGGCAAGTTCGGCGACCTCCGAGCGTGGGTTCGAATTCGCCGGCGCGAGCAGGAAGCTGACGGCGGCCGGCGCCCCTTTCGGGTGATCGACGATGGCGCTTGCGGAAAACGATATGGTTCCCGGCTCGACCGCACGGCCGACGGCGCCGGCCGAGACACCGCTCGGCAGCGGATGGCAGACGACGGCGTGTTCGTGCTCCAGGAAGCGTACCGTCTGAAACTCAGGAACGACCGGCGTGACGGAGACGTCAACGATTTGGCTGAGCAGATCCACCGACAGCCTGTAATCCTCGATGAAGTGGCCGTCGAGCAGTGCCGTGGGCGCGATCATGTTGGGCATGCGTGTCGGCTTGACGCCGGGAAGGCCCGTATAGATGCGGAACGCGAGCGGACGCAGATCGAGATCGGCATGACGGGTTTCAGAGCGTGCCGTGTAATGCTCGCTGGCAATGGGGTAGCCCAGCGATAGTCCGATGGTTTCCGAGCCCGTCGTGGATACCCTCACCCGCAGGGTCCTTGCGCCGCCCCCACAGGTGCGCGGCAATGCAAAGAAGTTCCAGGTCGGGACCAGCTGCGAAAACGGAACGGCCCATTCGGCCACGCCTTCGCCGCTTTCGACATAACTCAGGACGACCACCAGCTCGCCACCATCTCGCGGCACGGAATTGAAGTGGAGCGCAAGGCCTGCCACGCCGTGGCTGGAAACGGGCAGGAGCTGTTCGACGAAAGCGTTGGCGATCAGGTGGCCGATGCCTTCGTCCTTGGGGTCGACATAGGGGTCGTGTGCAAAGACTTCGGTGACCGGCTCCCAGTTGCGCGCCTGAAATGCGTCTTCGAGCGCACGGTAGTTTTCGAGCAACGTTTCACGCTCCCGGCGCAGCAACGCAAGCTCAGAGGTGATTGCACTCGAGAACCGCGCGAGCCGGCCGACACCGCCATCCACGAGCGCTTGAATGAGCGCTGCACTTTCTGTCGCAGTATGCGCACTCAACCGCTTGACCGGGAACTCCGGAACGGTGCCAAGCGCACGCAAGGACACGAGCTGCTCTGCAAGGTCCTCCTCTCCTTCTTTCGAGAAGGCAAGCCCGATCAGCGGGAATACATTTTCGAGAGTGGCTTGGGCCCGATCGCCCTTGGGAAGAAAATGAACCAGGTGCTCGATGCCGCTAGCGGCGACATCAGCCCTATCGTGATCCGATGCCACCACCAGCTTTCGCTTCGCCTGCGAATACCTCACGCCAGAAGACATCAACTCTTGCACGCGCCACCTTCAAAAAAAGAACAACTTCCCTCTGAGGTTGAATTCGCCGAAACGAAATAAATCGGCGAATTCAAGCTTCTAAGAAAAGCATATCAAGGTTATTTGCAGTGCACAATAAGTTATATTTGCGTTTCTCCTGAAATAATACTTCGGCTTTTGAAGTATTATGCAGACGACACCAGTGAAATATTGGGGGTAGAGGCGCCGCTTGTTGCCTTATCCAGCAATGTCATCTGTCGCGCGATGCAATCGCCCAGCCGGAAGCGCTGCTCGATCGTCCGGCGAGCGGCTGCGCGCATGTCCGTATGCCTTTCCGGATGACGGAGCGCCTCCGAAAGAGCCCCCGCCAGCGCATCCGTATCGTAGAAGGGCACGAGCACGCCGTTGCGACCGGAACTCACCACTTCCTGCATGGGGGCGGTATCCGATCCAATGACAAGTGCGCCGCAGGCCATGGCCTCCAACACCGACCAGGAAAGCACGAAGGGGTAGGTCAGGTAGATATGAGCCGCGGAAATCTGGAACAATTGTCGCAACACGGCATGTGGCACGACGCCCGGGAACAGGAACCTGTCTGCCGGTACGTCCAGAGACTGAAGGAGGTGATCCTTCCAGGCGCCGCCGCCCGGCGGAGGCGCGCCGTAGCTGACGCCATCCCCCCCTACAAACACAAAGAGCGCGTTGGGGTGCTCCCGAGCGACTTTCGCAGCCGCTGCGAGCGCCTGTGGAAAGCCGCGATAGGGCTCAAGATCGCGGGCGACGAACGTGACGATCGGCGGATCGCCGGCCTTCAGCACCCGCCCATCGGGGAGCTTCAGAGAAGCGGACGCATCCGGACGGAAGACGCGCGTATCGACGCCCTCATGGCAAACCGCAATGCGACCACGGTGCTCGGCCGGATAGAGACTTCTTTGCCAATGGGTGGGGCTGATACCGCCATCCAATGCATCCAACGACAAGAGCTGCGCCATGTTGCGCAAGCGCAGGCGCTTTCGCGTGTCCAGGTCGGGCCGGTCGTCAGGGGCAAAGCCGATGTCGGCCCCTTCAGCGCGATAGAAGAATTCGCAATAGCCGAGTGCCGGAACTTGAGGCAGCACGTCCTTGGCGAACATCATGCTGCCCCAGCCTGTGTGCCCGACGATGACGTCGGGCACCTGGCCCTGCTTCGCCATAGCCTCGAAGGTCTCGGCCACCCGGTGACCAATCCGGACGTGATGGTCCGGAACACCCAAATGCCTTGCCATTTGCGCATTGGCCTGCGGCCCCGGTTCCGCCCTGTGACGAATGACCCGCGTGGACGGAATCCGCTGATCCACGGTTTCCGTCACGAGTGTCACTTCATTTCCCGTCTGCGCCAGATGCGCCGCGAGAGCGGCGAACTGGCAGAAGCCGCGCCGGTGTACAAATGCTACGTGCATGTTCCTAGCCTTTTACCGATGAAAGGACAGCGTTCGCGCCGCGGCTCAAATGCCGTAGCGCGTCGCATTCCCCCAAACCAGCTCAAGCCGGTGCAGCGTTTGAAATGCGGTTTCGAGATTGCGCCGGTCCTGCTCGCCGTGGCTGAGGACCCGCTCATAGGCGCCGGCCGCTTTCCGGAGCGATTCACAGAGCTGCCTGCCCTTTTCCGAAAGCCGGATGCGAGCCGAACGCCGATCGCGCTGCGATGCAGCGCGGTCGATATATTCCCCGTCGCCCAACTGCTTCAGATAGTAGGAAACGTTGGAACCGACATAGTGGCCGCGATCCAAGAGTTCGGCCACGGACACTTCGGCATCACCGATCGCGAGCAAGACCATGGCTTGCGCCGGGCCAATATCATCCACACCAAGCTTCGTCAGTTCGGCGCGCAACAGGCCGGTAAACCGTCTGCTTGCTCGTTCCATCATCCGCGCCAGCTCGAAATAAGTGACCACGGACGCTTCGCTCTCCTGGTCAATATTTTCGTGTTCAGGGGCACTACCAACGGCGTCATCCCCGGGCCGGATGGTAACAGCGCCGCCAAAATCTGCGAACGGATAGAGAATCCTTTGATTCATCCCTCTCTCCAACTAAGCATTACTACGATATTCAAAAATTACTTCAAATTTTGAAGCAATTTTTCGCCCCCTTTACTCCCCCCGAATACGACTATCTTGAGCATTCCACCATTATTGTGTCACACTTATCACGGCAACACTGTGATTTAAGTGATAACAAACAAAATAGCTTCCTCAAGACCCCAGCGAACTTATCCAGAAAATCGCCACGCGTGACAGCAAACGAGGCAATATGATTAGCAAGAACCAAATTGGGCCAAAGACGGCGCAAAATGGAGCAAACGATCCACGACTGCTTATTTTGAAGGCACGCCGAGTGTTCGTTTTGGCACTTATTTATGCAGCGCTGCTGAGCGCGTGCATCGGCATCTTGCAGCTCTCCACGCCGCTTTACATGATGCAGGTTCACGACCGGGTCCTGAACAGCCAGAGCATGGACACRCTCACCATGCTGACGATTCTGGTGATCGGCGCGCTCATCATCTACGGCGTGCTCGAATACATCCGGGCACTCACGTTCCAGGCGATGGGCAGTGCGGTCGTGCGTTGGCTGAATTTGCCGGTGCTGACGGCTGCGGTGCAGGCAGCGGCCGATCAAGGGCTGACCCGGGCGACCCAGTCGCTACGGGACCTGGCGGAGCTGCGCAGCTTTCTCACGACCTCCGCCGTCAGTGCGCCACTCGATGCCGCCTGGTCGCCAATCTTCCTCGGTGTGCTCTTTGCGCTGCACCCGATGTTCGGCCTTCTCGGCGCCATCTCAATTGCCCTGCTCGTGTGTTGTGGATTGCTGACTGATTTGCTGACTCGCCGGCTGATGAAAGAGGCCAATCAAGCCAATATCGAGGCCGTTTCGAAAATTGGTGCGAGCTTGCGCCATGCCGAAGCGATCGAAGCCATGGGCATGCTCCCTGCGCTTGCCCGGCGCTGGCGCGCGGCACAGATGCATGCGCTGGATTCGCTTGAAGTCAGCGGCAGCCGAAGCAAGGCGATGGCGTCCATCACGCGTTCGCTACGCTTCATGATTCAGGCGGCGGCATTGGCGACAGGCTCCATCCTTGTCATGAAGCAGGAGATCTCTCCCGGCGCGATGATGGCGACAACCATCCTGGTTGGCCGCCTTCTTGCCCCATTTGATTCGATGATCGAAAACTGGCGCCAATGGGTTTTGGCCATCGCCAGCTGGCGCCGGATCGAGGCCGCACTCAAGGAAGACCTCGCCGTACGCCAGACGATGCCCCAGCCACGCTCGCAGGGCGATCTAGTCGTCGACAAGCTGGTCTATGCCGCGCCGGGTCTTGATGTGCCGATCATCAAGGGCATCGGATTTACGCTTTCGCCGGGCGAGGTGCTCGGTATCGTCGGCCCGTCTGCTGCTGGAAAGTCGACGCTTGCGCGCCTGCTCGTCGGGATCTTGAAGCCGACCACCGGCGGCGTCTTTCTCGACGGCAACAACGTCTATCTTTGGGAGCGCTCCTCGTTCGGGCAGATGACCGGCTACCTGCCGCAATCCGTATCGCTGCTGGAGGGCACCATCCGAGATAACATTTCGCGCATGGAGGAAGGTGAACCCCAAAAGGTGCTCGACGCCGCCCGCCTTGCCGACGTGCACGACATGATCGGCCGCCTGCCACTCGGCTACGACACACCCGTCGGAGACGGCCACCTGACGCTTTCCGGGGGTCAGAGGCAGCGCATCGCGCTTGCTCGCTGCCTTTATGACCGCCCTCGCCTGATCGTTCTCGACGAGCCGAACGCCAACCTCGACGCAATCGGTGAACGGGCGCTGATCCGCGCAATCGAGCGCGCCCGTAACGACGGCGCGATCGTCATCATGATTGCCCACCGGCCAACCATCATGCAGGCGGCAGACAAGCTGCTTGTCCTTGAAAACGGCCGGATCACCCAGTTCGGACCACGCACCGACGTGGTTGCATCCATGACCCCCGGCGAACCGAGACGGGAAGGCGCTTCCGCATGACAAACAAGCCAAAACTCCCGATCGCGCGGGATGCGCAGACCGTAGTGACGACGGGGGCCCGGGAGAACCTGCCCTCCATCGTCGACAGGCCACATCCGCTGCACGCCCTTCAGTCCGAAGTCGAGGGGAGCGCCTCTGCCCCTTTGCGCGGCGTGGTCCTTGCCGGCCTCACGACCATTCTCGTCGCCTTTGGCGGCTTTTTCGGCTGGGCGTTCTCGACCGAGCTCAGCAGCGCGTCGGTCGCAAGCGGCACAATCGTGGTCGATTCGAAACGCAAGACCGTCAGCCATTTCGAAGGCGGGATTCTCAACCGGTTGCTCGTCCAGGAAGGTGATCGCGTCACGGCCGGCCAGCCGTTGATGAAGCTTGAGGACACACGCGCCCGCTCTGACCTGAAGGCGCTCCAGAGCCGACGCATAGGACTGATCGCAAAACTTGCGCGGCTTCGTGCCGAACAGACCGGATCGACCGCAATCACCTTTCCGAGCGACCTGACTGCGACACCGGATGCGACCGCCGAGGACGCGATCAAAGCGGAAACGAACTTCTTCGATAGGCGCCGGGAAGCCAAAACCGGTCGCCTGGAGGTTCAGGGCAAGACGATCGAGGAGTTTTCCGAAAAGGCGAAATCGCTGGCGGAGCAGATCCGCGCAACCGATCGCCAGATCGAACTGATTACCGAACAGCGCACGTCGATCGCAACTCTGGTCGAGAAGGAATACGCTCAGCGCTCGAAGCTGATCGAGATCGATGCCAAGCTCAGCGAACTTGCTGCGACCCGCGGCGAGCTCGCGGGCAACAAGGCCCAGGCGGAAAAGGCGGAAGCCGGCGCTGAACTCGGATTGACGGGAATCGAGAATGAATTCCAGTCGGAAATTGCAGGTGAAATCACCACGGCCCGCCTGGAGCTTTCCGATGTCGAAGAGCGACTGGTGTCCGCCAAAGACGTCCTGACGCGCCTCGACATCCGCTCGCCTCAAGCGGGCATCGTCACCAACATTCAGCTACGCACACCGGGCAGCGCCGTGTCGGCCGGTCAGCCGTTGCTCGATATCGTGCCTGAGGACGAACCGCTTCTCGTCGAAATGCATGTCGGCACCCGCGACATCGACAGCATCGACATCGGCTCGAAGACGCAGATCCGGCTGACGGCCTACAACCAACGCACGCACCTGCCTCTCGACGGCGAGATCAGCTACGTTGCGGCCGACCAGTCGGTGGATGAGAAGTCGAATGTTTCCTACTACGTGGCGCGTGCCCGCATTGCGCCATCGTCCCTCAGTGCGAACCCCGACATTCGGCTCTATCCAGGCATGCCAGCCGAGGTCCTGATCGTCCACAAGCCACGCTCGGCGATTGACTACATGGTCTCGCCGATTGCGGACAGCCTGAACCGCGCATTCCGGGAAGATTGATTCAGAACCTCAATCGACGTCAAAAGCCGGCGAAGTTCAATTTCGCCGGCAATTTATTTCTAAATTCGAATTTAATTCCAAGTAATACCAAAGATACTTACCCCTTATATCCCAGGGATAATCATTAAAACGACACACAATATACATCGTAGGTAGCAGATAATAATACAGTGCAGCTGATTTTATTTCTTTTTTGCTGTTGCCATATGTTTTTTTGCAGTGCAATGTCGCCGCGCTCGCCACCGGTTTGAGACCGGGGATGAGCGCAAGCAACAACCAAGATGACGTAAGCAACAACTAAGAGGAGTAGCATATGGCCACGTTGGAAGGCGGCGCGTATGATGACGCCCTTTTTGGCTCACGCTTCGACGACTTCATCCATGCCCGTGGTGGCGATGACTTCGTGAACGGAGGCAATGGCGACGACACCATTTTCGGCGACGAAGGTGATGACATGCTGTTCGGCGGTAACGGCAGCGATACCCTGTTCGGCGGCTGGGGCGACGATGTTCTCCATGGCGACAACGGGAACGATGTCCTGTTCGGCGGCCAGGGCAACGACCTGCTCTACGGCGACAACGGTAACGACATTCTCATTGGCGGCGACGGTAGCGACCTGCTGATGGGCGGCCGCGGCAGCGATATTCTGTTTGGTGGTGCCGGCAACGACATCATCAACGGCGGTCACGGCGACGACATCATGACCGGCGGCGAAGGCAGCGACGTATTCGTGTTCGACGGCGGTGGCGGCAACGACGTCATCCTCGACTTCACGCCAGGCGAAGACCTGCTGCAGATTTCGAAGGACATCAACGGCCTCGACATCTCGTCTCCGGAAGATCTGGCATCGCGCGTCACCCAGGTTGGTGGCAACGTGGTCATCGACTTCGGTCATGGCGATACACTGACGCTCGTCAATGCGGACGCCGACGACATCCAGGCGAACCCGAACCACTACTTCACGATCCATTGAGATTGATCGGCGCGCCCCACTTCCTCCCATGTGGGGCGCCCTCCCTTTTCGTCCTTCAGGAGTAACGCGTGACGGCAGACGACCGTATCAGGAGCCTGGCCCAAGAATTCGCAAGTGCTGCGGCATTCAGGCTCAGCCTCGATGTTGCTGTGCTGATATGGGACGCACCTGCAGACCTGCCGGCGAAAACCAAATACGCACTTTCAGCATCGCGGTCCCTCGTTCCTCTCGTCAGCATGGCGCTTCCGCGCGCCGATGGCGGGCAGCGTGTCTTCTGGGCGATGCGCCCCGGAAACGAGCGGGAACTCGCGGAAATTGCCGTGGAGCACCACGTCCTTCAGACAGTTGTCCTCGAGCCCGCTGGCCGGCTTCCGTTTCTGGACATGGCAGGGCAGTTCGCCGCACTCGTGCCGGAGGCACGTTTCAAGTTTCTCAACAACCTGCTCACTGTCTGGCGGAGTGCATTCCGGCTCTCCCGAGACGAATTTTTCACCGGGCTGGTCGACGATGCGATCCATGCCTTAAACCTTGGTCAGCGCGCAGCGACGATTTCGTGCCGGCTTGCCCATGGCCGATACCTGGCAGAGACGACCGTCAGCGCCGAGTTCGGCGAGATCAGTGCGATCTATGCGCTGAGCGCCGATGCCGTCCTGCCATTGCCGCAGCAATTTGCCATCACCGGTCGGGCGGAGCGCGGCTGGCGCCGTTGCCACTTCGTGCTCGAAACGCCGCGCGCCCCGCAGGCGCTTTCGCTGATGATCATGGGCAAGCGCGGGATTGCCATCCGCGAAGTCGCCCATCGTGGTTCGCGCTACCCGAGCGTTCAGGAATGGTGGCCCGAACACGGCGCGGCTGCGGGCCTGCGCGAGTTCGTCGTACGTTGCCTTTCCGCCATCCCTGAAAACGGCATGGCGCTTGCGACCGACCTGCAGCTTCGTTCGCCGCTGCCTGCGCGCCAGGCCGGAAAATCTCCACTCCACCCTGGCGCGGAGATCGACCTCGCCCTTGCGTTGCCGGATGGGCTGTTGGTCGGCGGTTGGACGCGCGACACAAGCGGTGTGCTCTCGGGGATCGACTATCTTCAGGAAGACGGCACGGCCCTTCCGCTTGACGGCAACTGGTATGAATTCCCCGGCTGGGCCCGCGGCGCGGAAGAGGGCTCGAAGACGGATGTAACGGGCTTTGTCAGCTGGCTGCCAATGCGCGAGCCACTCGGTGCCTTGCTGCAGCCCCGCTTCCAGATGCGGCTTGCCTCCGGCGCCGTCAAAGCGCTCGTGCCGAAGCCGCAGCCCTTCGATCCCGCAACACAACGCAACCGCATCCTCAGGGCCGTTCCGCCACAGCATGCCGTMGATGCGGCGTTCCGCACGATCCTGGCGCCTGCGCTCAAGGACGTGGAGCAAAGACTGGGAAAGACGATCAGGGTCGATCAGACGAAGGACTTCGGTCCGATGCTGGAGGCGCCCTTAGTCTCGATCGTCGTGCCACTCTACCGCGTTCTCGATTTCCTGCGCTTCCAGCTCTCGGGCCTTGCCACCGACCCCTTCGTCGCCGCCAATGCCGAGATCATCTATGTGCTCGATTCCCCCGAGATCCACGATGAGACCGAGCACCTGCTCGGCGGCCTTCACCTGCTGCACGGCCTTTCGATGAAGCTCGTGGTGATGAACCGCAACGGTGGTTATGCCCGTGCATGCAACGCCGGCGCGCGCTATGCTCGCGGCTCGGTCGTCGTCATGCTGAACTCCGATGTCATTCCATGTGGGCCGGGTTGGCTGGAGACGCTTGCACTGCCCGTGCTCAAAGAGACGTCGCTCGGCGCCATCGGCCCTAAACTCCTTTTCGAGGACGGCTCCCTGCAGCATGCGGGTCTCTATTTTGCCCGCAACAAGCAGGACATCTGGCTCAATCACCATTTCTACAAGGGCATGCCGGGCGCCTATGCGCCCGCGCAACAAGCGCGCGTCGTGCCCGGAATCACCGGCGCATGTCAGGTGATGCGTCGAGAAGTCTGGGACCTCGTCGGCGGCTATGCCGAGGACTTCGTGATCGGTGACTACGAGGATAGCGATCTCTGCCTGAAGATCCGGCAGGCCGGCTTCGACATCGTCTACGAGCCGGCTGCCTGCCTTTACCACCTGGAGCGGCGGTCGATCAGCCGCAGCCAGGATTACACGCGCGGTGTCGCAAGCCAGTACAATGCATGGCTGCACACCGAACGCTGGAACGACGACATCAGTACATTGATGCCAGCCTATCTCGGCGCCGAAGAGGCGGCTGCGCCGAGCGGTCACAAGACTGCCGCCAGGAGCGCTGCATGAACCAACCCGCACTTCGCCACGCAGAAAGCCTGCAAACGGCCCAGCAGCCGAACGAGGACCGCATCGACGGGATGCTTCAAACGGTTCTGAACAATCGTTTCCTGCCACAGCCCGACAGCAACAGCGTGTTCGTCGGAGACGGCAACTACCGGGCGGTCGGCGCCGAATTTCTGGGCCATTTCATCCGCATGGGTGGATTGCGGCCGGAAAGTAGCGTGCTCGATATCGGCAGCGGCATCGGCCGGATGGCGGTTCCGCTCACGCAGTATCTCGATGCCGATCGCGCCCGCTACGTCGGCGTCGATCCCGTCGAAGGCGGTGTCGCCTGGTGCCGCAAATCCGTCACGCCGGTCTACCCGAACTTCACCTTCGAGCATGTGGACATTGCCAACGAGCTCTACAATCCCATGGGCAAGATCAACGGCAAGGCGCTGAAGCTCCCCTATCCGGACCGCACGTTCGATTTCGCGATCATGACGTCGATCGTCACGCATCTGCCGCCGGACGAAGTGCTCGTCTATTTCAGCGAGATCAGCCGGATGCTGAAGCACGGTGGCCGACTTTTCGTGACGGCGTTCGTGGTCGATCAAGTGGCCGCGAAAAACGAAAACGGCAGGCGGGATCCGCGCCTCGGCTTCAATCGCAGCGGCGACGGCCCCTGCTGGTTCGTACCGGGCCTGCCGCCGCTCGCGGCCGTCGGTTTCGATGACGGGTTTCTCGATCGGGCGCTCGAGCGCGCCGGCTTTTCGACCGTCCTTAAATCACTCGGCCATTGGCGCGGGCAGGATGCCGGTCACTACCAGGATGTCTTCGTTGCCGAACGCCGGGGTGCAAACGGATGAAGAAGCGCATCCTGGTTGCCGCGCACAATCATCCGGCACTCCATCCGGGGGGCACGGAGATTTTCGCGCACGACCTCTTCCGCGCCTATAAACGCGCCGGCCACGAGGTGTTGTTCCTCGGCGCCACGAACCAGACCCATCGCCAGGTGCGCCCGGGAACGAGCTTCCAGGCGATCGGCTCGGAAGGCGACGAGGTGCTGTTGTGGTCCGGTCATTTCGACCGCTTCTTCATGAGCCAGATCGACCTTTATGGCGTCGTCCCTGACCTCACGGAACTCCTGCGTGATTTCAAGCCGGACGTGGTCCACATTCATCACCTGCTGCTGCTTGGCGCCGAGTTTCCGCATGTCGTGCGCCGGACCTTGCCCGAGTGTCGTATCGTGATGACGCTGCACGACTACTACCCACTTTGCCACCATGACGGACTGATGGTGCGAACTAGCGGCAAGGAGCTTTGCCACAAGTCAACGCCCGACCGCTGTCACGCCTGTTTCAAGGATATTCCGCTCGACCGCTTCGTGCTTCGCGAGCAGCATCTGAAAGCGCTCTTACGCACCGTCGACCGTTTCGTATCGCCGAGCCAGTTCCTGCGGCAGCGATACATCGACTGGGGCCTCGACGGAGAGCAGATCGATGTCATCGCCAATGGCTTACCCCGACGAGACGTTCCGGCGCGGAAGGTCCGACAGGAAAACGACCGGCCGATCTTTGGTTATTTCGGCAACCTCAATCCCTGGAAGGGCACCACCGTCCTGCTTGAGGCCGCGCGGCAACTGATCGACGAGGGCCTGCGCTTTGAACTCAGGGTACACGGGGGCGCACCGTTCCAAAGCGATGGTTTCAAGGACGAGATCGCTCGCCTCTTCAAGAAGACCGCCCCCACCGTCCAGCAGCGCGGCGCCTACCGGCGCGACGACATTGCCGAACTCATCGCCGCGGTCGATTGCACCATCGTGCCGTCGATCTGGTGGGAGAATGCGCCGCTCGTGATTGGCGAAGCGCAAGCCCAGCGCAAGCCAGTGATTGCGAGCAACATCGGCGGCATGGCCGAAATGGTTCAGGACGGCGTGAGCGGCCTGACGGTTACGCCCAACGACCCGCGGGCGCTTGCCGCCGCCATGCGCCGCATCGCGGAAAACCCGGATCTCAAGCGTCGCCTCTCGGCGAACGCCCGCAAGCCCGATGATATCGACGCCACTGCCCACCGCTATCTCACGCTCATCGATAAGATAGAGCCGGCACGAACCGTCGCCGCCTAAAGGAATGACCATGTCTGTAGCAGCCGACAAACCGGATGTCGCACCGGATCAGAACAATGCAAAGCCCCTGAAGGGCCGCGTGGACGCGATCGACCAGGGCCGCGTCTTCGGCTGGGCATTCGACCCCGAGACGCCCGAGAAGAGGCTCGCCATCCGCGTGCTTCTGGATGGCAAGGTGATTGCCGAGGCGCTCGCGGACCGCAACCGATCCGATCTCAAGCGAAACGGGATCGGCGACGGCAACCACGCCTTCGAAATAGCGCTGCCTGACATGGCGAGCGCCCGAACCGGCGAACTGGTTGTCATGGCCTCGACCGAAAAAGGCGGCGAGTTGCCGCTTCGTGTGCCGAAGCCCGACGAACAGGCTGCCGAAGCCCTGATCGCCGCACCGCTTGCAAAAGTGCTCGACAAACTGGATGTCCTGATGGCGGCGCAACGTCAACTCCAGGTCTCTCAACGCTCGGCCATCCGCCAGAAGCTCGACGATGGCGAGGACGGCGAGGCGCCTGGGTTTGCCGCCGTCAGTGACGACGTCGCAAATCTCCGCACGGAAATCACCCAACGATTGACCGATCTCGACGTGCACCTGATGCGTCTCGACGGGGTTGTGGCGGGTATGGAAAAGAGCCTCACTGCCTTGAAGCAGCGCTCGAACGGAGACCTGAAGCCGGCATTTCTGCTTCTCTTCGTGCTTGCGGGCTTTACCGCGGGTGCGATCCTGACGCTCCTCCTGCGGACCTGAGGGGCACATCATGCCCAATCAGGAGCTTTCCCTCTCGCCGAGCCCGGTACCGCTTGCCCGGATCATGCGTAGCGGACGCATCGTGGCGTGCCCGATTGACGAGACGCTGCTGCTGGTGATTGGCGCCGGCGGCCCGATGGCCGATCAGCTGCCGGTCGAGATCGACGAAGACCCCAAGACCCGAGCGATCGCTGCCATCATCGGCTGGCGGCTTTCCGCGCCACAGGGATCCGCCCCCCATGGTTTCGCCGCGCTCATCCCCGTCGAGGGAGCGCGTGGCATGCCGGCAACGTTGCGCTTCGGAAAAGAAGGTAGCGGCAAACGCTACATCGTTGCGCCCCGTACCGTATCGACCGGCGATGTTGCCGCGATGCTGAAGGAGCTCGCCGGCCCGCAGGTTGTTCACGTGCTGGGCCGCCTGGTGGACGTTTTGATGAAGCCGCCGCTTGAACCGCGGAAGCTGACGGCAATCACAGCACTGCTCAAGTCAGGAACCGCGAAAGACGGATACATCGAACTGCTCGGCGAAAGCCACGATGATGTGATTGCACTCAAGGGCTGGGCGCATGACATTGCAGCCGGTGCTAGCCGAGTGGTCATCCGTACGGAAAACACATCGGTCGCCGAGTGCAGCATCGCGGTTTTTCCGCGCAAGGACGCGCCGGAGGATGCCACCGGCTTTCTTGGCCTCCTGTCTGCGGATGATCTGCCGCGGGCGCGTGACATCCAGGGCATTTTCTATCGGGGGCGTGGCGCCTGGCGCTATGCGCCGGTCCACGAGCGCAAGTTCGTTTCAGGCCCCCTTGAAACGCCGGGTCATATTCGCGCGATGCTGCTCCAAAGCCAGAGTTCGCCGCAGGTGCTGTTGCGCCTGCGCGAAGCGGCTAGCGGCTTTGACGGCACAGAAACGATCTCAAGCCTCCCCGTGCCGGTCCGGCTCGGTGTCGACGCGCTCTACCAGGGCGATGAAGGCACTTTTCTGATCTCGGGCTGGATGCTCGATCCGGACGATCATGTGCAAAGCGTTCGGCTGCGCCGAGGGCGCGCCGAGGCGCGACTTGACGGCGCCTGGACCCGGACTGAGCGGCTGGACGTGGAAGATGCCTTCGTGGATCGTCCTGAGTTCAAGGGCGCGATTTCGGGACATCGCCGTTCGCACGGTTTCATTGCTTTGGCGGGCGGCCTCATCGGCGATCCGGCAGCGCCACTGCATCTTGAAGTCACCCTTCGCGATTCCCGCCGTGCCTATATGCCGCTTCACCCGACACGGCTGTCGCCAAGGCACTCGGCGCTGCGGCTGCTGAACGCGATCGATCCGACCAGCTGGGCCCTGCCCGATATCGTCGATCGCCAGATCGTTCCGTTCATCACTGCAGCGCGCGCTGATGCTCCGAAGCTCGAGACAGTCATCGACATTGGCCGCTTCGGCGAGGCTGTGGGGCCGGCAATCCTTGTCGCCGTGGGCGAGGTCGAGGAGGATCTTTCCGCCCTGTTGGGACTTCTGGCGATCGATCCGCAAACGCGGCAGGTGCCGATCGTGCTCGTCCTGCAATCGGAACAGTTTCGACGGCGCTCCGCCGGCATCCGGCGGCTTGCGGAATTCTATCGCCTGCCGCTGCGTCTGGTGTCGGTCGAGGGATCGAGCGATGCAACCGACCTGGCGCGGACTGCGGCGCAGGCAATCGACAATGAAACCGTCATATTGCTTTCTGCATCCCTGACACCCGCCAATCCCGGTTGGTACCAGACGCTTGTAGCAAACCATGAGACCAGGAGCGGCAGCATCATTTCGCCGACCCTTGCCTATGAGGATCATTCGATCCGCTGGGCCGGCAGTTCGTCGCCCGATCGTGCGGATCCTCTGCAGACGAGCCGTTATGCCGGTTATCCGGTCGGCGCTGTCAACCGCCTGAAGCTGACGCGCGTTCAGACCGCGTCTCTCGAATGCTGCATCATGCCCCGCAGCGCGCTTCTCGATGATACTGGTACTGCGCCCGCCTATCTCGGTGCGTCCCTCAACGGCCTGGATCTCGCCTTGCGGCTGAGCCGCAGGGGCTACGAATCCTATTGGCTGCCCGTCCTGCAGATGCTCGGTTCGGATGAGGCGTCCGGCACTGTTTCGGCAGCCACGGCCAGATACGTGGAGCGTGTCGATCAGACGTTATTCCGCGGCCGCTGGATGCAGACTGTCGAGACAGAAAACACGCCCCACAACGAGGTTTCGGCATGAGCGACAAACTCCGCGCGCTGGTGATCTCGCACGGCCACCCGACCCATTCGCTGGGCGGCGCCGAGATCGCCTCCCATGGCTTGCACAAGGCGTTGAACGTGTTGCCGGGGATTGAATCGATCTACCTCGCCCGCGTTGGCAATCCCGTGCCGCGCCACGGTGCGTCTGCGCTGATGAGCCTTCGCCTGGCGATGGACGAAGTGCTCTACCATGCCGAGGACTTTGATCATTTCTTCCTGTCCAACGGCGATACCGACGCGATCCGCCGAGACCTTTTGCGCTTCGTGGGGGACATCAAGCCGGACATCGTTCACTTCCACCACATCATCGGCTTCGGGCTGGAAGCGCTCTTTGCTGTGCGCGACGCCCTGCCGAAAGCGCGCATCGTCGTGACCTTCCACGAGTACCTGGCGATCTGTCACAACCACGGACAAATGGTGAAGCGGCCCTCTGGCCAGCTTTGCAATGGCGCTTCGCCGATCAGCTGCCGCACGTGCTTCCCCGAAATCCCGGTGTCGCGCTTCGTGCGCCGCGAGCAGTTCGTGCGAGGCATGCTGAACCTTGCCGACGCCTTCATCGCCCCAAGCGCCTTTCTCGCCAATCGCTATGTCGAATGGGGCATCGCTGCCGAGAAGATCTTCGTGATCGAAAATGGCATCGTCCTTGGTGAAAAGACGCCGGCGCGTGAGTTGCCGGCGCCGACGGCACGTCGCAATCGTTTTGCCTATTTCGGGCAGATGACCCCCTTCAAGGGTGTTCACGTGCTGATCGATGCTGTATCGCGCGTGCCGGACGATATCTGGGGTGACGATTCCACGCTGATGATCTTCGGCGGCAACCTGGAGCGTCAGCCGACCGAGTATCAGGACCGCGTGGCGAAACTGATCGAAGACGCCGGCCGCCGCGTCCGCTTCTACGGCGCGTACCAGAACCAGGATATGCCGAGGCTGATGCGGTCAGTCGACTGGGTGGTCATGCCTTCCGTCTGGTGGGAAAACTCGCCGATCGTGATCCAGGAAGCGCTCCACCACGGCCGGCCGATCATTTGCTCCGACATCGGCGGCATGGCCGAAAAGGTCCGCGACCGCTTGGACGGCTACCATTTCCGTGCCGGAAGCGCACAAGACCTTGCGGATCGACTAATCGAAGTGCTGAGCACGCCAAGATCATGGGACAACCTCAGGGCAACACTCAGGCGCCCGATGAGCCATGTCGACTGCGGCCGCGAGCATGTCGCGCTCTACCGGAAACTGCTCAAGGAGGAGCAGCCTGTTCACTCAAGCGCTGCTGTGGCCTGAGTAGTACCGCGCAGCCCCTATCACTTATCTGGCTACAACGAACAGCGAACCACTCACTTTCCGCTTCTGTCGGTCATTCCATTGCATATATTAAACAATGGAATGACCAGATCTTTTAAAGCTCAACTTAAACGACGGAGCCGGCACAAGGCTAAGACACGGATTGGGTGCCGCTCGGGTCCCACCACTGGTGGAAGTGGTGAACCGGCCCGCGCCCCTGCCCGATTTTGAGTTCTGCTGCGGCAACAAGCGCCTCATGCAGATAGGTCTTGGCGGCTACAACCGCTTCCTCGAGCGTGTCGCGACGGGCGAGGCCAGCCGCGATTGCAGCAGAGAGCGTGCAGCCAGTACCATGATCGTTTCTCGTCTCGACCCGCTGGCGCGACAAGCGCAAGGGGGTGTCCCCGTTGAAGAGGATATCCACTGCTTCGTCGCCCTTGGCATGCCCGCCTTTCATCAGCACGGCACGCGCACCAATCTTCAAGAGCATCTCCGCCTGGCGCGCCACCTCCGTCTCATTCTCGGCAACGTTGCGCCCTGTCATCAGCGCCGCTTCAGGCAGGTTCGGCGTCACGATGAGGCCAAGGGACAGCAATTCCTCCTTGAGCGTCGCGATCGCATCGGGACGCAACAGTACGTCACCCGAGGTCGCGACCATCACCGGATCAATGACAGCCATCTGCCCATGTCGCCTCAAACCGGACGCGATCGCCGCAATCGTCTCCTCGCGCGACACCATGCCGATCTTCACCGCGCCAACCGCGAGATCCGAAAGCACCGCGTCGATCTGGGCTGTGACGACAGCCGAAGAGATATCCTCGACAGCCGTGACCCCTCTGGTGTTTTGCGCGGTGATGGCCGTGATCACGCTGGCACCATAGACGCCAAGCGCCGAAAACGTCTTCAGATCCGCCTGGATACCGGCGCCACCGCCGGAATCCGAGCCTGCAATAGTGACGGCGATAGCGGTCATGCCTGGCTCCACTGAAACGTGGAAGCAACTCCTAAGATGGCGAACACGCGATTAAGCCACGAGCTCAAGCACGCGTGAACTGACGTGGGTGCTCCGTGCAATCTGGAGGAATCCGACCGATCGAGCCCTTGGGTCGGTCGCCTCGCGCCCCAGAGTTCTTCGTCGCGGCATTCTAAACGGCGTACTGTCACCAGTGATCTCCCGAAACCAAAAAACACGGAGATCCAGACGAACGGCGGAGACGCGGGGTGCCAAAGAGGTCCTTGCCGTTCCTACGCCAGTATGATCCGGATCAGGTTCAAGGGTCTGGCTCACCGCCATCTCAGCACCGTCCGGTGCGCCCCTCGGCAGGGGAATGCTATGGGAGTGTGGGAGAGGATGTCAATTGATCAAATTGACTGAACGAGCATGGTCGGCTCGGTGCAGGCGCGGGAGGCATTCAAGATGCTCAACAACGAAAAAGGCCCCTTTTGCATTGAGAGCGCAAGGAGCCTTGTGTCTGAGCGTTCGACTTCACAGACATTCGGACTTTACTTCTCTCATACGACAACGCAAACGGTCATGGACGCATGACAGCGGTGATTTCGCGATTAATGTCCAAGTCCTATATCTCAGGTGCCCCACAAAACGCCGGCGATCCGCCGCGACTATTAATGCGGTCTCTTGAAGCGAACCCCAACACCGCCACCGTTCTCGGGTATGAACTCTATTCCTGCGTCTTCGAGCACGCGTTGCACACGTAGGAGCGTAGAGGGACGTAACTTGTCTCCTCGCTCGAGACGAGTAACCGTCTGTGTTGAGACGTTGGCCGCTTCAGCGAGTTCGAGCACGCCCCATCCCAATGCAACGCGTGCCAACTTACACTGGATCCCTTTCATATCACCATGCCATGGTGATTTTGGTTGCACATGCTTAGGTTGCCCTGTATAGGAGTAACGGTCTAACGGCTGTACCTGGTGTTGCGAGCACCGGGCACAGCCTGACCACACCCAAGCTTACGGGAGCTCGGATCATGGCTGATTCCGACAATAGCAGAACTTTGCCTACGGTCACCCGAGGAGATTTTCATTCTCTCGTGGCGGCCCGTTTACCCACATATCCAGAGGTTGCGACCCATCAGAATCC
>NZ_JBFRGB010000018.1:0-119811 GCF_052115125.1 Ensifer sp. 2TAB8 | reverse complement strand
CGCCAGCAGCGCCGCCGCCCTCGTCAGTGATCGGGCTTATAGACCTGCCCCCACCGAGACGTCAACAACGATCTTCAAAAAAACTTCAAAATTCGACAAGATATTGAAATTAAACACTTCTTTCCACTGTTGATAAACTTGGTCGATTTAATGCATCGAAAATCCGGCGAATCCGCAATGCGAATCCTTGACCGGACGGTCAAAAACCTGATGGCCACTTCAAAGGGTCAAAAACGTCCCTCCGAGTGCCCTTCTCTACATATAGACGGTGTGGGTCTCTCGGTCGTCAGATATTGATCTCTCCGGCAAGGAAGCGCCACGCAAGCACGCCCACAGGCGCACCATGCCTTGCCCTTGGCCGGACTATTGCCGTACTTGCCAAGTGTTCGCCCTGCCCAACTTGACGATCGATGCAACGGGGCAGACCGACAAACATGATAATGCACGAGCTCTGCGGATGCACCGGCCGCATGCGGCGCCATTATCCCTAGGGGCGGAGATCCAGACGTGACGACACAGCTTCCTGCGCTTCCGGTTCGCGAGGTGTTGCCCGCACTAGCACAGGCTCTGACCGCGGGGCCTAGCGTGGTGCTTTCCGCCCCACCCGGCGCCGGCAAGACGACGCTCGTTCCGCTTTTTCTGCTCGATCAGGACTGGACAAAGGGCGGCAAGATCATTCTGCTCGAGCCCCGGCGGCTCGCGGCACGGGCTGCAGCCGGGCGCATGGCGGAGCTCCTGGGAGAAAAAGTCGGCGAAACCGTCGGCTATCGCATGCGCCTCGACAACCGTATCTCTGCCAGGACGCGCATCGAAGTCGTGACCGAAGGCGTGTTTGCCCGCATGATCCTCGACGATCCAGAGTTTGGGGGCGTGGCGGCGGTCCTGTTCGACGAATTCCATGAACGCTCGCTCGACGCGGACTTCGGCCTTGCTTTGGCGCTCGACGTCCAGGCGGCGTTGCGCGACGATCTCAAGATCATCGTCATGTCGGCGACGCTCGATGTCGTAAGGGTCGCAAGCCTGCTCGGCGGTGCGCCCGTCATCGAGAGCCAGGGTCGCAGCTATCCGATCGACATCCGCTATCAGGATCGCGGCGGCGACAGCGTCGAGGATGCCATGGTGCGGGCGATCGCCGAGGCGCACCGCACGGAAGAAGGCTCCATCCTCGCCTTTCTGCCCGGCCAGGCGGAGATCACCCGCGTCGCAGCACGACTCCAGGATCGCTTTGAGGCGAGTACGGCGATCGTGCCGCTCTATGGCAACCTGACCCAGAAGGAACAGGACGCCGCGATCCGGCCGGCGCCGTCAGGCACCCGCAAGATCGTGCTTGCGACCTCGATCGCCGAGACCTCGATCACCATCGACGGCGTCCGCATTGTCATCGACAGCGGCCTGCAGCGCCTTCCGGTCTTCGAAGCGGCAACCGGGATCACCCGGCTCGAGACGGTGCGGGTCTCGCGCGCCTCCGCCGACCAGCGCGCCGGGCGTGCCGGACGAACCGAACCCGGCATCGCGGTCCGCCTCTGGCACAGCGGCCAGACGGCGGCGCTTTCAGCCTTCACGCCACCACAGATCCTCGCCAGCGATCTCTCGGGCCTGCTGCTCGACTGCGCCCATTGGGGCGTGAGCGATCCGACCACCCTCGCCTTCATCGATCCGCCGCCGGAAACGACACTTACTGAAGCCAGGAAACTGCTAACGGCGCTCGGCGCACTGGACGATGCCGGCGCGCTGACGCCGAAGGGCCGCAAGATCCGCGACCTGGCATTGCCGTCGCGGCTCGCGGCGATGGCCGTTGCCGCGGCCGAAGAGGGACAGGCAGAGGCGGCCTGCCTGCTGGCGGTGATGCTGACCGAACAGGGCCTCGGCGGTACCAGCATCGATCTCGAAGATCGGTTGCGCCGCTTCCGGCAGGAGCGTGGCGATCGCGCCGAGGCGTCGCGCAATCTGGCGCGGCGCATGGCGGCAGAGTTGAAGGGCGCGCCGAGATCGAACGAACCGATCCTGCCCGGCGCGCTGCTGATGCATGCCTTTCCCGACCGCATCGCGCTGCAGCGGGGCGGCCGCGGCCGGTACGTAATGGCGAACGGACGCGGCGCGGAGATTCCCGAGACGGAGCGACTGGCCGCGGCCCCCATGCTCGTCATCGCCGACCTGACCGGCCGCGCCGGCGGCCAGCGGGTTCTGGCAGCCGCCGAACTGACCCGTGCCGAGGTCGAGGCACATATGCCCGAGGCGATCACCCGCGAAGACCAGAGCTTTTTCGACAAGCAGAGCCGGCAGGTACGCGCGCGCCGCGTAACGCGGCTCGGCGCGATCATCTTTGAGGAGGCGCCGCTTGCAAGACCCACCGGCGAAGCTGCCGCACGCGCGCTTGCCGACGGCGTGCGCCAGCTCGGCCTTGCCGTCGTGCCGTTCTCGAAAGAGGCGATGCAGATGCGCGATCGCATCGGTTTCCTCAACCGTTCGATCGGCGAGCCCTGGCCGGATGTCTCCGATCAGGCGCTCCTCGACCGTCTCGACACGTGGTTCGTGCCCTTCCAGCACGGCGTGACCGCCGTTGCCGACATCAAGCCGTCCAACCTGTCCGATGGCCTGCTGTCGCTCATTCCGCACGAGCGGCAGCGAGAACTCGCCAAGCTCGCGCCGACGCATTTCGAGGCGCCGACCGGGCAAAGGCACCCGATCCACTATGACGGCGACGAACCGCTGCTATCAATCCGCGTACAGGAACTGTTCGGTCTCAAGACCCATCCGGCGATTGGCAATGGCCGCCTGCCGCTGCTGCTCGAACTGATTTCGCCCGGCCATCGCCCGATCCAGACGACGCGCGACCTTCCCGGTTTCTGGGCGGGCTCCTGGCAGGACGTGCGCGCGGACATGCGTGGGCGCTATCCGAAACACCCGTGGCCCGAAGATCCGGCGAATGCGGCGCCGACGACACGGGCGAAGCCCCGTGGTACATGAGACGAAAGCACCGATGGCGGGAATACAAGGACGAATGACCACAGTTGCGCTTGAACACAACAACGACCAGACCACCAACCGCAGCCTGCGCCTGCAGACGCTCGTCCGGCTGCGCTGGCTTGCTGTCGGCGGCCAGTCGATCGCCGTCCTCATTACCGCGTTCTGGCTGCAGTTTCCGCTGCCGCTGATTTCCTGCCTGGTGCTGATCGCCAGCCTGGCGCTGGTCAACGCCTATGTGACGCTGCGCTATCCGCCGACGCACCGGCTGCAGCCTCCGGCCGCCTTCGCGCTTCTCGGCCTCGATCTCGCGCAGATCACCGGGCTGTTGTTCATCACCGGTGGTCTCACCAATCCCTTTGCACCGCTTCTCTGCGTTCCGGTCATTATTTCGTCGGCGTCGCAACCGAAATCGCACAGCATCATCCTTGCCGGCCTCGCGGTGATCGCCATCACCGCGCTTGCCTTCGCGCCCTTTCCCCTCCCCTGGTACCCGGGCACGGTTCTGCTGATGCCGCGGGTGCTGACTGCCGGCATCTGGTTCGCGATCGTTTCGATGACCGCCTTTGCCGCCTTCTATACCTATCGGGTCTCGCTGGAGGCGAGCGAGCTTTCGGAAGCGTTGACGGCAACCGAACTCGTGCTGCAACGGGAAAAGCACCTATCGCAGCTCGATGGCCTGGCGGCCGCCGCGGCACACGAGCTCGGCACGCCCCTTGCGACGATCAGCGTCGTCGCCAAGGAAATGGAGCGCGAACTCGGCAACGATCCGCGCTTCGGCGAAGACGTGCATCTCCTGCGCAGCCAGAGCGAACGCTGCCGCGATATCCTGAAACGGCTGACGACGCTCTCCTCCGAGAGCGAGGAACACATGCGGATGCTGCCGTTATCATCGCTGATCGAAGAGGTGATGGCGCCGCATCGTGAGTTCGGCATCCACATCAACCTCGTCGAGAAGGGCGACCGCACCACCGAGCCGGTCGGCAACCGCAATGCCGGCATTCTCTACGGGCTCGGCAATTTGCTCGAAAACGCGGTCGACTATGCCAAGAAGGAAGTGACGGTTACGGTCGTGCATACGACGGACCGCGTGAAAGTGACGATCGAGGACGATGGCGACGGCTTCGCCCCGGATATCCTGCAGCGTATCGGCGAACCCTACGTGACCCGCCGACAGAAGGACGACAGCGCCGGCGGCCTCGGGCTCGGGCTTTTCATCGCCAAGACGCTGCTGGAACGGTCCGGCGCGCGCCTGCGTTTCGAAAACGGTGGGCCGGACAGGCCGGGCGCCCGGGTCAGCGTCGAATGGCCGCGCGCCCTGATGGATACGAAACTGGCGAAATGACATTTCGCAGTTTATTGAACGAGGCTACCGCATAATTTTCAAATCGGAATCGATTTAAAGGCAAGATTGTGCAGTAATTCAAAGTGCTACAGCGACCTTTAAGCGTCTTGCACGACGCGCGGCGCAGTAGAGGAAACCTAAAGTCTCGGCGAAAGCGCAGGTTTTCGCTCAAGGATTGCCAGAATGACCGACAAATCGACAGCTTCGCCCAGCACGCCCGCAGCCCAGGACGCCGAACTGATCGGACCGGACCGCACCCTGTTGCTCGTCGACGACGACGCGCCCTTTCTCCGGCGCCTTGCCCGCGCCATGGAAGCGCGCGGCTTTTCCGTCGACATTGCCGAATCGGTCGCTGAAGGCATTGCCAAGGCCAAGGGCAACCCGCCGAAATACGCGGTCATCGATCTTCGCCTCGGCGACGGCAGCGGCCTCGACGTGATCGAAGCGATCCGCGGGCGACGCGACGACACGCGCATGATCATGCTGACCGGCTACGGCAACATTGCCACCGCCGTGAACGCGGTGAAGCTCGGAGCCGTCGATTATCTCGCAAAGCCCGCCGATGCCGACGATATCTTCGCAGCCCTCGTTCAGCGCCAGGGCGAACGCGTCGAGCCGCCGGAAAACCCGATGTCGGCCGATCGTGTCCGTTGGGAACACATTCAGCGCGTCTATGAGATGTGTGAGCGCAACGTCTCGGAGACGGCACGCCGGCTCAACATGCACCGCCGCACGCTGCAGCGCATTCTTGCCAAGCGCGCGCCGAAGTAAGCGAATAGCTCTTCAGAAGTAGCGCGATCGTAGGCGGAAAACCGCGTCACACTTTTCGTGGATTGCTCCGGGGTCAGCCGCTATCGCGGCCACCGGACAGGATGTCGCCGATCGAATCACCGAGTTCGCCATTGCGCTCGGCGGCCCACTCCGCGAGCATCAACCGTTGTGCCGCCGTACGGGCAAAGAGCTGCAAGACGGACTTGCGTGTCGCCGGCGGCAGCTTGTGTTCGGGCGCTTCGCGAACGATGTGCCCATCATAGCCATCGGAAAGCAGCAGACCGCACTCCTGCGGGAAGATATCCAGCGGCACGCCGGCATGGGTTGCGAAGAACAGCCGGTCGCAATGCTGCCGGTAGTCCGGCCATTTGCGGTCGACGCGAAAGTCCTCGATCGAGGACTTGATCTCGACGATCCAAATCTCACCCTTGGCCGAGAGCGAGATCAGGTCGGCGCGTCTGCCGCTGGCCAGCGTCAATTCGGGCAGGACGGAATGGCGAAGTTCGGCAAAAAGCCGCTGCACGCCGCGACGCACCATCATTGCGCGATTCGACTGCCGACCGTCGATCAGCGGATTGTCACCATGGATGGAGAGGATGGTCATGCGCCGGGTGTCCCTTTGGGACGGTCATTTTGTTGCAAAAAAACAAGGGTCATGGAATTTGCACTTTCCAGCCAAATTGTGGCCGCGCAATCTCTTGCATAGCACAAACTAATCGAAAATAACCGTACGCACTGTTGGTCGCGGCGACCCAGTTTTTCTTTGCTTCTTTTTAAGAGACTCCCATGCGCTTCCGCAATGCCTTCCTCTTGTGCAGCCTCGCGGCGACACTCGCCGTTGCCGGCTGCTCGACGACCTCGTCCAAGCCCGAGACGGCTGCCAACGATCCCGCTCCGGTAGCGGTAACAGTTGCTACGAATCAGATCTTCAACGGCGATTATGGCGCAGTTGAGGACCACGGTTACGCGCTGCCCGCGATCCCGATCAACAAGGTCGACACCCGTTTCCATCGCCAGATCGTCGACTACACCACCAGCGAGCGCCCGGGCACGATCGTCGTCAACACGCCGAATCGCTTCCTCTACTACGTGCTGCCCGGCGGCAAGGCCGTTCGCTATGGCATCGGCGTCGGCAAGGCCGGCTTTGCATGGGAAGGCGAAGCCTACATCGCCTGGAAGCAGGAATGGCCGATGTGGCATCCCCCGAAGGAAATGGCCGAGCGCAAGCCGGAAGTGGCCAAGTATGTCGAGGAAGGCATGGGCCCCGGCCTCAAGAACCCGCTCGGCGCCCGCGCGCTCTACCTCTTCAACGACCAGGGCAAGGACACGCTGTTCCGCCTGCACGGCACGCCGGAATGGTCTTCGATCGGCACGGCCGCATCGTCGGGCTGCATCCGCCTGATCAACCAGGACATCATCGACCTTTATTCGCGCGTTCGCCCGGGCAAGAGCGCCCGCGTCGTCGTCCAGCAATAACCGAATCACTTCGGTCTCGAGGAAGCCGTCGACCCTGGTCGGCGGCTTTTTTGCATCGACGCTCAACCGTCATTTGTCTTTGGTGCGAGCCGCAACGCATCGCGTCAGCGACGCACAGTTGCCGTGCGAAAATGGACTCAAATCAGGGTCGCGAGAACTGGTCGCCTTGGTGCAGATAGGCCCAATTTCGACTTAAATTCAGCCGCTTATTAAGTAAGCGTTATCTAAATAAAAGAAACAGTGTGGCCAGAAAATCCGCTCGGAGGAACTGGCATGCTGATCAAGACAAAGCTCATCGGCGCGATTGCGCTGCTATCAACCATCGCCATCGGCATCGCCATTCATAGCCAGAGCACGCTCTCGGAAACCAGCCACATGATGGATGCGGTCTATGCCGATCGCATCGTGCCACTCAAGAATCTAAAGGCGACATCCGATGCGTTTGCCGTATCGATCGTCGATGCCGCCCATAAGGTGCGCAACGGCAACGAAACGATGGAAAGCGGGCTTGCCTCGGTCAACGCCGCGCGGGAAGCGATCAAGAACAACTGGGATGCCTATGCCGCGACGTCGATGACCGACGGAGAGCGAAAACTCGTCGACGATGCGCGGGGTCAGATGGTCGTGGCGATGGATTCGATCACCGCGCTGACGCAAATTTTAGCCGACAGAGATCAGAAGGCGCTCGACGCTTTCGTGCGCGACAAGCTCTACGCGACGATCGACCCATTGACGGCGACGATCTCCCACATCTCGGACCTGCAGGTCGAGCTTTCCGGCGGTGCCTTCGAAGCGAAGCATCGCGAGTTCGAGACGGTGCAGACGTTCAACATCGCGATCATCGTTCTCGTCATGGCGCTGACCGCCGGTACCTTCCTGGTGGTGCTGCGCGGCGTCGTCGGGCCACTCGGCCGCCAGATCGCCGCCATGCGCCGGCTGATCGACGGTCACGTCGAAGAGGCCGACGAGCCGGTCGGCGGCAAGGACGAGATCGCCGAAATGGCCCGCGCCATTCAATCATTCCGCGAGGCCGCACGATCGAACCTCCGGCTGCAAGCGGAAGCGGAGGAGACCCGCCGCACCAGTGAAGTCGAGCGCGTCCGCGTACAGAGACAAGCGGAACAGGACGCTCAGGAGCGACTGACCCAGGCGACGGCCGGTCTCGCGAGCGGGCTGAAGCGGCTCGCCAGTGGCGACCTCGCCGTCCGACTGCAGGAGCCCTTCGCCGCCGAATTCGAACAGCTGCGGCACGACCTCAACAAGGCGGCAGGGCAGCTCAACGACGCACTGCTCGCCGTCGCCGACAGCGCCGGCAACATCGGAATGGGTACGCGCGAGATCAGCCAGAGCGCCGACGATCTTTCCAAGCGAACCGAACAGCAGGCCGCCTCGCTCGAGGAGACGGCAGCCGCGCTCGATCAGATCACCGCCAATGTCAGCAACTCGTCAAGACGCACGGAGGAGGCACGCGACGTTGCCGGCGAGGCAAAGACAAGCGCCGCCCAATCGGCCGTCGTTGTCGCCAATGCTGTCGAGGCGATGCGGCGGATCGAGGAATCCTCCAGCCAGATTTCCAGCATCATCGGCGTCATCGACGAAATCGCCTTCCAGACGAACCTCCTGGCACTGAACGCCGGCGTAGAAGCAGCACGCGCCGGTGAGGCGGGCAAAGGTTTTGCCGTCGTCGCCCAGGAAGTACGTGAGCTCGCCCAGCGCTCTGCCAAGGCCGCCAAAGAAATCAAGGATCTCATTCGCACATCGAGCCTCGAGGTCGAGAACGGCGTACGCCTGGTGCGCGACACCGGTAACGCACTGCAGACGATCGAAGCGCATGTGATCACGATCAACGAGCATATGGCAGCGATCGCGACGTCGGCCCGTGAACAATCTGTGGGCCTGAGCGAGGTCAACACCGCCGTCAACCAGATGGACCAGGTGACACAGAGGAACGCGGCCATGGTCGAGGAAGCGAATGCCGCCTCCGCTACCCTGGCGCAGGAGGGCACGAACCTGCGCAACCTGATCGGACGCTTCATTCTTTCCGGGGAGAAGGGCGCAATAGCTGGAGCTCAACACACTCCGCCGGTGGCGGCAATCGCGAGCCGCCATCGTGCCCAGGTCTCGGCCCACGCGACCCGGCGGCCAGCCAGTTACGCAGTCCAGGGCAACGCCGCGCTCGCGACTGACGGCTGGGCCGAATTCTAGGCCATAGACACCCGTGTCCGAGTGAACTCGAAGAGCCGAGGCCACACCGGCTGAAAGCACAGAGCCGCGCGTTCAAATGAACACGCGGCTCTGCTTCGACATCTTAGCGCGCGAAGCGAATCAGGCGGCGCTCATCGCCTTCAGCTCCAGGCGTCGGCGATGCAGGACCGGCTCGGTGTAACCGTTCGGCTGCTCGCGACCCTTGAGGACCAGGTCGAGGGCTGCCTTGAAGGCGATCGAACCATCGAAGTTGCCGGCCATCGCGACATAGAGCGGATCATCGGCATTCTGGCCGTCGACGACGGCTGCCATGCGCTTCATCGTATCGACCACCTGTGCCTCGGTGACGACGCCGTGATGCAGCCAGTTGGCCATGTGCTGGGCAGAAATGCGCAGCGTCGCGCGGTCTTCCATTAGGCCGACATTGTTGATGTCGGGAACCTTCGAGCAGCCCACGCCCTGGTCGACCCAGCGCACGACATAGCCAAGGATGCCTTGAGCGTTGTTGTCGAGCTCGCGCTGGATTTCCTCCGGCGTCCAGTTCGGACGGACGGCGACCGGCACCGACAGGATGTCGGAGAGCTTGGCGCGGGTGCGGCTCTTCAGGCTTGCCTGGACGTCGGCAACGTTGACGCGATGGTAGTGCGTCGCATGCAGCGTCGCAGCCGTCGGCGACGGAACCCAGGCGGTGTTGGCACCGGCCTTCGGATGCGCGATCTTCTGTTCGAGCATCGCTGCCATCAGATCGGGCATGGCCCACATGCCCTTGCCGATCTGCGCATGGCCGGACAAGCCGCATTCAAGCCCGATATCGACGTTCCAATTCTCGTAGGCGCCGATCCAGGCGGCCTGCTTCATGTCGCCCTTGCGGATCATCGGGCCGGCTTCCATCGAGGTGTGCATCTCGTCGCCGGTGCGGTCGAGGAAGCCGGTGTTGATGAAGACGACGCGCTCGCGGGCGGCGCGAATGCACTCCTTGAGGTTGACCGTCGTGCGGCGCTCCTCGTCCATGATGCCCATCTTCATGGTGTTGGCGGGCATGCCGAGCGCCTTTTCGACACGCGCGAAGATCTCGCTAGCAAAGGCGACTTCTTCCGGCCCATGCATCTTCGGCTTGACGACATACATGGACCCCGCGCGGGAGTTCATGCGGCGACCGCCATTGCCGATGTCGTGCAGCGCGATCAGTGCCGTGACCATAGCGTCCATGACGCCCTCAGGCACTTCCTTACCGTCGCGGTCAAGGATAGCCGGATTCGTCATGAGATGGCCGACATTGCGGACCAGCATCAGCGAACGGCCAGGGAGGGACAGCGTACCGCCGGCGGCGGCTTGGTAGGTACGGTCGGCATTGAGACGACGCGTGAAAGTCTTGCCGCCCTTGGCGACTTCTTCCGTAAGGTCGCCCTTCATCAGGCCGAGCCAGTTGCGGTAGACGACGACCTTGTCTTCGGCGTCGACGGCGGCGACCGAATCTTCGCAGTCCATGATCGTGGTGATCGCCGATTCGAGGATGACGTCGGAGATACCGGCCGGATCTTCCTTGCCTATCGGCGTGGAGGCGTCGAGAACTACGATCGCATGCAGGTTGTTGTGCCGGAGAACGATTTCCGAGCGCGCGCCTTCCGAACCGGAATGACCTACAAACTGAGCCGCGTTGCGCAGCGTCGTCCTAGAACCGTCCTTGAGGCCGATCTCCAGCGCACCGCCCGCGACCTTGAGCGAGATGACATCCGCCCAGCCTCCCTTCGCCAGCGGCGCGCTGGCGTCGAGGAAGTCGCGGGCCCAGGCGATGACCTTGGCGCCGCGCTTCGGATTGTAGTCGCGGCCCTTTTCTGCGCCATCGGCATCCGAGATTGCGTCCGTGCCATAGAGCGCATCATAGAGCGAACCCCAGCGTGCATTGGCGGCATTGAGCGCATAGCGGGCGTTCATGACGGGAACGACGAGCTGCGGACCGGCGATGGTGGCGATCTCCGGGTCGACATTGGCGGTCGAAACGCTGAACTCGCCACCCTCGGGCAGAAGATAGCCGATATCCCGCAGGAAAGCCTGATAGGTGTCGATATCGCTGGGTGCGCCGTTCTGCTTGTACCAGGCATCGAGCTTGGCCTGCAGGTCGTCGCGCCTGGCAAGCAGCGCCCGATTCTTCGGGGCCAGGTCGTGCACGAGGGCGGAAAGCTGCTCGAAGAAATATTCGGCCTCGACGCCGGTGCCCGGCATCGCTTCTTCCACCAGGAAGCGATGGAGGTCCGCATCAATCTTCAATCCATACTTCTCAATGCGGTCCATCTGCCAACTCCTTGAAATAGACGTAAGGAGCGCCACCGATCCGACCGGATGCGGTGAAAACGCCCCAACATGTTAATCTTGCGCTTGAAGCGGGTCGCGGACCAGCCCATGCGCAATACGCGCGTGAAACGGCCGCAGTTTCTCACCAATTCATTCCCTGTCAATTCTGCAAGGATGCGAAGAATTGTTTCCAAAATGGAAAAGATCAGCCGTGCGCGATGCGTGGACGACCGCTCGCGGACGCGATGAATCGTGCCTCGATCAGCTTGCGACTGCCCTCGACTTCCGGCGCATCGATCTCCTCGCGCAACAGCGAAGCGGGATCGTCGGCACCATTGGTGCGCGCAGTCTCCAGCGCCACCGCCTCCGCCCGCCGACGTGCAGTGTCGAAAGCCTTTTCCTGATCGAAAAAGCGTTCGCTGGCTCCGGCACCGTTGACGACAAAGATGCCCTCCTCCGGCATCGTGACGAAAACCGTCACCGTGGCGCTCACCTGGCCGACCACGGCACCGACGGCATTGGCGACGCCAGCCTCTTCGGGAATGGCGGCTTCGGTTCCAAGCATTTCAGCGATAGCCGGGTAATAGACTGGCGCCGAGGCACCGAGGCCGACCAGGGGGCGGTCGAGGCCGAGCGAGAACCGGACGATGCCGGGCGTCCGGGTCAGCGCACGATCGACGGCCTGCGACACCGCGGGATCGATAGCGCCGGCGCCATCTTCGCCAAGGCAGGCCTGCAGGATGACTTCGGAGGACTGCCGCGTCAGCCGATCGACGATCATCTGGGCCATCGCTTCCGGAGACGACGCGATCGGCTGGCCGGAGCCGTCGCGGGTGCGAGCCGCAAGCTGTATACCAAGCTCGGCCGCCTCAAGGTTCCATTGCGATTGCCGGCCGAGGACATGCATGGCGTCCGACGGCGTCAGACCGCAGATATGGACGAGCCCGCGCCCCACCAGCCGGTCGAGCGTCGCCTTCTGCGGGGTCGAGACCAGCAGCGTCTCCAGCGCAACCGGAACCGCACCGATACGCTCATAGAGCGCCTGCTCCTGCGGTTGCAGGCCGCTTGCGAGGTGATCCGGCAGCCCCGTGCGGACCGCAAAGCGGCCATTGTGGCGCCCGGTATGCTGGGCGCGCATCTGTTTTTCGAGCACAGAGATAACGGCGTCGCCATGAAGAGCGGCGGCAAGGCTGAGCGGCATCAGCCGGCGTGGTCCGAGATCGATCTTCGCCTTCAGGCCGCGGTCGTTGATGCGCACTTCCGAATCGCCGCCGAGGCCATAGGTCCGCATCGCAACCGCCTCGACCATGGTGCGAAAACCACCGACGACGGCGCCTTCGGCATCGAGTCGCGGCCGACCGCCGTCGAGAACTGCGACATCGGTGGTGGTGCCGCCAATATCGGAGACCACCGCATTGTCGAGACCGGTCAGATGCCTTGCGCCGACGAGGCTTGCCGCCGGACCGGAGAGGATCGTTTCGATCGGTCGCAGCCGCGCTTCTTCCGCCGAGATCAGGGCGCCGTCACCGCGCACCACCATCATCGGCACATCGATCCCGCGCGCCTTCAGGAAGCCTTCGCAGGAGCCGATCAGCCGGTCGATCATCGAGACGAGGCGCGCATTGAGCAGCGTCGTCAGCGCGCGGCGCGGGCCTCCGAGTTTAGAGGACAGCTCGTGGCTGCAGGTGACCGGCAGGTGCGAGACTTCGCGAATGCGATCCCGCACCCGCCTTTCATGATCCGGATTGCGAACGGCGAAGTAGCCGGCAATGGCGAAGGAGGAGACCTGGCCGGCAAGTACCGGCAGGGCAGCGTCGAGTTCGCTCATGTCGAGCGGGGTCTCGCCGCCATGCACATTATGGCCACCCGGCAGGAAGATCACAGGATCGGAGCCGAGCGCTTCCAGGAGACCATCGCGCTTCAGATCCTCTGGGCCGAAGCCGATCATGACGAGGCCGGCGCGACCGCCCTGCCCTTCGACGAGGGCGTTGGTGGCCAGCGTCGTCGACAGCGAGACCATGCTGATCGCGGAAACCGACACTTTCGTCTGTTCAAGTACCGCTTCGACCGCGCCGGAGATACCGACTGCGAGGTCATGGCGGGTCGTCAGGGCCTTGGCCTTGGCGACGACCCCTTGCGTTTCCGAGAAGAGAGCAGCGTCGGTGTAGGTGCCGCCGGTGTCGATGCCGAGAAGAAAATGAGAGGTCAATTCGCGCAGTCCGGAATTCGCGCGGGGCGCAAGGCCCCTGGTTCAATGGGGATCGATGCGGTGATATGACATATTTCAACAGAAAACCATCGTGCCGCAGACATCGATGATCAACTGGGCGACACGGATCAAAAGATCGGGACACCTGCGCATGCTCGAAGGCCGCCGTCCGTCTGTACTCGCCTGGCTCCTGTCAGCCGCCGTCCTCTGGTTACCGATGGGGGTGGTCCAAGCGCAGGACGCCGAAGAAGAGTACAAGCCGCAGCTGCCCGATGTCGCGATCTACAAGACGATGCTCGACGCCAACAAGCAGACCGGCTGGGTGCAGTTTCGAGACTATGACGACCGGCAGCTGGTCTACTTCACCGCATTGCAGACGATGCATTGCCGGCTATCGGAAATCCGCTACTCGATCAATTCGGACGCGCTCGACCAGCGCTTTCCGCTGGCGAAGTGCAATCCGCAGATCCCGTTCAACCTGCCGGGCGACGAGACCGCCGAGTATGTCTATATTTCGCTGGCGGCCGGCACTGCGAAGACGTTGACGATCCAGGCGGTCTGGGACGATGGCGCCGGCAGCGAGATCGTCGTCTACAAGCCCTGCGACAATGTCGGCGATGCCACCTGCGCCCAGATAAAGACGATCAAGAAGCCGTCGAAGATGCTGCAACAGCCGAAGCCGGCGGACTCGCCGGTGCGCTCCGTCCAGTCCCCGATCCCCGGCAAGACCTTCAGCGAACCGAAACCTTCATCGGCAACCCGCCCCGCGGTTGAGTAGTGAGCCGCTGCACCGGCCAGGGATTGGTTTCCTTGGTCGGATCGAAACGGTAGCGGTGCATCATCACCGCGAGAGCGATCACCGCTTCCTGCAGCGCGAAGGTCGCGCCGATGCAGACGCGCGGGCCGGCGCCGAAGGGCAGATATTGATAGCGGTGCAGCTTCTCACGGTTTTCCGGCAGGAAGCGCTCGGGCATGAACGCGCGGGGCTTGTCCCAGTAAAGCACGTGGCGATGCAGCGTCCAGGGCATGATCAGCACCGCGATCCCCTTGGGGATGCGCACCCGCTCGCCTGACGGAGCGGTCCACTCGTCCTCCTCGATCGCGGCACGGTTGATCGACGGCGCCGGCGGATAGAGCCGCATCGCCTCCTCGAAGGCGGCGAGCACATGCGGCATCAGGCCGAGCCAGTCGACCGACTCCGCACCGCTTGCAATCGCCGCATCGATCTCGGCTTCCATGATCTCGCGATAGGCGGGCGTATTGGCGACGCAATAGAGCGTCCAGGCGAGCGCCCGAGCGGTCGTCTCATGCCCGGCGCCGATGAAGGTGAGGATATTGTCCTCGATCTCGGCCGTCGAAAGCCCCTGGCTGCCCTCGATCTGCAGAAGCAGAGTCAGAAAATCCTGCGGCGTCCGTTCGGGATTCTCCACCATCTTGCGACGACGCAGCGCCATGGTCTCGGAGACGATCGAGCGGAAACGGTTCATCACCTTCTTGCCACCGATGCGCGTCGGGCGCGGAACCCATTCCGGCGCGAGCAGGATGTCCATCGGGTCGACGCGGCCCATGCGGTGCAGCAGCTCCTCGACGCTCTGGACGAAGCCATCCCGCTCGACGGCGACCTCGCCCGAAAACAGCGTTTCGGCCAGGATGTCGAATGTCAGTTCCGTCATGTCGTTGGCGACATTGGTCGTGAACGGAGCCTTCCTGGCTCCGGCGTAGCGCTCGACGAATGCTTCGGCGCTCCGCAGCATCTGGCCGGCAAAACCCTTGGCGTGGCGCGGCGTGAACACCGGCGCCATGGCCTTGCGCGAACGCTTCCAGACCTCGCCTTCGGCCGTCAGCAGGCCGTCACGCAGGATCGGCCTGAGGATCAGCCGGCGCACCTTCGACATCTCGTAGTTGCTGACATTGTCGACGAGGATATGACGGATGAGGCCGGGATCGTTGACGATCAGGGTGCGCTGGGTGACGAACTTCGTCTCGATCCACGGCAGCGTATAGGACGGCTCGCCCCATAGCTCGAGCGGATTGCGCAAGACCGTCCTGATGATCTTCAGGTAGGAAGGGATGCCCACGCGAGGAACGGGAGCCGGCGGTTCGAAGGGCTCCGGACGCATGTCCATGGTGATTGCCTTTCTCGATTGCGCCAATGATTTCAGGTTTTTACGGCGCAATCAAGGAAAGTGCTTCACGTGAATCACAGCAAGCTTTCGAGCTCCGAAAGCTTGTCGTTGACGAGCCAGCCGTAATAGTTCTCCTCCGGCCATTGCGCCTGGCCGCTCTGGATCTTGGCGGCAAGCGCTGCGGCGCGACCGTCCGGGTTGCCGACATTGTAGAGCGTCGCTGTCACCCCGGGATTGTTGGAGATATCGACACCGGCGATCGATTTGTAGACGTCGATCGAATGGCGGATCGAGGCCGCCATATAGGCGAGCGACACATCCGGATCCATGATCGCCTCATAGACGCCGGCGGCATTCTTTTCGTCGAGTTGCTCATAGCCCGAGGTCTTGGCAACGATGTCGGTCAGCATCAGTGCGGTCAGCGGGTTGATCTGGCCGAGGCCGAAGGTCTGGCCAGCGAAGAACGGCTGGAAGAAGACGGCGCTGAAGCGGTTGTTCGGGAAGGACTTTCCGCCCACCGATTTGCCGCGGAACTCATTGTCCCAGACGCGTTCGCGGCAGCTCCAGAGCGCATAGGCGCCCTTCTTGGCGCCGCACTCGGCAAATTGCGGGCGCGCCACGAATTCGGTGACGGTTTCACCGTCGTAGCCGAACTGGAAGCTGTTGCCGGCATAGGCAGCCGCCTTGACGTAGTAGGACTGCAGCCGGTCGTAGGCATCGACGTTGTAGGTGTGCTCGCCGACGATGGCGCCGACCATATGGATCGGGGCGATGCCATAGGCGCGCGACACGGACTTGATCTTGCTCATCAGCTGCTTGTCGGTCGCAAGCAGGTCCCGGACTTTCTCGAACTTGGCATCGAAGGAGGTGCGGCCGGCCTTGGTGCGGCGCACGGAAGCACCGGGGATACCGGGCTGCTCGACATTGCGGTTTCCCGGCGGAACGGCGGTCGCGGCGATTGACTGGCTTGCGGTCAGGCAAAACGTGGCGATAGCGAGCATGCAGGCGGTGAAACGCACGATCTCTTCTTCCTATGACTGGTGGAGGCTGCCCTGGTCGGCGGGGCGGCTCCTACGCCAAGATCATGTCGGAAAAATGCCCGGACCACGATCGGTGACCGTCTCCGTGTTAGAAAAAATGAGGCCGCCTGTCGAGAGACAGGCGGCCTGCATATTCAGGGTTGCGGGCGTTTGCATGTCCCTACGACCGAAATGTCACAGGATGTAGCGCGACAGGTCGGTGTTGGCGGCGAGATCGCCGACATGCTTGCGCACATATTCGGCGTCGATCGTCACCTCGTGGCCGGCACGGTCGGGCGCATTGAACGAGATTTCGTCCAACACACGCTCCATCACCGTCTGCAGCCGGCGGGCGCCGATGTTCTCGACAGTGGCGTTCAGCTGTACCGCAACATCGGCGAGCGCATCGATCGCATCGTCGGTGAAGTCGAGCTTGACCTCTTCAGTATCCAGGAGCGCCTTGTACTGGCGGATGAGGCTTGCCTCGGTCTCCGTCAGGATGCGGCGGAAGTCTTCCTTGGTCAGCGCACGAAGCTCGACGCGGATAGGCAGACGGCCCTGCAGTTCCGGCAGCAGGTCCGAGGGCTTGGCCACGTGGAAGGCGCCGGACGCGATGAAGAGGATGTGGTCGGTCTTGACCGGCCCATACTTCGTCGCGACGGTCGTACCTTCGACGAGCGGCAGCAGGTCCCGCTGCACGCCTTCGCGTGACACGCCCGCACCCATGCCGCCCTCGCGCGAGGCGATCTTGTCGATCTCGTCGAGGAAGACGATGCCATCGTCCTCGACCGCTTTCATGGCCTCGCGCTGGATCTGCTCGTTATCGAGCAGCTTGTCGGACTCGTCGTCGATCAGCATGCCATAGGAGGCCTTGACGGTCGTCTTGACCTTCTTGGTGCGGCCGCCCATGGCCTTGCCGAACATTTCCGAGAGGTTCAGGACGCCGATATTGGCGCCGGGCATGCCCGGGATCTCAAAGCCGCCGGGCGCACCGCTCTCGGCGATGTCGATCTCGATTTCCTTGTCGTCAAGCTCGTTGGCGCGGAGCTTCTTGCGGAACGAATCCCGCGTTGCTGGCGACGCCGTCGCGCCGACCAACGCGTCGAGCACGCGCTCTTCAGCATTCTGGTGGGCCTTCGCCTTGACCTCGGCGCGGCGCTTTTCGCGCACCAGACCGATACCGACCTCGACGAGATCGCGGATGATCTGCTCGACGTCGCGGCCGACATAACCGACCTCGGTGAACTTGGTCGCCTCGACCTTGACGAAGGGCGCACCGGCGAGCTTGGCCAGGCGCCTCGAAATCTCGGTCTTGCCGACACCGGTCGGGCCGATCATCAGGATGTTCTTCGGCATCACCTCGTCGCGCAGCTCATCGCCGAGCTGCTGGCGGCGCCAGCGGTTGCGCAGCGCGATGGCCACGGCGCGCTTGGCGTCGTTCTGGCCGATGATGAAACGGTCGAGTTCCGACACGATTTCTCTGGGTGAAAACGTACTCATGTAGTCCTCTCAAACTCGGTCCGCGTCAGCTCCATCAGGAGCGTGCGGCCGGATGCATCAATCCATTCTGCATAGGGCACGAAACCGGCCTTCGCGTAGGCGCTGACCGCCCGACGGTTGCCGGCGTCGGGGTCGATCACGACGCGCGGCGCGCCGGCGGCAAAGAGCCGCTCGGCAAAGGCCCTGACCGCCAGCGACGCGACGCCCCTGCCTGTCAGTTCCGCCGGGCCAATGAAGATATCGATACCGGGCACGTCGTCCGGCATATCCTTCGCCCAGGGCTCGTCGTCCGGATACTGGGCCGGCACCCACGACTGGATATAGCCCGCCGGCTCGCCGGCCACGTGGAAGATGAAGCCTTCCACTTCTCCAGTGGCACAGCCTTCGCGGATCAGCTCCACTTCCTTGTCCGGATCGCCCCACCATTGCCGCACATGCGGTTCGCTCAGCCAGGCATGCAGCAGCGGCAGGTGGCTATCGGCCACCGGCACGAAACTGACATGCGCGGGCTCATTCGGCATCCAGCGTCTCCACCACGATATTGTGGTTCGTATAGACGCAGATGTCACCGGCGATCTGCAGCGCCCTGCGGGCGATATCCTCGGCCGACTTGTCGCTGTCCATCAGGGCGCGGGCCGCCGCAAAGGCGTAGTTGCCACCCGATCCGATGGCGATTGTGCCATGCTCGGGTTCGAGAACGTCGCCATTGCCGGTGATCGCCAGCGTGATCGACTTGTCGGCCACCAGCATCATCGCTTCGAGATTGCGCAGATACTTGTTCGTGCGCCAGTCCTTGGCGAGCTCGACGGCCGCGCGCATCAGCTGGTCGGGATATTGCTCGAGCTTGGCCTCAAGCCGTTCCAGCAGCGTGAAGGCGTCGGCGGTGGCGCCGGCAAAGCCGGCGATGACGTCGCCCTTGGCGAGGCGCCGCACCTTGCGCGCATTGCTCTTCATCACGGTCTGGCCGAGGCTCACCTGGCCGTCGCCGGCCATGACCACCTTGCCATCCTTGCGTACCGTGATGATGGTCGTCGCATGCATCGTTCCGTAGGGATTATGTTCGCTCATGAAGTTACCTGTCGGCCCCTGATACATGGGGGCGTTTACTTGGGCGTTTACTGGGGCGTTGCGGCTCGTGACACGAGCCTGGTTGCTTGAGGCCTATGTAAGTACGGCAGACACGTTTGCAAATGGCAACAGGCCGTGGGCGCAATCTTCGTTCGGCACCCCGCATCCGATGATTCGAATCGACCGCTCGGTTCTGGATATTTCAGCTTTTGCCTGATAAGGAGCCGCGTCAGCGCATACAGGAGAGCCCGATGGCAGAAGCCACGTCCAGCCGCACCGCAGAAGTTTCGCGAAAGACCAACGAAACCGCGGTATCCGTATCGGTCAACATCGACGGTACCGGGATCGCCAAGATCTCGACCGGCGTCGGTTTCTTCGACCATATGCTGGACCAACTCGCCCGCCATTCGCTCATCGACATGGAGATCAAGACGGACGGCGACCTGCATGTCGACGACCACCATACGGTCGAGGACACCGGCATTGCCATCGGCCAGGCGATTGCCAAGGCGCTCGGCGACCGGCGCGGCATCACCCGCTACGCCTCGCTCGACCTTGCCATGGACGAGACGATGACGCGCGCGGCGGTCGATGTCTCCGGCCGGCCGTTCCTTGTCTGGAACGTGGCATTCACCTCGCCGAAGATCGGCACCTTCGACACGGAACTCGTGCGCGAATTCTTCCAGGCGCTCGCCCAGCACGCTGGGATCACGCTGCATATCCAGAACATCTACGGCGCCAACAACCATCATATCGCCGAGACCTGCTTCAAGTCCGTCGCCCGCGTGCTCCGCACCGCAACCGAAATCGACCCGCGCCAGGCCGGCCGCGTTCCCTCGACCAAGGGGACCCTTGCCTAAGCGGCCAGTCACTGGCTTTGACTCATGGCTTCTTACATGATCCTCACCCCGCCGGGTGCGCGCGCCGACGACGAACGGGCACGTTTCGTCGCCGACGGTTTCTCCTGGGGCGCGTTTCTCTTCCCGGCGCTCTGGCTTCTCTTCAAGCGCCAATGGGTAATTGGAATCGCAGTTGCCGTTCTGCAGATTTCGTTAATCTCCCTGTCGAGCCTGTCAGGCGGCTTCCTCGCATCGGTGCTGGTGCAGCTCGCGCTGCGACTGCTCGTTGCCCTCGAAGGACCGGTTCTGGTGGCGCGCAGCCTGACGGCCCGAGACTGGACGCTGCGCTCCATCGTTCCGGCGCCCAATCTCGCAGCCGCCGAAGAGATCTACTTCACAAGCGTGGCTTCGAGCGAGACCAGGCCCACCACACCTCCCCCGGCCGACTGGACCGCGCGCAAGCCCTCAGGTGGCGGCACCGGCCTCGGCCTTTTTGATTCCTACGGAGAACGCTGATGCGCGTCGCCATCATCGATTACGGCTCGGGCAACCTGCGCTCGGCCACAAAGGCCTTTGAACGAGCCGCCCGCGAAGCCGGTATTTCGGCCGAGATCGACCTTACCGACAGGCCGGAAAGGGTGGCGAGCGCCGACCGCATCGTGCTTCCGGGCGTCGGCGCCTACGCCGATTGCCGCCGCGGCCTTGCCGCCGTCGACGGTATGGAACAGGCGCTGACGGAGGCGGCGGAACAGGCCGGCCGACCCTTCCTCGGCATCTGCGTCGGCATGCAGCTGATGTCGTCGCGCGGGCTGGAAAAGACCATCACCCATGGTTTCGGCTGGATCCCCGGCGATGTCGTCGAAATGACGCCCACCGACACCACGCTGAAGATCCCGCAGATCGGCTGGAACACGCTGACGCTCAAGCGCGAGCATCCGCTGTTTGACGGCATCCGTGTTGGCGAAGCCGGTCTGCATGCCTATTTTGTGCATTCGTACCATCTGGCCGCCGAAAACGCCTCCGACGTGGTTGCCGAGGCGGACTACGGCGGACCGGTCACGGCCTTCGTCGCCAACGGCAACAAGGCGGGCTCGCAATTCCACCCGGAAAAGAGCCAGGCGCTCGGCCTTGCCCTCATCTCGAATTTCCTGCGCTGGAAGCCCTGAGCTTTCGCACGACTGATTGGACAAACCCATGATCCTTTTTCCCGCGATCGACCTGAAAGACGGGCAATGCGTGCGCCTGAAGCTCGGCGACATGGACCAGGCGACGGTTTACAACCCCGACCCGGCGGCCCAGGCCCGCGCCTTTGAAGACCAGGGCTTCGAGTGGCTGCACGTCGTCGACTTGAACGGTGCCTTTGCCGGTGAGACGGTCAACGGTGCCGCCGTAGACGCAATCCTCAAGGCGACCAAGAATCCGGTGCAGCTCGGCGGCGGCATCCGCACGCTCGAGCACATCGAAAACTGGCTGTCGCGCGGGCTTGCCCGCGTCATCCTCGGCACCGTCGCTGTGCGTGACCCGGCGCTCGTCATCGAAGCCTGCGCCAAATTCCCGGGCAAGGTCGCCGTCGGCATCGACGCCAAGGGCGGCAAGGTTGCCGTCGAAGGCTGGGCCGAGGCCTCCGAGCTCGGCGTGATCGAGCTTGCCAAGAAGTTCGAGGGCGCCGGCGTCTCGGCGATCATCTATACCGACATCGACCGCGACGGCATCCTGACCGGCATCAACTGGGCCTCGACCCTGGAACTCGCGGACGCGGTTTCCATTCCTGTCATCGCGTCGGGCGGTCTCGCCTCGATGGACGACATCCGCCGGATGGTCGAGCCGGACGCACGCAAGCTCGAAGGCGCCATCTCCGGCCGCGCGCTCTATGACGGCCGCATCGACCCGCAGGAGGCGCTGGACCTGATCCGCGCCGCGAGAAAGGCTTGAACCATGACGCTTAAAGCCCGCGTTATCCCCTGCCTCGACGTCAAGGACGGCCGTGTCGTCAAGGGCGTCAACTTCGTCGACCTGATCGACGCCGGTGACCCGGTGGAAGCGGCCCGCGCCTATGACGCTGCCGGCGCCGACGAGCTCTGCTTCCTCGACATCACCGCGTCCTCGGACAATCGCGAGACGATCTTCGACGTCATCGCCCGCACGGCCGAACAGTGCTTCATGCCGCTGACGGTTGGCGGCGGCGTGCGCCAGGTTTCCGACATCCGCAAGCTGCTTCTGGCCGGCGCCGACAAGGTGTCGATCAACACGGCTGCCGTGAAGAACCCGGAATTCGTCGCTGAAGCGGCCGACAAATTCGGCAACCAGTGCATCGTCGTCGCCATCGACGCCAAAAAGGTCTCTGCCGATGGCGAAGCGGATCGCTGGGAGATATTCACCCATGGCGGACGCCAGCCGACCGGCATTGACGCGGTCGACTTTGCCCGCCGGGTCGTCGATCTCGGCGCTGGCGAGATCCTATTGACCTCGATGGACCGTGACGGCACGAAGAGCGGCTACGATATCGCGCTTACCCGCGCCGTTGCCGATGCGGTCCGCGCGCCGGTGATTGCGTCCGGCGGCGTCGGCACGCTCGACCACATGGTCGCCGGTATCAAAGACGGCCATGCGACCGCCGTGCTCGCCGCCTCGATCTTCCACTTCGGCACCTATAGCATTGGCGAAACCAAGCGCTATATGGCCGAGCATGGCATCGCCATGCGCCTCGACTGAGCTTCAGGATCTTCCATGGCTGACTTCACACTTTCCGATCTCGAGGCCATCGTCGCGACACGCGCGCAGGCGGCCCCGGACCAATCCTGGACGGCAAAGCTGGTCGCGGGCGGCCAGCCGAAGGCGGCCAAGAAACTGGGCGAGGAAGCGGTCGAGACGGTGATCGCGGCCATCAGCAACGACCGCGCGAATCTCGTCGCCGAAAGCGCCGATCTCATCTATCATCTGATGGTCGTATTGAAGATCGCCGACGTTCCGTTGCAGGATGTGCTGAACGAACTTGCGCGGCGGACGCAGCAATCTGGCCTGCAGGAAAAGGCAAATCGGCAGAATCCATGACGATAGTGGCGAAAGACATCGAACCGGCCGACCTGCCCGATAACCCACAGAAGCAGGATTATTCGCCCTATCATTTCTTCACCGCCGAGGAATGGTCGCACTTTCGCGCCGATACGCCGCTGACGCTGACGGCCGACGAGGTACAGCGGCTGCGCTCGCTGAACGACCCCGTCGATCTCGGCGAGGTCCGGCAGATTTACCTGTCGCTGTCACGCCTGCTCTCGACCCATGTGGAATCGTCGCAGATGCTCTTCGAGCAACGCAAACGCTTCCTCAGCATGTCCGAGACCAAGACTCCCTTCGTCATCGGCATTGCCGGTTCGGTCGCCGTCGGCAAGTCGACGACGGCTCGTATTCTCGCGCAGCTACTGTCACGCTGGCCGTCGAGCCCGAAGGTCGACCTGGTGACGACCGACGGCTTCCTTTATCCGAACGCCGTGCTCCAGCGCGAAAACATGATGGACCGCAAGGGTTTTCCGGAGAGCTACGACGTCGGCGCACTCCTGCGCTTCCTTTCGGCGATCAAAGCCGGCCAGCTGAACGTCAGGGCACCCAGCTATTCGCACCTGACCTATGACGTGCTTCCGGATCAGTTCACCGTCATCGATCGGCCGGATATCCTGATCTTTGAAGGCATCAACGTTCTGCAGTCACGCAACCTGCCGGCTGACGGGAAGATCGTGCCGATGGTCTCGGATTTCTTCGACTTCTCGATCTATATCGATGCCGAGGAAAGCCTGATCCACAGCTGGTACGTCAACCGGTTCATGCGGCTGCGCGAAACCGCCTTCAAGAACCCGGAATCCTACTTCCATCGCTACGCGACGATCAGCGAGGATGCCGCCCGCGCCATAGCCGAAGGCCTGTGGCACAACATCAACCTGAAGAACCTGCACCAGAACATCCTGCCGACGCGCCCACGCGCCGACCTGATCCTGCAGAAGGGCCCGAACCACCTGACGGAAAAGGTGGCGCTGAGGAAGCTCTAAGCTTTCGGGCTCGAAACAAGTTCAGGCAAAGGTTGAAGCGGTTTTCCGCCCAGTTGGTCACGGATTGACGCGTCGCAGCGTCAGATTGACCCGGCCGCCGTTCTTCAGCAGCGTCGACGTATTCGGATAGATGCGGTCGACGCCATGGAAGGCGAGCCGCCCTTCCCCGCCGAGCACGACGACATCGCCGCTTTCGAGCCGGAAAGACATCGTCTGGCCGCCGCGCGTATTGCCGCCGACACGAAAGAGGCAGCTGTCGCCGAGCGAAATCGAGACGACGGCGGTTTCGAAGTCGCGCTCGTCGCGATCCTGATGCAGGCCCATACGGGCTTCCTCGGAGTAGAAGTTCACAAGGCAGGCTTCCGGCGTCTTGTTGCTGGCGGAAACCGCGTTCCAGATATCGAGTAGTACATCCGGCATCCGCGGCCAGGGGCGACCGGTCAGCGGATGCTGAGCCTGGTAACGATAGCCGCGATCGCGGTCCGTAACCCAGCCGAGCGCGCCGCAATTGGTCATCCGCACCGACATGGGTTTGCCGGTCTTCGGCATTTCCGGCACGAAGAGCGGCGCTTCGGCGACGACGAGACGGATTGCCTCGACCAGTTGTTCCTGCCGGGCGCGATCAAGATAGCCCGGAATATGTCTGATCCCTTTCGGGAGCACCTGCATGAGAGGCAGTCCTTATTGTTCCAGGCCGAGAAGTGCCGCGGGAACGCCATAGCGAAGCGGCCAGCCCGCATAGGCGACATCCGTCGGCCCGACGACGTGATCGACCAGGTTCCAGCGGCCATTCTGGAAACTGACGATTGCGAACACCGTCAGACCATCCATCATGTCGGCATCGTCGCGCAACCCGGTTTGCGCCAGGTTGATCGTCCCACCGCCCGGACGCTGCGGCTCGACCTGCATGAAGGCCCAGTTGGGCGCCGCGCGCATGGTCGTGACCACGAATTCGACGGGGCCACGCATCTCAGCCTCCACCGCCGGGCGGATGGCATCAAGGATGGCGGCGCGCTCGGCGCTGCCCTTGGCGGGCTCCCGGAAGGGCTGCGCCAAACAAGCGCCGGCAAACCAGAGGCCCGCCAGCGCCGCAATTGCAGAGGAACGTCTGAGGGACACGCTCAGGCCGCGTCCAGATCCGGAATGCGCAAAACCTGGCCGGGATAGATCTTGTCCGGATGCGTCAGCATCGGCTTGTTGGCTTCGAAGATGACCGTGTGCTTGGCGCCCTTGCCCTTGCCATACTGCGCTTCGGCGATCTTCCAGAGATTGTCGCCCTTCTTGACGGTATAGAACACGGGCTCCTTCGCCGGAGCGGGTGCGGCACCGGCATCGGCGACCTTGAGTTCGGAGGCCTCCACAGCCGAGACGCCGAGCGTATTGCCGACGGCAACGACTGCCTTTTCGAAGACGCTCTGATCCTTCACGACACCCTTCAGCACGACCTTGTCACCGGCCACTTCGACCTGCACGTCCTTGGTGCCGAGATCGTGGGATGCAAGCTCCTTCTGAACGCTTTCGGCATCCGGAGCGTCGTCATCGCCACCGATGCCAAGCTTCTTGCCTGCGTTCTTGATAAAGCTGAAAAGACCCATGAATATCTCCTTTTTGTGAAAACTCTGCTCGATAAGAGAGGGCGCCGCCTGGCAAAGGCAAGGGAGCGGCAGAAAAGAAATCATTCCCCGCCCGGCCGACCGCGGAGCTTCTTGATCTCGCCGCGACCGGACTTTTCCTTCAGGCGCCGCTCGACGGAACCGCGGGTCGGTTTCGTCTTCTTGCGCGGCGGTGGCGGCGGCTCGGCGGCCTTGAGAATCAGCTCCTTCAGCCGCTCGCGGGCATCCTCGCGGTTGCGCTCCTGGCTGCGAAAGCGGCTGGCTTCGATCATCAGCACACCCTCCTTCGAGGCGCGACGGCCGGCAATCTTCAGGGCATTGGCCTTGATGCGATCGGAGAGTGCCGGAGAAGCCTGGACGTTGAAGAACAGCTGAACGGCGGTCGACACCTTGTTGACGTTCTGTCCGCCCGGCCCGCCGGCCAGCACGAATTGCTCCGTCAGCTCCCAGCCGGCGATGACGATATTGTCGTTTATGTAGAGCGGGTCGCTGGCCATGGTTCACCTCGGCCCGATCTATGGCACAGAGCGAACCCGTTGAAAACACTACGGGCGTCGCGCGTCTCATCAGAGGCGCGAAAGCGAAAAACCCGGCCACAAGGACCGGGTTTCACGTGAATCATAGCCGACGATCTTTATTCGGCGGCGATTTTGGTGCCGGGAGCCGCGTCGCGAACGCTGCCATCCACATGGCTCTCGAACTTGGCGAAGTTCGTGATGAACATGTCGACGAGGCGGCGTGCCTGTGCATCGTAGGCTGCACCGTCGGTCCAGGTCGAGCGCGGATCGAGGATGCCGTCGTCGACGCCCGGGACCGAGACCGGAACGGCGAAACCGAAGTTGCCGTCGGTGCGCAGTTCAGCGGCGTTCAGCGAACCGTCAAGTGCGGCGGCAAGCAGAGCGCGCGTCACCTTGATCGGCATGCGGCTGCCGGTGCCGTAGGCGCCGCCGGTCCAGCCGGTGTTGACCAGCCAGCAGGTGACGCCGTTCTTGGCGATCAGATCCTTCAGCAGGTTGCCGTATTCCGAAGGATGGCGCGGCATGAACGGTGCGCCGAAGCAGGTCGAGAATGTGGCTTCCGGCTCGGTGACGCCCTTCTCCGTGCCGGCAACCTTGGCGGTGTAGCCGGAGAGGAAGTGGTACATCGCCTGTTCCGGCGTCAGCTTGGCAATCGGCGGCATCACGCCGAAGGCATCGGCGGTCAGCATGATGATGGTGCGCGGCTGAGGTGCCGTGCCGGTGGCGCTGGCGTTCGGGATGAAATCGAGCGGATAGGCGCAGCGGGTGTTTTCCGTCAGCGAACCATCGTCGAAATCAGGAACGCGGCGTTCGTCGAGAACGACGTTTTCCATGACGGTGCCGAAACGGCGGGTCGTCGCATAGATTTCCGGCTCGGCAGCTTCCGACAGACGGATCGCCTTGGCGTAGCAGCCGCCTTCGAAGTTGAAGACGCCCTGCTCGCCCCAGCCGTGCTCGTCGTCGCCGATCAGCGTACGGGTCGGATCAGCCGAAAGCGTCGTCTTGCCGGTGCCGGAGAGGCCGAAGAAGATCGCCGTGTCGCCTTCGGGACCAACGTTTGCCGAGCAATGCATCGGCATGACGCCCTTCTTGGGCAGCAGGTAATTGAGAACCGTGAAGACGGACTTCTTCATCTCGCCGGCATAGGACGTGCCGCCGATGAGGATCAGGCCGTTGGTGAAATCGCAGGCGATGACGGTCTCGGTACGGCAGCCGTAGCGCTCCGGATCGGCCTTGAAGCTCGGCAGATCGATGATCGTCAGCTTCGGCAGGAAGGATCCGAGGGCCTCGCGGGCCGGGCGGATCAGCAGATTGCGGATGAACAGCGAATGCCAGGCATATTCGGTGACGACGCGGGTCGGCAGAGCGTTATCGGCGTCGGCACCGCCAACGAGATCCTGCACGTAGAGCGACATGCCCTTGGCGTGATCGAGCATGTCCTGGCGGAGCAGCGCAAAATGCTCCGGAGACATCGGCTTGTTGTTGTCCCACCAGATCTGGTCGTCAGTGTTCGCATCGCGAACCACGAACTTGTCCTTCGGCGAACGGCCGGTGTGCTGGCCGGTACGGGCGACGAGTGCTCCGTGTGCCGTCAGCTCAGCCTCGCCGCGGCGAAGAGCTTCCTCATAAAGCTCTGCGGCTTCGAGGTTGTACCGAACCGTTTCGAGGTCGATAAAGCCGAGTTTTTCCAAGCCGTTCGCGAGATTGCGAGTGCCGAGTTGCTCCATGGTCAAGCTTCCTTCGTGTTTGGCCATTGGCGTTGAATTTCGCCGGACCTTACTTGCATGCTCGCTCAAAAACAAGGCGGCGTCAAAAAAAGAATAATGATTTCAGTATATTAATCGATTTAAAGAAAATTATCGTTTTTTTAATCGGTTGAATTCGGCCTGCAGAACACCGAACTGAGGGGAGCTATCCTATCGTCACGACAGGTGCTTTTTGGGCTTCGCCACAATTTGTTCCACCTTTATACTCACTAACGCACCCGTGACTCGCGAATGCCGGAGTTTTCGGGGACGAGACCGGCACCTCAAAAGACGGAGTTGAACACGATGCAGACCATCGCGCTTGTCGATGATGACCGGAATATTCTGACGTCCGTATCCATCGCCCTGGAGGCGGAGGGCTACAAGGTCGAGACCTATACCGACGGTGCTTCCGCGCTCGAGGGCCTGCTTGCCCGGCCGCCGCAACTTGCGATTTTCGACATCAAGATGCCGCGCATGGACGGCATGGAACTGTTGCGCCGCCTGAGACAGAAGTCCGACCTCCCAGTGATTTTCCTCACCTCCAAGGATGAAGAGATCGACGAGCTCTTCGGTCTGAAGATGGGCGCCGACGATTTCATCACCAAGCCGTTCTCGCAGCGCCTGCTGGTCGAACGGGTCAAGGCGATCTTGCGTCGGGCTGCAAACCGCGAGGCCGCGGCCGCCAACCCGACCAACACCACGAAGGCTTCCGATGCACCCTCGCGCTCGCTGGAGCGCGGACAGCTGGTGATGGACCAGGAGCGCCACACCTGCACCTGGAAGAACGAGCCGGTGACGCTGACGGTGACCGAATTCCTCATCCTCCACTCGCTTGCCCAACGCCCGGGCGTGGTGAAGAGCCGCGACGCACTGATGGACGCGGCCTATGACGAGCAGGTCTATGTCGACGACCGCACCATCGACAGCCACATCAAGCGGCTGCGCAAGAAGTTCAAGATGGTCGACAACGACTTTGATATGATCGAGACGCTTTACGGTGTCGGTTACCGTTTCCGGGAGACCGCCTGAGCCGCAGGGCTTGCCATCGCTCCCATAGTGGCGCATTTGAAGCGTCGCTACGGTGAGCGTGGCCGACGGCCTCCTTTGAAGCTCGCCGCGTTCTCCGCCGTCTTTGGACCGGAACGATAAAGACAGCGGCGACGCGACCGGCAGCGGCCGCCGTCGCAATCGAACAAACGTGAAGGACAGTCCGCGCGGGAGCGGGACATTTGGTAGAAGTCTTGCAGGGCGACATCGAAGACAGTGACGGGCGTGCGCAGGCACAGCAGGGTCAGCGCCGCTGGGCACATCCCTTCACGCTGATTCGCCGACTGTTCGGCAATGCCGTCTTCTCGAGCCTGACGCGCCGCATCGTCTTCTTCAACCTGGTGGCACTTGTCGTCCTCGTCGGCGGCATCATGTACCTCAACCAGTTCCGCGAGGGGCTGATCGATGCGCGCGTCGAGAGCCTGCTGACCCAGGGCGAAATCATCGCCGGCGCCATCTCGGCATCAGCCTCGGTCGATACCAACTCGATCACCATCGATCCCGAAAAGCTGCTGGAGCTGCAGGCTGGCCAGAGCATTACGCCGCTGCCGAGCGACGAGGATCTCGACTTCCCGATCATCCAGGAACGCGTCGCACCGGTCCTGCGCCGGCTGATCTCACCGACACGTACCCGGGCCCGGCTTTTCGACGCGGATGCCGACCTGCTGCTCGATTCGCGACACCTCTATAGCGGCGGCCAGGTGCTACGCTTCGACCTGCCGCCGATCGAGCCGGAATCGACGGGCATTGCCGAGAAGCTCAACAGCTGGCTGAACAAGCTGCTCCAGCCCGGCAATCTGCCGCTCTACAAGGAACCGCCCGGGGGCAACGGCTCGATCTACCCTGAGGTCACCAACGCGCTGACCGGCGTGCGCGGCTATGTGGAGCGCGTGACCGAGAAGGGTGAGCTCATCGTTTCGGTGGCCGTTCCCGTGCAGCGCTTCCGCGCCGTTCTCGGCGTACTCCTGCTTTCGACGCAGGCCGGCGACATCGACAAGATCGTTCAGGCGGAACGGCTCGCCATCATCCGCGTCTTCGGCGTGGCTGCCCTCGTCAACATCATCCTGTCGCTGCTTCTGTCTTCGACAATTGCCAATCCGCTCCGGCGCCTGGCGGCCGCGGCCGTTCGCGTGCGTCGCGGCGGCGCCAAGGAGCGCGAGGAAATTCCTGACTTCTCCTCCCGCCAGGACGAGATCGGCAACCTTTCCGTCGCACTGCGCGAGATGACGACCGCGCTCTACGACCGGATCGCGGCGATCGAGGCCTTCGCAGCCGACGTCAGTCACGAACTGAAGAACCCCCTTACCTCGCTGCGCAGCGCCGTCGAGACGCTGCCGTTGGCGCGGACCGACGAATCCAAGAAGCGCCTGATGGACGTCATCCAGCATGACGTCCGCCGCCTCGATCGCCTGATCAGCGATATCTCGGACGCCTCGCGGCTCGACGCCGAACTTGCGCGTAGCGACGCCAAGATCATCGATCTGGAGAAGCTTCTCGGCGATCTCGTCGATATCTCGCGCCAGGTCCGCAGCAAGAAGAAGACGGTGTTGCTCGACTTCGTCATCGACCGCAAGGACAGCCCCAAGGCCCGTTTTGCCGTCAGCGGCTATGAGCTGCGCATCGGGCAGATCATCACCAACCTGATCGAGAATGCCCGGTCCTTCGTTCCCGAAGACAGCGGCCGGATCGTCGTCCGCCTGACACGGTCGCGCTCGCGCTGCCTCGTCTATATCGAAGACAACGGTCCCGGTATCCAGGCGGAAGACATCGACCGCATTTTCGAGCGCTTCTACACCGATCGGCCGGAAGGCGAGGACTTCGGCCAGAACTCGGGCCTCGGTCTGTCGATCTCCAGGCAGATCGCCGAAGCCCATGGCGGCACACTGAAGGCGGAGAACATCATCGCCCAGGACGGCCACGTCAGCGGTGCGCGCTTCATCCTGTCGCTTCCCGCCGAGCCGCACGCGTGATGGAGCGCGCCAATGTCCACGGCACTGCCATCGTGCTCGGGACGCGAGGCTTCCTGATCACGGGCCCTTCCGGTATCGGAAAATCCAGGCTGGCGCTCGCATGCATTGCCGCCGCACGACAGGCCGGCCACTTCGCGGCCCTCGTCGCCGACGATCGGGTGGATCTGGGCCTCGAACACGACAGGATCGTTGCGCGCTGCCCCCCGTCCATCCACGGCCTGATCGAAATCCGTGGTGCCGGCATCGGCAAGATCGAAACCGTGCCTGCCGCGGTGATGGACTGGGCCCTGCTCCCCATCAGCGCCCCTTTCGACCCGCGCCTACCGCCGGAAGACGAGATACTGTCGCTACCACTCGGGCGAGCACTTCCGATTGTTCGCGTTCCCGTTGAAGAGGGTGCCCAAGCTCTCGATATTTTGCGGGCGCTCATCGCTGAAAAAATAGGATTCTAGCTCGATTTACCGTCAGCGCGACTGGTTTTTCGGCATTTTTGGCTTGCACTTCCCCTTTTCCTTGCCAAGATGGCCGCCCCAACAGGTGGACGAAATTGCTGCATTGCGATATCTGGCCATCAGTGAATTGCGTGTGCAGTTGGAGCGAAGATACACATGATCGGACTTGTGCTTGTCACTCATGGCAAGCTGGCTGAGGAATTTCGACTTGCGCTTGAGCATGTCGTCGGTCCGCAAAAAGCTATAGAGACCGTCTGCATCGGCCCCGAGGACGACATGGACCAGCGTCGGCAGGATATCCTCGACGCCGTCACCAAGGTCGACGAGGGCAACGGCGTCATCATCCTGACCGACATGTTCGGCGGAACGCCCTCCAACCTCGCCATATCGGTGATGCGCAGCGGTACCGTCGAAGTGATTGCCGGCGTCAACCTGCCGATGCTGATCAAGCTTGCCGGCGTACGCGGCGAGAGCGACATGGACAAGGCGCTCGTCGAGGCCTCGGAAGCCGGACGGAAATACATCAACGTCGCCAGCCGCGTCCTGAGTGGCAAGTAATGGATCATCGCCCCGACATGTCGCTGACGCGCGAACTGCTGATCATCAACAAGCGAGGCCTGCATGCGCGGGCGTCGGCAAAGTTCGTGCAGACGGTCGAAGCCTATGACGCCGAGATCACCGTGTCGAAGGACGGCATGACGGTCGGCGGAACGTCGATCATGGGATTGATGATGCTGGCCGCCAGCACCGGCTGCAGCGTGTGCGTGACCGCCAGCGGCACGCAGGCCGAAGAGGCGCTGAACGCGCTCGACGCCCTGGTCGCGGACAAGTTCGGCGAGGAAATGTAACGGACAATATAAAGATATAAAGACTTCTTTATATCGATATTGCCCTCTCCCCTGATTCCTGATAGATCGGTCGCACTCTCACCGTGTCGGTAGGCGCGGGAGGCATAATCGCGCCGCAGTTCGGTTGAAGCCATGCGGCTTGAAGAGATCAGCCCGGAGAATTCCATGACCACCACTCAGGACTATATCGTCGCCGACATCGGGCTCGCCGATTTCGGGCGCAAGGAAATTGCGATCGCCGAAACGGAAATGCCGGGCCTGATGGCCTGCCGCGAAGAGTTCGGCGCTTCCAAGCCGCTGAAGGGCGCGCGCATCACCGGCTCGCTGCACATGACCATCCAGACCGCCGTTCTGATCGAGACGCTGGTCGCTCTCGGCGCCGACGTGCGCTGGGCCTCATGCAACATCTTCTCGACCCAGGACCACGCCGCTGCCGCGATCGCCGCGAGTGGCGTCCCGGTTTTCGCCGTCAAGGGTGAGACACTCGAAGAATACTGGACCTACACGGACAAGATCTTCCAGTGGGCCGACGGCGGCGTCTCGAACATGATCCTCGACGACGGCGGCGACGCCACCATGTACATCCTGCTCGGCGCCCGCGCCGAAGCCGGCGAAGACGTCCTCTCGAACCCGAGTTCCGAGGAAGAAGAGATCCTCGTCGCGCAGATCAAGAAGCGCATTCAGGCTTCGCCGGGCTGGTTCACCAAGCAGCGTGACGCCATCAAGGGCGTTACCGAAGAAACCACCACCGGCGTCAACCGTCTGTACCAGCTCCAGGCCAAGGGCCTGCTGCCGTTCCCGGCGATCAACGTCAACGACTCTGTCACCAAGTCGAAGTTCGACAACAAGTACGGCTGCAAGGAATCGCTGGTCGACGGCATCCGCCGCGGCACCGACGTAATGATGGCCGGCAAGGTTGCCGTCGTCTGCGGTTACGGCGACGTCGGCAAGGGTTCGGCAGCATCACTCGCCGGTGCCGGCGCGCGCATCAAGGTCACCGAAGTCGACCCGATCTGCGCACTGCAGGCTGCCATGGACGGCTATGAAGTCGTTCAGCTCGAAGACGTTGTCTCCAGCGCCGACATCTTCATCACGACGACCGGCAACAAGGACGTCATCCGCATGGACCACATGCGCGAGATGAAGGACATGGCGATCGTCGGCAACATCGGCCACTTCGACAACGAGATCCAGGTCTCGGCACTGCGCAACCTGAAATGGACGAACATCAAGCCGCAGGTCGACATGATCGAGTTCCCGAAGGGCAACCGCATGATCCTGCTCTCGGAAGGCCGCCTGCTGAACCTCGGCAACGCCACCGGCCACCCGTCCTTCGTCATGTCGGCCTCGTTCTCCAACCAGGTCCTGGCGCAGATCGAACTCTTCACCAAGGGCGCGAGCTACAAGAACGAAGTCTACGTCCTGCCGAAGGCGCTCGACGAGAAGGTCGCTCGCCTGCACCTGAAGAAGCTCGGCGCCAAGCTCACCGAGCTTTCCGAAGAACAGGCCGACTACATCGGCGTGAAGACGCAGGGCCCGTTCAAGGCTGAGCACTACCGGTACTAATCGTTACCCGGGCAATCCACAACATCTTGTGGCCGCGTTCTTGACAAGAGAGCGCGGCCGCTTTTTTGGGCCTCTCCCTTCCCGACGATTCGACTAGGAAGTATGCTCTAACCCATTGATTCGTGATGCCGGTGCGGACCTTGGGCATCGCGGATGGGATGTCTTGTCGGATAAGCGGCAAACAGACGGAGACAGACCGGGGATGCAAGCGGAACTGACGCGGACCCTTGACCAGGGCCTCGGTGGAACTGTGCAAGGCGCAACAAGGCCAGCAGCACCCTTTGGACAGACGGGGATGGCAGCGCCATGAACAGAGACCAAACAGCTATTCCGGGCACCCGCCGCAAGGCCCCGAAGTTCCTGCGCCACCTGCTGGCCGGCACCGCTCTCTTTGCAGCAACGGATGCACTCGCCCAGGTCGCACCGCAGAAAGCCAATATCTTCGGCTCGTCGGAAGTCGTCACCTTCTCCGTACTCATCGGGGTCGTTTCCGCAGCCATGATCTCGGCGATCTGGTTGATCCGCCAGCGCGGCAACATCGAAGCCGAAAACCGCGAATTGCGCTCCGACCTGTCGGACGCCAACCAGCGTCTCTCGCGCTACCAGGCGCTCGTAGCCGACAAGAACCGCCGGATCGTTGTCTGGGACGGGCTTCTTGAACGGGCCGAACTGCTCGGCCAGTTGCCGGCTGAAACCGGCGCCCCGGCGGACGACCGCGAGTTCCTGGCCTTTGGACGCTGGATCAAGGCGCAATCCGCCGGCGAGCTGGAAAACGCGATCGAGGCGCTACGCACACAGGCACGCAGCTTCGACCTGGTGCTCGAAACGCAGCGCAATGAAGTGCTGGAGGCCCAGGGACGGGTCTCGGGCGGGCGCGCTTTCGTGCGCTTCATCGCCCTCAACAACATGCGCGCAGAGCTCGCCGAGCTGAAACTTGAGCACGATCGGCTCAACACCGCGCTCGTCTCCTTCCGCACGCTTCTCGACGCTATCGACCTGCCGGTCTGGCAGCGCGGCACGGATGGCTCGCTCACCTGGGTCAACGAAGCCTATGCCGACGCCGTCGAGGCACCTGATGTTGCGACGGCCGTCAACGAAGGGCGCGAACTGCTCGCGACCGTTGCGCGCGAAAAGATCCGCGCAGTCTCGACCTTCGACACGCCGTTCCGCGACAAGGTCTCGACTGTCGTTCGGGGCAACCGCACCTTCTTCGACGTCGTCGACGCCCGCAGCCCTGCCGGTTCGGCCGGTGTTGCCGTCGACATATCCGGCATCGAAGCCGTCCGCGAGGAACTCAACCGCACGCTCAAGAGCCACGCCGAAACGCTCGATCATCTCGCGACCCCCGTCGCGATCTTCGACGGCAGTCAGCGCCTGCAGTTTTACAACCAGGCCTTCCAGCGCCTGTGGAACCTCGATATCGGCTTCCTCGAGCGCAAGCCCGACAACGGCGAAGTGCTCGACCGGCTGCGCGCCGGCGGACAATTGCCGGAACAGCTCAATTGGAAACAATGGAAGGCAAACGCGCTTTCCGTCTATCAGGCGCTCGATACGCAGAGCGACCTTTGGCACCTGCCGAACGGCCAGACACTGCGCGTCTTTGCCACCGCCCGCCCGCAGGGCGGCGTCACCTGGGTATTCGAGAACCTGACCGAGAAAGTCGACCTCGAAACGCGCTACAACACGCTTGTCCAGGTCCAGGGCGAGACCATCGACCATCTGGCCGAAGGTGTGGCAGTGTTCGGTCCCGACGGCCGCATTCGCCTGTCGAACCCCGCGTTCCGGGCGATCTGGGGCATCAGCGAGGCGGAAGCCAAGCCCGGCACCCATATCCGGGCGATCGAGCAGGCCTGCCTCATCTCCTACGACCAGCCGGACGGCTGGAAGCGGTTCACCCACATCATCACGAGCTTCGATGACGAACGGCCCTCCAGCCGTGGCATCCTCGAGCTTCGAACCGGGCTGATCCTCGATTACGCCGTCATCCCGCTGCCGAACGCGCAGACGATGCTGACCTTCGTCAACATCACCGACAGCGTCCGGGTCGAACGCGCGCTCACCGAAAAGAACGAAGCGCTGCGCAAGGCGGATGCCCTGAAGAACGACTTCGTGCATCACGTTTCCTATGAGCTGCGTTCGCCGCTCACCAACATCATCGGTTTCGCCGATCTGTTGAAGACCCCGGCCTTCGGCGATCTCAACGACCGGCAGGCGGAGTATGTCGACCATATCGCGACCTCTTCGTCGTTGCTGCTGACCATCGTCAACGACATCCTGGATCTCGCGACCGTCGATGCCGGCATCGTCCAGCTCGACATGTCCGACATCAGCCTCACCGATTTCCTCGACGATATCGCCCATCAGATGGCCGATCGGCTGATGGAGAGCGGCGTGACCCTCAGGATTGCCGCCCCCGACAATCTCGGCCGCATGATCGCCGACCAGCAGCGGCTGAAGCAGATCTTCGTCAAGCTGCTCACCAATGCCGCCAACTTCGCGCCGGATGGCAGCGCCATCGACCTGAAGTGCCGCCGCGAGGGCAGCGACTTCATCTTCTCGGTTTCGGACAGCGGCCCAGGCATCCCGCAGGACGTACTCGACACCGTGTTCAATCGCTTCGAGAGCTACGGCCAGCGTGGCGGCGCAGGTCTCGGACTTTCGATCGTCGAGAGCTTCGTCAGCCTGCATCATGGCACCGTCTCCATCCGCAGCAAGGAAGGCGAAGGTACCGAAGTGACCTGCCGCATTCCTTCGGCCGACGTGCCGACTGTCGTCGCGGCTGAATGATGCCCGCGATCGAGCGCTTCCTGGCGGATGAGCCGGCAACGATCGAGCTCGGCGAAGATCTGGCGCTGGCCCTGAGGCCCGGCGACTGCGTCGCGCTCTCGGGTGACCTCGGCGCCGGCAAGTCGACCCTGGCACGCGCCTTCCTTCGAGCCATTGCCGATGACGATGGGCTGGAAGTGCCAAGCCCGACCTTCACGCTGGTCCAAAGCTACGACCTGCGCATACCCGTCGCGCATTTCGACCTCTACCGGCTCGCCGATTCCAGCGAGTTGGACGAACTCGGTTTTGACGAGGCGCTATCGCAAGGCATCTGCCTTGTCGAATGGCCGGAACGGGCTGACGACGCCCTTCCCGCCAGCCGCATCGCGCTGACGATCACCCATGAAGGCGCTGGGCGCAGCATCGAAATTGCGGGGCCGGACGAAAAGCTGCAGCGCATTGCCCGCACGCTCGCGATCCGAGACTTCCTCGACCGGAACGATCACCCAAGGGTGCGACGCCGCCACCTGAGCGGCGACGCCTCGATCCGCGCCTATGAGCGCGTTTACCCGGCAGACGGCTCCGTTAGCCGGATTCTGATGGATTCTCCACGACATAAGCCGGGACCCATTCTGCAGGACGGCAAATACTACCAGCAGCTCGCTCATATCGCCGAAGACGTCGTTCCATTCGTCGCCATCGACCAGTTGCTGATTGCCCGCGGCTTTGCAGCGCCTGAAATCTATGCCCGCGATCTCGACCAGGGCATCCTCTTGATCGAAGATCTGGGCTCGGACGGCGTTCTCGATACGGACGGACAGCCGATCGATGAGCGCTACGTCGAAAGTGCACGGCTGCTGGCACAGTTGCATACAGAACAGGTGCCAACCGAGATCAGCGTCGACCGAGCGATCATTCACCGCATTCCGGATTTCGACCGCACGGCGATGAAGATCGAAACCCGGCTATTGACCGACTGGTATCTGCCGTGGAAACGCGGCGCGCCGGCAAGCGACGACGAAAAGCGCGAATATGCGGAAATCTGGGACAGCCTGATCGACCTGCTGCAGACGTCCGAGACCAACCTGCTGCTGCGCGACTTCCATTCGCCGAACATCATCTGGCGCGGGGAACGCCAGGGCCTGGACCGGATCGGCCTCATCGATTTCCAGGACGCAATGATTGGTCCGATCGCCTATGACGTGGCGTCATTGGTGCAGGATGCGCGCGTCAGCATCGCACCTTCGCTCGCAAACCGGATGATGGAAACCTACCTCACGGAGCGACGCGCGAGCGGCAGCTTTGACGAGGCGACGTTCCTGCGCGACTGGCACCTGATGTCGGCACAGCGCAACTGCAAGCTCGTCGGCATCTGGGTGCGGCTGATGCAGCGCGACGGCAAGCCCGGCTACATGAAACACATGCCGCGCACTTTCGCCTATCTTCAGGCGGCGCTTTCACATGAATCGCTGAAACCCTTGCACGACTGGTGTATGAAGACCGGAATCCTCGTTTCCGAATCAGCGAACTGACAGAGAAGCAATGTCGATCAGCAATGCGATGGTGCTCGCCGCGGGCCTCGGCACCCGGCTCCGCCCGATCACCAACACCATGCCGAAGCCGCTCGTGGAAATCGCCGGCAAACCGATGATCGACTATGTGCTGGACCTGCTCGTAGAGGCCGGCGTCACCAGGGCCGCGGTCAACGTGCACCATTTTGCCGATCAGGTGGAAGGGCACCTCAGCCGGCGGAGCGCGCCGGAGATCCTGATCTCGGACGAGCGCGACGCGCTGATGAACTCCGGCGGCGGCCTGGCCAAGGGCTTGAAACTTTTGCCGGAAGGTCCCGTTCTGGTGATGAATGCCGACCTCTTCTGGGTCGGCGAGCCCTCGGGTGTGCCGAGCAATCTGACGCGGCTTGCTGCAGCTTTCGACGCCGATCGCATGGACATGCTGCTACTGTGCGTGCGCGACGAGGACACGACCGGGCACAATGGCAAGAAGGACTTTTCGCTCGGCGACGATGGCAGGCTGGCGCGGTACACCGAAGGCCTGCCGAACCCGGTGGTCTATGCCGGCGCGATCGCGCTTCACTCCCGGCTCTTTGCCGACGCGCCCGGTGACGCCTTCAACCTCAACATCTACTTCGACCGCGCGGCCGAGAAGGGACGCCTGTACGGCCTCCTGCTCGACGGCCACTGGATGACGGTCGGCACACCCGAAGCGATCGGCGAAGCGGAGGCGGCGATCCGCCGCCATCAGCCGGGAGGATGAGCGTGAGCGGCCGCCGGTCCAACGTCTTCACCATCCCGCCTGGCCTCCCCTTCCTGAAGACGCTCGCCGAAAAGCTCTGCGACGGTAGCCTGACCCCGGACTTCCGCTACGACGCGGCCGATCCCCTGCCGCTCGCGGGCGTTACGATCTTCGTGCCGACGCGGCGCTCGGCCCGTGTGCTCAGATCCGAATTCGTCGATCTGCTCGGCGGCCGTTCCACCATTCTGCCCACCATCAAGGCGCTCGGCGAGACCGACGACGACAGCGGCTTCTTCGATGCCGAGGTCCCGGCGATCCTCGATCTGGCCCCGCCCCTGCCCGGCACCGCCCGCCTGATCGAGCTTGGCCGGCTTATCCTCGCCTGGCGCAACCGCCTGCCGAAGGTGGTGCTCGACATCCATGCGGAAAGCCCGCTGATTGCGCCGGCGAGCCCGGCCGATGCGATCTGGCTCGCGCGCAATCTTGCCGATCTCATCGATGCGATGGAGACGGAAGAGCTGGACTGGGACGAGCTCGACCGGCTCGATGCCGGCGAGCATGCACTCTGGTGGCAGCTGACGCTCGAATTCCTGAAGATTGCCCGCAGCTACTGGCCGGAGCGGCTGGAGGAACTCAAGCAATCCTCGCCTGCACGTCACCGCAACGCCATCCTGCAGGCCGAGACGCAGCGCATTGCCGGCGGCAAGATCGAGGGCCCGATCATCATTGCCGGCTCGACCGGCTCCATTCCGGCCACCGCCGCGCTGATCGCCGCCGTGCAGAAGCTACCGAACGGCACGATCGTGCTGCCCGGTCTCGACCAGACGATGAGCGACGCCGAATGGGACATGATCGTCGCCGACGCAGCACTCGACGGCAGGCCGGACCCGGCAAGCCGCAGCCACCCGCAATACGGTTTCTACCGGCTGCTGAAACGCATGGCCGTGCTCCGTCCCGACGTGGCCGCCTTGGCCGACGCTAAGTCCGACCTCGATTTCCGCGCCGAGATCCTTTCTCATGCACTTCTGCCGGCCAAGGCCACCAATGCCTGGACCGAAATGCGCAGTGAACTCGATCCCGATTCACTGCGCGCCGCCTTCAGCGATGCGGCCCTGATCGAGACCGCCAACGAGCGCGAGGAGGCGGCAGCAATTGCCGTTGCGCTGCGGCTGGCACTCGAAGGCAGCGACGAGAGCCAGGCGGCGCTGATCACGCCAGATCGGAATCTTGCGCGACGGGTTGGCGCCGAGCTCGCGCGCTTCGGCATCGAGGCGGACGATTCCGCCGGCACGCCTTTATCCTCGACGCCGCAGGGCAGCTTCATGCGCCTTCTCCTGGAGGCAAGCCTGCGGCCGGGCGATCCCGTGCCCTTCGTTGCGCTGCTCAAACATCCGCTGGCGCGTTTCGGGCTTTCGCGTGATGCGATGCGACAGGGCGCCGACGCGCTCGAACGCATGGCACTGCGCGGCAGCACCGCGACCATCGACATTCTCGCCCTTGAACCACTGCTCGAGGCGGCGATTGCAGGCCACAAGATCGATCGCCACCCACCGGAGTGGCGGGCCGGCATAGGCACCGAGGAGCTTCAGGCTGCGCGCGATCTGGCGGTGAAGATCGGGCTTGCCGTGGCGCCACTGGCTTCCGCGCTCACGCGCAGCAAGGACGGCAGCCGTGTGTTTTCGGAGGAGTTCACCTTCGCCGACTGGGCGACGCGCAGCGGCCAGGCGATGGAAGCTGCGTCAGCCGACGAGCGCGGCGATCTCGGCGGGCTCTGGTCCGGCGAGGCGGCGGATACGCTCGCGACCCTGCTTCGCGGCATAATCGAAACCGATGGTCAGATGACGGCGGACGGACCGCAATGGTGTGACGTCATGGAGGCGCTTGCCGCAGGTGCTGCGGTCAAGCCGCGTTCCATGCGCCACCCTCGGGTCTTCATCTTCGGTGCGCTGGAGTCCCGCCTGCAGAGCATGGATCTGGTGGTGCTCGGCGCCATGAACGAGGGCAATTGGCCGGGCCAGACCGCCAACGACCCGTTCCTGTCGCGCACGATGAAGACAGGCATCGGTCTTGAGCCGCCGGAGCGGCGAATCGGCCAGCTCGCGCACGACTTCCAGATGGCCTGCGGCACAAGACGGCTGATCTTCACCCGCTCGATGCGCCAGGGCGCTGCACCCACCGTCGCCTCGCGCTGGCTACAGCGCTTGCTGGCACTCGGCGGCGAACGGCTGACGGCGGCCTTGAGGGCCAATGGTGCGGACTATTTGGCCTGGGCCCGCATGCTGGACGACGGAGGAAGGCAGCCGCTGGCCGAGCGCCCTGCCCCCAAGCCGCCGGCGGACCTGCAGCCGCGCAAATACTCCTTCAGCGAAGTTTCGCGGCTGAGGCGCGACCCCTACGCGATCTACGCCCGACGGATACTTCGCCTGCACCCGTTGCTACCGTTCAACAGTGACCCGGGTCCTGCCGAGCGCGGCACGCTCTATCACCAGATCGTCGAACGTTTCGTCCGCGGCGGTTTCGACCTCCAGTCCCCAGCAGCCGAGGAAGCGATGCATCGGCTGCTGAACGAGGCTTTCGACGAGGCACGACTGCCAACGCATATCGATACGATCTGGCGGCCGCGCTTTGCCGCCGTCGGCTTGGCTTTCATCAAGTGGGAGCGAGAGCGTGCGCGTTTTATCCGTCGTTCGCGCACCGAGGTGGCCGCAGCGATGGAGCTCGGCGTCGCCGACATGCGGCTGACCGGCATTGCCGACCGGCTCGATACGCTGACTGACGGCGGCGTCGAGATCATCGACTACAAGACCGGCTCCAGCCCATCGGTCAAGGAGGCGCGTGTGCTGCTCGACCCGCAGCTCGCCCTCGAAGCGGCTGCTCTCAAGGCCGGTGCCTTCAAGGATGTGCCGCCCAGTCATCCGCAATCGCTGCTCTATGTCCGGCTCAAACCCGGATCGCGTTTCAAGCACGAGACGGTGAATAACGAGGGCAGCAAAGCCAAGGAAACCAAATCCGCCGACCTACTCGCCGACGAATCCCTCACCGAGCTTAGAAAGCTCCTGAGTGCGCTGCTCTCGGGCAAGCATGGTTTTGCGTCACGCGTGATTGTTCAAAAAGAACGCGATTACGGCGGCGAGTATGACCATTTGGCACGCGTGGCCGAATGGTCAACAGCCGACAGCGAAGAGGAGGACGGCGATGAGGGATGACAGCCTCGGCCCCGAACAGGCGACGCCGCAGGGCTGGCTCGACTGGACCTCGCGTCGGCAGTCGCTTGCCTCCGATCCTGCGCGTTCCGCCTGGGTTTCGGCCAATGCCGGTTCCGGCAAGACGCACGTGCTGACCCAGCGAGTGATCCGGCTGCTGCTTGCCGGCTGCCGTCCCTCGGCGATCCTGTGCCTCACCTATACCAAGGCCGCGGCATCCGAAATGTCGAACCGCGTCTTCGAACGGCTGGCCGAATGGGTCACGCTCGACGACGCGACGCTCGAAAAGCGGATCGAGGCGATCGAGGGCGAACGCCCTGGTCTGCTGAAGCTGCAAGAGGCGCGTCGCCTGTTTGCCCGCGCGCTCGAAACGCCCGGTGGCCTCAAGATCCAGACGATCCATGCCTTCTGCGAGGCGCTGCTGCATCAGTTTCCGCTGGAAGCCAACGTCGCCGGGCATTTCTCGGTTCTCGACGATCGCGCTGCCGCCGTGCTGCTTGCCGATGCGCGCCGCATGCTGCTGACGGCGACGGCGGCCAAGGACGATCCGAAACTGGCGCGCGCCTTCGCCACCGTGCTCGACCTTGCCGACGATACCGGGCTTGAAAAACTGCTCGCGGCGATCGTCGAGAACCGCACCTCGATCCAGGCCTTCCTCGAGCATGCCGATGCGCACGGTGGCACCGAGGCGGAGTTGCGCCGTGCCCTGAAGCTGACACCGGCCGAAAGCGTCGACAGCGCGATGGCCGCGATCTGGCCGCTGGCGGGACTGAACGGCGCCGCCCTGGAACGGTACGTCTCGCTGGCCACGAGTGTCGGCGGATCAAAGGTGCTCGACTTCGCGGAAGGGATGAGAACCGTTTCCAAGCTTACGGATGTGGGCGCACGCTATGACGGTCTCAGGCATTTGTTCTTCACTGGGACTGGCAAGGCGCGGGCACAATCGACCTTCCTCAACAAGGCGATGCAGCAGGCGGCGCCCGATCTCATTGACCTCGTGGATGAAGCCTACCGCCACGTCGTCGCCTGCATCGATCACATCAGCATTCTCAAGATGTTCGAGGCGACGCTTGCCGCGCTGACGCTCGCAGAAAGGCTCAACGTCGACTACGAGGAACTCAAGCGGCGACGCAGCCAGCTCGATTTCGAGGACCTGATCAACCGCACGGCGGCGCTCTTTGCCCGCGGCGACGTCAGTGCCTGGGTGCATTACAAGCTCGACAAGGGCATCGACCACATCCTCGTCGACGAGGCCCAGGATACCAGCCCGGCGCAATGGACGATCATCCAGGCGCTGGCTGCCGATTTCTTCTCTGGTGAAAGCGCGCGGGGCACCGCCCGTACCATGTTCGCCGTTGGCGACGAGAAGCAGTCGATCTACTCCTTCCAGGGCGCACGGCCGGAGCGGTTTTCGCGCGAGAGCCAGGAGACCGAGCGCCGGGTCCGCGACGGCGGCAAGGCGTTCGAGCCCATCCGCCTCCAGCTCTCCTTCCGCTCGACCGTCGACGTGCTTTCCGCCGTCGACGCCGTCTTTGCCAATCCGGCGCATGCCCGGGGCCTCAGTGCCCGCAACGAGCCTGTCGTCCATGCTTCGAACCGCATCGGACATCCCGGCGCGGTCGACGTCTGGGAGGTGATTGCCACCGAGCCGACGGATACGGACGAGGAGTGGACAGCGGCCTTCGACGCGGCACCCGAGAGTGCACCGGTCAATATCCTCGCTCGCCGGATCGCCGCCACGCTGGAGAGCTGGATTGGCAAGGAGACGATCGTCGAGAAGGGTGTTCGCCGACCGATGCGCCCGGGCGACGTGATCGTGCTGGTCCGCAAGCGCGACGCCTTCGTGAACGCCCTGACCCGCGCCCTCAAGCGCCGAAACAACATTCCGGTCGCCGGCGCCGACCGCCTGGTGCTCACCAAACATATTGCCGTTCAGGACCTGCTCGCACTTGGACGCTTCGTCCTTTTGCCGCAAGACGACCTGTCACTCGCCGCGCTGCTGAAGAGCCCGCTGTTCAATCTCGCGGAAGACGCACTGTTCGAGCTCGCTGCCCGACGCAAGGAGGGCGAAAGCCTCTGGCAACGGCTGCAGGCCGAGGCGTCCGAAGGTATCCTGTTCCACCAGACAGCAAGGTCGCTCAAGATTTATATGGCGCTCGCCAACCAGCTTGCGCCGCACGATTTATATGCCCGCATTCTTGGCGTCCATGGCGGCCGGGCCGCCTTCCTGGCGCGGCTCGGCACCGAGGTCAGCGACATTCTCGACGAGTTCCTGACTTTCGCGCTCGATCAGGAAAGAAGCGGTCTCCCCGGCCTGCAGGCGTTCGTTTCGACGCTGGAAATGGAGGCGCCGACGGTCAAGCGCGAGCAGGACAAGGAACGCGACGAAGTGCGGATCATGACGGTGCACGCCGCCAAGGGCCTGGAAGCGCCGGTCGTCTTCCTCGTCGACGGCGGTGGAGCGGCGTTCAGCAACCAGCATGTCCCGTCTCTTCGCTTCCTTGAGCTCTCCCAACGGAATGGCGCACCCCTGTCGTTGCCGGTGTGGCGCGCATCGGGCTCGGAATCGAATACGCTCGTGACCGCCGACGGCGACCGATTGAAGACGCTCGCCGAGGAAGAGTATCGCCGCCTGCTCTATGTCGGCATGACCCGCGCCGCCGATCGCTTGATCGTCTGCGGCTATCGCGGGCAGCGGGCCGTCGCCGAAACATGGCACGCTATGGTTCAGGCGAGCCTCGCCGGCGACGAAAATGGCCGCGGCCACCCGAAGACCTTTCATGCGGGCGGCGAGGAATGGTCAGGCCATTCCTGGCGCGAGAAACAGCTTGAACGCGACCTTCCCTCCAAGGACACGCCGACACCGGACGCCAGCCGCCCGGCATCCGGCCTGCCAAAAGCACTCTCGACACCGCTGCCGCCGCAGAAGCAGCTGCCGCGGCCGCTGAGCCCCTCCGGCGTCGGCATCGCCATCGACGAGGATGACGGTGATGCGCTCGTCGGATCCGCGCTCTTTTCAGAGAAGGCACCGGCCAATCTCTCGATGTTGCGCGGCGCCATCCTGCACCGGCTCCTGCAGGTCCTGCCCTCGATGATTGCCGGCGACGATCGCCGCGCCGCAGCCGAACGCTATCTCCTGCGTTCCGTGCCCCGTTGGTCGCCCGAACAGCGCGCAGCGCTGATTGCCGGCGTTGAAAACGTGCTCGACCACCCCGATCTGGAGGCGCTCTTCTCGACCGGCAGCCGTGCCGAAGTCTCGGTCATGGGCACGTTGACCCTCGGCACCCGCGAGCACGCGGTCTCCGGCCGCATCGACCGGCTCGCCGTCAGCAACGGCATCGTGACCATTGCGGATTTCAAGACGAACCGGCAGGTACCGACTTCGCAAGGGGATATCCCCTTTGCCTACAGGGCACAGCTTGCGATCTATCGCGAGCTGTTGCGGCCACTCTATCCCGGACACGCGTTCCGATGCGTGCTGATCTTCACCGAAGGGCCGGCCGTCCATGTCGTTGCGGATCAGGCGCTCGACAGGAGCCTTGAAGACCTCGCGACAAAGTGAGATACCCGATATTGAAAATCCAGCGGTGCCATCTCACATGAGACACAACATCTGGATACTGCCATTCCGAACGCAAGGAGCAGCCTATGGCTACTGTAAAGGTCGATACGTCCAATTTTCAGCAGGAAGTGCTGAACTCCGCCGAGCCGGTGGTTGTCGATTTCTGGGCTGAATGGTGCGGCCCGTGCAAAATGATCGCGCCGAGCCTCGAGGAAATCTCGAACGAACTCGCCGGCAAGGTTAAGGTTGCCAAGCTCAACATTGACGAAAACCCGGAACTGGCCGCCCAGTACGGCGTCCGTTCGATCCCGACGCTGGCCATGTTCAAGGCTGGTGAAGTGGCTGATATCAAGGTTGGCGCTGCGCCGAAGACGGCCCTTTCTTCGTGGATCTCCACGGCGGTCGCCTGAAGCCTTCGCTGACTACCGCAGCAGAAAGCCCGGCATGCCGGGCTTTTTTCTTGTCTTGAATCTGACATTTCCGGAAGGGCGGCGCCACCGGCGGATCACTTCGGCGGCGTGCCATTGTCGGCGAGAACATCGCCGACAAGATAGAGCGAGCCGCCGATCAGGATGCGCGGCGGAGCCGGATCCTCATCGACCAGACTGGCAATGATCGTCAGCGCTTCGGCGACGGAAGAGACGGCCGAAGCCTCAAACCCGACAGCCGCGGCGTCAGTTGCAAGCGCCACCGGATCAAGGCCCGCATCCGAACCACGGATCGGAACGGTGAAGACCTGTTCGGCGAGATCGAGAAACGCCCGGAAGTAGCCGATCGGATCCTTGGTGTTGATCATGCCGATGATCAGGAACAACGGGCGCGATTCGCGTTCTTCGAAGGTCGCCATCGCCTCGGCGATCACCTGGCCGGCACCGGGATTGTGGCCACCATCGACCCAGATTTCCGCATCGGCCGGGCCGTAGCGTGTAAGTTTGCCGCTCGTCAGGCGCTGCAGTCGCCCCGGCCACTCGACACTGGCAAGCCCCTTCTCGATCGCCGCCTCCGAAACATCGAAGCCCGCGGCCCGCACGGCGCGAATGGCGGCGGCGGCGTTGGCGTACTGGTGACGTCCCGGCAGCTTCGGCAACGGCAGATCGGAGAGCCCGCTCCCGTCCTGATAGATGAGACGGCCGAATTCCTCATGCGCCATGAAGTCCTGGCCATAAACGAACATCGGGCAGCCGAGCCGCTCGGCGGTCGAGATCAGCACGTCGCGCGCGGCCTCTTCCTCCTGGTGGCCGATCACCACCGGGCAGCCGCGCTTCATGATGCCGGCCTTTTCCGCGGCGATCAGTTCCACCCGATCGCCCAGATAGGCCTGATGGTCGAGCGAGATCGGCATGATGACCGAAACGGCGGGTCGGGCAATGACATTGGTCGCGTCGAAACGGCCACCGAGGCCAACCTCGATGATCGCGACATCCGCCGGATGCTCGGCGAAGAGAAGGAAGGTGACCGCGGTCAGGATTTCGAAGACGGTGATCTTCTCGCCGGCATTGGCTTCAGCCACCCGGCGCACGGCATCGGCCAGAACAGGGTCGCTGACGAGCCTCCCTCTTCCGCCCTTGACGCCGAGGCGGTAGCGCTCGTGCCAATTGACGAGATGCGGCGACGTGTGGACGTGAACGCTGAGACCGGCGGCCTCCAGGATTGACCGCGAAAACGCCGTTGCCGAGCCCTTGCCATTGGTGCCGGCGACATGGATCACCGGTGGCAGGCGGTCCTGCGGGTTGCCGAGCGCGGCGAGAAGCCGGGTGATCCTGTCCAGCGACAGGTCAAACCCCTTGGGGTGCAGGGCAAGGAGCTTTTCGATCTCATAGCCCGCTTCGCTGGCTTCCACCGCTGTCATCTCTCACCCCACCGCGACAAGCTCGACTGCCGAAACATCTCCGTCGCGCGGAGATGTTCATTTTTCGTGCGAAATTCCAAAAATCCGGTTCAGATTTTTCCTAGAACAGCCTTAAGCGCTTGCCGCGACCGGCAAAGCGGCCGGCTGCGTGCCGCCGTTGAGCTTCGAGGCTTCTGCCGGCTTCTTCATCAGGATCTTCAGGACCCGAGCGAGCGTCGACGGAAGATCATGGCGCTTGACGACCATGTCGATCATGCCGTGCTCCAGCAGGTATTCCGAGGTCTGGAAGCCTTCCGGCAGCTTCTCACGCAACGTCTGCTCGATCACCCGCTTGCCGGCAAAGCCGATTTCGGCGCCTGGCTCGGCCATATGGATATCGCCAAGCATCGCATAGGATGCGGTGACGCCACCGGTCGTCGGGTTGGTGAGCACGACGATGTAGGGAAGGCCGGCTTCCTTCAGCATGTTGACGGCAACCGTCGTGCGCGGCAGCTGCATCAGCGACAGGATGCCTTCCTGCATGCGGGCGCCGCCCGATGCCGGGAAAATCACCAGCGGGCACTTCTCGGCGATTGCCCTTTCGAAGGCCTTGATGATCGCCTCGCCGGCCGCCATGCCGAGCGAGCCGCCGATGAAGTTGAACTCGTGCACGACGCCGACGAGCTTGACGCCCTGAACGCGGCCGAGGCCAGCGACGATCGTGTCCTCAAGCTCGGTCTTGGTGCGGCTGTCGCGCAGACGGTCGACATACTTCTTGGAATCGCGGAATTTCAGCGGATCCTGAGCAACCTTCGGCTGCGGAAACGCTTCATAGATGCCGCCGTCGAACAGGTCCTTCAACCGCGCTTTGGCCGGCATCTTCATGTGGAAGCCGGACTGCGGGATGACCCACTTGTTTTCCTCGAGATCGCGGTGGAACACCATCTCGCCGGTTTCCGGGCACTTGATCCAGAGATTTTCCGGAACTTCCCGGCGGCCCAGCATCGAGTTGATCTTCGGCCGAACGTAGTTTGTGATCCAGTTCACTTAGTAACTCCTGAAGATTTCCTTCGGGTTGTGCGCGCTAATATAGGCAATTATTCGGCTGCTGCGAGGCGTGCGGACCGCACGCCTGCCGAGAGCCCTCTGACCAGCGCTTCAACACCCGGAACCGTCGCGTCCGTCGCCTTGCCCTCTTCGGTCAGGCTCGACGCGATCTGGTTGACGATCGCCGTACCGACGACCACGCCATCGGCGGATGCTCCGATGGCCCTTGCATGTTCCGCCGTCTTGACGCCGAAACCGACGCAAACCGGCAGGTTGGTGTGCGCCTTGATACGGCCGACGGCACCGGCAATCAACGACGGATCGGGCAGAGCCGAGCCGGTGATGCCGTTCATCGACACGTAGTAGACGAAACCGGAGGTGTTTTCGAGCACCTTCGGCAGGCGACGATCGTCCGTGGTCGGCGTCGCCAGGCGAATGAAGTTGACGCCCTTCTCAAGCGCCGGGATGCAGAGTTCGTCGTCCATCTCCGGCGGCAGGTCGACGACGATGAGGCCGTCGATGCCGGCGGCGAGCGCATCGGTCAGAAAACGGTCAACGCCGTAGATATAGATCGGATTGTAGTAGCCCATCAGCACGATCGGCGTGCGCTGGTCGTCTTCACGGAAACGACGGGCGATCTCAAGCGTCTTGGCGAGCGTCTGGCCGCCCTTCAGCGCGCGCTGACCGGCAAGCTGGATCGCCGGGCCATCGGCCATCGGATCGGAAAAGGGCATGCCCAATTCGATGACGTCGGCGCCAGCTTTCGGCAACGCCTTCATGATCGAAAGCGACGTCTCGAAATCCGGATCTCCGGCCATGAAATAAGTGACGAGGACCGGACGTCCTTCGGCCGCCACATCGGCAAATCTCTTGTCCATGCGTGCGGTCATGATCTTACTGCCCCATTCCCAGCAATTTGCCGACGGTGAAGATGTCCTTGTCCCCGCGACCGGAGAGGTTCATCAGGATGATCTCGTCCTTGCCCATCTTCGGTGCGCGCTTGATGACCTCGGCAAGCGCGTGCGACGGCTCGAGCGCCGGAATGATGCCTTCGAGGCGGGTCAGCGTCTGGAACGCTTCGAGCGCTTCGTGGTCCATGATCGGCACGTATTCGACGCGGCCGACATCATTCAGCCAGGCATGCTCCGGACCGATGCCGGGATAATCGAGGCCGGCCGAAATCGAATGGCCTTCCTTGATCTGGCCGTCGCCGTCCTGCAGCAGATAGGTGCGGTTGCCGTGCAGCACGCCGGGCGAACCAGCGGTGATCGAGGCGCAATGCTCGTCGCCCTCGATGCCCTTGCCGCCGGCTTCGACGCCGACGATCTTGACGCTTTCGTCATCGAGGAACGGATGGAAGATGCCGATCGCGTTGGAGCCGCCGCCAACGGCAGCGACGACGAGATCCGGCAGCCTGCCTTCGGCAGCGAGCATCTGCTCCTTGGCTTCCTGGCCGATGACCGCCTGGAAATCGCGGACCATTTCCGGATAGGGATGCGGGCCGGCAGCCGTGCCGATCAGATAATAGGTGTTGTCGACATTGGTGACCCAGTCGCGCAGSGCCTCGTTCATCGCGTCCTTGAGCGTGCSGCTGCCGGCCGTTACCGGCTTTACCTCTGCACCGAGCAGCTTCATGCGGAAGACGTTCGGCGCCTGGCGCTCGACGTCGGTCGCGCCCATGTAGACGACGCAGGGCAGGCCGAAGCGTGCCGCAACCGTTGCCGAAGCCACACCGTGCTGGCCGGCACCGGTTTCGGCGATAATGCGCGTCTTGCCCATGCGCTTGGCAAGCAGGATCTGGCCAATGCAGTTGTTGATCTTGTGCGAGCCGGTGTGGTTCAGCTCCTCACGCTTGAAGTAGATCTTGGCGCCGCCGAGTTCGGCCGTCAGTCGCTCGGCGAAATAGAGCGGGCTCGGCCGGCCGATATAGTGGGCACCGAGATGTGCCAGCTCCGCCTTGAAGGCCGGATCGTCCTTTGCCTTGTTCCACTCGTCCTGCAGGTCGAGGATCAAAGGCATCAATGTCTCGGCCACGAAGCGGCCGCCAAAAATGCCGAAACGGCCGTCCTCGTCGGGACCGCCCCGGAAAGAATTCAACTTTGGCGCCTGGTTCACGTCCTGCTCCCTGACCGTGGCATGCCCGCCTCCGCCTGGCGAACGGCATTGAAAAACGATTCCATGAGCTTCAGATCCTTGACGCCCGGCGCGCTCTCTACGCCGGAGGAGATATCGATGGCCCGGGCGCGAGTCTGCACCATGGCCTCGCCGATGTTCTCGGCGTTAAGCCCACCGGAAAGCATGTAATCGACGCTTCCGTCAAGCGCATCGAGCAGCTTCCAGTCAAAGGAAACACCGTTGCCACCGGGCAAATCAGAACCCGCAGGCGGCTTGGCATCGAAGAGAAAGCGGTCGGCGATGCCGACATAGGCGTCGATCTTTTCGATGTCCGACGCTTCGCGCACCGAAAGGGCCTTCATGACAGGAAGGCCGTACATCGCCTTGACCGTCAGCAGCCGTTCCGGGTCCTCGCTGCCATGGAGCTGCAGGATATCGGGGTTGAGCGCCGAAACGATCTCGTCGAGCTCGTCGTTATCAGCATTGACCGTGACGGCGACGATCTTCGCCTGGCCGCGAATCCGGTCCGCCAGACGGCCCGCATCATCAGGCTCTATGTTCCTGGGGCTCTTGGGAAAAAAGATGAAGCCGGTATGGGATGCTCCGAGCGCGACAGCACGCTCAACCGCTTCCGCGGTCTTCAGCCCGCATATCTTCACTTCGGTTTTCATGAGAAGCGACCTTGCATGAAATGTCGCGCGAGTCGAGCCAAAAACCGACGCGCGAGGCCCCAGCCAGCGCCTCCGGCACGATGTCCCGACGGCCGTTGCGCCCCTTGCGCGGCAGGCGCGCTTTCACCATATGCATTTTACCACAATGGAGAGACTGATGCGCCTGTTGCTCGCGCTTATCCTGCCCTGGCTGCAGTTTTTCACCATCGGCCGTCCCTTTGCCGGCCTCATCTGCCTGATCCTGCAACTCACCCTGATCGGTTGGGTTCCGGCGGCGATCTGGTCGGTCTATGCGCTGAGCCAATACAAGACCGACGAGAAGATCCGCGAAGCGCTGCGCTACCGCACATAACGCACGCACAGCCTTCGGGCTGGCTCAATCGAAGTCGATCGCGTGAAGCATCGTACCGTTGCGGCGAAGCCATCGCTTGGCATCGTCCGTATCCGGACAAAGCCTTCCACACAGCGCCCAGAAGTCCGGGCTGTGATTCATTTCCTGCAAATGCGCCACTTCATGAGCAGCGAGATAGGCGATGACCTTGGGCGGCGCCATGACGATGCGCCAGGAAAAACTCAATGCGCCATCGGCCGAGCACGATCCCCAACGGCTGCGCGTGTCTTTCAGCGACAGCGACTTTGCGCGCCGGCCGATGCGGCCGGTATAGATCGCCACCAGCCGATCGAGATCCTGGCGGGCTTCCTTCTTGAGGAAATCGACGATGCGCCGGTTCAGGTGCTCCTCGTCGCCGCTCACGCGCAGAACCGGTTCGTCATCGATCACGATCGCTTCCGTCAGCCCGCGGATCTTGCCGGTGCGCTCGATCCGGTGGGAAATGCCGCGGATCAGGATGGAGCCGCCTTCCTCGATCTGGCTCTCGCCGGAGAAGCGGGCAAGCTTCGTCATCAGCCAGCCCTGATGGCGATTGAGAAAGGCGTTGACCTCGCGCTCCGGCAGGCCCTGGGGGATCGTCATTTTCAGCGCCCGGCCGCCAGGCTCGATGCGCAGCGTCATGCGGGTCGCGCGCGCGTTCTGCTTGATCGTCAACGGCAAGGATTTGCCGGCGACCTCGATCTGCCGCGTCGTGGCGGGTGGTGCAGGTTGAATGCGCCGCTTGAAGGAAGGGAACATGCAGGCTTTCTAACCGATTCGCGGGGCTTTCGCCTACAGGCCGCGAGACGCGAACGGGTAATCCGGCGTTTCATGTGAAACGCCGGAAGCATCATTGGATCAGTGAGCTTCGACAATCGGGCCGGAGCCGCCGTTCTTGCGGTCGCGCATGAAGCGGTCAAACTCTTCCTGGTCCTTGGCGCGGCGAAGCTCGCGCACATAGGTGTCGAACTCTTCGCGCATTTCGTCGAGCTTGCGGCGCTGTTCGTCGAGGCGCGCAAGTTCAGCTTCGCGCCAGTCGTCAAAGGCGACGTTGCCGGTGCGATGCGTCCAGTTGGAACGGCGACCGCCGCGCTTGAATGCCGAGCACATGCCATCCACCGTATCGTTGGCGTCTTTCTTGAACGTCTTGAGTTTTTCGCCGAACAGGATGTAGGCGAGCATGGCCAGACCCAGTGGCCAGAAGACCACGAAGCCGAGCACCATCAGGGCGATGGTCGCGGGCGTCCAATCCGGACGGATCATTGCAGATTGGTTCATCTTCAGGATTCCTCGCAATCATCCGGGCCGCCCATGCGACCCGATGAAAACGATGTGGGAAGGCGCCCTTGGCTCTGCAAGACGCCCTCCCCCGGAATCGGACAAACCCTTGACTCTACGCGGTCAAAACGGCACCGACCACGGGATCAGGCCGACTTGCCGCCCTTGATCAGTTGCTTCACCGGCTTCACGTGACGCGCGTGCTCCCGGTGGAAGGCAACGATGCGCGGCGCGATTTCGCGGCGGAAGCGCGAACCGTTGAAGACGCCGTAGTGGCCAACATCCGGCTGCATGTAGTGCATGCGCATATGGTCGGGGATATTGGTGCAGATCGTCTGCGCCGCTTTCGTCTGGCCAACGCCGGAAATGTCGTCGTTCTCGCCTTCGACCGTGAGCAGCGCGACCTTCTTGATCGCCGTCGTATCGACGCGCTTGCCGCGATGCATCATCTCGCCCTTGGGCAGCGCATGCTGCATGAAGACCACCTGCACGGTCTGCAGGTAGAATTCGGCGGTCAGGTCCATAACGGCCAGATACTCGTCGTAGAAGTCCCGATGCTTTTCGGCCGCATCGCCGTCGTTCTTGACCAGATGGGCAAAGAACTCCTTGTGGGCGATCAGGTGCCGGTCGAGGTTCATCGACATGAAGCCGGAAAGCTGCAGGAAGCCCGGATAGACCATGCGCATGAAGCCCGGCTGCGGCCACGGCACCGGCATGATGACATTGTCGCGGAACCATTCGATCGGCCGCTGCTCGGCCAGCTGGTTGACGCCGGTCGGGTTGATACGGGTATCGATCGGTCCGCCCATCAGCGTCATCGTCGCCGGCGACAGCGGATCATCAGCCGCTTCCATCAGGGCGACGGCGGCGAGCACGGGCACTGCCGGCTGACAGACACCGATCACATGCGTGTTCGGACCCAGGTAGTGCAGCATCTGGATGACGTAGTCGATGTAGTCATCGAGATCGAAGGTGCCTTCGCTGAGCGGCACCATGCGGGCGTCGATCCAGTCGGTGATGTAGACATCGGAATGCGGCAGCAAGGCTTCCACCGTTCCGCGCAGCAGCGTCGCGTAGTGGCCGGACATCGGCGCAACCACCAGCACCTTCGGATCCGCGGCACGCCCCTTGGGCAGGGCACGCTCGAAATGGATGAGGTTGCAGAAGGGCGCGCGCCAGACAATGCGCTCGTAGACGGAGACAGACGCGCCGTCGACCTCGGTCGTTGGAAGTCCGAACTCCGGCTTGCCATAGCGACGCGTGGAACGCTCGAACACTTCGAGCCCCGCAGCGGCGGCACGACCGAAATAGGTGTGCGAGACGGGGTTCATCGGATTGCTGAAGGCAAGCCGCATGGCATCGGCAGCCGTACGCCACGGCGCCATCATGGCATGGTTCAATTCATAGAGCTGGTAGAACATGGGAAGCGTACCCCTTGGTTCAATCAACGACAACGCCGCTCCCGGTCGGACGCAAGCTTGCGATTGTTTGTCTTGGTGTCCGCAATCGCTGCCAGACTACCACTTTTCTTGTGCAGTGCAACAAATATACCCGTCACGCCTCGATACAAGGCCTGAGACCAGAATGAATCTGGATTCCTGACGATTTGCAAACGAGCTTGCCCGAAACTGGCGGTTTTCCGCTATTTTCGTGCGTTGAGAACCGATACGGGGCATTTTTCAGGGAAAAATGGAGCGAATGTCAGATGCAGCCCCCTGCGGCAATGCAGCAAGGCCGCCCTCGCTCATGCAGCAGCCACCTTGACGATTGCCTTGACCAGCCCCGCCTTTTCTTCTGCCCAGCGCGGAAGATCGGCCACCGCACCCTCCAGCGTCGTGCGATGAGTGATCAGCGCCTCGACCGGCACAAGGCCGGAAGCGATCGATGCGACGACATGATCGAAATCTTCGTGGGTCGCATTGCGGCTGCCGATCAGGGTCATCTCGCGCTTGTGAAATTCCGGATCGGAGAAGCGGATCTCGTCCTTCACGACGCTGACGAAGACCAGGGTGCCGCCATGGGCGACATAGGCGAAAGCGGCCTGCATCGAGCCACCATATCCAGTGGCGTCGAAGACAACGTCGAAGCCGTCCCCACCCGTCGTTTCGGCTATGCGTGACGCCATGTCGGCGCCCGCGACGATACCATTAGCGAAGCCGAGCTTTCGGGCAGCGAAGTCCAACCGCTCGGTGCTGGTATCGACGAGCGTCACATGATGGCCGGCGATGCGCGAGAAGATCGCCGTGCCCAGGCCAATCGGCCCTGCGCCGATGACCAGTGCCCGTGAACCGGCCTCTGCGGAGGCGCGACGGACCGCATGGGCACCGATCGCCAGGAATTCGACGGTGGCGGCCGCCTCCGGTGTGAGGTCATGTGCCGGATAAAGATTCGCCTCCGGCACGACGATCTCTTCACAGAAGGCACCATCGGTATGCACGCCGAGAACTTGAATGGCGGTGCAGCAGTTGGGTTTACCCTTGCGGCAGGCAACGCAGTTGCCGCAGGAAAGATAGGGGTTCACCACGACAGGCGTGCCGGGCGCGATCGTCGTGCCGCGGCCACCAGCAATCGCCGTTGCCGAGATCTCGTGGCCCATGACCCTCGGATATTCGAGGAACGGATGCTTGCCGGCGAAGATATGGTAGTCGGTGCCGCAGATGCCGACATGGCTGACGGCGAGGCGCACCCAACCGTCAGGCACATTCTCAGCCGGCAGGCGGTCAACGACCTCCAAGTGGCCGGGTTCGAGGCAGAGCACGGCTTTCATGACAGTTCCCACGGAATGTTCGGTGTCGGCGCCTAGCGGGCGCTGCGGCGCCGGAGTTGGTCGAAATAGACGATGACGATGATCAGCACGCCGGTGATGATGCGCTGCCAGAACGAGTTGACGTTCAGGAGGTTCGCGCCATTGTTGATCGTCGCGAGGATGAATGCGCCGAGCAGCGGCCCATGCACCGAACCGACCGCACCGAAGAGGCTGGTGCCGCCGATGACCGACGAGGCGATCGCCTGCAGTTCCCAGCCCTCGGCTTGCGTGGCGTTGCCGATGCCGATGCGCGAGGCGAGCAGCAGGCCGACGAAGGCGGCGCAGGTCGAGGAGAGGATGTAGGCGAGATAGATGGTGCGGTGGACGTTGACGCCGGAAAGTCGCGCCGCCTCGCTATTCGACCCAACCGCGAAGAGATAGCGGCCGAAGCGGCTCAAGTGCAGGAAGACATAGGCCGGGATCGCCACCACGATCACCATCCAGAACAGGCTTGGCACACCGAGGAAATCCGCACGCGAGAAATTGGTGAAGGCCTCATTGGTGATCGAGATCGTCGAGCCGTTGGTGATCAAGAGGCCGATACCGCGGAGCGAAGTCAGGGTCGCGAGCGTGATGATGAAGGGCGGCAGCCCCATGCGCACGATGCCGAAGGCATGGAAGGCGCCGATCAACACCCCGAAGGCGAGCGTCAAGATGATCGCGGCCCAGAGCGGCACGCCGGCAGCCAGCAACCAGGCGACGATGACGCTGGTGAAACCGACCACCGCGCCGACCGAAAGGTCGATGCCGGCGGTGATGATGACGAAGGTCTGGCCAACCGCAAGAATCGCCGTCATCGCCCCCTGGCGCAGCAGGTTGCTGATGTTGTTGGGCGTCCAGAAACTGTTGGTGGCCAGGCCAAGCAGCAGCCAGAGGAACAGGAGCAGCCCCAGGAGGGTGAGGCCGAACAGAATGCTCACGCCCTTGCGTGGCGCCGCACTGGCACCGCTCTCCACCGTTTCCGCACTCATCGTCTTCCTCCCTGCATCCCTCAGTTTGTTTTTATCGGTTCAAACGCCAATCGCCTGCGTCAGCACTTCCTCGTGGCTCGCGGCGCGATAATCGTGGCTGGCAACGAGCCGGCCGCGCCGAAACACGTGCAGCCGATCCGCAAGCTCGTAAACTTCGGGCAGATAGGACGAGATCAGGATGATGCCCGCCCCGTTCTCCAGTAGCCGCGCGAACAGGCGATAGATCTCCGCCTTGGTGCCCACATCGACGCCGACTGTCGGTTCGTCGAAGATGAAGAGCTTGGCGCCATGGCTCAACCACTTGCCAATGACGATCTTCTGCTGGTTGCCGCCCGACATCGCAGACGCCAGCACCCGGCGCGACGGCGTCTTGATCTTCAGGTCGCGGATCTGCCGGTCGGCATTCTCCCGCTCCTGCTGGCCGTTGATCGTCAGGCCGCGCGTCAAGCGGTTAAAGACCGGCAGGTTGATGTTGAGACCGATCGGCAGGTTGAGACACAGGCCCTGGTCGCGGCGGCTTTCCGGCGCCAGCGCAATGCCGAGATCCATCGCCGTGCGTTCACTGGCGATCTCCACCTTGCGCCCCTGCCAATAGACCTCACCGGCGCTCGGGCGATGTCGGCCATAGAGGCCGAGCGCGAACTCGCTGCGGCCGGCTCCGATCAAGCCATAGAGACCGACGATCTCGCCTGCCCTGACGGTCAACGACACATCCTGAAAGCCGGGACCACTCAGACCTCGCGTTTCGACGATGACATCACCCGGCGGAAAATGCTCCTTGTGGTAGATCTGCTCGATCGTGCGGTTGATCATCAGCGCGATCAGCTCCGCCTCGTTCGTTTCGCCGATCTTGCGGGTACCGACATGGGTGCCGTCGCGCAGCACCGAGACACGGTCGGCGAGCTCGAACACTTCCTCCATGCGGTGGCTGATATAGACGATGGTCACACCCTCCGCCTGAAGTCTGCGGATCAGGCGGAAGAGCTGCGCCGATTCCTGCCGCGTGAGATAGGCGGTCGGCTCATCGAAGATCAGAAACTGGGTGCCGCGCATGGCGGCGCGTGCGGTGGCGACCAGCTGCTGCTGACCGATCGTCAGGCTGCCGAGCACGGCGCCCGCCGGCAGATTGAAGCCGAGATCATCGAGCACGCGCTGGGCCGCATCGGTCATGGCGCGTTTTCGCATCACGCCATTACGATTGATCTCGTCGCCGAGAAACATGTTGGCCGCCACCGTCAGGTGAGCGCAGAGCACGACTTCCTGGTGCACGGCATTGATGCCGCGCTCGATCGCCTCCTGCGGCGTGCCGAGCTGGACGGGCTTGCCGCACCAGAAGATTTCACCCGACGTGCGCTTGATGACGCCGGTCAGAAGCTTGATCAACGTCGACTTGCCGGCACCGTTCTCGCCGACAATCGCGTGAATTTCACCGGAGAGAAAGGTCAGCGACGCCGGCTTCAAGGCTTCCACGGCGCCGTATTTCTTCTGCAGCACGCGCAGTTCCAGGATCGGCTCACCCTTCGGAACCGGATGGCGCGTTGCCACCTGCAGGCCTTCGGTCCTGACGTCGCGCGCCTCTTGCAACTCGGTCATCTGCGCATTCCTCCCATCGCAGAGATCGCTTGCGACCGGTCCTCGTTCCCGGTCGCAAGCGGGTGCGGCAGGCTAGGCGCCCGCCGCAGCCGTTGTCACTTGACCTTCGGGTTCAAGAGAGCGTCGATCTTCGGTTCGGCCATGTTGGCCTTGGTCACCAGATTGGCGCCGGTATCGACATTCGCCTCGACCTTTTCCTTCTTCGAGACCGCGAGCGCTGTTTTCACGCCATCATAGCCCATGCGGTAGGGATCCTGAACGACGAGACCGGCCAGAACGCCTTCCTTCAGGAAGCCGACCGTCTTGTCGTCGCTGTCGAAGCCGATCACCTTGATCTTGTCGCCGAGCTTGTTTTCGGCGATCGCCTGGCCGACGCCCTGCGCCATGATCAGGTTGGACGCAAACACGCCGACAAGGTTGGGATTGGCGGTGATCAGGTCGGTCATGATGTTGAGGCCGGTGGTCGCCTGACCGTCGGCATATTTGTCGACGACGACCTTGAAGCCCGGATACTTGGTCTTGACCTGATCGAGGAAGCCTTCGCGGCGCTGGTCGAGCGAGCCGACGCCCGGAAGGCTGGTGATGATGGCGATTTCGCCCTCTTCCTTGCCGCTCATTTCCTTGACCGCCGCGGCGAGTCCATCGGCAGCGATACGGCCGCCCTGGACGTTGTCGGTGGTGAGGAACGAAGAGAAGGCCTTCGAGTCGGCACCAGAGTCGATGCCGATGATCGGAACGGCCTTCGCCGCCTCATCGATCGGCTTGCCGAGCGCCTTGAATTCCGTCGGCGAAATGACGACAGCAGCCGGCGCGCCGGCGACCGCGTTCTCGAGAATGCTGATCTGACCGTTGATATCGGACTCGGATTGAGCGCCGAGTTCCGGTACATTGACGCCCAGGTCCTTGCCAGCGGCGCGCGCGCCGGCCAGCACGATCTGCCAGTAGAAGGACGTGGTGTCCTTGACGATGATCGGGATCGTCACGTCCTGCGCGAAGGACGCGACCGGCGACATGCCGGCGATCATCGCGGCACCGGCCAGGGCCGTGAAGGCGCGACGGGTAAGACTGCTTTTCAGAATGCTCATCCCAGGTTTCTCCTCTCAGTGCACCGTGTTCCACTTCTTGGAGATCGATCGCAGGTGCTGGCTTATCGACCTTTTATCGATAAAAAACATATGTGAATGCTAGTACGACAATTCCGGCTTGGCAAGCTGCCGGAACAGCATTTCAGGCCGCGGGGCGACCCCCACCCGCTAGACCCGTACCGGCTCGTCTCCGAGTTCCGGCGCGATCAGCGTGAACGGTTCAAACGCCGCGAAATCGGACGCGGAAAACCTGTGTCCAGCGAGCGCCATGTTGCGCTTCAGGCTCTCCGGTTTGGCGGTGCCAAGCAGCACCGAAGCGACCATGGGATGACCGAGCGGAAACTGCATGGCGGGTGCGGCAAGCGGTACGTTCATACCGCGGGCGACCCTCTCCATGGCGCCCACCTTTTGCCGGATATCCTCCGTTGCCGGCATGTAATCGAAATGGGCACCCTCGACCGGGCCCGTCGCCAGGATGCCCGAATTGAAGACCCCGCCGACAATGAGCGAAGTCTGCTTCTTCTCGCAGACCGGCAACAGTTCGGCGACGGCCGAACGATCAAGCAAGGTGTAACGACCGGCCAGCAGGATGCAGTCGATATCGGCCTGGCGCATGACCTCAAGACAGACCGGCACTTCGTTGACGCCGAGACCATAGGCGGCGATCGTTCCCGAGGCCTTCAACTCCTCCAACGCCTTCAGGCCACCCTCCAGCAATTGCCGCAGGTAAACGGCATTGCGGGCGGCACCATGGGTATAGACGCCGATATCGTGCACATAGAGGATGTCGATGCGGTTGAGTCCCAGCCGGGCGTAGCTGAACTCGACGGAGCGCATGATGCCGTCATAGCTGTAATCGTACTCGACATCGAAATTGAGCGGCTTCACGTAGGAGTAATCCGGCACCTTGTCTTCGGGCACCGGATGCAGGAGACGTCCGACCTTTGTGGAGAGGACGAACTGTTCGCGCGGCTTGTCGCTGAGGAAATCGCCGACCCGGCGCTCGGCAAGCCCGAGCCCGTAATAGGGCGCCACGTCGAAATAGCGCAGACCCGCGCCCCAGGCAGCGTCCAGGGTCGCGATTGCCGCGTCACGGGTACACTCGCGATAGAGCCCACCGAGGCCGGCGGCACCAAAGCTAAATTCGGTGACCGATAGTTCGGTTCGACCGATCCGTCTCGTCTGCATTCCCCGTCTCCTCCTCCAAAAGGATGCCAGTCGTTCCGTATTTAGAGGGTTGCCCCCAGATGCCAGGGCACGAACTCATTGTCGCCGTAGCCGAAAAGCTCGCTCTTGGTCTTGCGGCCAGAGGCGGTCTCTACGATCAGGTCGAAGATCTCCCGGCCAAGCCCGGCAATGCTCGCCTCCCCCGAAGCGATCACGCCGCAATCGATATCCATATCCTCTTCCATCGCCCGGTAGAGCGCCGTGTTGCTAGTGAGCTTGATCGACGGCGCGGGCCGACAGCCGAAACAGCTGCCGCGACCGGTGGTAAAGGCAATGACATTGGCACCGCCGGCGACCTGGCCGGTGGCCGATACCGGATCGTAGCCAGGGGTATCCATGAAGACGAGCCCACGCTCGGTGACCCGCTCGGCGTAGCGATAGACGGCGTTCAGCGGCGAGCGGCCGCCCTTGGCGACGGCGCCGAGCGATTTTTCGAGGATGGTCGTCAAACCACCGCGTTTGTTGCCCGGCGAAGGATTGTTGTCGAGCGAAGCGCCATGCATCGCCACATAATTTTCCCACCAGGAAATCAGGCCGTCGAGTTTCACCGCCACCGCCTCATTTACCGCCCGGCTGCGCAGCAGATGCTCGGCGCCGTAAATTTCCGAAGTCTCCGAGAGGATTGCGGTGCCGCCCGCTGCGGCAAGGATATCGACGGCCGCGCCGAGCGCCGGATTGGCGGTGATGCCCGAAAGCCCATCCGACCCGCCGCATTGGAGGCCGACGATGATCTCGCTCACGGGGATTGCGACACGGCGCTCCTTGCCGACTTCGGCTGCGATTTCCTCGAGAATGCCCAGCGCCTTTTCGACGGAACGACGCGAGCCCCCGGCCTCCTGGATGTTGAAATGGCGTTTTTCCGCGCCAGCGCCGCTCTGGCCATAGAGCGTCAACTGGTTCACCTCGCAGCCGAGGCCGACCATCAGCACGCCGCCGAAATTGACGTGGCGGGCATAGCCGGCGAGCGTGCGGTGCAGGTTGGCCATGCCGTCGCCGGTTGACGACATGCCACAGCCCTGATCGTGCACGATCGGCACGAAACCGTCGATACCCTCATATCGCGGCAGAATGCGCCGGTTCGCCTCCTCGGCGATGGCACGACAGACCGTGGTGGAACAGTTCACGCTGGCGACGACACCGATATAGTTTCGCGTCGCTGCCCGGCCATCACCTCTTCGATAGCCCATGAAGGTGCGCGCCCTGTCGGCATCGCTTGCCACTTCTGGCGCTCCCTGCGGGCTGATCGCCAAGCGGTCCTTGTCGAAGGCGAGGTTATGGGAGTGCACGTGGTCGCCCGGCGCAATATCGGCGGTCGCCCGGCCGATCGCCTGAGCATATTTGACGACAGACTCTCCGGCGCGGATCGGACGGATCGCGATCTTATGACCGGCATCGACCTTCGCTGCGGCAAGAACATTGTTCGGCAGGGCATCGCCAGCGGCAATCGCCAGCGTCGCCACGACAACATTGTCCTCAGGTGCGAGCAGGATGGTGGACGGCGCAGACACCGATCTCTCCCTAACTGATTTTTGTTCTGTCTTTTATCTACAATAGACAGATTGCCGTCAATGGGTATTATAGCGAAAACGTCGGCCACCACGCCGGGCCAACGATCGAAGTGCGGGAGAAGCAGGGATGATGACGACAGACGGAGACAAAACCGGATCGTCGCGATAGAGGAGCGTCGCTGACAGACGCAGACAATTTCGAACCGGCCGGATCTTGCCATGGCAAAACAGAACACCGTCTTCAAGGATGCCTATAACCGCTGCCTGAAGCTCCTGGCGGACACATCCTCCCTGCCCTCCGAGCCGGAACTCGGGCAGGTTCTCGGCGTCAGCCGCACGACGGTGCGCGCGATCCTCAGCCGCTTCGAGGAACTGCAGCTGATCGCCTGGGACAAACGAAAAAAGAACGTGCTGCGGCAGCCCCGCCCCGACGACTACTTCCCCACGGAAGAGACCGATTCACTCGCCGAAATCATCGAGCGCAGTTTCATGCGCCGGATTCTCGCCGGCGGTGCAGAGCCCGGCATGCAGATCAACGAGTTGGAACTGGCGCGGGACATTGGGACCGGCACGACCAGCGTGCGCGAATTCCTGATCCGCTTCAGCCGCTTCGGCCTGATCGAGAAGCGGCCGAACAGCCACTGGATCCTGAAAGGCTTTACCCGAGAGTTCGCGCTGGAACTGACGGAAGTACGAGAGATGTTCGAGCTGCGCTCAGCCGCACGCTTCGTCTCCTTGCCTGACGACCATCCCGCCTGGGCAGAGCTTAGGGAAATCGAGACCCTGCACCGCGATATCCTCGCCGACATCGACAACCGCTACCGGGAGTTCTCCGAACTCGACGAGCAGTTCCACCTATTGGTGCACAAGGCATCGAGCAACCGGTTCATCGTCGATTTCTACGACATCATCGCAATCGTCTTCCACTATCACTACCAGTGGAACAAGACGAATGCCCGCCAGCGCAACGCCCGCGCATTGGAAGAACACCTCGCCTATATCGAAGCGTTGCGCTCGCACGATCCCGCAAAGGCCGAACACGCCTGCCGCCGGCATCTCCAGTCGGCGCGCGAAACTCTTCTCCAATCCATTCCATAGCCAGCTATCGGGGCAGGACATGACGACGCCGATCGTACAATTCGGAACAAGCCGCTTTCTTCAGGCGCATGCCGACCTCTTTGTCAGCGAGGCGTTGAAGACGGGAGAGGCCGTAGGACCGATCACGATCGTGCAGACGACCGGGTCCAGCGAACGCTCCGGCCGTCTTGCAGCGCTTGCCCGTCCCGAAGGCTTTCCCGTCATCATCCGCGGCATCCGGGCTGGAGCGCAGATCGATGAGACGCAGCAGGTGACCAGTGTGTCGCGGGCGCTTTCGACCGCCGAAAACTGGAGCGAGGTCCGGGCGATTGTCGCCGAGGATGCCGAAATCCTGATCTCGAATACCAGCGACACGGGCTACCAGATCGGCGAGGACGATCTGGCAACGGAAGTTCCCCGTTCCTTTCCGGGCAAGCTGCTTTTGCTCTTGAAGGCGCGCTTCGACGCGGGCGGGCGTCCCCTGACGATGCTTCCCTGCGAACTCGTGTCACGCAATGGTGACGTGCTGAAGGCATTGATGCTGCGTCTCGCGGCGGAGCGGATCGGAAACAGCGCCTTTATCGACTGGCTGGGCAAGGACGTCGTCTGGGCCAACACGCTGGTCGACCGCATCGTCTCCGAGCCGCTGGAGCCTGCCGGTGCGATTGCTGAGCCCTATGCGCTCTGGGCGATCGAGAACCAGCCCGGGCTACGGTTCCCTTGTATCCATCCGCGCGTGAAGCTCGTGGATGACCTGACGCCCTACGAGAAGCTGAAACTTCACATCCTCAATCTCGGCCATACGGTCTTGGCTGATCTCTGGCTCAGTCAAGGCCGTGACGCGAACGAGACCGTTCGGGAAATCCTCGCCGACGCCGGCGTCGCCGCGCTGCTGGAGCGCATCTATCGATCCGAAGTGATCCCGGCTTTTGCGGCAAGGGGCCTGGAGAGCGAAGCGGAAGACTATGTTGCCGCCACGCTGGAACGCTTCAGAAACCCGTTCCTCAACCACCGTTTAGGCGATATCGCCAACCATCACCGAGAAAAGATCGAGCGGCGGATCGCCGACTTCCGAAGCTGGAGCCCGAGCGTAACCATGCCCGAGCTCGCAGCAATCTGCGATCAGTAGCCGGATTCCTGCTTCTTCGGAGGCGACGTCGCCTCGCCGAGAAACTCCTGGCGCAGTGTCGTCGTCGCACGCACGAGCGAGGTGACATCCGTGCCGATCGCCATGAAATCAGCGCCCATCTCGCGATAGTCGCGCGCCTGCTCGAGATCAAGCGTCATGATGCCCCGCGCCTTGCCGGCCTTCTTGATGCGCTCGAACGCATCGGCGATCGCCGAACGCACCTCCGGATGCCCTGGCTTACCAAGATAGCCCATGTCGGCTGCCAGGTCGGAGGGGCCGATGAAGAGGCCGTCGACGCCATCGAGTGCTGCAATCTCATCGATCGCAGCAAGACCTGCCCGGCTCTCGATCTGCAGGATCAGGCAGATTTCGTCGCCGGCGGTCTGGAGATAGTCGCCGATGCGGCCGAATTGCGAGGCACGCCCGAGCGCAGCCCCGACGCCGCGAACGCCATGCGGCGGATACCGGGTGGCACGCACCAGCTGCTGTGCTTGCTCCAAGCTCTCGACCATCGGGATCAACAGGGTCTGCACACCGGTATCGAGAATCTGCTTGATCAGCACCGTATCGCCAACCGGCAGGCGAACCATCGGATGGCTCTTCGATGCGGAGACGGCGCGAAACTGCGCCGACAGCAGCGGAATGTCGTTCGGCGCGTGCTCGCCGTCGATCAGCAGCCAGTCATAGCCGCTGCCGGAAACCACTTCGGCGGCATAGGGGCTGGCAAGCGCCACCCACAGTCCCAGCTGGAAGCGGTTTTCGCGCAGAGCTGCTTTAAAGGGGTTCTTCGGTGCCGGCATGGTCGTCTCCTCCTGCAATGCGACGGGACGAGTGATGCCTCAATCCCGCAATCACGAGATTTCTACCGGCAAAGAAAAAAACCGGCCAGAACTTTCCGGCCGGTTTTTCAGATTGGGTACCGTATCTTACGCAACGCCGCCGAGGCAGACGTACTTGATCTCGGTGAACTCCTCGATGCCGTAGCGCGAGCCCTCGCGGCCAAGGCCGGAAAGCTTGACGCCGCCGAACGGCGCTTCCGCCGTGGAGATCAACCCGGTATTGACGCCGACCATGCCGTATTCCAGCGCTTCGGCGACGCGGAAGACACGGGCGAGATCCTTGGCGTAGAAATAGGAGGCAAGGCCGAATTCGGTGTCGTTTGCCTGCTCGACCACATCCGCCTCGTCGGTGAAGCGGAAGAGAGGAGCGACCGGCCCGAAGGTTTCCTCGCGCGCAACCGCCATCGCCTGGGTGACATCGGCCAGAACCGTCGCCTCGTAGAAGGTACCGCCGAGCGTGTGGCGCTTGCCGCCCTGGATCACCCGCGCGCCCTTGGCGGTGGCGTCAGCAATGTGTTCTTCCACCTTTTCCAGTGCCGCCTTGTCGATCAGCGGGCCGAGGATGACGCCTTCATCGAGACCGTTGCCGATCCTCAGCTTGGCGACCGCCTTGGCGAGCTTGTCGGAGAAGGCGTCATAGACCTTGTCCTGCACATAGATGCGGTTGGCGCACACGCAGGTCTGGCCGTTGTTGCGGAACTTGGCGATCAGCGCGCCTTCGACCGCCGCATCGAGATCGGCATCGTCGAAGACGATGAACGGCGCATTGCCGCCAAGCTCGAGGCCGAGCTTCTTGATGGTGCCGGCACTCTGGCGATAGAGCTCGGCACCGACTTCGGTCGAGCCGGTGAAGGTCAGCTTGCGCACCACCGGGTTCGAGGTCATCTCCGCGCCGATCTCACGGGCGGAACCGGTGATGACGCTGAACAGGCCCTTCGGCAGGCCGGCGCGTTCGGCAAGAATGGCGATCGCGATCGCCGAGAACGGCGTCTGGGCCGCTGGCTTCAGCACCATGGCGCAGCCGGCCGCAAATGCCGGGCCGGCCTTGCGGGTGATCATCGCATTGGGGAAGTTCCACGGCGTGATCGCCGCGACGACGCCGATCGGCTGCTTCATGACCAGGATGCGCTTGTCGGGCTGATGGCCGGGGATCAGGTCGCCATAGATGCGGCGGCCCTCTTCGGCGAACCATTCGACGAAGCTTGCACCATAGACGATCTCGCCGGTGGCTTCCGCCAGCGGCTTGCCCTGCTCCAGCGTCAGGATGCGGCCGAGGTCTTCCTTGTTCTCGATCATCAGATCGAACCACTTGCGAAGCACGCCGGCGCGATCCTTGGCCGTGCGCGCCGCCCAGGTCTTCTGGGCCAGACGCGCCGCCTCGATCGCAGCCTTGGTCTCCTTGGCGCCGAGCCGCGGCACCCGGCCGATGATCTCACCGGTCGCCGGATTGTTCACCTCGATCGCGTTCGCCGCGTCCGCCTCGATCCACTCGCCACCCACGAGCGCTGCCTGGCGAAACAATGATGGGTCTTTAAACGACATGATCCGTCCTCTCTCGAAATCTACAGAACTTATACAACTTTTTTCTTGGAAACAGCAATGACCCACGCGACCGTTTCTGCACTTTCCTGGCGCTCACCGGATGCCGGCGCGCTCACGTCTGCGTGCGTCCAACCCCGTTTCATCCACACGCGACCTCATGTAGCGTCCGAAACGAATCGAGCCATAGGCGCAAGGCCAGATCAGGCGCCGCGCGGCCCAAGAGTTAGAGAGCATAGAGAGAAGGCATGTCCATGACGGCGACCGACAACAGAAAAGCCGATTATCCCATCGATGCCATGTTCCTGGAGCGCTGGTCGCCCCGCGCCTTTACCAACGAGGAGATCGACGAAAGCGAACTGCTTTCCTTCTTCGAAGCGGCCCGCTGGGCACCCTCCGCGAGCAACCGGCAGCCATGGCGCTTCGTCTATGCCCGTCGCGGGACCAAGCATTTCCCGGTTCTGCTCGACACTCTTGATGAAGGCAATCAGCGCTGGGCGAAGAACGCGGCAGCACTTCTGATCGTCATTTCAAGGACGCATAACCAGGCGCAGAACGGCGAGATGCGGCATGCCTATACGCACGCCTTCGACACAGGCTCGGCCTGGTACAGCCTTGCCTTGCAGGTTTCGCTTTCCGGCTGGCACGCACATGGCATGGCGGGTATCGACCGCGACAAGGCCATGCACGCCCTGAACGTTCCCGAGCACCACCGCGTCGAAGCCGCCGTTGCGATCGGGCGACTTGCCGATCCCTCAACGCTACCGGACGATCTGCGTGCGCGGGAAATCCCGAGCCAGCGCAAACCGGTCAGCGAGTTCGCTTTCGAGGGCCAGTTCAAGGGCGAGTAACAAAAAATCCCGGTGCCGTGGGGCACCGGGATCTCAACTGGCAATGATCTCCCAAAAAGATCAGATGTCGAGGTTGGCGACGCTCAGCGCGTTCTCCTGAATGAAGTCGCGGCGCGGCTCGACCTCGTCGCCCATCAGGCGCGAGAACAGGCCGTCGGCATCGGTGGCGTCGGTGACCCGAACCTGCAACAGCGAGCGAACGTTCGGATCGAGCGTCGTCTCCCAGAGCTGCTCGGCGTTCATTTCACCAAGACCCTTGTAGCGCTGCATCGAGAGACCCTTGCGACCGGCCGCGAAAATCGCGTCGAGAAGCGCACGCGGTCCACTGATTTCCAGGGTACCGTCGCGACGGCGCAGGACCGGCGGGGCGGCATAGACTTCCTTGAGCTTCGCGGAAAGCTGATCGATGTAGCGGGCGTCGGACGAACCGATCAACGCCATGTCGAGCACGGCAACTTCCTTGACGCCGCGGACAATGCGCTCGAGGCGGAGACCGCCTTCGGCCGTGACCGTCCCGGTCCAGCCGCGCTCGGTTTCCTCGGCGATGACGTCGAGGCGACGGGCAACCTCAGCGGCGACCGCCTCATAGGCATCGCGCTGGCCGTTGAGCTCGACGTTCAGGGCGCCGGCGATCGCGGCCTGCTCGACGATCGAGCGGTTGTAGCGCGAATGCAGCCCGTTCATCAGATTGCGCAGGCGGAGCGCGTCGTTGATGACTTCCCGCAGATCCTGGCCGGCACGCACTTCGCCCGACTCCAGTTCCAGCGTGGCTTCTTCCAGGCCCATCGTGATCAGGTAGTCTTCCAGCGCCTGCTCGTTCTTCAGGTACTGGGCCGACTTGCCGCGCGTCACCTTGTAGAGCGGCGGCTGGGCGATATAGAGGTGGCCGCGCTCGATCAACTCCGGCATCTGACGGAAGAAGAAGGTGAGCAGCAGGGTGCGAATGTGCGCGCCGTCGACGTCGGCGTCCGTCATGATGATGATCTTGTGGTAGCGCAACTTGTCGGCGTTGAACTCGTCCTTGCCGATCGAGGTGCCGAGCGCGGTGATCAGCGTACCGATTTCCTGGCTCGACAGCATCTTGTCGAAGCGCGCGCGTTCGACGTTGAGGATCTTGCCGCGTAGCGGCAGGATTGCCTGATTTTCGCGCGAACGGCCTTGCTTGGCGGAGCCACCTGCCGAGTCACCCTCCACCAGGAAGACTTCGGACTTGGCCGGATCGCGTTCGGAGCAGTCGGCAAGCTTGCCGGGCAACGATGAGATGTCGAGCGCACCCTTGCGGCGCGTCAGTTCGCGGGCCTTGCGGGCGGCTTCGCGGGCGGCGGCCGCTTCGACGACCTTGCCGACGAGGATCTTGGCTTCGGTCGGATGTTCCTCGAACCAGGTGCTGAGGGCTTCGTTGACGAGGCTTTCGACAACCGGGCGGACTTCTGAGGATACGAGCTTGTCCTTCGTCTGAGACGAAAACTTCGGGTCCGGAACCTTCACCGAAAGCACGGCCGTCAGGCCTTCGCGGCAGTCTTCGCCCTGAAGCGTGACCTTTTCCCTCTTCGTGATGCCGGACGTATCGGCATAGGACGTAACCTGCCGGGTCAGCGCACCGCGGAAGCCCGCCATATGCGTGCCGCCGTCGCGCTGCGGAATGTTGTTGGTGAAGCAGAGCACGTTTTCATGATAGCTGTCGTTCCACCACATCGCCACTTCGACGGTGATGCCGTCCTTCTCGCCACGGATCGATACCGGCTTGTGCACCAGCGGCTTCTTGGCGCGGTCGAGATACGAGACGTAGGCCTCCAGGCCGCCCTCATACATCATCTCGTCCTGCCGGATATCCGAATGGCGCTTGTCAGTGAGGATGATATGAACGCCTGAATTCAGGAAAGCGAGTTCGCGCAAGCGGTGCTCTAGCGTGTTGTAGTCGAAGTCGGTCTTGGTGAACGTCTCGCTGCTCGGCAGGAACGTCACCTCGGTACCGGTCGCATCGCCGGCCTCGCCGGTAACGGCGAGAGCGCCGTCAGCAACACCGTGGGTGAAGCTCATCTCGTGAACCTTGCCTGCGCGCCGGATCTTCAGCTTCAGCGAAACCGAAAGCGCATTGACCACCGACACGCCGACGCCGTGCAGACCGCCCGATACCTTGTAGGAGTTCTGGTCGAACTTACCGCCGGCGTGCAGCTGGGTCATGATGACCTCGGCCGCCGAGACACCTTCTTCCTTGTGAATGTCCGTGGGGATGCCGCGGCCATTGTCCGTCACCGTTACCGAACCATCCGGATTGAGCGTCACCGTCACGATATCGGCATGGCCGGCCAGCGCCTCGTCGATGGCGTTGTCGACGACCTCGTAGACCATGTGGTGCAGACCCGAACCATCGTCCGTGTCGCCGATATACATGCCCGGCCGCTTCCGCACGGCATCCAGGCCCTTCAGCACCTTGATGGAATCGGCACCATATTCGGCGCTGGCGCCGGCTTCGGTCTCAGGAATATCGGTCATTCAGCTACGGGTCTTTCCAGGTTCTTCGGACGTGGTGATTCGTTGCGAATCACGTCTCGGACGCCTCGTGGACTATAGAAAATTTGTCCAGGGTTCCAAATCCCGGACCGCCGGGCAGCGGCCGGAAACAAGCTTTCATCCCCTGTCATTATCAGGAAATGTGGCTTTTTCCAAAACATCTTCCAGCTTGCGGATCGTCTCCGGCGACAAAGCGCGAATTTGCTCGCTGAGCCGGTTGGCAAAGGCCGTGTGCTCCGGCGTCAGGCCCGAGGTATCCAGCACGACTTTCGGGGCGGAAACGTTGGCGATGCGGAACAATTCCTCCGCCTCGTCCCAGATCACGTTGAAATAGCCCGCCACCCGCTGGAGAAAATCAAAACTCGGCGCCCCGCGCTTTCCATGTTCGAGGGCCGAGAGATAGGCGGCGGAGACGTTGATCGCTGCCGCCATCTGTTTCTGCGACACGCCTTTCCTGCGCCTGAGTTCGCGCAGTGCCTCGCCGAAGGGCGTCATATCGCGCCGCCTCGAGCACGAGCAAGGCGAACATAGAGGGCGCCCTCGCCGCCGTGGTTGCGGGCGGCCTGCTCATAGGACGAGATCAGCGGGCGGAACTCGGGAAGTGAGAACCAGAGTGGCACCGCCCGTTTCAACGCACCGTCGCTGCCGAAAGACGTGCCCTTGCCGGTGATCACAAGGACATGGCGCAGCCCACGTTCATGTGCCCTCAACAGAAACTGCAGGAGCAGGCCATGCGCTTCGCTCTGGATCATGCCGTGCAGGTCGATCCGCGCTTCGAGGGTCAGGCGCCCCTTGGCAAGCTTGCGCTTGACCGGCTTCTCAAGCGGGTGATGCACCTTGTCGCCAGACTTCTTCGTCAGCGCGATGCCCGGCTGCTCAACGGCGCCTGTCGGTGGTTGCTGCTGTTTGGCCTTCAGCTCTTCTTGCGGCTTTGCCTGCTCGTCCTCGGCAAGCATGTCCATCAGGTCGTCGAGGCGACCCGGCATCGGTCTCGCCGAACGGGCAACCTTGCCCCAGAGAATGCGATCCTCTGCTGAAAGCTTCTTTTCCTTAGGCATTGCCGTATCGTGCCGCGGCCGCCTTGGGAACGAAAACATAAAAATCGGCAGTGTTACGGACCGCTCCCGCCCGTTCGCCCGCCTCAAAACCGGAACCGGTGAAGATATCGCCGCGTGCCGGGCCGACGATCGCCGAACCGGTATCAAGCGCCAGCATCAGGCGCCGGAAGGGTTTGCCTTCGTCCAGGCGCGTCAGGCTGTTGCTTGCGACGTAAAACGGCACGCCGAACGTGTGGATCAGGCGATCCACCGCCAGCGAGCGTCCCGGCTCGAGCGCGACCTTGGCGGCGGCAATCGGCCCCAAGTGCTCGTCTTCGACCGCGGCTTCGCGGAAGAAGATGAATGACCTGTTGTGCCAGAGGACCTCATCGACCTCGTCCGGATGCGCCTCAAGCCAGTCGCGAATGCTCATCATCGAGACGGTCGCGGCATCGATCTTGCCGCGCTCGATCAAGAGCTTGCCGACCGCGGAGAAGTAGTGGCCGGTCTTGGCGGCATAGGTGACACGGCGACGCGAACCATCCGGGTATCGGAGGCGCGCCGCGCCCTGCACATGAACGAAGAAAACTTCGACCTTGGACTTCGCATAGGCGATCTCGAGGCCGCGGCCCGCAAGACAACCCTGCTCGATTGCTTTCCTGTCCGGATACTCGCCGATCCGGCCACCCTCGGAAAGACCGAAAGCGAAATAGGGATCCATGCCGTCGGGCCGGTTCGTATCGTCGATATCGATCAAATCCGCAGGGCGGCGGTAGAGCGGGTACCGATAGGTCTCGTCCGCCTGGGCACGAACGTCAATTTCCGGTTCGTAGAAGGCGGTAACAAAGCCGGAACCGGCTTCCGGCACGATCCGGAACGGTACGAAGTGCTTCTCGAAGAAAGTCCTTGCACCCTCGGCTGAATCGGTCTCCACCGATGAAGCCGAAAAGGCCGGCGTCAGATCATCGACCGAGATGCCGAGCGAACCCGTGCGATAGGGCTTGGCTGTCGAGACGTGCTTCTGACAGCGACGCATCGCCTCGATCACCTTGGTCGGGTCGTCGTCCCGCCAGCCCGGGAGATCGTCGAAACTGACGGGTTCAAGTCGAAAGGACATCGTCGCCACGTCCGCTCAGTTTTCGGATTCGGTGGCGATCAGCTTCCAGTTCGGATCGCGTGAGCGGATGTCGCGCGCGAATGTCCAGAGATCATTGACCTCGGCAACCGACTCGGCATCGCCGTCGATCAGGCCGCCCTGCTTGTCGTAGGTCGCCGAAATCAGCTGGCTGACGATACGGACCGTGATGTTCTCTTCACTGTCCTTCACTTCAGCGTGAATGATGTCGGCCTTGTCGATGCCGACGAAGGTGGACTTGACGACTTCGCCCTTGCGCTCGCGATCGGTAATCGCCGCATCGAAACCTTCATAGACCTCGCGGGACAACAGGTTTTTCAACGTCTTACGGTCGCCATCCGCAAATGCCATGACAATCATCTCGTAAGCCATCTTGGCGCCGTTGACGAACTCCTTGGGGTCGAAGCTCGGATCAGCGTCGCTCAACGCCCGAAGTTGAGTGTTGAGCGTCGTGCCCGCCTTGGCAAAGGCATCGACCGATTCGTAACGGCCCGCATCTTCGTCCGCGTTGTCGCGTCGCGGCAACTGCACGACCTTGCCCTTGTCACCGTTTTCCGGCCCCTGGCTCATGTCTCGCGATGAATATGGATCGAACGGCGGCCGTTCGCTCCCCGTCCGGCGGCCCAAGACGCTGCGCAGTTGCAGGAAAATGACCACCGCGGCGATCAGGAAAAAAAACGTGATGAAGTCGAAAGAGCCCATTTCCACCCGGAACCGCTGTTAGAATTTCTCGTGGCTATTCCATATAGTCCGCAAGAATAGATCATTCAAATGGCGATGTCGCACCCTTAGAACGGGATGTGACACCAAGTTTCATATTCGGGCAGCATTGATGCGTTCATTTCTTATCCCTCTTATCATCTTCGGGCTTCCGCTCGCCGAGATCGCCGGCTTTGTCGTGGTCGGTCGCGAGATCGGCCTTTTGATGACACTGCTTCTGGTGCTGCTCAGCGCATTTGTGGGTGTGATCTTGCTGAGAGTCCAGGGATTTACCGTCATCCGCAGGATGCAGGATGCCACCCGCACCGGCAGTGACCCGGGTCGAGAGGTGATTGGCGGTGCCTTGTTGTTCGTCGCCGCGATCCTGCTCGTCGTACCGGGTTTCGTCAGCGACGTGATCGGCCTCCTCCTGTTCCTGCCCTTTGTCCGCAACGCCGTTGCCGCCTTTCTGCGCAAGAAGATGACGATCGTGACCGCGGCCTCCGGGGCAAGCTGGCACCCGCAAAACGACCCGCGCGAGCCACGCCCCTCGCCGCGCGTCATCGATCTCGACGAAGGCGAATTTTCGCGCACGGACGAGGAGGATCCGCCGCAATCAGGCAATCGCCACCGGCCCTAGCGAAGAGCATTGTTGGAAACAATGCTTATAGGGCACTCTGTCGCCCATATTCCGGAGCATATTCCCGGCTTCGCGGTTTGAAGCAAAGGCAGCGTATCCGGCTGCAAGCGCTGGGTCCGCAGGGTTGTAAGCCCTAGGCCGAAATGCTAGATGGCCTCACCTATTTTTGTCGAGGAACCCTTATGACGACTGATACCGCATCCAACGGCAACGGCAGCGCGCAGCAGAGCCCGACGCTGAACATCCTCGCCCAGTATATCAAGGATCTTTCCTTCGAAAACCCGGGCGCTCCGCGTTCGCTGCAGGCCCGTGACAAGGCGCCGTCGATCAATATCAACGTCAACGTCAACGCCAACCCGCTCGCAGAGAACGATTTCGACGTGGTTCTCTCGCTGAATGCCGAGGCCAAGGACGGCGACCGCGTTCTCTTCAACGTCGAACTCGCCTATGGCGGCGTCTTCCGCGTTGCAGGCTTCCCGCAGGAGCACATGCTGCCGCTGCTCTTCATCGAGTGCCCGCGTCTGCTGTTCCCGTTCGCGCGTCAGATCGTTGCCGACGCGACCCGCAACGGTGGCTTCCCGCCGCTGATGATCGACCCGATCGACTTCGCGCAGATGTTCGCGCAGCGCATGGCCGAAGAAAAGGTCCGTGCCCAGGTTTCCAATTCGAACGAAACCGCGAACTGATCTGAAATTCAGAACGCTGAGATAAAAAAGCCCGGCTCGCGCCGGGCTTTTTTCATGCCTGCTTATTCCTGGGGTTCGTATTTCGCCCAGATCGCCTTGCCGCCGATCTTCGCAATCAGCGCAGCGTGCGCCGCAAGATCGTCCTCCGAGAGCCGGTTCGGCAGCGGACGCGGGCGCTGGCCGATGACGATCGGCGCATCGTCGAGCTCGATCGACTGTCCCGCCGACTTCGTCGAGACAAGACCGAGTGCCGCCTGGCGACCGCCGATCATCTCGATATAGACTTCGGCGAGCAGTTCGGAGTCGAGAAGAGCGCCGTGTTTCGCGCGGTGCGAATTGTCGATACCGTAACGACGGCAAAGCGCGTCGAGCGAGTTCGGTCCCATCGGGTGCTTGCGTCGGGCGAGCGCCAGGGTGTCCGTCACACGATCGATTGCAATCGGCGGCAATCCCAGACGCGCGAACTCGGCGTTGATGAAGCCCATGTCGAAGGTGGCGTTGTGTGCGACCCACCGGGCATCACCGAAGAATTCGAGGATCTCATCGACGACATCGGCGAAAGGCGGCTTGTCCTTCAGGAAGTCATCGGTAATCCCGTGGATCGCGAGTGCGTCCGGGTGAACCTTGCGGCTGCCGGGATTGACGAAGATGTGCAGCGTGCGGCCGGTCGGAAACTGGTTCTCGAGTTCGACACCGCCGATTTCGATCACTCGGTCCTCACGATTGTCGAGGCCGGTCGTTTCCGTATCGAAGATGATCTCACGCATCCGCGTCTCCGTTGCTGGCTACGAGTTGGTCGACGACGGCCTTCACTTGGCTGCGAGTGACGTCGAAACTGTCGCTGGTATCGATGATGTAGTCGGCGCGTTTACGCTTTTCGCTGTCCGGCACCTGCCGCGCAAGGATCATCGCGAGTTTTTCCTCGGTCATTCCAGGGCGCTTCAGTGCCCTTTCCCGCTGGAGATCGGCCGAACAGGTCACCACGACGACGCGATCGACCCGCTTTTCCGCGCCCGTTTCGAACAGCAGCGGAATGTCCAAGACGACAAAAGGCTCACCGGCGGCCGCGTTCTTCGCCAGAAACTCCTGCTCGCTCTTGCGCACGAGCGGATGAACGATCGCCTCCAGTTCGCGCAACCGACGCGGCGCTCCCATGAGCTGGCGCGACAGTTCGGCCCGGTCGACCTCGCCGTCTTTCGTCGTTCCGGGAAAGGCCGCCTCGACCGGCGCCACCGCCTCGCCGCGATAAAGTTCATGCACGACCTCGTCGGCATCGTTCACCGGAACGCCGAAGTCGCGGAACATCTGGGCCGCCGTCGATTTGCCCATGGCGATCGAACCTGTGAGCCCGAGGATAATCATCAGTGTCTGTCCATGTCATCGATGATGAGTTGTCGAAGCGTGGCGTCGACCGTCGGACGACAGCCGAACCAGAGTTCAAAGCCGGGCACAGCCTGGTGGAGAAGCATGCCCAAACCGTCGACGATCGCAAAACCTTGCGCCTCCGCCTGAGCGAGGATCGGCGTCTTCAGGGGAACATAGACAATGTCGGTGACGACGGCGCCGGGTGCCATGACGCCGAAATCGATCGCCGGCGCTTCACTGCCATCCATGCCGAGCGAGGTGGTATTGATGAACAGGCCTGCGCCGGTCATGACCTCTTCCAGCGCGGCCAGCGGATGCGCTTCAACCGACGGTCCGAAACGGTCGGCGAGTTCCCTCGCCCGCTCGACCGTCCGATTGACGACATGGATCGTATTGATGCCACGGTCACGGACGGCCTGGATAATGGCACGGCTGGCACCGCCGGCGCCGAGGACCACCGCAGTCGACGTCTTGTCCCAGCCGGTCGCCCGCTCATCGAGATTGGCAACGAAGCCGCGGCCATCGGTGTTGGTGGCATGCACCTCGCCATCCCTAACCCACAGAGTGTTGGCGGCGCCGAGCTCCTGGCTCAGTTCATCCGGCCGATCCGCCAGGCGACAGGCAAGCTCCTTGTGGGGGATGGTGACGTTGCCGCCGCTAAAGCCGGATGTTCCGTCCTTGAGGCTGGCAATGAAGGCTGCGAATTCTTCCGGCTTGACCTCATGCGCACGGTAGCTGCCGGGCAGACCCAGCTGTTTCAGCCAGTGGCCATGGATAAGTGGCGACCGGGAATGCTTGATCGGATAGCCCGTGACGAAGGCGTGGTTAACAAATGTTTCACGTGAATCACGCATCGATCGTTCCCAGTTCACGAAGTTTGGCGAGCAACGGCAGCATCGGAAGACCGAGGATGGTGAAGTAGTCGCCCTCGATCTTATCGAAGAGCTGAATCCCCTCGCCTTCCAACTGATAGGCGCCGACGCTCGAAAGCGCCTTTTCGCCGACACGCTGCAAGTGACGCTCGATGAAGTCGGCCGTCAGCGGCCGCACGGTCATGTGAGCCGAAGAGACGTGCCGCCAGACGACCTCTTCGCCGCGCATAAGCACAATGGCGCTGTTGAGGCGATGGGTCTTGCCGGACAGCGACAGCAGATGCCGGGCCGCTTCCGCCATATCCTTCGGCTTGTGATAAACCCGTGCCTCCAAAGACATGGTCTGGTCCGAGCCGATCACCAGCGCATCACCGAAATGCCTGACCACATCGCGCGCCTTTGCTTCTGCAAGTGCCAGCGCGACGGCTTCGGGTGCGGCTCCAGCGTCTTCGAGTGGCTTTTCCAGCGCACGTTCGTCGATTCTGGCTGCCTTCGCCTCAAAAACGAGGCCAGCATTTTCCAGGAGCGCGCGGCGAAACGGGCTTGCCGAGGCCAGGACGAGCGAAGGTAACATCAAGCAGGTTCCCGTATTGTTCGATTCGGGTCTATCACGTGACCTGGGGTCGGCTCGACCCAAATCGTCATCCATTCTTTTAAGTAAGAGCGGGATGGCGGGGCGGAAAACCGCAGGCACATTTCGTTATCCGGCTCTAGCGCAGACGCGGACGCAGGGCAACGATTGCCGCCGCGGTCTCCTCGATCGAACGGCGGGTGACGTCGATGACCGGCCAATTGTTACGGGCGCAGAGCGAGCGGGCATATTTCAGCTCCTCGGTAATCGAGGCCTTGTCCGTATACTGATCGCCGTGGAACCCTTGCGTCGTTCCGAGCACCCGGTGCTGACGCACCTGCGAGATGCGATCGGCCGTGGCAATCAGACCGACGACGAGCGGCTTCGTCGCCTCCATCAATCTTTCGGGCAACGGCACGCCCGGGACAATCGGGATATTGGCCGTCTTGATGCCGCGGTTGGCGAGATAGATGCTGGTCGGCGTTTTCGATGTGCGGCTGATGCCGACGAGAACGACATCCGCCTCGTCGAAGTCGGCGGGCAACTGGCCGTCGTCATGGTCCATAGTAAAGTTGAGCGCGTCGATGCGGGCAAAATACTCCGCATCCATCACATGCTGGGCGCCGGAGCGACGTCGCGACGGTGAGCCGAGATAGGACTGGAAGAGGTCGATGATCGGATCGAGCACCGAGACGCAAGGGACACCCATCTCGCGGCAACGCTGATCGATGACATCGGCGAGATCCCGGTCGACAATCGTATAGAGCACGATGCCCGGCGCGCCATCGATCGCATCGAGAACCTGCAGCAACTGTTTGCGGTTACGGATCAGCGGATAGACATGTTCGAGCGCATGCGAACTCTGAAACTGAGCGGCCGCTGCGCGCCCCGCAGCGATCAGAGTCTCGCCGGTCGAGTCCGAAATCAGGTGAAGGTGGAAGTAGTTTTTCTTGTTCTCCACGCAATTCTCCTGCTGCTGTTGATAAGCCGGGATAAGAACAGCTAACGACGCGGCCCCGATCCAGGCAAGGGGAAAACTGCCGACTTATTCACAATTGACGCAGCCGCGGAAAGCGCTCCGCGGCAAATGTGGAAAAGACTCGCGGCAATGACAAAGTGTCACGCGTATCAACCGTTTGTCCACAAGCCTGGCCAAAAGTGGGATTTCGCTAATCGACTGAATCGAAAGGCGTTTATTCGCCTCTGCGCACTGTTTTTCCAAACTGGCCAATCGTTCTCCCACCGCGCCTGGTCCCAAACCATGGTCGTGGACAACTCGCTGGGATGTTTTAATCCTTGATACCCACCGACTCTAAGAAATAGAAACCTTCTAAATATCTTTGATTTTATATTGGGAGAGTGATCCGTGACCGAAACGCGCAGAAAGGTTCTGGAGGTTTTGGCAGGGAAAACGGTGTCGCCTCCTCCGATCTGGCTCATGCGCCAGGCGGGCCGTTATTTGCCGGAGTACAGGGCAACACGCGCTGAAGCCGGAAGCTTCCTCGATCTCTGCTACACGCCCGACCTCGCAGTCGAGGTCACGTTGCAACCGATCCGTCGCTACGCTTTCGATGCCGCCATTCTCTTCTCCGACATCCTGGTCATTCCCGATGCCCTGAAACGCAATGTGCGCTTCGAAGAAGGTCATGGACCACGAATGGATCCGATCGATGTCGACGGTATCCTGCACCTGAAGCCGGAGGGCATCGCTGAGCACCTCCAGCCTGTCTTCGAGACGGTTTCGCGGCTGCGGACCGAACTCCCCGCGGAAACGACGCTGCTCGGCTTCTGTGGCGCTCCCTGGACGGTTGCGACCTATATGATCGCCGGACACGGGACGCCGGACCAGGCCCCTGCCCGGCTCTTCGCCTACCGCAACCCCGAAGTCTTCGATCAGCTGCTGTCATTCCTGGCGGATGTCTCGGCAGACTATCTCGTGCGGCAGATCGATGCCGGCGCCGACGCTGTCCAGATCTTCGATTCCTGGGCGGGCGTTCTCGGTGAGGAAGAATTCGCCCGTTACGCAGTCAAGCCGGTTCAGCGCATGATTGCTTCTGTCCGAGCACAGCGGCCGCACGCAAAGATCATCGCATTTGCAAAAGGCGCAGGGCAGCTTTTGAAGACCTACCGCCAGGCAACAGGTGCCGACGCCATCGGTCTCGACTGGACCGTGCCGCTGTCCTTCGCCAAGGATCTACAGAAGGAGGGACCCATCCAGGGCAATCTCGATCCGATGCGGGTCGTTGCCGGTGGCAGAGCGCTTGAAGACGGTATCGACCGTATTCTCGACGCGCTCGGCCATGGGCCGCTGATCTTCAATCTCGGCCACGGCATCACGCCGCAGGCGGATCCGGAACACGTGTCGGCGTTGGTCGCACGGGTTCGCGGAGCGCGATAATGGCGGAGAAGCAGACCGATCAGGCCCCTGGCAACAGGGCGCGGCTCAGGGCGGCGATTGCGCTCGGCGGTTTCGCGGCGCTTCTTGTCGGTCTTTTCGTCTGGCGGCCGGATGATCTCTATCTCTGGATCAAGGCGCTGCATGTCATCGCGGTGATGTCGTGGATGGCGGCGCTTCTCTACATGCCGCGCCTCTTCATCTACCACACCGACGCCGAGCCGGGTTCTGCACAGTCGGAAACCTTCAAGATGATGGAGATGCGGCTCCTGAAGGTCATCATGAACCCGGCAATGATGATTTCATGGGTGCTCGGGCTTTATCTCGCCTGGAGCGTCTATGGCTTCCAGGGTGGTTGGCTGCACGCCAAGCTTCTGTTCGTGGTGTTGCTGACAGCCGTCCACATGCGCTTCAGCCGCGCTGTCCGTGAATTCCAGCGAGACGAAAACAAGCACGATGCGCGCTACTGGCGACTGATGAACGAGGCTCCGACGCTGCTGATGATTCTCATCGTGATCATGGTGGTGGTGAAGCCGTTCTGAATTTAATCGATTCGTGATTTGCAATAGTCGTTTCTAATTTGCGACAGCCCCTTGCGGGGTTTCACGTGAATCGCTATTTTCCACCATCTCCTCTTCATGGCTTGTGACAAAGACAAGAGCCTGCCTTTCCAGCCGCAGCTCCCCAACGAATACTCGCCATCTCTCCACTACCCATACCAAACATGGATCCTTCATGGCTGAAATGAAGCTACAAGAACTCAAGAACAAGACGCCGACCGATCTGCTCGCCTTTGCCGAGGAGCTCGAGGTGGAGAACGCCAGCACGATGCGCAAGCAGGAGCTGATGTTCGCGATCCTCAAGATGCTCGCGGCACAGGATATCGAAATCATCGGCGAAGGCGTCGTTGAAGTGCTGCAGGATGGGTTCGGCTTTCTCCGGTCGGCGAACGCAAACTACCTTCCCGGTCCCGACGACATCTACATCTCGCCTTCCCAGATCCGCCGCTTCTCTCTGAAGACTGGCGACACGGTCGAGGGCCCGATACGCGGACCGAAGGAAGGCGAGCGCTACTTCGCTCTGCTCAAGGTCAACACCATCAATTTCGACGATCCGGAAAAGATCCGTCACAAGGTTCACTTCGACAACCTGACGCCGCTCTATCCGAACGAGCGCTTCAAGATGGAACTCGAGGTTCCCACCTCGAAGGATCTCTCGGCCCGGGTCATCGACCTGGTGGCGCCGCTCGGCAAGGGCCAGCGTGGCCTGATCGTCGCACCGCCGCGCACCGGTAAGACCGTTCTCCTGCAGAACATCGCGCATTCGATCACTGCCAATCATCCGGAATGCTATCTGATCGTTCTTCTGATCGACGAACGTCCGGAAGAAGTGACGGACATGCAGCGCTCGGTGAAGGGTGAAGTCGTTTCCTCGACCTTCGACGAACCGGCGACGCGCCACGTCCAGGTTGCTGAAATGGTCATCGAAAAGGCCAAGCGCCTGGTCGAACATGGCCGCGATGTCGTCATTCTGCTCGACTCGATCACCCGTCTCGGCCGCGCCTACAACACGGTTGTTCCGTCATCCGGCAAGGTTCTGACCGGTGGTGTCGACGCCAACGCCCTGCAGCGCCCGAAGCGCTTCTTCGGTGCGGCCCGTAACATCGAAGAAGGTGGCTCGCTCACGATCATTGCGACAGCGCTGATTGATACTGGCAGCCGCATGGACGAAGTCATTTTCGAAGAGTTCAAGGGTACCGGTAACTCGGAAATCGTGCTGGACCGCAAGGTCGCCGACAAGCGCATCTTCCCGGCTATGGACATCCTCAAATCCGGTACGCGTAAGGAAGACCTCCTGGTGCCGCGCCAGGATCTGCAGAAGATCTTCGTTCTGCGCCGTATTCTGGCACCGATGGGTACGACCGACGCGATCGAGTTCCTCATCGACAAGCTGAAGCAGACGAAGAACAATGGCGATTTCTTCGACTCGATGAATACCTAAGGCGCGTTCCATATCGACGCCAAAAACCGGCCGACGCATCATCGGCCGGTTTTTCTTTTCCGGAAGGTTAGCCGGATTCAACGCCAGCATCGATTCGGGCTCGCAACGAACGTCGGAATTCTCTGCCTGTGAGCCTGCATCGCGCGCGCTGATTCACGTGAAACACGCCGTTGATCATTGGAGCGCAGGTTGCGGCAGGACCTTGATATTTCAAGGCCGTTTCGGCATAAGCACTCCGGTCCTTCGAGATACGGCGTTGTCTTCGCGTAAGTATCCTCCGCGAAGCAAAACGATTCGGGTCAGGAACTAAGACAATCCCAAATATGCCGACCGCGCGGCGCCTAGCCGCTCCGCGGTCTTTTCAGGTAGACCAATGACAGCGATGCACACCATATATGCGCTTTCCAGCGGTGCCCTGCCCGCAGGCGTGGCTGTCGTGCGCATCAGTGGGCAGCAGACCGCGACGGTCCTGGAAGCGCTGTGCGGTGAGGTCCCCTCACCGCGGACGGCGACGCTGAAATCGATTCGGTCACGCAACGGTCTTGTGATCGATAGTGGCCTCGTTCTCTATTTTCGTGGACCTGCCTCCTTCACGGGCGAGGACTGCGCTGAGTTTCAGATCCATGGCGGCCGCGCAGCGGTCAACTCTTTGCTTGAGGAACTTTCCAGTTACGAAGGCTTGCGCCATGCGGAGGCGGGAGAGTTTTCACGACGCGCCTTCCAGAATGGCAAGCTGGATCTTGTGGAAGTCGAGGGGCTTGCCGATCTGATCGTGGCCGAAACCGAGATGCAGCGTCGCCTCGCGATCGAACATTCCGGCGGGGGCCAATCGAAAGTTTATGCCGGCTGGGCGAAGCGTCTGACCCATGCGCGAGCGATGATTGAAGCCGAGCTCGACTTCGCCGATGAGGACGATGTGCCGGGTTCGGTAAGCGAACGCATCTGGCGCGACATGTCCACGCTCGCACAGGAAATCGCCGCTCATATCGCGGATGCTCCGATCGCCGAGATTATTCGGGATGGATTGAAGATCGTTATTGCCGGCGCGCCGAATGCCGGCAAGTCGAGCTTGCTCAATGCACTGGCACAGAGGGATATCGCGATCGTTACCGAAGTCGCCGGAACGACTCGTGATGTTCTCTCGGTCGATCTTTCATTAGCCGGATTCTCAGTCAAACTCTTTGACACTGCCGGATTGCGGGAAACCGAGGAGCGGGTGGAGCAAGAGGGTATCCGTCGCGCGCGAGAAGTTATCGAACGAGCGGATCTGATCCTTCTCCTGTCTGAGACAGCACGCGGATTTGGATCTCTCTCCGATATCAGCAATGACGGTGCGCCCGTCTTGCGGGTCGCGACGAAGATCGATCGCTCTGATCGGCATTGGGCTACCGGTGAAGCGGATGTCTTGATCTCGACGAGAACGGGTGAAGGCATGGACCGCCTCTTGGATGCGATCGCGGGCCACCTCCCCGACCTCAGCGGGCGCACGTCGCTCGCCTTGCCCTCGCGCCGACGTCACGTTGATAGCCTGCGCCAGGCACTCCGCTCCATCGAAGAAAGCTTGGCCGGGGAAAATCAAGGTCTCGATATCCGTGCTGAGCAGCTTCGTCTCGCCGGTGACGCAATTGGACGCATTACCGGACGGGTGGATGTCGAGAACCTATTGGATGTGATATTTTCCGAATTCTGTATCGGAAAATAGTCTGTGGAAACAACGATACAACGTTTGCGAGTCCTTCGTTGTGTTTCACGTGAAACGATTCGTGCCGGTGCGAAGCAGTGCTGGCTTGGAGATATGAAGCAATGATCCAGTTTGACGTCATCGTCATTGGCGGCGGCCACGCCGGTTGCGAAGCGGCCGCCGCCGCTGCGCGGCTCGGGGCCAACACAGCACTGATCACCCACAAGGCGTCGACCATCGGCGTCATGTCCTGCAATCCAGCGATTGGTGGCTTGGGCAAGGGCCATCTTGTGCGCGAGATCGACGCGATGGATGGCTTGATGGGCCGTGTGGCGGACGCCGGCGGCATTCAGTTTCGACTCCTTAACCGACGCAAGGGACCGGCTGTTCGCGGGCCGCGCACCCAAGCCGACCGGCGGCTCTACCGCGAAGCAATGCAGCGCGAGATCAGCGCCATCGCCAACTTGACGGTTGTCGAGGGCGATGCGTTTGACCTAATTGAAGCGGACAGCAATATTGGCGGCGTCGTCATGAAGGACGGACGGACGTTTGCATCGACGTCTGTGGTCTTGACGACTGGCACTTTCCTGAAGGGGCTGATCCATATCGGCGACCAGAAGATCCCCGCCGGTCGCGTTGGAGAAGAGCCGTCTATTGGCCTTTCGGGTACATTGCTTCGCTACGGTTTGAAGCTCGGGCGATTGAAGACTGGCACACCGGCGCGCCTGAATGGAGGTACGATCGACTGGGACAAGGTCGGGCGGCAAGGTCCGGATGAAGACCCGGTGCCGTTCTCGTTCATGACGGACCGTATTCTGAATCGTCAGATTGATTGCGGCGTGACTCGTACGACTGACGCGACACACAAGATCATCGCCGACAACATCGGAAAGTCAGCGATGTACTCGGGACAGATAGAAGGGGTCGGTCCGCGCTACTGCCCATCGATCGAAGACAAGATCGTGCGCTTCGGCGAACGCGACGGCCATCAGATTTTCCTGGAGCCGGAAGGTCTCGACGATGACACCATCTATCCGAACGGGATCTCGACATCACTGCCGACCGATATCCAGGAAGCGTTCATTCGCACGATTCCTGGCCTGGAGAACGTGACGATCCTGCAGCCCGGCTATGCGATCGAGTATGACCACGTGGACCCGCGCGAGTTAAATGCGACTTTGGCGGTGCGCAAAATGCCGGGTCTGTTCCTGGCAGGTCAGATCAACGGGACGACGGGTTACGAGGAAGCCGGTGCGCAGGGACTGGTCGCGGGTTTGAACGCGGCGCTACAAGCAACCGGACGACCGGAGGTGATTTTCAGTCGCACCAACTCCTATATCGGCGTCATGATCGATGACCTGACGTCGCGCGGCATTACCGAGCCTTACCGCATGTTCACGTCTCGCGCCGAGTACCGTTTGTCGCTCCGCGCCGACAATGCCGATGCGCGGCTGACACCTTTGGCGATGGAGCTTGGCTGCATCTCCGACGCCCGCCGTGAGCGATTCCTAGAATGGCGCGCTCAATTCGATGATGGACGGCAGTTGTTGAAGAGCCTTTCGATAACGCCCGCCGAGGGCAACCGCCACGGATTGAAGCTGAATCAGGATGGCCAGCGCCGCACCGCCTTTGAGCTTCTCTCCTATCCGGATCAGTCGATCTCTGCCCTGTTGCCGATCTGGTCGGAGTTGTCGGCGATCGGCCCGCGGGTCGTTGAGGCGCTGGAAATCGACGCGGCCTATGCGGTCTATATGGATCGGCAGGCTGCCGATATTGCCGGCATCCGTCGTGAAGAGAACCTGATCATTCCGGATGGCTTTGACTTTGACAAACTGTCCGGATTGTCCAATGAGTTGAAGCAGAAGCTGAAGCAACACGCGCCGCGAAATCTATCGCAGGTGATGAAGGTGGATGGCATGACGCCTGCCGCCGCGTCGTTGATTCTGGCCTGGTTGAAGCGTCAGCCCGGAACCGTAGAACGCGAAGAGAAGGCAAGTGCACAATGAAGACGAGTCCAGTCGAGGTGTTGAACGGACTGCGTGTTTCACGTGAAACGAATGAACGATTGGAGCACTTCGCCCGGCTTTTTCAGAAATGGGCGAAGTCGATCAATCTCGTCGCGCCTTCCACGATTGAAGACCTCTGGCGCCGCCATATCGTCGATAGCTTGCAGCTCGTACAATTGTCGCCCGGACCCAAGACATGGGTTGACCTCGGCAGTGGCGGCGGTTTCCCGGGGATCATTACCGCGATCTATCTCTCGGAGTTCGCTGACGGCTGGGTGCATCTCGTCGAAAGTAACAACAAGAAGGCCGCATTTCTGCGTGTGGCCCTGGCTGAAACAGGTGCGCGCGGCTCCGTTCATCCGATTCGAATCGAGGAAGCCGGTAAAGTGATCCTTGGCGCCGACGCCGTTTCCGCGCGTGCACTCGCGGATCTGACGTTACTACTCGACTATTCCACTCCATGGATGCTGTCTGAGGAGCGCAAAGCCGTCGCCTACTTCCATAAAGGGCGGGATTACCAGCGCGAAATCGACAAAGCCATTGGCCGCTACCAGTTCGATCTGGTAAAACATCCAAGCGTCGTCGAGCCCGACTCTGTCGTGCTCGAGATCGCAAATCTGTCACGCAAGGTTCAGTGATCGGCGAGCGGAAACATGTTTGGCGCTAGAAATCGGATTATCACAATCGCAAATCAGAAGGGCGGAGTCGGCAAAACGACGACCGCCATCAATCTGGCAACGGCTTTGGCGGCGATCGGCGAGCGCGTTCTCATCGTTGATCTTGATCCGCAGGGCAATGCCAGCACGGGCTTGGGCATTCAGCGACGCGATCGGAATCTCTCTTCCTACGAACTGATGATGGGTTCTCATGGGATTGGYGAGATCGTGCAGCAAACTGCCGTGCCGAATCTCTCGATCGTGCCATCGACGATGGACCTTCTTGGCGTCGAAATGGAGATCTCGCAGGAAGCCGACAGGGTCTTCCGTTTGCGCAAGGCGTTGGTAAGCCCGGCGGCCATGGAATATTCCTACGTTCTGGTCGACTGCCCACCATCGTTCAATCTGTTGACGATGAATGCCATGGCGGCGGCACATTCGGTGCTGGTGCCGTTGCAGTGCGAGTTCTTCGCGCTGGAGGGTCTGAGCCAGCTGCTGGAGACCGTAGATCAGGTTCGCCGATCGGTGAACCCGGCGCTGGACATACAGGGCATCGTGCTGACGATGTTCGACTCGCGCAACAATCTCGCCCAGCAAGTCGTCAGCGACGTACGGACCCATCTTGGCGACAAGGTCTATCACACGCTTATTCCGCGCAATGTTAGGGTTTCCGAAGCGCCGTCCTACGGCAAGCCTGCGATCCTCTATGATCTGAAGTGCGCTGGAAGCCAGGCCTATCTGCAATTGGCATCGGAAGTGATTCAGCGCGAGCGCCAGCGCAAGGCGGCATAATCATTTCGGTAGCGTAATTTAACTCGGGTGACGATATGAACGACGATAGCTCGAAGAGACGGCTTGGTCGCGGACTGGCCGCGTTGATCGGCGAGATGGACCAACCGTTGCAGGCGGGCGCTTCGGCCCCTGCCCCGGTCAATCCGGATCGGCGCGTACCCATTGAGTTCGTGTCGCGCAACCCGCGCAACCCGCGCCGGCAATTCGACGAAGCCGAGCTTCAAGATCTCGCCAATTCGATCCGCCAGCACGGCATTGTCCAGCCCGTTGTCGCTCGTACCATCGGCGTCGATCGATACGAGATCATCGCTGGCGAACGCCGCTGGCGGGCAGCACAATTAGCCGGATTCACCGAAATTCCGGTTATCATCCGTGACGTCGATGATCGTACGGCGCTTGAGATCGCGATCGTCGAAAACGTTCAACGCTCCGATCTCAACCCGCTCGACGAGGCTCTCGGCTACGAGCAGTTGATTGCCGAACACGGTTATACGCAGAATGACCTCGGTGAAATCATCGGCAAGAGCCGCAGTCACGTCGCAAACAGCCTGCGGCTGTTGAAACTTCCGGAGCCGGTGCGCGACATGCTGTCCGAAGGCGCGCTCTCTGCCGGTCACGCACGGGCGCTTATTCCCACATCGGATCCTGCGACCCTGGCCCGCACGATTGTCGCCAAGGGACTTTCGGTGCGTGACGCCGAACGCATTGCGCAGAACGACATCCGTGCCCAGAACGATCCGAATTTCGGCAAGACGGCCCGCCGTGACGAAAAGGATGCGGACACGCTGGCGCTTGAGCGAACCCTGTCGGATAGCCTTGGTCTTGAAGTCACCGTCAATCACAAGGCATCGGGCGGCCATCTTCGCATCGCCTACAAGACGCTCGATCAGCTCGAGGAAATTTGCCGTCTGCTCGAGCGTCGCTGAGCGTATTGCCCCGACATTTCTGAACGATGGACAGGCGCGCCCCGCACGTGAGGCGCGTCTTATTTATTGATTTATCTTTCTTTTTGCGCGAAGGCCCGTCTGCCACTCCCTTGAGGATGCCTGTCCGGATCTAGAGGAAAGCCTTGGTTTTAGAAAGACGAAGGCAGATAGAGGCCTGGCGTGCCTTCGAACCAATCGCTTCAACGCCGTGCGGACTGCACGGCGATTGCCATGAGGTTCTGCAGAACCAGGCTTTCTTCGAGGCTGGCGCGGCTTCGGCTTTGGAAGATGGTCGTCTGCAGACGATTGAGTTCACGGCGTATTGCCGGTGCCGTCCACTGCTTCAATGCGGCTTCGACGATCGGCTTGCGTCGAAAATGCAGACCGCGGCCCAGCGTGGCAATTACCTGGCCCGCTTGCTGGCGGCTGGCATCCATTTCGGCGCGCATCACGTCGAGCTGCTGGAACTGTCGCAGGCAGGCTTGCAGCACTAGAAATGCCGGCGTTTTTGAGGTGGTGATCTTTTGCATGGCGTGCAGCAGGCCGTCGAGATCGCCCTTCAATACGGCGTCGACCGCGTCGTCGACGGAAATGGCGCTGGCGTCGCCGACGATATCGAGCACGTCTTCCTCATCGACAGCGCTCTTGCCACGGCAATACAGGGCAAGCTTGCGCAGTTCGTTGCGCGATGCCAGGCGGTCGCCGCCGAGCGCCTCGACCAGACGCGCACGGGCGGCCGGCGTGATTCCCAGCTTCTCGTCGCCAAGCTCCTTGTCGATCAGGGCCTGCAGGCCGCGGATGTCATCGCTGTAGCAGGCGATACAGGCGACTGAGCGGGCCGTCTCGCCAATCTTGCGGAGTGCTGCGCCCTTTTTCAGGTCACCGGCCTCGACGATCACGTAGCTCCCGGACGGTGGTTCGGCAGCCAGAAGGCCCATGGCATCGACGAGCGATTTCTCGTTGGCTGCGCCCCGCACCCAGATGAGCTTTTCGCCGCCAAAGAGCCCAATGGAATTGACTTCGTCGAGCAAGCGGCCAGGCGATTGCGCCAGTTCGCTGACATCGAGTTTCAAGACGGAAAATGGATCATCCAACGGCACGCCGCAACGCGCGGCAAGTGCCGAAGCGCGTTCGGAAACGAGCCCGCGATCGGGCCCGTAGAGAATGAACAACCGATAGACACCGGCAGACTTCTGGAGGAAGGAGTCGAATTCGTGCGACTTGACTTCGCTCATTCCGACACCGACTAGCGGCTGAGGGCCGCGGCGATATCAGCCCGGATCAGCTCTGCCAGTTCCTTCGCGGCGCGGTTTTCGCCGTCGCGAACGGCGCGCACCTTGGCAAATTCCTGAACGGGGAAATCGACGAGCGCGACCGCCGTGCGGTTGCCGGACTTGATCGTCTCGCCTGTACCGATCTTCGTCAGGTTATAGTCCGCCTTGACGACGATGCGGCCGGCGCTGGCGCGATCGACACGGTCCTTGTTCTGATCGTAGAGCACGCCCATGGCGCGGGTCGTGACCTCAAGCGCCAGGTGATATTGCGGGTTCACCGGTTCGCCTTGTCCGCCTGCCGCCAGGAAGATCAGGGCGTTGCGCACTTCTTGCTCAACGCGGTCGTCAGCGTCGGAAATCTCGATCGCTGCCATTGCCGTGGAGGTGCCGACGGGATCGGAATAAAGCGGCCTGACCTGGCAGCCGGCGAGCGCGGTCAGCAAAAGAACACCTGCCAGCATCGGGATCGACCGAATGCGGAAGCCAGCTCTATCAGACAACGACATTGACGATCCTCTGGGGCACAACGATGATTTTCTTGGGGCTGCTGCCGTTGAGCGCGGACTTGACGGCCTCGAGCGCCAGGACGGCGCTTTCGATCGCACTCTGATCTGCATCGCGGGCGATTGTCAAATCAGCGCGCTTCTTGCCGTTGATCTGCACCGGAAGTGTGATTTCGTTCTCGACGACCAGCGCTGGATTGAAAGTCGGCCAGCCGCTCTCCGCGATCAGCCCTTCGCCGCCGATCTCGCGCCAGCATTCCTCGGCGAGGTGTGGCGTCATCGGGGCGATCAGGTTGATGAGGATCGACGTGGCGTCCTTCACAGCACCCGCGAGCGCCGCGTCCGCCTTGCCGGCGGCAACCTGGGTCAGCGGCGCGGCAAGCGTGTTCACGAGCTCATAGATGCGCGCAACGGCCTTGTTGAAGGCGAGCTTGTCGTAGTCCGCCTCAACCGCGCGCAGCGTCTTGTGCGCGGCCTGTGAAACCGGGAGCGCCTCGCCTTCAAGTGCCGGCGCAGCTTCGATCGCGCGCAGCTTCTCAGCGGCTTCGCTCAGCAGGCGCCAGACGCGCTGGACGAAACGATGTGAACCTTCGACACCGGCTTCGGACCAGATGACGTCACGGTCCGGTGGCGAATCGGAGAGAACGAAGAAGCGCGCCGTATCGGCGCCGTAGGAAGCGATGATGTCGTCGGGGTCGACAACGTTCTTCTTCGACTTCGACATCTTCTCGATCGAGCCGATGGCGATTTCTTCGCCGGTCTCCAGGAGAGTGGCGCGGCGGCGCCCATCGATCTCCTCGATGCGGATCTCGGCAGGCGTTACCCATTCGCGCTGGGCGCCTTCGCCGCGGCTATAGGTTTCGTGCACGACCATGCCCTGGGTGAAGAGCCCCTTGAACGGCTCGTCGATTGCCACATGGCCGGTCGCCTTCATCGCGCGGGTGAAGAAGCGCGAGTAGAGCAGGTGCAGGATCGCATGCTCGATGCCGCCGATATACTGATCCACCGGCAGCCAATGGTTGGCGACCTTGGGGTCGGTCGGGTTGTCTTCCCACGGCGCGGTGAAGCGCGTGAAATACCACGACGAATCGACGAAGGTATCCATAGTGTCCGTCTCGCGCCGAGCGTCCTTGCCGCAATGCGGGCAGGCAACGTGGCGCCAGGTCGGATGACGGTCGAGCGGATTGCCCGGCTTGTCGAAGGTAACGTCTGGCGGCAGCACGACCGGGAGGTCTGCCTTGGGAACCGGCACGACGCCGCAGTCTTCGCAATGGATGACCGGGATCGGGCAGCCCCAATAGCGCTGGCGCGAGATGCCCCAGTCGCGCAGGCGGAAGTTCACCTTGCGCTCGGCACGCGGCGTGCTGTCGAGCGTTTCCTTTTCGAGCTTCGAAGTGACCGTCTCGAAGGCTTCTTCGGTCGACAGGCCGTCGAGGAAGCGCGAGTTGATCATTACGCCGTCGCCGATATAGGCCTCGTCACCGATGGCGAAGGTCGCGGCATCGCCATCCCTCGGCATGACGACGGGAACGACCGGCAAGTCGTACTTGCGGGCGAAGTCGAGGTCGCGCTGGTCGCCGGAAGGGCAGCCGAAGATGGCGCCCGTGCCGTAGTCCATCAGCACGAAATTGGCGACATAGACCGGCAGTTCCCAGCTCGGGTCGAGCGGGTGCTTGGCGCGAATTCCGGTATCGATGCCCTTCTTTTCGGCCGTTTCCAGCGCGGCGAGCGAGGTGCCGGCACGGCGGCACTCCTCGCAGAATGCGTCGACTTCCGCGTTGGTGGCCGCTACCTGCCTGGCCAGCGGATGGTCCGCGGCGATCGCCAGGAACGAGGCACCGAAGAGCGTGTCCGGTCGGGTCGTGTAGACGGTGAGCTCGGTTGCGTCGCCCGCGGTGCCGTCAACGAGTTCCCAACGCAGCGACAGACCTTCCGAACGCCCGATCCAGTTCTTCTGCATCAGGCGCACCTTCTCGGGCCACTGATCCAGCGTGTCGAGGGCGTCGAGCAGTTCCTGGCTGAAGTCGGTGATGCGGAAGAACCATTGCGTCAGTTCGCGCTGTTCGACCAGCGCGCCCGAGCGCCAGCCGCGGCCGTCAATTACCTGCTCGTTGGCGAGCACGGTGTTGTCGACCGGATCCCAGTTGACCTTGGACTGCTTGCGATAGACGAGGCCCTTTTCCAGGAAGTCCAGGAACAGGTGTTGCTGGCGCTGGTAGTAGGCGGGGTCACAGGTCGCGAATTCGCGGTTCCAGTCGAGCGACAGGCCCATGACCTTCAGCTGTGCCTTCATCGAGGCGATGTTCTGGTAGGTCCAGCTTGCCGGATGCACGCCGCGCTCCATGGCGGCGTTCTCGGCCGGCATGCCGAAGGCGTCCCAGCCCATGGGATGCAGCACGTTGAAGCCACGGGCGCGCTTGTAGCGCGCCACTACGTCACCCATGGTGTAGTTGCGCACGTGGCCCATGTGGATGCGGCCCGAGGGATAGGGGAACATCTCGAGCACGTAGTACTTTTCGCGCGGATCGTCGTTCTCGGTCTGGAAGACCTCGTTCTTTTCCCATTCCTGTTGCCAACGGGGCTCGGCATCACGCGGATTGTATCGTTCGCTAGACATGTCTTTTCGATGTTCCGGAAGTTCTGCGGCGCATAGGGCGCCTCATGATGTTTGGGGTGACCTTCACCACGAAACCGCCTGACGGTCAAGTTTTTGAAGGGTTTGCCGCGACACTTTGGCGGATTTGAGCCTGCCGGTGTGGCAGTGAGCTTGGCAAGTCGACCAACTTTGCCTAAGCCCCTCGGTGAGTGGTTTGAAAATCCCGTGTCGGAGAGCAGGTCCATGGAAGTTCAAGAGCGGTTGCAGGATGTCGTGAGCCGGATTCAGGCGGCTGAGAAGTCTGCTGATCGGGCCGAGGGCGCCGTCACGCTGGTCGCTGTTTCCAAGACCTTCGATGCCGATGCCATCCGCCCGGTGATCGCGGCAGGCCAGAGGGTCTTCGGTGAAAACCGGGTGCAGGAAGCTCAGGGCAAGTGGCCGGAACTGAAGGCGGAGACAGCAGGCCTCGAACTTCACCTGATTGGCCCGCTGCAGTCGAACAAGGCGGCCGAGGCGGTTGCCCTGTTCGATGTCATCGAGACGGTCGACCGCGACAAGATTGCCCGTGCGCTCGCTGCGGAAATGCAGAAGCAAGGTCGGAATCTCAGGCTTTACGTCCAGGTCAACACCGGGCTCGAGCCACAAAAGGCCGGCATCCCACCTGAAGAGACCGTTGCCTTCGTCGATCTCTGCCGCCACGAACTGGGCCTCCAGATTGAGGGGCTGATGTGCATTCCGCCGGTCGAGGAAAATCCCGGCCCGCATTTCGCCCTGCTCGCCAAGCTTGCCGCCGCCTGCAAGCTCGAAAAGCTCTCGATGGGGATGTCTGGCGATTTCGAGACGGCTGTGCTGTTCGGCGCCACCAGTGTCCGGGTCGGTTCCGCCATTTTCGGCGCACGCTGACGATGGAGTGTTGAGGACGCTCCCTCTCATTATCTTGATCTTGCGCAACTGCGGACGCGAAATCGTTTCACTTCGCTGCAATTGCTCAATCTCGACTTATACCGCTTTCGTCGGGGTTCCCCTGTCCACTCATTAGCCTATCCTTGTGCACGAGGAGGCCGGACGTGTCCGGCAACATGCATAGGGAGGAACGGAAATGGCGAGTCGCTATTCCGAAGTGTACGCCGCCTGGAAGGCGGATCCGCAAGGTTTCTGGTCCGCCGCTGCCGACGCGATCGACTGGTTCGAGCGCCCGCAACGCGCCTTTGATGCCGAAGGCGGCACCTATGGGCACTGGTATGCCGGTGGCCTGACGAACACCTGCTACAATTGTCTCGACCGTCATGTCGAGGCGGGGCGCGGCGAGCAGATCGCCTTCATCTATGACAGTCCGGTCACCGGCCGGGTGGAACGCATCTCCTATGCAGCGCTGCTTGCCGATGTGAAGGCACTGGCCGCCGTCTATCGGGGGCTCGGGGTCGGCAAGGGTGATCGCATCATCATCTATATGCCGATGATCCCGCAGGCAGCGGTTGCCATGCTGGCTGCCGCGCGCATCGGAGCCGTGCATTCCGTGGTCTTCGGCGGATTTGCCGCTAACGAGTTGGCGGTCCGCATCGACGATTGCCAGGCAAAGCTCGTGGTGTCGGCAAGCTGCGGCATTGAGCCCGGCCGAACCGTGGCCTACAAGCCGCTGCTCGATGCAGCACTCGAGATCGCGACCCACAAGCCGACGCATTGCCTCGTCTTCCAGCGGGAAATGGCTGAAGCCGCCATGACCGAGGGACGCGACATCGATTTCGCTGCGGCGCTGGCGGCGGCGAAGCAGACGGGCGAAGAGGTTGGATGCACACCGGTTGCCTCCACCGATCCACTCTATGTGCTCTACACCTCGGGGACCACAGGTCAGCCCAAGGGCGTGGTGCGTGACAATGGCGGCCACATGGTCGCACTCAAATGGTCCATGGACAATTTCTTCGGCGTGCAGCCGGGCGAAGTGTTCTGGGCCGCCTCTGATATCGGCTGGGTGGTCGGCCATTCCTATATCGTCTATGGTCCGCTCTTGAACGGCAGCACGTCGATCCTCTTCGAAGGCAAGCCCGTCGGGACGCCCGATCCCGGGACCTATTGGCGGATCATCGCCGAGCACGGGGTGGCGGTAATGTTTACCGCGCCGACAGCGCTACGGGCGATCCGCAAGGAGGACCCCGACGCTTCCTATGTCGGCCGCTACGACCTGTCGCGCTTCCGCGCACTATTCCTGGCCGGTGAAAGGGCGGATCCGGACACGATCCGTTGGGCGGAGAGAGCGCTTGGCGTGCCCGTCATCGATCACTGGTGGCAGACCGAGACCGGCTGGCCGGTGGCTGGCAACCCGATGGGTCTTGGCCTGCTGCCGGTCAAATATGGTTCTCCGGCGGTCCCGTTGCCGGGGTATGATGTCCAGATTCTCGACGATGCCGGACATCCGGTCGCGCCGGGAACGCTCGGCAATGTCGTCGTGAAGTTGCCTTTGCCGCCCGGCTGCCTGCCGACGCTCTGGAATGCCGACCATCGTTTCCGCGCGGCCTATCTCGAAGAATTCCCAGGCTACTACAAGACCGCGGACGCCGGTTACCTCGACGAGGACGGCTACATCTTCATCATGGCCAGGACCGACGACATTATCAACGTTGCTGGCCACCGGCTTTCGACGGGGGCGATGGAGGAAGTCTGCGCCAGCCATCCGGATGTTGCCGAATGTGCCGTCATCGGCATTGCCGATGATCTGAAAGGCCAGGTGCCGGCGGGCTTCCTTGTGATCAACTCCAATGTTTCCCGTGAAACGTCGGAGATCGAGCGCGAAGTGATTAGCCTCGTGCGCGAACGGATCGGGCCGGTGGCCGCTTTCCGGATGGCGATCTGCGTCAAGCGGTTGCCGAAGACGCGTTCGGGCAAGATCCTGCGGGCAACGATCCAGAAGATCGCCGATCGGCAACCCTGGAAAATGCCGGCGACGATCGATGATCCGGTCATTCTCGACGAGATCACCCTGGTCCTGCATGATCGGGGCATCGGCCTTTAGAGGATTTCTGAGCCGGCTTATGATGCGTGCATCGCGGTGCACGCATCAGGCTTGACGATCGCCGCGAACCAATCGCCAAACGCGGCGATTGCCTTTGAGCGCGCTTTCTTGGTGATGAGAAAGTAGCTTTCCTCTTCGAGGGTGGCGATATCGGACAGGATCACCAGGTCGCCGTTCTCGATCTCCCGCCGGAAAACCTCGATCGGGCAAAGGGCCACGCCATGGCCGGCGATGACGGCCGTGGCGAGAAGGTTAAAGTCCTGGAAGATGGGCCCCCGCAGAGTTTGTCCTGTTGCCGCCCCCGCCTTCGCGAACCAATCGCGCCAGCGCGACGCAGTCTCGTCATGCAGCAGATCGGCGGAAGCGATCGCCTGCACGCTGTTCAACCCGCCCTTCCGCTCGATGTAACGCGGGCTCGCAACCGGCCGGTTGATTCGTGAAAACAGCCGGTCGAATCGGGTCCCCTCGCCGTCGTCGGCGCCGAGCGTGATCAGGACATCACAGCCGGTTTCGCGCAGTTGTTGCTCGGCCATCGCGTAGACGACCTTGACGTCGATCTCGGGGTGGCGGCCAAGAAAATCGCCGAGCGCCGGTATCAGCCAGCGGGTGGCGATCGATGGAATACAGGCGACGCTCACCTGCGTTCTGGCATTCTGCCGCAGCAACTCCGTTTCCGCAGCGATGCGCTCGAATGTCGATGTCAGCACCGCGGCCAGGCTCTCGGCTTCGGATGCCAGTTTTACGCCACGCTTCTCGCGCACGAAGAGCGGTCGACCGAACCACTCCTCCAGCAGCCGGATCTGGTGACTGATGGCCGCGTGCGTCACGTGCAGCTCGTCCCCGGCACGGGAGAAGCTGGCCAGACGTGCTGCGGCTTCAAAGGCACGCAGCATACCGAGAGGTGGCAATGTCATCTGTAAGTTTTTCTCATGAATCTCATGAGCAATCGTCGTTTGAATAGTTCCCTATGTCAACGGATACTGAAGTTATCGCGGAAACGGGCGAGCATACCCACCAGATATCATAAGAAATCTTTACAGATGGAGAGACCCATGTTCGTGCGCAGCCTGCAGCAGATCGAAGCAACCGATCATTTCGTGGAATGGGGCAGCGGTACCAGCCATCGCCTGCTGACTGAAAGGGATGGCATGGGTTTCACCGTATGCCACACGGTGGTGCGCGCCGGCACCGTATCGTTGCTTGAGTACCGCAACCATCTGGAGGCGTGTTACTGCATCGCCGGCCATGGTGAGGTCGAGGATATGCAGGGCAAGATTTTCACGATCAACAAGGGCGACATCTATGTGCTGGACCAGCACGACAAACACTATCTGCGTGGTGGCAAGGACGAAAACCTGATCCTCGTCAGCATCTTCAATCCGCCGCTTGAAGGGACTGAGCGCCACAACCTCAATGATCCATCCGGTTCGGCTTACTGAAACGCGTACGGGAGACTGGCCAACAAAAAAGCCCGGATCGTCGATCCGGGCTTTTTTCATCGAGTTGGACGGCGATCAGTAATGATCGTCTTCGTCCTCGTCCTTGCGGTCCGACTTCAGCGACTTGAGCTTGGCGAAGACGGCATCGGCGTCGATTTCCTTCTCTTCCTCGCGCTCGTAGCTGAAGCCCAGCTTTTCGGTCTCCTGAGCCGATTCCAGTGTCTGGCCGAGTTCGGCGGCCGTCGGCAGCGGACGGCCCTTGGAGGCGCGTTCGACTTCGAGGTCGAGGTCGATCTGCGAGCAGAGGCCGAGGGTCACCGGGTCCATCGGCGTCAGGTTGGCCGAGTTCCAGTGGGTGCGTTCGCGGATCTGCTCGATCGTCGATTTGGTCGTGCCGACGAGGCGAGAAATCTGCGCGTCCTTCAACTCGGGATGGTTGCGCACGAGCCAGAGAATGGCGTTCGGACGATCCTGGCGCTTGGACACCGGTGTGTAACGCGGGCCTTTGCGCTTGCTATCGGGGACGCGGACCTTCGGCTCGGAAAGCTTCAGCTTGTGGTTGGGGTTTCCTTCCGCGCGAGCGATCTCGTCACGCGAAAGCTGGCCCGTCGCAATCGGGTCGAGGCCCTTGATGCCCTGCGCGGATTCACCGTCGGCGATCGCCTTTACTTCAAGCGGGTGCAGCTTGCAGAACTGCGCGATCTGGTCGAAGGACAGCGCGGTATTGTCAACGAGCCAGACGGCCGTCGCCTTGGGCATAAGCAGTTGCTGAGCCATGGATATAGTCCTTTTGTCCGCCGCGCCGGTGTCGCGGGCCGTGGAGTCTACCACTGATTTCCGGGAAATGTGGGCCTCTATACCGTCGTTGTCGCGAAATTGCAATTCTTCAGTTCCAAATGTCCTTTTGTCTAATTGCGGCGGGCATTTGACCTGCTATGAATGTGCGCGAAACGGGGTCGCCCTAGGAGGGGCGAGCCGCACTAGGAATGCGTAGGGAGGAAAATATGTCCGCCAAGATCTATCCGGTGTTGAAGTCTGCCAAGAGCCGGACGCTGCTTGACAATGCCACTTACCTGAAGTGGTACGAGGAGAGTGTTTCGGACCCGGCCAAGTTCTGGGGCAAGCACGGCAAGCGGATCGACTGGTTCAAGCCCTACACCAAGGTCAAGAACACCTCCTTCAAGGGAAAGGTCTCGATCAAGTGGTATGAAGACGGCCTGACCAACGTCTCCTACAACTGCATCGACCGCCACCTGAAGACGCATGGTGAGAAGACGGCGATCATCTGGGAAGGCGACAACCCCTATATCGACAAGAAGATTACCTACAACCAGCTCTACGAGCAGGTTTGTCGCCTTGCCAACGTCTTGAAGAAGCACGGCGTCAAGAAGGGTGACCGGGTCACCATCTACATGCCGATGATCCCGGAAGCATCCTATGCGATGCTCGCCTGCGCCCGCATCGGTGCGATCCATTCGGTCGTCTTCGGCGGTTTCTCGCCGGACGCTCTGGCCGGGCGCATCGTCGACTGCGAGAGCACCTTCGTCATCACCTGTGACGAGGGCGTGCGCGGCGGCAAGCCGGTGCCGCTGAAGGAAAACACCGATACGGCGATCGACATCGCAGCCAAGCAGCACGTGATCGTCAACAAGGTACTGGTCGTGCGCCGCACCGGCGGCAAGATCGGTTGGGCGCCGGGCCGTGACCTCTGGTATCACCAGGAAACGGCCACGGTGAAGCCGCATTGCGAGCCGGCGAAGATGAAGGCGGAAGATCCCCTGTTCATCCTCTATACCTCGGGTTCGACCGGCAAGCCGAAGGGCGTGCTGCACACGACCGGCGGCTACCTCGTCTATGCGTCGATGACGCACGAATATGTCTTCGACTACCGTGACGGCGAAGTCTATTGGTGCACGGCCGACGTCGGCTGGGTCACTGGTCACTCCTATATCGTCTATGGTCCGCTCGCGAATGCGGCGACGACCGTCATGTTCGAAGGTGTGCCGAATTTCCCCGATGCCGGCCGCTTCTGGGAAGTGGTCGACAAGCACAAGGTCAACGTTTTCTACACCGCCCCGACGGCGATCCGTTCGCTGATGGGCGCCGGTGACGATTTCGTCAAGCGCGCCTCGCGCTCGTCGCTGCGCCTGCTCGGTTCGGTCGGCGAGCCGATCAACCCGGAAGCCTGGGAGTGGTATTACAACGTCGTGGGCGAGCAGAAGTCGCCGATCGTCGATACCTGGTGGCAGACGGAGACTGGCGGCATCCTGATCACACCGCTGCCGGGTGCGACCGACCTCAAGCCCGGTTCGGCAACGCGTCCATTCTTCGGTGTTCAGCCGCAGCTCGTCGACAACGAAGGCAATGTTCTGGAAGGCGCTGCCGACGGCAACCTCTGCATCACCGACAGCTGGCCGGGCCAGATGCGCACGATCTACGGCGATCACGCACGCTTCGGCCAAACGTACTTCGCCACCTACAAGGGCAAGTACTTCACCGGTGACGGCTGCCGTCGCGATGAAGACGGCTACTATTGGATCACCGGCCGCGTCGACGACGTCTTGAACGTCTCCGGCCACCGCCTCGGTACGGCGGAAGTCGAATCCGCGCTGGTTTCGCATCACCTGGTCTCGGAAGCTGCCGTCGTCGGCTATCCGCATCCGATCAAGGGCCAGGGCATCTACTGCTACGTCTCGCTGATGGCCGGCGAGATCGGCAATGACGATCTCCGTGCGGCCCTGGTGAAGCACGTCCGTTCAGAGATCGGACCGATCGCCACGCCGGACAAGATCCAGTTTGCGCCCGGCCTGCCGAAGACCCGCTCGGGCAAGATCATGCGGCGCATCCTGCGCAAGATCGCCGAGGACGATTTCGGTGCGCTCGGCGATACCTCGACGCTCGCCGATCCGGCTGTCGTCGACGATCTGATCGCCAACCGCCAGAACAAGGCCTGACATTAACGGCCGCTGCACAGCATGTGCAGCGGCCGTTTCGACTGAACGAACAAGTCTGGCAAGCGATTTTCGGCATTGCCACGCGAAGCGTTTTTGCCCGCGTCTCAATTTCATGAGCCGGATTCAGATCACAGCTAAAGGCTGACAGTTGCGGCCTCAAATTCAGAAATCGATCGCCCGACCCTTGATCTCCCAATCGCCGTAGCGGGCAGGATCTTCACCGCCGCGTCCACCGATCTCCGGTGGCACTTCCTTCTTGGTCTCCGTCTGTCGCCGCTCCTCGGCCTCCTTCAGCGCGCGTATGGCCGCGGGCGGTAATGGCTTTTTCGGGCGATCGGGGGCGTTGTCATTGTCGTTCTGCATCTGAACGGTATCCGGATTCGAGCATCAATATTGAAGATCGGGGCATTTGCACCCATCATATAGGATGCCGTTCCCTCGACGGGAACCCTGATTCACGTGAAACACCGACGACCCCGGAGACTTTGATGAACCTTGTCCGCACCGCCATGCTGCTTGCAGTCATGACCGCCCTGTTCATGGCGGTGGGCTTTGTCATCGGCGGACGCGGCGGCATGATGATCGCCTTCGTCATGGCCGCGGGCATGAACTTCTTCTCCTACTGGAACTCCGACAAGATGGTGCTGCGGATGTATCGCGCCCAGGAGGTCGATGAGCGCAGCGCGCCGGAGTATTACGGCATCGTCCGTGACCTTGCTAGAAATGCCGGCTTGCCGATGCCACGCGTCTACGTGATCGACAGCCCGCAGCCGAATGCATTCGCCACCGGTCGCAACCCGGAAAATGCCGCGGTTGCCGCCTCCACCAGCCTGTTGCACGCGCTCAACTATGATGAAGTGGCGGGGGTGATGGCCCACGAACTGGCGCACGTGCAGAACCGCGATACGCTCACGATGACGCTGACGGCAACACTCGCCGGCGCCATCTCGATGCTCGGCAACTTTGCCTTCTTCTTCGGCGGCAACCGGGAGAACAACAACCCGCTCGGTTTCATCGGCACACTGGTCGCGATGATCGTGGCGCCGATGGCGGCGATGCTGGTGCAGATGGCGATCAGCCGTACCCGTGAATATTCGGCAGACCGGCGCGGCGCCGAGATCTGTGGCAAACCCCTGGCATTGGCCTCGGCGTTGCAGAAGATTGCCGGTGCGGCCCACCAGATTCACAATGACGACGCCGAGCGCAACCCGGCGACCGCGCATATGTTCATCATCAACCCGCTCTCCGGCGAGCGAATGGACAATCTGTTCTCGACCCATCCGAACACCGAAAATCGGATCGCGGCCCTACAGCAGATGGCCCAGGAAATGTCTTCGGTCTCGACGCCGCCGGTTCGTGCTGATAATCCCGTGCGCAAATCGCGCTCTGTGCCTTCTACCGGTTGGGGTCGCGGTGGTTCCGAACCGCCCAAAGGTCCCTGGTCCTGATGTCTGCAGAAAACAAAAACGATTCACGCCCGAAACGATCACACCGAGACGGTGCATCCGCAAAGTCGAAGAAGCCCGCCGCTGCGCCCCGCGGGCCGGAAAAGCCGGGCTTGAGGGCGCGTCAGGCCGCCGCAAAGATTCTGGCGGCGGTCATCGACCGCAAGACGTCGCTCGACGGCATGCTCGACAATGAACATGGCAATCCGGCCTATCGCGAACTCAACGAGCCCGATCGCGCTCTGGTTCGGGCGATCCTGAACTCCGCCCTTCGCCATCTCCCGCGCATCCAGGCCGCCATCAATTCGTTGCTGCAGACGCCCCTGCCGGAGGGTGCGCGCGCGCTTGAGCACGTGCTTGCCGTGGCAGCGGCGCAGATCCTCTATCTCGATGTGCCGGACCATTCTGCCGTCGACCTCGCGGTGGAGCAGGCGCAGGGAGACCCGCGCAATCGGCGTTTCGCCAATCTGGTGAATGCCATTCTCAGGCGCCTGTCGCGTGAGAAGGACGCCATTCTCGAAAGCGTGCGTGACTTACCAGCGATGCCGGACTGGTTCTTCGAGCGCCTGGTTGCCCGCTACGGCGCAGAACCAGCCCAGCAGATCGCCGAAGCGCAGCTCACGCCGGCGGCTATCGATCTGTCGGTCAAGTCGGAACCCGCTGGTTGGGCCGAGCGTCTCGGAGGCACCGTCCTGCCGACAGGTTCCGTTCGTCTTGGCGCATTCTCCGGTTCCATTCCTTCCTTAGCCGGATTCGACGAAGGCACCTGGTGGGTTCAGGATGCCGCAGCGTCGATACCGGCGCGGCTGTTCGGCGATCTCGCCGGCAAGCGGGTCGTCGATCTCTGTGCAGCACCGGGTGGCAAGACTGCTCAACTCATTCTCGCTGGTGCCGAAGTGACGGCGCTTGATCAGTCCGGCAGCCGCTTGCGTCGGTTGAGGGGCAATCTGAAGCGGCTTGGCCTGGAGGCGGAGACGAAGGAAGTCAACATGGCCGACTTCCAGCCGGAAACGCTGTTCGATGCGGCGCTGCTCGACGCGCCCTGCTCTTCCACCGGTACGACGCGTCGTCACCCGGACGTGCTGTGGACCAAGGGGCCGGAGGATATCGCAAAGCTCGCTGCCTTGCAGGAGCGTCTGCTCCGCCATGCGCTCACCGTGGTCAAGCCCGGCGGCATCGTCGTCTTTTCCAATTGCTCTCTCGATCCGCTCGAAGGCGAGGAGGTCGTCGAACGGGTGGTCGGCTCCGGCGCTGCCTATGAACGGATTGCTATTTCGGCTGCGGATTGGCCGGGGCTTGAGGATGCTATCACGCCACTTGGCGAAATGCGCACCACGCCGGCCATGCTGCCGCTCGATGCACCCTTCGCCAGCGGTCTCGATGGCTTCTACGCGGCGGTGATTCGCCGCAAATAGCACCGTCGATTGAGTTCAGGCCTGTCAAAATGGGGCTCAAGGCCCTGTTTTGTCGCGTCATTTGACGCTTTGGCGTCGGAGGCCTATCAAAGATGACAGTATTGATAAAAGTTTAACGGTCTCTCTGGCACCATGCGGCGGCTGGCGCGAGACCATCGCCCGTTCGGACGTTTGAGCGGTCGTGCCAGAAATGAGGAAACCGGCGGCGTTGATGTTGTTTTCCGGCAGGCGGAGGCTTTCTTACCTGTATGTGCGTGAAGGCTGGCGTCGTGTGTCGCGCCGGCTATCGATCGGTCGCGTCTCCACTTTGCGTTTTACCGGTTCGACGCCCAACCGCCTGATTGTCGCGCCGACCGATCTTCGAGCCGTCGATCCCTTCGTTGCCGAAGAAATTCTCGCCGGGCGCTTCCCGCTTGCGGGCCGCGTCCTCGATACGGAAGGCGAGTCGCCGTTCGAGATCGACTTGCCGTCACGCGAATTCGCGGCGCGCTTGCATTCCTTCGGCTGGCTGAGACACCTGCGTGCGATCCGCGAGGATGCCGGCTATGTGCGCTTGCGCCAAATCGTCGACGACTGGATCGCCACCCATGGCCGCGATCTTGGCGGCATCGCCTGGGATCCGGATATCATCGCTCAGCGCATCATCGCCTGGCTTTCGCATTCGCCCGTGGTTCTGCGCAATGCGGAACATGGCTTCTATCGCCGGTTCCTCAAGAGCCTTGCGCTTCAGGTGCGCTACCTTCGTCATATTGCCGAAACGGTGCGTGACGGCGAGGCGAAGTTGAGGGTGCGGCTTGCGCTCGCCATGGCGTCGGTCTCCATGCCGGCTTCGCCGAGCGCCATCCGCAAGGCTTCGCGCCATCTCGATCTCGAGCTCGACCGACAGATCCTACCGGATGGCAGCCATTGCTCGCGTAGTCCGCGGGCCGGGCTCGAATTGCTGCTTGACCTGCTGCCGCTCAGGCAAACCTACGTCAATCTCGGCCATGACGTGCCGTCGCGGCTGATCCCGTGCATCGACCGGATGTATCCGGCTCTGCGCTTCTTCCGGCATCAGGGTGGCGAACTTGCGCTGTTCAATGGCGCGACATCTGTCCTGGCGCATGAACTGGCCTCGGTGCTGCGCTATGACGAGACGGCAGGCGAGCCGTTCCGTTCGCTGCCGCATGCGCATTACGAGCGTCTTGCGGTCGAGAACACGGTTGTGATCATGGATACCGGCCGCCCGCTTTCCGTCGACCTTTCGCGAAGCGCCCATGCCGGCTGCCTGTCCTTCGAAATGTCCTCCGGCAAGACGCGCTTTGTCGTCAATTCTGGCGCACCGAAGTTTGCCGGCGATCGTTTCCGGCAGATTTCGCGCACAACTGCAGCGCATTCGACGGTCACCGTCAACGACACGTCCTCGTCGCGTTTCTCACAATCCCGTTTCCTCGGGCCGATCATGACGACAGGCGTCTCCAAGGTCGCGGTGACGCGTAAGGACGATCCCGGCGGGCTGGAGTCGGTGACGGCCAGTCATGATGGCTATCTCGCCGCCTTCGGCCTGGTGCACGAGCGTGACATCGGCGTCCTGAACGGCGGCCGCATGATCCGCGGTCGCGATCGGTTGTCGCGTGCCGATGGCAGTGATCCGGACGAAGCCGATACGGCGACGGCGGTGGCGCGCTTCCATATTCATCCGGCCGTCGGCATTCGCCAGAACAACGCGCGCGAGATCTTTCTGACCGCGCCGGATGGCGAGATCTGGCTCTTTGCCTGCCAGGATGGGGAGCTTGCGGTGGAAGAGGATATCTTCTTTGCCGATCCCTCCGGCATCCGTGCATCGTCCCAGTTGACCGTAACCTTCGCCGTTGCCCGCCAGCCGGAGATCCAGTGGACCTTCTCGCGCGCGAACTGAGGTGTCTGTTTAACGCCAAGGTTGGTCGGGAAATTTGTCTGGCGTCTTCAGATCCCATTCCGCCGCGCCGCCGTTAGTGACTGCGCTGATGAATTTGGATCGATCCGATCCAAATTCATCGCGATCTTCGGGCGTGTCGAGGTTCCTTCGACCGGCAAGCTATGCTAACGGGCAGCCATCTCAACCGCCGGAGCTTCCTCCCGGGCGTCCGGCGCCGCCAAAGGAGCATGGTTGATGGCTGTCGCCTCCAAGAAAATCCCCGCCCCGAACGAGGTTACGGTTCGCACCGCCCTCCTCTCCGTCTCCGATAAGACCGGCGTCGTCGAGCTCGCGCGCGCCCTGTACGAAAAGGGCATCCGACTCGTTTCGACGGGCGGCACGCACAAGGCACTCTCGGAGGCTGGCCTGCCGGTAAGCGACGTTTCCGAACTGACCGGTTTTCCTGAAGTCATGGACGGTCGCGTCAAGACGCTGCATCCGGGCGTGCATGGCGGCCTCTTGGCGATCCGCGACGATGCCGATCATGTTGCCGCCATGTCGGCGCACGGCATCACCGCGATCGACCTCGCGATCATCAACCTCTATCCCTTCGAGGAAGTCCGGGCCAAGGGCGGCGACTATCCGACGACGGTCGAAAACATCGACATTGGCGGCCCGGCAATGATCCGCGCCTCGGCCAAGAACCACGCCTATGTGACGATCGTTACCGATCCGGCCGACTATTCCGTGCTGCTCGAAGAACTTGCTTCCGGCAAGACGACCTATGCCTTCCGCCAGAAGATGGCGGCCAAGGCCTATGCCCGCACCGCGGCTTACGACGCTGCGATTTCCAACTGGTTTGCCGAGGCGCTCGACACCCCGATGCCCCGCCACCGGGTCATCGGCGGCGTCTTGAAGGAAGAAATGCGCTACGGCGAAAACCCGCACCAGAAGGCCGGCTTCTATCTGACGGGCGAGAACCGCCCGGGTGTTGCCACCGCAGCCCTGCTGCAGGGCAAGCAGCTCTCCTACAACAACATCAACGACACGGATGCCGCCTTCGAGCTGGTGGCCGAGTTCCTGCCTGAGAAGGCACCGGCGGTCGCGATCATCAAGCATGCCAATCCTTGCGGCGTTGCCACCGCGCCGACGCTTGCCGAAGCCTATCGCCGGGCGCTTGCCTGCGATTCCACCTCGGCTTTTGGCGGCATCATCGCGCTCAACCAGGAGCTCGATGCGGAGACGGCCGAAGAAATCGTCAAGCTCTTTACCGAAGTGATCATCGCGCCTTCCGTCAGCGACGCAGCCAAGGCTGTGATTGCCCGCAAGCCGAACCTGCGCCTGCTTGCGACCGGCGGCCTGCCGGACCCGCGCATTCCGGGCCTTGCCGCCAAGACTGTCTCGGGCGGCCTGTTGGTGCAGACGCGCGACAACGGCATGGTCGAGGATCTCGAACTCAAGGTCGTCACCAAGCGCGCGCCGACGGCGCAGGAACTCGAAGACATGAAGTTCGCCTTCAAGGTGGCCAAGCACGTGAAGTCGAATGCGATCGTCTACGCCAAGGACGGCCAGACGGCCGGCATTGGTGCCGGGCAGATGAGCCGCGTCGACTCGGCCCGCATCGCGGCCATCAAGGCCGAAGAAGCCGCCAAGGCGCTGGGTCTTGCAACGCCGCTGACCAAAGGCTCGGCCGTTGCTTCCGAAGCCTTCCTGCCGTTTGCCGATGGCCTGCTCTCGGCGATTGCGGCGGGCGCCACCGCCGTCATCCAGCCGGGTGGCTCGATGCGCGACGAAGAGGTGATTGCGGCTGCGAACGAGCATGGCGTCGCCATGGTCTTCACCGGCATGCGCCACTTCCGCCACTAAGGTCGTCCGGACGGGCGCTGGGCGTTTGTCCGGAATTGGCCGCAAGGACCGAACACTCAGAAGCCGTCGCGTCCCCGGGATGCGGCGGCTTTTTTGCGTCCGTCATCGGCCGGATAGGGCGTGCGCAGAAGGATCAGCAGGCCGACAACCAGAAAGGCGATGAGCGCCATCATGCCGATCCTTGCCGAACCGGTCGCGAGCGTGATCGTGGCAACGGATGCCGGGGCGAGGAACGAGGTGGCCCGGCCGGATAATGCATAGAGGCCGAAGTAGCGACCGGCCTCGTCCAGGCTGACGCTGCGGGCGAGGTAGGAGCGCGACGAGGCCTGAACGGGCCCGAAGGCGACGCCGACGAGCAGACCGTAGAGAATGTAGGCCTTTTCGGCGGCGGTGCCGAACAGGCCGCCGGTATCTTCCATCGACAGCGGCAGCAGCCCGAAGAGCGTGAAGCCTGGGCCCGTCGACACGATGCCGATCGTGGCAATCGTCAAGCAGATCAGGCTGGTGGTGACGATTGCCTTGGAGCCAAGGTGCGCATCCAGCCAGCTCGCACAGAGGCAGCCGCCGATCGCGACGACGTTGAGAATGATGCCGTAGACGCCGAGCTCCAGGGTCTGCCACGCGAACATCGCGGCGGCGAAGGTGCCGCCGAGCGCCAGGAGACCATTGACGCCGTCCTGGAAGATCATGCGCGCGATGAGGAAGCGCAAGATTCCGCGCCTTTCCCGAAGCTCGCCGAGGGTGCCCTTGAGCTCCCTGAGGCCAGTGACGGTTGCCTTGCTGAGAGACATCGCCGCCTTGGTGGCATCGGGCGTGAACAGGAACATCGGCAGGATAAAGACGAGGTACCAGATGGCGGAGATCGGTCCGGTGATGCGCGCATCCTCCCCCTTTGCCGGATCAAGACCGAACAGAGGGTCGATTCCAAGTGCCGTCTTGCCATCTTCGGCGCTGCCGGCAAGCAAGGCAACGACGGCAATGAGCACGATCATGCCGCCGAGATAGCCGAGCCCCCAGGCGATGTTGGAAATGCGCCCCACGTCCTTCTCCGGCACCAGGCGTGGCATCATCGAATCGTTGAAGACGATCGAGAATTCGGCCGCGACCGTCGCAAGGATCATGAAGATCGCCGGATAGAGGATCGGCGAGCCAGGAGCGGCAAACCAGAGCATAGCCAGCGATGCGATCTTGATGACGGCGAAGAAGGCAATCCAGGGTTTGCGCGGCCCAGTGGCGTCGGCGATCGAGCCGAGCACCGGCGACAGAACCGCGATGATGATGCCCGAAACGGTGAGCGTATAGCCCCACATCGCCTGGCCGACGGCATGGTCCTCCGTCAGTCGGGAAACGAAATAGGGGCCGAAGATGAAGGTGGTGATGACGGTGAAGAAGGGCTGCGCTGCCCAGTCGAACAGCATCCAGCCGGCAATGCCCGCACGGGACGTGCGTGGCTGGTCTTCAGTCCTCTCGGCCGAAATCTGCAAGGTCCCCTCCCGAAACGACTGCGCCGCGCGTCTTCAGAACGCGCGGCGCAGCCTATCTTCAATTGAACCGATTCCCAAAGGTTCGGAGCAGGATGCGGACAAAAAAACTGCCCGCATCCACCTTTGTCCTGTTACTTCGCCCTACCGCGTGCAAGGTCGTTGAGGAGACCTGCAGCGACGGTGATCTTCGCGAGCGTAGTTTCCCCCTTCTCGGTCAAAAGTCGGAGCTGGCCGGTCGCCTGGGCGACACGGACGCGTTCGCTTTCTTCCCAGGCGGCAACCGGATTGCGCTCCTTCTTCTGCTCGCGCAGCGCTGCCGCGGTGATATCGCGCCGTGCAGCGGCGATATCGGAGACGGCGCGTGACAGCGCCATCGCCTCGAACTGCTCGGTTGCTGGAACGCGATCGGATGCCGCCAGCAGGCGGTTGATCCGGAGCGTATCGGTGACGGCGAAGTAGCCCTGCGCCGTGCGGCTCAGCGTCTCGCCGGTTTCAGCGGCAATCTGCATGATCTCGGGCACGAGCGTCATCAGCGCCAGTTCCGAGATTTCCTCGGCGAGCTTGGCGGGGACGCCGCCCTCGACGAAGGCTGCGGTCTTCAACCGTGCTTCCTCGGCGCTCTCGCCGGAGACTGCAGTGCGCATGGTCGCGCGCAGCTTCTGCAGGCCATCGCCGAGGCGCGATACCGCCTCGGAGACCGAGCCAGTCGCCGCATGGGTGCGCAGCGCCCGCTCGGTGACGAGCGTGAAGATGCGGCCAACCTCCTGATAGAGGATGTTCTGCAGGCCGCCGCCGATCTTGTTGTCGAGCGCGTCGATCTCGTCATAGATCCGCGGCAGGTCGAAGCCGTCGAGCGCCAGCACGGCCGCCTTGACGACGTCAGCCGAGAGGAAGCCGGTGGCATCCGTCAGCGTCGAGACGAAGGCCGGACCACCGCGGTTGATGACCTCGTTGGCGAGAATCGTCGCGATGATCTCGCGGCGCAGGCGGTGCCCGTGGATGTCGCCGGCATAGGTCTTGCGCATCTTGCCCGGGAAGTAACGCTCCAGCGTCGCCGTGAAGTAGGGATCGTCGGGCAGCTCGCTCGCAATCAGCTCATCGAAGAGGACGAGCTTGGAGTAGGAGAGCAGCACGCCGATTTCCGGGCGGGTCAATGGCTTGCCTGCCTGGTAGCGCTCGGTCATGGCCTGGTCGGTCGGCAGCGTCTCGACCTTGCGGTTGAGATGGCCGTCGGCCTCCAGCCGCGTCATGAGACGGCCGAGCGTCGTGCGGTTGCCGAGCCCTTGCATTGCGGTCAGCGAGATCGCCAGCGACTGCTCGTAGTTGTTGCGCAGCACCAGGTGACCCACCTCCTCGGTCATCGAGGCGAGCAGCGTGTTGCGCTTCGGACGGGTCAGGCGACCATCGCGCATGGCCGAGGCAAGCGCGATCTTGATGTTGACCTCGACGTCCGACGAGTTCACGCCGGCCGAGTTGTCGATGGCATCCGAGTTGCAGCGGCCGCCATTGAGGCCGAAGCCAATACGGCCCTTCTGGGTGACGCCAAGGTTGGCGCCTTCGCCGATGACGCGGGCGCGGACCTCTTCGGCCGCCACGCGAATGGCGTCGTTGGCGCGATCGCCGACTTCAGCATCCGTTTCGTTGCTGCCGCGCACATAGGTGCCGATACCGCCGAACCAGAGCAGATCGACCTGGCTCTTCAGGATCGCGTTCATGATCTCGAAGGGCGTTGCCTTCTGCTTGTCGAGGCCGATGGCTGCCATCGCCTGCGGCGTCAGCGTCACCGATTTCTCCGCACGCGAAATGATCATCGCGCCTTCCGAAAGCGTCTTGCGGTCATAGTCCTGCCAGCTCGAACGCGGCAGGGCGAACATGCGCTTGCGCTCAGCAAAGGAGCCATCGATATCCGGATTCGGATCGATGAAGATATCGCGGTGATCGAAGGCCGCGATCAGGCGGATCTTTTCAGACAAAAGCATGCCGTTGCCGAAGACGTCGCCCGACATGTCGCCGACGCCGGCAACCGTGAAGGGCGTCGTCTGGATGTCGGTGTCCATCTCGCGGAAGTGCCGCTTGACGGTTTCCCAGGCGCCGCGAGCGGTGATGCCCATCTTCTTGTGGTCGTAACCTGCCGAACCACCCGATGCGAAGGCGTCGTCGAGCCAGAAGCCCGCTTCCTGCGCCAGGCCGTTGGCCGTGTCGGAGAAGGTCGCGGTGCCCTTGTCGGCGGCAACGACGAAGTAGGGGTCGTCGCCGTCATGGCGCTGCGTATCGGCCGGCGGCACGACGTCCTGGCCGACGATGTTGTCGGTGACCGACAGAAGCGTGCGGATGAAGGTCTTGTAGGCTTCGGTACCAGCCTTGAAGATTTCGTCGCGGGTGCCGCCGACCGGAAGCAGCTTCGGATAGAAGCCGCCCTTGGCGCCGACGGGCACGATAACGGCGTTCTTGACCTGCTGCGCCTTCACCAGGCCGAGCACTTCCGTGCGGTAGTCCTGGGCGCGGTCCGACCAGCGAAGGCCGCCACGGGCGACCTTGCCGAAGCGCAGGTGCACGCCCTCGACCTCGGTGCCGTAGACGAAGATTTCGCGGAACGGGTGCGGTTCCGGCAAACCGTCGAGCTGCTTCGGGTCCAGCTTGAAGGCAAGGACCGCGCGCGGCTTGCCGTCGACGTCATGCTGGAAGTAGTTGGTCCGAAGCGTTGCTTCGATCGCGTTGACGTAGCGGCGCAGAATCCGGTCTTCGTCGAGGCTCGGAACCGCCGAGAGCGCGTCTTCGATCGCGGACAGCAGCGCGTTGCACTTCTTGGCGCGCGGCTTGTCCTCGAGCTTCGGATCCATGCGGGTCACGAACAGCTTGAAGATGTCGGCGGCAATTGCCGGATACTTGTTCAGGGTGTCGGCGATGTAGCCCTGTGAGTAGGTGATGCCGGCCTGGCGCAGATAACGGGCATAGGCGCGCAGCACTGTCACTTCGCGGGCGTTGAGGCCCGCAAGCAGGATCAGCCGATTGAAGTTGTCGTCCTCGATCGAGCCGTTCCAGGCGGCCAGGAAGGCTTCTTCCAGGGCCGGGCCGGTCTTGTCGAGGTTCAGCGCGTGTCCGTCGCGGTGGATCAGCTCCATGTCGTGCAGCACGACCTTGCGCTGTTCTTCGCCGTGGGCGTTGACGCCGATGTCATAGGTCTGCTCGCTGATCACCCGGAAGCCGAGGTTTTCGAGCAGCGGCACGCGGCGCGACAGCGATACCGGTTCGCCGGCGTGGAAGATCTTCAGCTCGGCCGTATCGGCACGCATGACCGCGCGGGGATAGTTGTAGAACGAGATCCGGATCGGATCCGGACCCTTGCACGCAGCGATGTCGGCCAGATCGGCATAGGCTTCCGCCGGCGTGAAGAACGACTGGTAGGCATTGTCGACATCGAGCTCGATGCCGTCCTTGCGGGCGAGCAGGTCGAACCGGTCGATCCAGCGGGTGACGATGCCACGGACCGCTTCTTCGAGCTTGGCCTGCGGAATGCGCGGCGTCTTGCCGGCGGAGCGGCCGATGATGAAGTGGACGCGGGCGAGGCCCCCTTCCGGGAAGGCCGGATAGTAGGCGGAGACGCGGCCGTCATAGACCGTCTTCAGGTAGTCGCCGATCTTTTCGCGGACATCCGAATCGTACTGTTCGCGCGGTACGAAGACGATGACCGAGACGAAACGGTCGAAATGGTCGATGCGCGGCAGCACGCGGATGCGCGGCCGGTCGCCGAGTTCGTTGATCTGCTCGCAGAAGGCGGCAAGCAGGCCGACATCGATCTGGAACAGGTCGTCGCGCGGATAGGATTCCAGCGTATTGGCCAGCATCTTGCCGGAGTGGCTCTGCGGGTCGTAGCCGAAGTGATCGACGATCTTCTCGATCTTGTGGCGCAGCAGCGGAATTTCTGCTGCCTGGCGCGTATAGGCGGTCGAGGTGAACAGGCCGACGATGCGCAGTTCCCCGGTGACATTGCCGTCGGCGTCGAACCGCTTGATGCCGATATAGTCCATATAGGCGCGGCGGTGCACGACGGACTTCACATTGGCCTTGGTGACGATCAGGAAATCCGGGCCGTCCAGGAAGGCGAGGATTTCAGGCGTGGTTAGCACCGCGTCCTTGCCCTGGCGCAGGACGCGCACGTCGGGGTTCGAAAGGATGCCGAGGCCCCTGCCCTTGCCGCGTTCGACGGCTGCCTTCTCGCCCTTGCCCGAATAGGTGTATTCGCGCATCCCGAGGAATGTGAAGTTGTTGTCACGGAGCCAGCGAAGGAAGGCGAGCGCCTCGTCGCGATCGCTCTTCTTGCGCGACGCGTTGTAGGCTTCGAGCTCCTGCATGGCCTGGTCGAGCAGCGTCGTCATCGCCGGCCAGTCGTGCACGGTCTGATGGACCTGCTCCAGCACGTCGCGGATGCGGTTGCTGAGTTGCTCGGCTTCGACGGGGGCCAGCTTCGTCAGGTGGATCTGGATGTGGCTGACGCGGTGCGACGGATCGCTTTCCTCTTCCGGATCGAAGAGTTTTGCCGGTTTGCCCGGTTCCTTGACCAGAATGGGGTGGATCGCGAGGTGAATGTCGCGGTGCGTGCTGGTGATCTCCCCCATGATCGAATCATAGAGGAAGGGCATGTTGTGTTCGGTGATCGCGATGATCGAGACCTCGGTGCCGCCAGGCGCGACGCCTTCGACGCTCTCGACCGAAACCTGTGGCTTGCCACCGTCCCAGCGGGTGAGTTCCCGATGCGCGTGGGCTGCAATCAGCGCCAGCATGTCCGCCGAATAAAGATCGAGGTCGTCGTTGCTGGCCCCACCGAAGAGGATCTCCGGCGCCAGCCCGTCGACGCCCAGTTTGATGGCGGCCGCCTTTGCTGCGTCGATGTGTCTGTCCCGCTTCGGATTGTATTTCACGCCCATGAAGTCTCTCCCATTCATGATAGGCCAAACCCTATCAGAACCATGGCTAATGGCGACCGCTTTTTACGCCGATTTCGGCAAAATCGAGCCAAAAATTGGAGAATTTCACGTGAAAACAGCTTAAATCCATTTAAATCGAAGGCAAATTCGCGAAAATTGCTCGAAAATCGATGAAAAAGCACGAAAACGCTAGCGGCTTCGACTGGACCTATCTGCCATCGCCTGTTGACAGGGCAGTGACAGTCGGGTGATCAGAGTTTCTAGACCGAAGGATTGGACTCGTCGATGCCCGAAATGCCCTCCCTGCCCGGTGCCGTCATCGTCATCTCGAGCCATGTCGTGCGTGGCAAGGTCGGCAACCGGGCCGCGGTCTTCGCGCTGGAGACACTGGGGCACCCGGTCTGGGCCTTGCCGACAGTCATTCTCCCCTGGCATCCCGGGCACGGACGCTCGACCCGCGTCACCATCTCGGACGCGGATTTCCAGTCGGTGATCGACGATCTCATTGCTGCGCCCTGGGTCGACGAGGTGCGCGCCGTGCTTTCCGGCTACCTCGGCTCGGCCGGACAGGCTGAAGGCGTTTCCCGGCTGGTGACGGCGCTGAGGGAGCGCAATCCCAAGCTGATCTATGCCTGCGATCCTGTCATTGGCGATGCCGGCGGGCTCTATGTTCCGGAGGCGACCGCGACGGCCATTCGCGACCAGTTGCTGCCGCTTGCCAATCTGGCGACGCCGAACCGCTTCGAGCTGGCCTGGCTTGCGGGCGCGACGCTGGAAACGAATACGGCGATCCTCGATGCCGCGCTCGGCCTCGGCCCGGCCCGCGTGCTGGTGACATCGGCGGTGCCGATGATGAGCGGCGGTACCGGCAATCTCTTCCTTTCGGGCAATCACGCGCTGCTCGCCGAACATCGGCTCGTCGAGAACCCGCCAAACGGTACTGGAGACTTGCTGACCGCCGTCTTCCTGGCGCGACTTCTCGAAGGATTGTCGGAGGAGCGTGCATTGCAAATGGCGACCGCGAGCGTATTTGAAATCATCGCCCGCAGCGTCAAGCGCGGGGCGGATGAACTGACGATCGAGCAGGATGCGTCCAGCCTTTCGACGCCGATGGCGATGGTGCAGATGCGCCGGCTGGTGCATCCCAATCAGATACGGCGAAAATAGAAGAAGCTGTTCATCGACGATGCCTGGAAGACATCGTGGATTGAACTTTGGATCATGATGACTTTCATGACTCGGAGCTGGACGCGGGCGAAAGCCGGCACCCAGCCCGAAGCAGCAGCGGAGCAACCGATGGACAAGCAGCAGCAGCGTTTTCCGGATCACCTTCTGAACGGCTACCACAACTTCATGAACGGCCGCTTCAGCGAACAGCAGAAGCGCTACAAGGCGCTGGCGGAAACCGGCCAGAAACCGAGGACGATGGTCGTCGCCTGTTGCGATTCGCGCGCCGCGCCGGAAACTATCTTCGATAGCGGGCCGGGCGAACTCTTCGTCGTGCGCAACGTCGCCAATCTCATGCCACCCTACGAGCCCGACGGTCACTACCATTCGACTTCGGCGGCGCTCGAGTTCGCCGTGCAGTCTCTGCGTGTCAGCGATATCGTCGTGATGGGCCATGGCCGCTGCGGCGGTATCAAGGCGGCGCTCGATCCGGATGCCGAGCCGTTGTCGCCGGGTGACTTCATCGGTCGCTGGATGAACCTGCTGAAGCCGGCCGCCGAGCAGATCCAGAGCAACGACGTCATGACCCAGGGGGAGCGGCAGCGCGCGCTGGAGCGGGTCTCGATCCGCAACTCCCTCGCCAACCTGCGCACCTTCCCCTGCGTCCAGATTCTGGAAGCCAAGGGCAAGCTGCATCTGCATGGCGCCTGGTTCGACATCTCGACCGGCGAGCTCTGGGTCATGGATCCCACGACCGGCGACTTCTCCCGTCCAGGCATGTAGTCAGCAGAAAGCCCGGTTCGTGAGAACCGGGCTTTGCATTCTTTCGAAACGTTTAGCGCATCCCAAGGGATGCGCAAACTGGTGACGATCAGAGGCCGTCGATCTCGGCGCCGATGATGGCGATCGCCTGCTGGTAGACGGTTGCCGCGTTCCAGCCCTGGATCGCAACGAAATTCGCCTGGCCGGGCTGATAGCCGGCGCCAGGCTGCCAGCCGTGGCCGCGCAGGAAGTTGGCGGTCGAGGCCAGTGCATCGGCCTTGGAGCGAACCATGTCGATATGGCCGTTGCCGTCGCCGTCGACGCCGAATTTCAACACGTTGGCCGGCAGGAACTGTGTCTGGCCGATCTCGCCATGGGCAGCACCGCGCGCATCCGGGCTCAGGTCGCCGCGCTGCACGAGCTGCAGGGCGGCATAGAGCTGGTCGGTGAAGTAGTCCGAACGGCGGCAGTCATAGGCGAGCGTCGAAACGGCCGAGAGCGTATGCTCCTTGCCCATGAAGCCGCCAAAACCGGTTTCCATGCCCCAGATGGCGATCAGCGGGCCGGCCGGCACGCCGAAACGGCGTTCGATGCTGGTGAAGAGCGCAGCATTCTGCTGTTTCATCTTCTTGCCACGCGAAATGATCACCTGCCCGCCGCGCTTCTGCATGAACTGGTCAAGCGAGAGCTTGAAGCTCTTCTGGCCGCGGTCGGCGCGGATCGTCGCCTTGTTGTAGGAGACGCCGGACAGGGCACGATCGAGCACCTGAGGGCTGATGCCGTTGCCGGAGGCCTCCTGCTTGAAGTTCTGTACCCAGGCGGAAAAGCCGCTGCCGTCATTGCCGCATTGGGCGGCGGATGCCACCGCCGGAAAAACTGCAGTCGAAACCAGGGCAGCAAGCCCCACCGCTACGCACTTTGCCCTGTGCATGAAATACCCCGTCATAGCCCGAATCTCATCGCTTTCAAAAATGCCAGCCTTCGCCGGCCGTGTCACCTGCCGGAAGCGGCGGTAACTTTTTCGTGGTTTCACGTGAAGCCGGGCGAAATGACCCGCGATCGTGAAACAGGAAACCCGCCAAGCCCGAATGGGCTCGGCGGGATGAACTGCTCTACCGTTTCTTTCAGGCTGCCTGCTTGCGCGGCTTGATGAGGCCGCGGTTGACAAGGAGCTCGGCGATCTGGATCGCGTTCAGTGCTGCACCCTTGCGCAGGTTGTCGGAAACGACCCAGATGTTGAGGCCGTTTTCAACGGTCGCGTCTTCACGGATACGCGAGATGTAGGTCGCGTCTTCGCCGGCACTTTCGTAAGGCGTGACGTAGCCACCGTTCTCGTGCTTGTCGACGACAAGGCAACCCGGCGCCTCGCGCAGGATGTCGCGCGCCTGGTCGGCCGTGATCTCGTTTTCGAACTCGATGTTGACCGATTCCGAGTGGCCGATGAAAACAGGGACGCGCACGGCGGTGCAGGTCACCTTGATCTTCGGATCGAGCATCTTCTTGGTTTCGGCCAGCACCTTCCACTCTTCCTTGGTGTAGCCGTCTTCCATGAACACGTCGATGTGCGGGATGACGTTGAAGGCGATGCGCTTGGTGAACTTCTTCGATTCGATCGGATCGGCAACGAAGACCGCACGGGTCTGATTGAACAGCTCGTCCATGCCGTCCTTGCCGGCGCCCGAAACCGACTGGTAGGTCGAGACGACGACGCGCTTGATCTTGGCATGGTCGTGCAGCGGCTTCAGCGCGACGACGAGCTGGGCGGTCGAGCAATTCGGGTTGGCGATGATGTTCTTCTTGGTGAACTGCGTGATCGCGTCCGGGTTCACTTCCGGCACGATCAGCGGCACTTCGGCGTCGTAACGCCAGGCCGAAGAGTTGTCGATGACGACGCAGCCCTGCTGGCCGATCTTCGGCGAATACTTGAGCGAAACGGCGCCACCAGCCGACATCAGGCAGATATCGGTGTCGGAGAAATCGTAGTTTTCGAGGTTCTTGACCTTGAGGGTCTTGTCGCCGAAGGAAACTTCCGTGCCCTGGGAGCGGGCCGAAGCAAGCGCGACAACTTCATCCGCGGGAAAGCCGCGTTCGGAAAGGATGTTCAGCATCTCCCGGCCGACATTGCCGGTGGCGCCTGCGACTGCAATCTTGAAACCCATGATCTAAGCTCTCTTTTCTGTCTCTCCTCGTCGGGTGAGGGGGAAACCGCGCGAACTGCCGCGAGGGTTCCTGTCCCCGGCCAAACCGGGGAGAGAGCGGAGGGCCAGAGACGTCAGACGGTTTTCGTCGTCGTTTTGGCCGTTGTTTTGCAAGCGAACGAAAAATCGACATCCTGCCCCGCGGCAAGAGCCGACAGGATCAAAGCAGCGATGGCTAGACCGATCGGTCGCATGGTGGTGATTTCCTCGTTCGTCGCTGCTCTTACGCGGTTTTGAGGAAGAGTCAAGACATCGCGGTCCGGCAACGCGTTCCCGGACGTTGCCGCGGTCGATCGCCGCATTAGACGAAAGTCATAAGCCGAAAGCATCTCTGCCTGCGCCGGTGGTTTTCTGACATCCTCTTCACCAGGCGCACCACGTCCGGACGTTCTAGGGAGGAATGCCGGACCAGCCAATGGGCGCTCCAACAAGCTGTTTTGGAGTGGAGGATAAACAAAATGGCAAATGTCGCGACAGCGGACGACGCAAAAGCGCGTCCGATGACCGGCGAGGAGAAGAAGGTCATCTTCGCCTCGTCGCTTGGTACCGTGTTCGAATGGTATGACTTCTATCTCTACGGTTCGCTCGCCGTCTATATCGGCGCGACCTTCTTCAGCTCCTACCCGGAAACGACGCGTAACATCTTCGCGCTTCTGGCCTTTGCTGCGGGCTTCCTGGTTCGCCCGTTCGGCGCCCTGGTCTTCGGTCGCCTGGGTGACCTCGTCGGCCGCAAATACACCTTCCTCGTGACGATCCTGATCATGGGTCTGTCGACCTTCCTGGTCGGCATCCTGCCCGGCGCCGCCTCGATCGGCATCGCTGCACCGATCCTGCTCATCGTTCTGCGCATGCTGCAGGGCCTGGCGCTCGGTGGGGAATATGGCGGTGCCGCGACCTACGTGGCCGAGCACGCGCCAAACGGGCGGCGTGGCTACTTTACCTCCTGGATCCAGACCACGGCGACGCTCGGCCTGTTCCTGTCGCTGGTGGTGATCCTGCTCGTGCAGTTCGCCCTCGGCAAGGAAGCCTTTGCCGCCTGGGGCTGGCGCATCCCGTTCCTGCTGTCGTGCGTGCTCCTCGGCATCTCGGTCTGGATTCGTCTGAAGATGAACGAGTCGCCAGCCTTCAAGAAGATGAAGGAAGAGGGCAAGACTTCCAAGGCGCCGCTGTCGGAAGCTTTCGGCCAGTGGAAGAACGCCAAGATCGCGCTGCTGGCGCTGTTCGGCGCCGTCGTCGGCCAGGCCGTCGTATGGTATTCCGGCCAGTTCTACGCGCTGTTCTTCCTGACCGGCGTGCTCAAGGTGGACGGGCAGTCGGCGAACATCATGGTTGCCGTTTCGCTGTTGATCGGCACGGGCTTCTTCGTGCTTTTCGGCTGGCTCTCCGACAAGATCGGCCGCAAGCCGATCATCATGGCCGGCCTGCTGCTTGCGATGCTCACCTACTTCCCGCTGTTCAAGGCACTGACCTGGGCCGGTAACCCGGCGCTCGCTCAAGCACAGGCAACCGTCCGCGCGACGGTGACCGCGGCCCCCGGCGATTGCAAATTCCAGTTCAACCCTACGGGCACGGCGAAGTTCACCACCTCGTGCGATATCGCAACCGCATTCCTGACCAAGAACTCGGTACCCTATGATGTCGTGACGACGGCGGCTGCCGGTACGGCCGCGACGGTCAAGGTTGGCGAAACCACGATCAACAGCTACGACGCGGTCGCTGCAGGCGATGGTGCCAAGGCTGCCAACGGTGCCTTCGAAAAGCAGGTCAACATGGCCCTCCACAATGCCGGCTACCCGCTGGTACGTGGTGCCGCCAAGGTTCCGGAATCCAAGCTTGACGGCTTTGTTGCCGCCAATCCGGAACTGTCGCTCGATGCGGCCGCTGTTCGCGGTGGCGAAAAGACCATGGTTCCGGCCGACAAGCTGGTCGCCGACAAGCTGCTGACCAAGGATGAAGTCGGCGCTGCCACCGAAATGGCCGTCTATACGATTGCCGGCGGCGGCACCTATGCAATGGTGGCCGATCCCGCCAGCGTCAACTGGACGACGATCATCGCCGTTCTGACAGTGCTCGTCATCTATGTGACGATGGTCTACGGCCCGATCGCCGCGCTGCTGGTCGAACTCTTCCCGACCCGCATCCGCTACACCGGCATGTCGCTGCCCTACCACATCGGCAACGGCTGGTTCGGCGGCCTGCTTCCGGCAACGGCCTTCGCGATGAGTGCTGCCCAGGGCGATATCTACTACGGTCTCTGGTACCCGATCGTCTTCGCAGGCATCACGCTGGTCATCGGCCTGCTGTTCCTGCCGGAAACGAAGGACCGCGACATCCACGCGATGGACTAGGCTTGAAATGCTGCAGTTCCGGCGGCAATGCCGGGACTGCTCCAGATCTTCCCCGAGCTATCACGGCTCTCCTGACTCCGGCGCGGCCTCCGCGCCGGCTTTTTTATGGGCTCGGGTCGCTGCGTCCCACGAGCGGCCATCCGCCCTCGCCCAGGCGAAACAGCCGACCGAACCTGGCAAAGAGAAACGCCATCATCACTGACGTCCAAAGACCAAGGAGCAGTCCCGCTGCGACGTCGCTCGGATAATGCGCGCCAACGACGACACGGGAAACGCCGATGGTCAGCGCGAGGACCAGAAAGAGCGGTCGGAGGTTCGGCAACAACATGGCAAAGACACCGAAGAAGGCGCCGGCTGCCGTCGAATGGCCGGAGGGGAAGCTTTCGTAGAGATCGGTGGTGGCAAACGGCGTCAGGCTATAGGCGCCGAGTTCGGCGAAAAGCTCGGGCCGGGCACGCCCAATGAGAAACTTCAGCGTATGGACCAGTGCGCTGGCGCTGCCGATCGTCAGCAGGAAATAAGCCGCAAGATCACGGGCGGTGCTTGCCTTGCGCTGAAAGGGCCCTTGGGTGGCGGCGCGGCGCAGGACGAAAGCGGCGGCCAGGACGATGGCGGAGAGGTAGATCATCCAGCCGAAGCGGCCGAAGTCGGTGATCTTTTTGTTGAAGTCGACAATGCCTGCCGGCAAGCCCTGCGCCTTTTGCGACAGGAAGGGGTCGAGCGGAACGAGGGCGAACAGAAGGATGGTCGTCGTCAGCAAAATCCATCCGGTGGCCGCAAGTGGTCGTTTCATGACGCTCCGTCCTGCCGCCCTGTTTGTTGAGTGCTGCGGCCATTGTTGTCTTCAGTGGCCCTCGGCCTCACATCTCCCGATGTGTCAGTTCTTTTGGCAAATTCAAGGCGATAAACGCAAAACACCTCCGGATGCGCTCCGGAGGTGTCTGTTTTCGTAGGCCTGTTGGCGTCAGTGTGACGCCGTTCGGGATCGGTCGTCGCTTAAGCCGAGAGCGCCTTGAACTCGGCGAGGATGGCATCGCCCATTTCCGTCGTTCCGACCTTCTTTGCCCCTTCGGCCATGATGTCGCCGGTGCGGATGCCCTGGTCGAGCACGTTGGCGATCGCCTTTTCGAGATTGTCGGCTTCCTTCACGAGGTTGAAGGAGTAGCGCAGGCACATGGCAAACGACGCGATCATCGCGATCGGGTTGGCAATGCCCTTGCCGGCGATGTCCGGCGCCGAGCC
>NZ_JBFRGB010000017.1:0-165919 GCF_052115125.1 Ensifer sp. 2TAB8 | reverse complement strand
GGCTCGGCGCCGGACATCGCCGGCAAGGGCATTGCCAACCCGATCGCGATGATCGCGTCGTTTGCCATGTGCCTGCGCTACTCCTTCAACCTCGTGAAGGAAGCCGACAATCTCGAAAAGGCGATCGCCAACGTGCTCGACCAGGGCATTCGCACCGGCGACATCATGGCCGAAGGGGCGAAGAAGGTCGGCACGACCGAAATGGGCGACGCCATCCTCGCCGAGTTCAAGGCGCTCTCGGCTTAAGCGACGACCGATCCCGAACGGCGTCACACTGACGCCAACAGGCCTACGAAAACAGACACCTCCGGAGCGCATCCGGAGGTGTTTTGCGTTTCACGGCCCTGTGGGAAAGCGGCGGCTCAAATCGTGATGCCGCCGTCGATGTTGATGGCCTGGCCGGTGATGAAGGCGGCCTCGTCCGAGGCGAGGAAGGCGCAGATGGCGGCGACCTCTTCCACCGTGCCGAAGCGGCCGGCCGGCTGGCGGCTGATGAAGGACCGGTAGGCCTCGTCCCGGCTTCCAAGCTTTTCGCCGAGTTCGCCGATGCGCTCTTCCAGGGAGGGCGAAGCGACAGTGCCGGGGCAGACCGAATTGCAGCGGATGCCCTGAGAAACGTAGTCAGCAGCCACCGCCTTGGTGAGACCGATGACGCCACCCTTGGCAGCACCATAGGCGGCACGCCGCGGGAAACCCTTGATCGAGGAGGCAACCGATCCGATGGTGATGATGCTGCCGCCATTGGCCTTCATCTTGGGGGTTGCGCCGGCGATGACGTTATAGGCGCTGTCGAGCGTGATGTTCACCGAGCGCCGCCAGTCGGCGGGCGAGCATTCCTCGATTGTGCCCTGATGCACGTAGCCGACCGCATGCACGAGGATATCGACCCGATCGAAGGCTTCGAAATAAGCGCTGACGGCCCCGTGATCCGTTGCATCGAGCCGCGTCGTCGTGGCCCCTTCGAGGGTGGCGAGCAGCTCGGCATTGATGTCGCTGGCGTGGACCACAGCACCGTCGGCCAACAGTCGTTCGGCAACCGCGCGGCCGATGCCCTGGCCGGCCGCGGTGACCACGGCGACGCGCCCGGCCAATCGTCCCGACTTTTCCTTCATGGTGAGATCCTTCCACATGTCTAGAGGGATTGAACGACCTGGCGCTGGCGGCCGAGGCCATCGATACCAAGTTCCACCACGTCACCGGGCTTCAGGTAGCGCGGCGGTTTCTTGCCCATGCCGACACCCGGCGGCGTGCCGGTGCAGATGAGATCGCCCGGCTCCAGCACGCAGAACTCGCTCATGTAGGAGACGATGGTCGCGACATCGACGATCATGCGGGCGGTCGTGCCCGCCTGCATGCGCTCGCCGTTGATGTCGAGCCACATGGACAGCGCCTGCGGATCCGGCACTTCGTCGCGGGTCACAAGCCAGGGCCCCGTCGGGCAGAAATTCGGGAAGCTCTTGCCCTTCACCCACTGGCCGCCGCGCTCCATCTGCCAGGCACGTTCGGAGACATCGTTGACGATCGTGTAGCCGAGGACATGGTCCATAGCCTCGGCGCGCGATACGTTGAGCGCCCGCTTGCCGATGACGATGCCGAGCTCGACCTCCCAGTCCAGCTTCGACATTTTCTCGGAGTGGAGAAGCGGCGCGTTCGGGCCGCAATAGGTGCCGGCCGCCTTGTTGAAGAGGATCGGTTCGGACGGCACTGGCAGTCCCGCCTCTTCCGCATGGTCGGAGTAGTTGAGGCCGACGCACCAGATCGTACCGGGCCTTGCGACAGGCGGCAGGATGTCCGCATCGACCACCGGCATCACAGGGAGCGCCGCGAAATCGGCGCCGGAGAGCACTGCCAAGACACCAGGCAAAGTCTCCGCCGCGAAGTCCTTAACGAGCGAAGACACGTCCCGCGCCTTGCCCTCGCCATCGAGGATGCAGGGCACGGCGGAGCCGTCGACGGTGAGACGCAACAATTTCATTCTCTTGGCCTTTCAGTTGCAAATAGCTGGGCGAGCGACGGCTCAGCCGACCGGAGCGGCTTCGACGGAAAGCCGATAGCGAGTGGTGAAAGCTTGATCGGGTTCGAAGGCAATCGCCGTCGCAACGCCCGATGCCGCGATTGGATTGTCGGACGTGGAGACCGCCGGCCCGAGATCGAAGGTGGAAGCGATCGGCTCGACGCCGAGCGCCACGTGTCGCCCGTTCCAGGGATAGGCCTTGCGTCCGCGGTTGCTGAACCAGAGCAGAAGGCTCGGAAAATGTTCCTTCTGCCAGCTCAGCCGCGCGCGAAACCCCTCGTCGCGGTAGTGGAGCGTAAGGCCACCATCGATACCCGTGAGCTGCAGCAGGTCCTCGGTCTCTTCGACGAGCGGCACTTGAGACGCGTCGATGGTCACACCGCGACGCGTCTCGACCTTGCCGAGCGACGGCCACTGCCGCTCAGGCGAGAACAGAGCCGCGCCCGGTTCGACATCGCCGGGAAAACTCCAGACTTGATCATAGGTACCGGGTTCGATCGCTACCGAACCGGAGCGGCCCGAGAGCCGGAATGTCGGGTGCAGGCCGATCGGCAGGCGGCACGGGCGCCGTGCTTCGATCTCCAGGGTGATGTCGACGGCGGCCGCGTAGGGGTCCGGCACGACCTGCCGGCGAAGCAAGCGGATCGGATGGTTCTCCGGATAACGGCACTCCATCGTTATCTGGCGGTCGTCGCAGGCGCCCCACGCCCAATGGGCGTTGGAACTATGGCCATGCGGCACGGCGGCGCCGGCGAAACTCTCACCGTCTACGAACCAGCCTGCAGGAAGCGTGCGGTCCGTGTCGCTGCCGAAAGGCACGCAGGGCCACTCGCCACGCAATTCTTTCAAAATTTCCGGCAGTGTCTCGCGCTCGGGGTCCTTGCCCCAGGGCGCAACGTGCAAGGGGCTGACCTGGCGCCCATCCGGCAGCAGGAACAGCGTCGGGCCGAGCATGCCGCCGAGCGACTGCACCGAGAGGCAGCCATGCGCCCAGGCAAGGGCGCGCCGCGTGGTCTCCGCGCTCACCGGCTTGCCACCCCGAACCGGTTTTCCGGCATTCCGGGTACTTCGACGCGCATGGCATAGAGGCTGCCGGCGAGACGCTCGGCTGGCCCTCCCCCGGCCGTGGTGATGTAGAGCGTCTTCAGGTCGGCACCGCCGAAGGTGCAGGTGGTGATGTTGGTGACCGGCATATCGATCGCCTCGGCAAGGCTGCCATCGGCCGCAACCCGAGCAATGCAGCTTCCGCCATAGCGGCAGTTCCAGAGAAAGCCTTCGCTGTCGATCGCGGAACCGTCGGGCGAGCCGCGGTCGAAACGCGTGAAGAAGTGCCGTTCACCGGAGATCGCCCCCGCCTTCGCATCATAGTCGAAGGCGTAGATCTCGTTGGCCAGCGTATCGCCGAAATAGAAGGTGGTTCGATCCGGGCTCCAGCAGAGCGTGTTGGAAATCCCAAGGCCGGCCCGCCATTCGGTGACGGCACCGTCCGGCGCGATCCGGTAGAGGATGCCTTCGCCCGGCGCAACGTCGCCAAGCTGACCATCCGGAAGGACGTTGTTCTTCATCGAGCCGACCCAGAAATTTCCGACTGGATCGGCGCGACCGTCATTCAGGCGGACGCGTGGGGCGCCGGGCAAGGCAAAGCCGTGGTCCTGCCGCCGGTCGGTTTCCGGCCACCACCAGATGAGCTTCGAACCGAGAGCGACGAGCAGGCGACCGGCTTCGTCTGTCAGCGAGATCGCCACCACCGGCTCCTCAAACAGCCACGTCCTGACCGCGCACGTCGCCTCGTCATAACGGTGGATCAGAAAGCGGTTGATGTCGGTCCAGTAGACCGCCGCCTCGTCCGCCGACCACACGGCACCCTCGCCGCAGCGGTCGCCGACGGGTGCGACACAGACAAGCTCACGGGCCATCTCCGCCTCCTATTCCGCTGCGATGCTTGTCGGGATCGAGCGCGAGGGTCCGAGCGCCTCGGCGTTCTGCACCAGTGCCTTCATGTAGCCGAGCGCGAAGGCCTTGCCGGCGTGCCAGGAGGCGCCGCAGGTCATGGCCGGCGTATGGTCGGGGATCATCACGCCCTGGTAGTTTTCGTCGCGCAGGATGCGGATGATCTCCGCCATGTCGATATCGCCCTCGTCGACGAAGGTCTCGACATAACGCGGCATCTTTCCGCGCACGTTGCGGAAGTGGATGTAGCCGATGCGTCCCGAACGGGCGAAGCGGCGGACATGCTCGTAGATGTCGCCGCCCGGCATCTCCTGCAGTGAGCCGAGGCAAAGTTCGAGCCCGTTCGACGGCGAGTCAACGATTGACATCAGCCGATCGTATTTCTCCGGACGGTTGACGAGCCGCGCCGTGCCGCGCAGTTCCTCGGCCGGCGGATCGTCCGGGTGGGCACCGAGCACGACGCCCGCCTCCTCGGCGACCGGGACGACCTCCTTCAGGAAGTGGCTGAGGCGCTCCCACAGATCCGCCGAACTGACGGAAACGGAGGCAGCGCCGGCGACGCCGCGACGATAGCGCATGTTCCAGATCATGCCGTCCGGGATCGGCGCATCCGGGCTTGGGGCGATGCTGTTTTCGACGCCGAAGCCGACGGATTCGGCGCCGCCTCGGGCATAGGGTCCACGGGTCCAGCCATAGACGCCGGCAAGCGAGAAATTGTAGCCGATGCAGGGGATGCCGGCTCGGCCGGCGTCGCGAATGAGCTGCTTCAGCCCCTCGATCTGCTGGGCGCGCTCAGGCCCGTCGAGCAGCACGTCGTGCCAGAAGCGCGGCGAGAAGTTCTCGATCGCCGCCACTTCCAGCCCACCGGCCCGCACGTCCTTCACCAGCGCCGACAGCTCTTCGTAAGTCCAGAGACGGTCACCGGAGCAATCACCCCAGCCGCCGTGGTCGCCACTGTCGATCTTTGGATCTTTGCCGGCGAAATAGTTGGTGAGATGCGCGACCACATGGGTCGCGCCCGCCTGCAAGGCAAACTGAAAGTTATCCGGGGTGAGTTGCTCCCGGTAGAGCCCAAGGCCGATTTTCATCTTGTCGTTTCCTGTCCGATTATTTGACGCCGATGCCGGCAGTGAGGCCGCCGTCGATGCGGAAGTCCGAGCCCGTAACGAAGGCGGCGCGATCCGAGGCGAGATAAGCGACCAGCTCGGCCACCTCCTCCGGCTCGCCGATGCGGCCGATCGGATGCGCAGCGCCGAAGCGCGCAAAGGCTTCCGCTTCGCTCACGCCCTCGCCGCCATAGGTGCGTGCCGCGAGCGCCAGCAGCGGCGTGCGCACCGAGCCGGGGCTGACCGAATTGACCCGCACCTTGGCGGCCGCATGGTCGAGCGCCATGGCCCGGGTCAGCGCATGGATCGCCCCCTTGGAAGCGACGTAGGCCGCGACGTTCTGCTGGCAGGCGTGGCCCTGCACCGAGGAGATGTTGACGATCGCGCCGCCGCCGCGCTTCATCATTTCGGGAATGCCGAAGCGGCCGGTGAGATAGATCGAGCCGACATTGACCGACAGGCAGCGCGCAAAGGTCTCGGCGCTGGTGTCAAGCACCGTGCCATAGGGATGGACGGCGGCGGCGTTGACGACGATGTCCAGTCCGCCATGGCGAAGCACCGCCTCGCGCACGGCCGCCTCAACCTCTGCTTCCACGGCGACGTCCGTCAGTCGGGTCGACATCGGCAAGTCGCGCTCTTTGGCTATGCGGTCGAAGATCTCGTTGGTGGCGACATCGTTGCCACAGGCAAGCACGGTCGCGCCCGACGAGGCAAGTCGGATCGCCGAGGCAAGCCCGATGCCGGACGTGCCGGTGACCAGCGCGATTTTTCCCTTGAATTCAGTCATGATTGTCTCCGCGATGGATCGCGATGATCCAGGCCTGCGTCGACCCGAGATCATGAGCGTGATCGTTAGTCATAAGGGGAGCGGGATGCGGACACCCCGCGCCGGTCTCAGCGCACCCGTTCCAGAACCTGGTTCAGGAGCACGGCGCCAAGGATGATCCCGCCGCGCACGACGTATTGCCAATATTCGCTGACATTCATCAGCGTCATGCCGTTGGAGATGCAGCCGAGGAACAACACCCCTATCAGCGTGCCCCAGATGCGGCCCTTGCCACCGAAGAGCGAGGTGCCACCGATGATCACGGCCGCGATCACGTCGAGCTCCATGCCGGTCGCCGTCGTCCCGGTGCCGGCCCCGATCTGCGAGGCGATCAGCGTGCCGGAGACGGCGGTGAGCGCGCCCGTCAGCCCCAGCGTCAGCGCCTTCACCTTCCAGATGTCGATGCCGGAGAGGCGTGCCGCCTCCATGTTGCCGCCGACGGCATAAACCTCGCGGCCGAAGCTCGTGTACTTCATCAGGAAGTGCATGGCCGCGAAGGTCAGCGCGAAGATGTAGACCGGGAACGGGATGCCGAAGAGGTAACCGCCGCCAAGGAAATCGAAACCGAATGGGAAGGACGACATCGGGAAGCCGCCGGTGATCAAATTGGCGACACCGCGAAGTGCTGCGAAAAGCGCCAGCGTGGTGATGAAGGTCGGCACGTTGAACCACTGCCGGAAACGGCCGGTGAGATAGCCGAGCGAGAAGCCGAGCAGCAACGCGGCGGCAAAACCCACCGTGACCGCGCCCCAGTCGCCGAAGACATCGGTGAAGCGATCGGCAAACCAGGCGACGATGCAGCCGGCAAGTGCAGCACCCGCACCGACGGAGAGATCGATCTCGCCGCTGATGATGACCGCCGTCATGCCGAAGGCGATGATGCCGAGCATCGAGACCGTGCGCAGCACGTTCAAGACGTTGCTGGTGGAGGCAAAGCCCGGTGCGACGAAGATCAGGAAAATCACCAAAGCGGCGAGAATGATCTCCATCGGGTAGGTCTTGAGGAATTTGAGCGGCGTATTCTGCCCGCCGCCTTCCGTGGTCTGGCTTACGAGTGTCATTGCTTGGCCCCTTCCATGCACAGGCCGTAAAGTTCGGTCAGGTCGGTTTTCGTCGGATCCACCTCGGCGACGACGGCGCCGTGATGCATGACGAGGATGCGATCGGCGACTTCCAGCACCTCCTCGAGTTCCGTCGAGACGAAGAGGCTGGCGAGACCGTCGGCCGCCTTCTGCCAGATGATGTCGAAGATCTGGCGCTTGGCCTGAACGTCGACGCCGCGGCTCGGCTCGTCGAAGAACATCACCGACGGCTGCCGGTTCAGCCACTTGCCGATCACCACCTTCTGCTGGTTGCCGCCCGACAGCGACGACACTGGCAGTTCCGGATCGCCGCACTTGATGTGCAGATCGGCGATCTGGCGGCGCACATGCGGCTGTTCGCGCCGGCGCGAGATGAAGCCCCTGTTGGAGATCGGGCCGAGGCTCGCCATGCAGAGATTGTCGGCGGTCGAAAGCGACTGCACCAGGCCGACCTCCTTGCGATTTTCCGGCGTGTAGCCGAGCCCCGCCTTGCGCATGTCGCGAGGGCTCGCGCCGGTCATGTCGCGACCATCGAATGTGACCCTACCACCATCGATCCGATCGGCGCCGAAGATCGCCCGCATCAGCTCCGTGCGCCCGGCGCCGAGCAGGCCGGCAATGCCGAGGATTTCGCCGGGATAGAGATCGAAAGAAACATTCTGAAAATGCCCCGAGCGGCTGAGATCGCGCACTTCGAGCACCGGCCTGGTGCGATCGAGCGTGCGCCGTGGCGGACGCGTCGCACGGGCGGCATCGCCGAACATCATGCCGACGATCGCCGACGGCGTCGTCGCCTTCATCTCGACGGCGCCGATATAGTGACCGTCGCGGATCACCGTGCAGGTGTCGGCGATCTCGAAAAGCTCGCTCATCCGGTGGGTGATGTAGATCATCGTCACGCCGCGGGCGCGCAGCCGCTCGATCAGCGCGAAGAGCTGCTTGACCTCGCGCGACGCCAGCGCAGAGGTCGGCTCGTCGAGCAGCAGGATCGACGGGTTGAAGGACATCGCCTTGACGATCTCCACCACCTGCTGCTGGCCGACGCTGAGCGCCGAAACAGGCTGGCGGGAGTCGATCGCAAGCCCCATGTCGGCGAGCAACTCGCCGGCGCGGCGGTGCAAGCCCGCCCAGTCGACGACGCTGAAGCCGGCGCGGCGGCGATGCGGCAGCCGGCCGAGAAAGATGTTCTCGCCGACGGAAAGCTCCGGCACCAGCGAAAGCTCCTGGTGCACGGTGACGATGCCGGCGGCAAACGCATCGTGCGGCGAGGTGAAATGGCGATCCTCGCCATTCACGCTGATCGTGCCGGATGTCGGCTCGGTGACGCCGGCGAGAAGCTTGACGAGCGTCGACTTGCCCGAGCCGTTCTTGCCCATCAGGGCATGCACCTGGCCGGGGGCGAAGCTGTGGGTGAATTCCGAGAGGGCGACAGTCGGGCCGTAACGCTTGGTCACGGCCCGAAAGTCCAGCCGTCCCTGCACCCCTTGCAACGCGGCTGAACTCGGTTGCGAATAGCTCATGCGGATTTCCTGCTGTGCAAGACGAGGGAGTGGCGGGCGCGATGTCCCGCCGCTCGGCTGACGTCAGAACCCAATCACTTCAGGGCCTTCAGGCCTTCCTTGTAGGCGGCGACGGCCTGCGTATCGGCGCGTGTCAGAGGCAGCACCGGCACGTTGACCTTGGTCTCGATCTTCTTGCCGTCGAGCAGGTTCTGCGCCGCTTCGATCGCCTGCTTGCCGACTTCGAGCGGCTGCTGCGCGGTCGTTGCCTGAAGCACGTTGTCGGAGTTCAAGAGCATGTTGGCGAGCTGCTCGGAACCGTCGGTGCCGAACACGAAGACCTTGCCTTCGAGGCCTGCCTTCTTGACCGCCTGTACGGCGCCGATCGTGCCGCCCTCGTTGGCGGCGTAGATCACCTGGATATCGGGATTGGCAGTCAGCATGTCGCTGGCGACGGCCAGCGCCTTTTCGGCAAGCCAGGCGTCCTGCTGGGCGACGATATCAACCTGATCATTGACGACGCTCAGGAACCCGTCGACGCGGGCGTTCGACTGTTCGGGCAGGAGCGCCTTGAAGGCAAGCGTGCCGATCTTGACCTTGCCGCCGTTGCCGAGCGTCTTCAGGAAGTCGGTCGCCGCCTTGCCGGTGCCGATGCCGATATCGCGGTCCGAGCTCGTTACCGTCGCTTGGGCGACATCGCCATTGGCCGAGGTGCCGTAAGTGACGACCGTGATGCCGGCGTCACGTGCCTTCTTCAGCGCCGGCACCGAGGCATCGGCCGAGAGCGGCGCCACAACGATCGAGTTCACGCCGCGGGCAATGTAGGTGTCGATCAGTTGCGCTTCCTTCTCCAGCTTGCTGTCGCTGTTACCGGCAAGAAGCTCGTCGCCGGCAGCTTCCGCCGCCTTTTCCATGCCGATCTGGATGCCGCGGAAATACTGGTCCTGCTGGAACACGATGCCGGCGATCGCCTTGCCGCCAGCAAATGCCGCGCCCGGTGCGAAGCTGACGGTGGCAAGCAGCGCTGCAAGCGCCAGACGTTTCATGTTGGTCATATTGGTTCTCCTCCCAAGTGCCCTGTTCGTGCCGCCGGATCAACGGGCGAAAATCCGGCAAATGGTGGCCCGCACCGCCTGAAGCGCGGTCGGGCCAAATCTCCAAAAATGTTATCGTGGCTGCAGGCCGCCCGGCGGGGCATCGACGAAGCGAATGCCGAACTCCAGATGACGGCTCATCAGGTAGACATAGGCGATCCGGTCGCGGGCCCTCAGCGCCCGAATGATCTCGGCATGCGCCTCGAAGGTCGCCGCGTGCACCGGGCGCTCGGCCTTGCCGAGACGCATGACTTCCTCGATCACCGAACGCAGCATGTGGTAGGCGGCGAGCGTCGTGCGGTTGCCCGAGAGTTCGACGATCGCCGAGTGGAACTCATAATCGCACTGTGCCGCCGCTTCGACGCTCTCGGCCTCCAGAATGCGGGCATTGATCGCATCCAGCCGGTCGAAATCAGCGTCGCTGGCCGTCAGGATGATGTGTTCGCCGACACCGGTTTCGATAATGCGGCGGAAGCCCTGCAGGTCATGAAACGAGTCCGGCGAGATACCGTTATGGAAGGCAAAGAGCCGGCGGATCGCCTCGCCATGGCCGCCGCTGATGACGGCGCCCACCTTCGGGCGGGTCTCGACCATGCCATAGGCGCGCAGCACCTGCAGCGCCTCGCGCACGGTGTTGCGGCCAGCCTGGAACTGTTCGCCGAGATCACGCTCGGTCGGCAGCGCGTCGCCGATACCGAGGCCGCGCTCGGAGATCATGTCGCGAATCTGCTCGACTAGGCGATCGACGGCCGAGGTCTTTCCCGGCTCCACGGCCTCGACGCCCGACAATGCCTCTTCCCGTACCGAACTGCTCACTCACCATCCTCCCTGCGATGTTTTATTTGTTGGTCCAGATTGCGGTTTCCGTCAAGTGAAAATTTGAGGACTTCGGGATAAGCGATGATTTTCGCGCGAATTCGTCGTTTCAAGGCTTGAATTGTTGGACCAATGGGACATTATTGTCGGGCGTGGTCCAACAATAGCCACGGAAGCGGGTAGGAGTTCTGCATGAGACTGATGGAAGAGTGCTTTCGCTGGTATGGGCCAAACGATCCGGTGCCGCTCGGCCACATCCGGCAGGCGGGCGCCACGGGGATCGTCTCGGCGCTGCACCACATCTACGACGGTTCGCCCTGGTCCGATGAAGCAATCCTGGAGCAGAAGGCGCTGATCGAAGCGGCCGGCATGCGCTGGAGCGTCGTCGAGAGCATTCCGGTGCACAACTCGATCAAGCTCGCGACATCAGAAAGCGCCCGCTATATCGGCTGGTACAAGGATACGCTTCGCGCCCTGGCGCGCTCGGGCATCAGCATCGTCTGCTACAATTTCATGCCGGTGGTCGACTGGACGCGCACGGAGCTGATGCAGCCCCTGCCGAACGGCGGCTATGCGCTGCGCTTCGATGCGGTCGACTTTGCCGCCTACGATCTCTTCGTGCTCAAGCGTCCGCATGTGGAGGACAGCTACTCAGAGCAGCAGATCGCCGCCGCCCGCCAGCGTTTCGACGAGATGGACCAGGCGAAAATCGACCGGATCGAGCGCAATCTGATTGCCGGTCTTCCGGCGACCGAGCGCCAATTCAACCGGGCGAGTTTCCTCGCAGCCCTCTCGGAATATGACGGCGTCACCGCCGACTCCCTGCACGCCAACCTGGCGCGGTTCCTCAGGGAGATCGTGCCGGTCGCCGAGGAAGTCGGTATCCGGCTCTGTATCCACCCGGATGACCCTGCCTTTTCCCTCTACGGTCTGCCGCGCATCGTCTCCACGCCGGCCGACGTCAGGCGCATCCTCGCCGCCGTCGGCAGTCCGGCCAATGGCATCACCTTCTGCACCGGCTCCTACGGCACGCGCGCCGAAAACGATCTGCCGGCCATGGTGCGCGAGTTCGGCCCGCGCATCCACTTCGCCCACCTGCGCAATGTCCAACGCGAGGATGACGGCTCGTTCTACGAAGCCGACCATCTCGGCGGATCGAGCGATATGCCGGCGGTGATCCTGGCGCTGATGCAGGAGCAGGAGCGCCGCGTCCGCGAGGGGCGCGCCGACTGGCAGATCCCGCTTCGGCCCGACCACGGGCATCTCCTTGCCGACGACATCGGCAAGGAGCGCATCAACCCCGGCTATTCGCTGATCGGGCGCTTGAAGGGTCTCGCAGAAATCAGAGGCGTCATGCAGGGCATCGCGACCGCCATAGCGCACAAGGCCTGAGGGAAGACATGAAACATTTTGAAGACGATACCGAACTCTTTGCCGCCATGCGCAGCCGGCTGTTCACGGCCGTGGTCGGCGACATTCTCGACACGATGGGCCTGCAGCACCAGTTCCTGCCGCCGCAGATCAAGGCACTGCGCGACGACATGGTCGCAGTCGGGCGGGCGATGCCGGTGCTCGAGGCCGATTTCTTCGCGACGGCGGAAGCCGGCGGTCATTCGGAATTCAGCGCCAAGCCCTTCGGCCTGATGTTCCATGCGCTCGACAGCCTGAAGGAAAACGAGATCTACGTCTGCTCCGGCTCCTCGCCGCGCTATGCCGTCTGGGGCGAACTGATGTCGACGCGGGCGCTGAAGCTGAAGGCTGCGGGTGCGATTTGCGATGGCTACTGCCGTGACAGCGCCGGCATTCTTGCGCTCGATTTCCCGACCTTCTGCTACGGATCCTACGCACAAGACCAGGGACCACGCGGCAAGGTCGTCGACTACGGCATCCCGATCGAGATCGGCGGCATCCGCATCCGGCCGGGCGATATCCTCTTCGGCGACCGCGACGGCGTGCTCGTCATTCCGCGCGAGGCCGAGCGGGAAGCGATCGCGCTGGCGCTGGAAAAGGCCGAAACCGAAAGCAAGGTGCGCCTGGCGATCGAAGCCGGCATGAGCACCGTCGAGGCGTTCGAACGCTTCGGCGTCATGTGACCCAAGCAGGTGAGGCCCGGGAGCCGGCGCCTCACCGCAACCGGCTGAGATCCACGGGACGGTTGTTGATGATCGCCTCCATGGAGAAGAAGCCTGTGACCGTGGCGAGATCGAAGTTCGTGATGAGCTTCTGATAGAAGGCGTCGTAGCCGCCCATGCCACGGGTCACCACCTTGATCAGATAGTCCCAGTCCCCGCCGATCCTGTAGAAGTCGATCACTTCCGGCAGCCGCTCGACATGCTGGCGGAATCCGTCACTCCACTCCTTGGAGTGATGACGCGTGCGGATCATGACGATCACCGTCAGATCCAGCCCCAAGGCACTGAGATCGATGTCGCAGTGCGAACCCCGGATCATGCCGATCGATTGCAAGCGCTGCAGGCGCCGCCAGCAGGCATTTTGCGACAGTCCCACCCTCTCGGCCAACTCACGCTGCGAGAGGCTCGAATCCTTTTGCAGCAACGTCATGATCTTCATATCAAAACTATCGATTTTTGATGTTTCGTCGATCATTTGACCCAATGTGGCGCCGCTGCTGCAGGAAGATAGGTGAATTTTTTGACCATGAAGGGGAATATAATCGCTGTCAATGTTCGCTCCGAGGAGTCAGCGAGATGATTGCCCCCGCCGTCCACCACCAGCCCTGCGAGACCCTTACACCCCTCGCCCGTTTCCGTCAGGCTTTGAACGGCCCGGGCGTGGTTGCCAACCTGCGCGACGATCTCGTCGGCGCGAAGGCGCAGATCGCCGGTCCCTATGGCATGAAGGCGCTCGTCTATGCCGACTATGTCGCTTCCGGCCGGGCACTGCGCGTGATCGAAAACTTCGTGCTCGACGAGGTCCTGCCCTACTACGCCAACAGCCATACGGAAGCCTCCTATTGCGGGGGCTTCATGACCCGGATGCGCCGTGAAGCGCGCGCTCTGATCGGCGAATTCTGCGGCGCGACGGCTGACCATGCGGTCATCTTCACCGGCTCCGGCGCGACCTCCGGCATCAACCGACTCGTCAAGCTGTTCGGCGTTGCCGAAACCGTGGCGGCAGGAAAGCACGTCCGGGTCATCATCGGCCCCTATGAGCACCATTCCAACATTCTGCCCTGGCGCGAGAGCGGCGCCGAAATCGTCGAACTCGCCGAATGCGCATCGGGCGGACCGGACCTCGGCGGTCTCCAACGGGCGCTCCGCCTTGGCGAAACTGATCTCACCATCTGCACCCTCTCGGCTGGGTCGAACATCACCGGCATTACCAGTGACGTGGCCACGATCACCAGGATGGTCAAAACCGCCGGCGCGAAGATGATCTGGGACTATGCCGGCGCCGGCCCCTATGTTCCGATTGCCATGTCTCCTGTTTCAGGTGCCGAGATCGACGCGATCGTCGTCTCGCCGCACAAGTTCATCGGTGGCCCGGGCGCCTCCGGCATCCTGATCGTTCGCCGCGACGGCGTCACGACCGACAAGCCGACCTGGCCGGGCGGCGGCACTGTGAAATTCGTCTCGCCTGATACCCACGACTACAGCGCCAACCTCGAGGCCCGCGAGGAAGCCGGTACGCCGAATGTCGTTGGCGACATCCGCGCGGCCCTTGCCTTCATCGTCAAGCATGCGATCGGCCTTGAGCAGATGGGACGCCGCAACCGCGAGCTGGCGAAACAGGCGTTTGCCGCCTGGAAGGCCATCCCGCAGCTGGAGCTGCTCGGCCTGCAGGAGCCGGATCGTCTGCCGATCTTCTCCTTCCGCATCCGCAATGGCAAAGGTGGCTACGTCCACCAGCAGCTCGTCACCCGCATGCTGAGCGACCGCTTCGGCATCCAGGCGCGCGGCGGATGCGCCTGCGCCGGGCCTTACGTTCACCGGCTGCTGTCGATCGATCCCGAACACTCCGAGCAGATCCGCCAGGCGATCCTCGCCGGCGAGGAAATCGAGAAGCCGGGCTTCACGCGGCTAAACTTCAGCGTCCTGCTTTCGGAAGAGAAGGTGAAATACATCCTCGATTGCGTCACGCAGCTGGCCGTGGACGCGCCCAGTTTCGAAGCCGACTACGATTTTGACCCCGCCCGCGCGATCTTCTTTCCGTGTGCAACGGCTGAGGAGGCTCTCGCCTATGCATAAGCCTGATGTTACCGGCTTCTACGATCCCCGCACCGGCAGCATCCAATATGTCGTCGCCGATCCGGCGACCGGCAAATGCGCGATCATCGACCCGGTGCTCGATTTCGACGAAAAGTCGGGCTCGACCGGCACGCGCAATGCCGATGCGATCCTCGATCATATCGCGGCCAAGGGGCTGACCGCAGAGTGGATCCTCGACACCCATCCCCACGCCGACCATTTCTCGGCGGCGCGCTATCTGAAAGCGAAGACCGGCGCGCCGACGGCGATCGGCGAGCATGTGAAGGGCGTGCAGCGGATCTGGAAGACGATCTACAACTGGCCGGATTTCGCCTGCGACGGCTCGCAATGGGACCGGCTGTTTGTTGACGGCGAGAGCTTCCGCATCGGTGAACTCAAGGCGCGCGTCATCCATTCGCCCGGACATACGCTCGCCTCGATCTCCTATGTGATCGGCGACGCTGCCTTCATCCACGACACACTGTTCATGCCCGACAGCGGCTCCGCCCGCGCCGATTTTCCGGGCGGCAGTGCTGCCGATCTCTGGCGCTCGATCCAGGCCATTCTGGCGCTGCCGGACGAAACCCGGCTCTTTACCGGTCACGACTATCGCCCTGGCGGCCGCGAGGCGCGCTGGGAAAGCACGGTCGCCGAGCAGAGGGCCGCGAACCCGCACATCGCCGGCAAGACCGAGGCCGATTTCGTCAACCTGCGCGAGGCACGCGACCGCACCCTGCCGATGCCCAAGCTCATCCTGCATGCGCTGCAGGTGAACGTGCGCGGCGGCGAGCTTCCGGCCGCCGAGGACAATGGCCGGCGTTACCTGAAGATACCGCTCGACGCGCTTCCCGGCTCGGTCTGGGGGTAGGGGCATCGTGGTGGATCCCTTCCAGCAGATGTTGCTTGCGATCGGCTCCGGTTCGCTCACCGGCTTCACGCTCGGCCTGATCGGCGGCGGCGGCTCGATCCTCGCGACGCCGCTCCTGATCTATGTCGTCGGCATCCGCGACGTGCACACCGCGCTCGGCACCGGCGCGCTCGCGGTTTCGGCCAACGCCTACCTCAACCTGATCAGCCACGCGCTTCGCGGCCATCTCTGGTGGCGCTGCGCGCTGATCTTCACCGTTGCCGGCTCGCTCGGCGCCTTTTTCGGCTCCAGCCTCGGCAAACTGATCGACGGCCAGCGGCTGCTGTTCCTCTTCGGCCTGGTGATGATGTTCGTCAGCTTCGCCATGCGGAAGGTCAAATGCGACACGGCGGCAACACCCCAGTCGCTTTCGCTAGGGACGCATGGCAAGACCGGCCTGACGGCCCTTTTGACCGGTACCTGTTCCGGCTTTTTCGGCATCGGCGGCGGTTTCCTCATCGTTCCCGGATTGCTGTTTGCGACCGGCATGCCGCTGATCAATGCGGTCGGCACATCGCTTCTCGCCGTCGGCACCTTCGGCCTGACGACGGCGATCAACTACGCAGCCTCGGGATTGGTGGATTGGCGCATCGCCGGCTACTTCATCGCCGGCGGCATTGGTGGCGGCATTGTCGGCACCATCATCTCCAGCCGGCTCTCCACCCACCGTGACGCGCTGACGCAGATCTTCCGCGGCATCATCTTTTCCGTCAGCCTCTATGTGCTCTGGCGCAGCTACATAGCACCATGACGACTGAACCCTGATGGCGATCGCATCGCTCGCGACTTGGTGACATGCGAGGGTGAGCAGCGAGAAAAGCTAACGCGCGGATAGCCTGCGGCCCCTAGCCATTCCCCAAGACCCCCTTGGCCGAAAACGTTCGATGGCTGTCTGATATCATCCTATCTGCACTATTTAAGACGAAGAAGTGGCGTGTTTTAATCCTGTCAGTACCTTTTCGGACAGGAGCAAGCCGATGACCGCTCAATGCATCAACATTTCGAACTGCACGCCACTGGCCACGCGCTCGATCTCGCAGCTTCCAATCAATCTTTTCGGCTCGGTCATGGGCATCACCGGCCTCAGCCTTGCGTGGCGTGAAGCCGCCAAGGCGACCGGCATGCCGGCCGTACCCGGCGAATATGTTGGCTTTCTCGCCAGCTTGATCTTTGTCAGCCTCACCGCGGGCTACGCTATCAAGTGGTACCGCCATCCGACCTCGGTCGCCGCAGAGTTCGCCCATCCCGTCCAAAGCAACTTTTTTGCGACCGTCGCTATCGGACTGCTGTTGCAGTCGGCCTTTCTGAACCGCTACAACGCGCTGCTGTCTCAAACCGTTTGGACCGCCGCGTCGGCTCTGACCTTCGCGCTTGCCTATGTCGTTGCCAGAGGATTTCTCGGGCGGCAGCAGTCGCGCGATACGACCCTTCCGCCGCTTCTTATTCCGGGGGTCGCAACCTTGGACATCGCCGTCACCGGCCACGCCATGCCGTTCTCCTGGGCGCATGAGATCAACATGCTCGCCTTTTCGGTCGGCAGCGTCATCGCCGCGGTCTTCGTTGCGCTCATCTTCTCGCGGCTGCGCCACGAAGACCCTCTTCCCCCGCTTGCCCGACCGTCATTGATGGTTCTCGTCGCGCCCTTCGCCGTCGGGTTCCTCGCCTATACCAATGTCACGGGCTCGGTCGACCTTTTCGCCACCGTCCTGTTCTACTTTGCGCTGTTTCTGATGCTCGTCCTTTCGCCGATGGTGTTCCGCTCGCATATTCCCTTCAGCATAGGCTGGTGGGCCATAAGCTTCCCGCTCGCGGCCCTGTCCATCGCCTTCTTCCGGTATGCCGCGTTCGTCGACAGCGCTATCCTCACCGGGCTGGCCGGGCTGTTCTTCCTGTTGCTTACCGGCGCCATCACGGTCGTTTTCTATCGGACGGCCAGCATTGTCCTGACCGGGAAACTGTTCGAGGTTCGCTAATGGCCGTTCACAAGGTCGCCATCGTCGCGATGCAGGGGGTGCAGCTTCTCGACGTCATCGGACCGTCCGACGTCTTCGCGGAGGCCAACCGGCAGAGTGGCACCGATTATTACTCGGTGGAGGTTATCAGCACTTCTGGCACCCCCGTACGAGGATCGTCGGGGCTCGCCCTCGTTCCTGACCGCTCGATCGAGCAGGGGATTTCCGATGTAGATACCCTGCTTGTTGCCGGAGATCCGCTCATTCAAGAACGGCCGTTACCGGCCTCACTCCTGGAATGGGTCAAGGAGGTTTCCGCCCGCGCCAGCCGCTTCGGATCGGTGTGCTCCGGCGCCTTCGTTCTTGGCGAAGCGGGCTTGCTGAATGGCAAACGTGCAACGACGCATTGGTCGCAAGCGGCAGAATTCAGCAAGCGCTTCCCGGACGTGAAGCTCGAGCCCAACCGGATTTTCACCAAGGACGGCAATGTCTGGACCTCGGCCGGGGTCACGGCTGGCATCGACCTGGCCCTTGCCATCGTCGAGAAGGACCTCGGCCTCGAGGTCGCCCTCAAGGTCGCGCGTGAGCTGGTTGTCTTTCTCAAGCGGCCGGGCGGCCAGACCCAGTTCAGCAGCCTACTCGCCGGCCAGGTCGCGCAGAAGACACCCATTCGCGCAGCGCAGGATTTTATCGCCGACAACCTTTCTGCCGACCTCGGTGTCGCAGCGATCGCCAGACGCACCGGCATGAGCGAGCGGAACTTCTCCAGGCAGTTCAAACAGGATGTGGGCATGACGCCCGCCGACTACGTCGAGAGCATGCGGCTTGAGGAAGGGCGCAGGCTTGCCGAAGACACCACCATTCCGCTCAAAAAGATTGCCACGGATATCGGCTTCCATGACGATGTCGCCTTCCGTCGCTCCTTCGTCCGCCGATTCGGCACCTCGCCGGCCGCCTACCGCAAGAGCTTCGGGTCATAAGCGTCACCCGCAATGATCCGGTTTTCTGACGCCGCAACACCGGGAGCAGCCAATCATGTTCGATCTGATCATCCGCAACGCCAACCTTCCGGACGGGCGACAGGGTTTCGATGTCGGCGTCAAAGGCGGCAAGATCGCCGCGATCGAGAAGGTTCTTGTCGCAACGGCCGGCGGCGAAATCGATGCCACCGGCCGCTTGCTCAGCCCGCCCTTCTGCGATCCGCATTTTCACATGGACGCGACGCTGTCGCTCGGCCTGCCGCGTATGAACGTCTCCGGCACGCTGCTGGAAGGCATCGCGCTTTGGGGCGAACTGCGCCCGTTGCTGACCAAGGAGGCGCTGGTCGAGCGGGCGCTGCACTATTGCGACCTCGCGGTCAGCCAGGGCCTTCTTGCCATCCGCAGCCACGTCGACACGTCCGATCCGCGGCTGGTGACGGCCGAAGCGCTCTTGGAGGTGAAAGAGAAGATCGCGCCCTATATCGACCTGCAGCTCGTCGCCTTCCCGCAGGACGGCTATTTTCGCGCGGCTGACGGCGAGGCGTCACTGAACCGCGCGCTCGACATGGGCATCGGCATCGTCGGCGGCATCCCGCATTTCGAGCGCACGATGGAAGATGGCGCCCGCTCGGTGGAAGCGCTTTGCCGGATCGCCGCAGACCGTGGCCTGCCGGTCGACATGCATTGCGACGAGACCGACGATCCGATGTCGCGCCACATCGAGACGCTGGCGGCTGAGACGGTCCGCTTCGGTCTTCAAGGCCGCGTCGCCGGCTCGCATCTGACCTCGATGCATTCGATGGACAACTACTACGTCTCCAAACTCATTCCGCTGATGGCGGAGGCCAAGATCAACGTGATCCCCAATCCGCTGATCAACATCATGCTGCAGGGACGCCACGACACCTATCCCAAGCGCCGCGGCATGACGCGGGTGAAGGAGTTGATGGCGGCCGGCCTCAACGTCTCCTTCGGGCACGACTGCGTCATGGATCCCTGGTACTCGATGGGATCGGGCGACATGCTGGAAGTGGCTCACATGGCCATCCATGTGACGCAGATGGGCGGGATCGAGGACAAGCGCAAGATCTTCGACGCCATCACCGTGAATGCGGCCAAAACCATGGGCCTTGAAGGCTACGGCCTCGACGTCGGCTGCAAGGCCGATCTCGTCTTGCTGCAGGCAGCCGATGTCAGCGAGGCCCTGCGGCTGAAGCCGAACCGGCTTTTCGTCATCAAGGCCGGCAAGGTCATCGCCAGAACGGCGCCGCGCATCGGCGAGCTCTTCCTCGACGGGCGGCCGGCCTCCATCGACATCGGGCTGGACTATATCCCGAAGACGACGGGTCGCTGAGCATCAGAGGCGGCGGTCTTCAATCCTCGAAGTCGCCGAAAACGTTCTGCAATCGGGTCAGCTGCGCCACACGCTCGCCGACCTCGTCGCCGAGCACGACGATGACGTTGCTCAAGAGCAGGTCCATGACCGCGACCGTCGTCGCAGCCCCATCCCAGAGTGGACCATGGGAACCGGGCACGATGAGGCAGATGTCGGAAACCTCGGGCGCCCAAGGGCAGAACTCGTCGGTGAAGAGTATAACCTTGACGCCCGCCCGGCGCGCCTCCTCCGCCAAGGGCCGCGCCTTTGCGGCGAAGCGGCGCACGTCGTGCAGAAACAGCACCCGACCCTCGACGGAGCCGTCGAGCAGCTCGGCATAGGTGCCGTTGAGGCCGTCGACGAACTGCACCCGCGACCGGGTATAGGAAAGCTGGCTGGCGAAATATTGCGCGATGCCGCGCACGTTCTGATAGGCCGCGACATAGACCTCGCTGGCAGAGATCAACGCATCGATCGCCTGCTGCCATTCCGGCGCGGTCGTCAGCTCGTAGATCATGCCGAGATTGTCGATCTGCTGCTGGATCAGACCGGCAAGCAGCTTGCCCTCGCGATTGTCGTCACGCAGCCGGCCGACCGATCCCTTCACCTGCCAGGCCGGATTGTTGGAGCCGTCGCGCCTGAGCTCCAGTTTCAGCTCGTCGAGACCGTCGAAGCCCATGCGCCGGAGATAGCGCCCGACCGTCATCGGCGAAACCTCGAGACGGGTCGCGATCGAGCGTGCCGTCTCGAAGGGAATGTCGGCGAGATTACGCTCGATGTAGTTGGCGATGAGCTTGTCCGATTTCGAGCGTCTGAGCTCGTCGCTGCGCACCAGCTTCAGGATTCGCTGTGCCACGTCCCCTCCCCTTGCATGATCGAAGCGGGACACCGGCAAGATTGCGCCGCATATCCCGCTCCATCGCATCGCATGTTTATTGCGCCGTCTTCACCTTGGTCCAGACCCGATCGAGCTGGCGCACGGCAGGGCCGAGATCTTCGAAGATCTGCAGCTTCTGCATGGTTTCCGGCGGCGGGTTGATTTCCTTGCTATTCTTGATCTGCTCGGGGGTCAATTGTCGCGCAGGCACGTTGGCCGTGCCGTTCGTCTGCTGCTCGATGTTGAGTGCGGCCACTTCCGGGCGGGTGTAGAACTGCATGAACTTGATGGCGTTCTCCTTGTTCGGCGCGGTCTTCAGAACGCAGATATCCTCCTGGTACATCGTCGCGCCTTCCTCCGGGATCACGTAGCCGAGATCCTTCGGATTGGCGAAGACGTCGACCATCGAGCCGACGAAGAAGTGACCGGCCGCGACATCGCCGGCCGCGACCATCGGGCGGGTGTCATAGGTGAAGGCAGCGACATCAGGCTTCATGGCGATGATCGTATCGGCCGCCTGCTGCAATTCGGCGGGGTCGGTGGAGTTGACCTTGTGGCCATTGAGGATGAGGCCGACCGACAGCACCTCGCGCATGTCGTCGAGCAGCGTGAATTTCAGACCCTTGGCCTTCACCGTCTCGATCAGGTCGCGCCAGCCGGTCACGTCCTTGCCGAGCAATGTTCGGTTGTAGAGAATGCCGACCGTCCCGAACGCATAGGGCAGGCAATATTCGCCCTTCGGGTCGCTCTTGGCGCGCAGGAACGTCGGGTCGATGTTCTTGAAGCCCTCATAGGCGTTGATGTCGGTCTTTTCGAGCAGGTCGAGCTTGGCCATGATGTCCTGCATATGTACCGACGGGAAGACGATGTCGTAGCCCGTGGCGCCGCCCTGAATCTTCGCCAGCATCTCCTCGTTGGAGGAATAGGTCGAGAGATTGACCTTGATCTGGGTCTCCTCCTCGAACTTCTTCAGCACGGCCGGATTGATGTATTCGCCCCAGTTGTAGATGTTGAGCTCGGCTGCTTGCGTCGTCCCGAACAGGGCGGTCAGCACCGCCAGGGAAAGTGCCACAGTGCGTGCACGGGTCGCGAAAGCTCTCCTGCCTCCGCGGGTCGTCCCGTTTATCATCGTCATCGAAATTCTCCTCTGATGGTTCTGGCCGGACGGCCTGGCACGGCCTTTGCCGGCCGCTTCCGGATCACGGCTTCTCGTGGCCGTTGACTCCGATAGGCAAATGGTATCCATATATCGAAAACGCACAAGCGTTATTTGCATAACATTTTGGGGAACAGAAGTATGCAGAATTCCATCGTCCGGCTGGTGGAGGCGAGCAAGGCCTTTGCCACTCCGGAAGGCGGCACCGTGACCGCTCTCGACCGAATCAATCTCGATGTCCGCCGCAACGAGTTCCTGACCTTGCTCGGCCCGTCCGGTTGCGGCAAGACCACACTGCTACAGGCGATCAGCGGCTTCGTCGAACTCGACGGCGGCTCGATCCTGATCGACGGCGAGGACATGACGGACCGACCGCCCTATCGTCGCCCGGTCAACACCGTCTTCCAGAACTACGCCCTGTTTCCGCATATGACGGTCGGCGAAAACGTCGCCTATTCGCTGGAGGTTGCAGGCGTCGCCAAACCGCAGCGTCGGGAAAAGGTCGCGAGCGCCCTGAAGATGGTCGGGCTCGAAGGCATGGAAGCACGCAAGCCGCGCCAGCTCTCCGGCGGCCAGCAGCAGCGCGTGGCGCTCGCCCGCGCCATCATCGCCCGGCCCAAGCTGCTTTTGCTCGACGAGCCGCTGTCGGCGCTCGACAAGAACCTGCGCCAGGCGATGCAGATCGAGCTCAAGACGCTGCAGAACGAGCTCGGCATCTCCTTCATCTTCGTCACCCATGACCAGCAGGAAGCGTTGACGATGTCGGACCGTGTCGCGGTACTGTCAGGCGGGCGCATCCAGCAGCTCGATACGCCGCGCGCCATCTACGACCATCCGGTCAACACCTTCGTCGCCACCTTCATCGGCGCCAGCAATCTGTTCGAAGGCAGGCTCGACGGCGACCGGCTGATGACGGCTGACGGCATGGCGATCCGCCACCAGCCCTGCGACCGGAAAATCTCGACACAGGCGACAGCGCTGATCCGTCCGGAGCAGTTCTTCCTCGCCGAGGATAACGCCCCCTTTCCGACGATCGACGTCGATCTCGACCAGATCGTCTTCGTCGGCTCCACCTTCGAACTGTTCGGCCGCACCGCCGAAGGCCGCAAGGTCGTGGCCGAGGTCCCGGCCAACCGCCGCAATCTCGTCGGCACGGTCGAGCAGACCCGCAAGGCGCGGCTTGCCTACGATCCCGCCGCCGTGCACCTGATCGGCGCGAACACGGGGGCTGCGTGAGATGACGATCGCCAGTCGCCGCCGCTTCCAGCTTGCGCTCCTGCTCGGGCCCGTCTCGGCCTTTCTCGCCGTCTTCTTCCTCGGTCCGCTCACGATCATGATCGTGACGAGCTTCCTCGCACCCGGCCTTTATGGCGGGGTGGAATGGACCTTCTACCCGCATAATTTCGGCCGCATTCTCGGCTTCGCCGATCCGATGTTCGAGGAGTTCGATCCGATCTACATCGCGATCTTCCTGCGCTCGATCGAGATCGCCGCCCTGACGGTGCTCGCGACCCTCTTCGTCTGCTACCCCGCGGCCTTCTGCATCGCCCGGCTATCCGAGCGCTGGAAGAATTTCTGCCTGTTCCTGATCACGCTGCCCTTCTTCACCAGCCTGATCGTCCGCCTGTTCGTCTGGGTGTTGATCCTGCGTCAGACCGGCCTCGTCAACGAAGTGCTCCTATCCACGGGCCTGATCGAACGGCCGCTCGATCTGATCTATACCAAGGGCGCGATCATCCTCGGCATGACCTATGTGTTCATCCCCTTCATGTTCATGCCCGTCTACGCCAGCGTCGAAAAACTCGACTGGACGCTGGTGCGCGCTTCGCTCGATCTCGGCGCCGGCCCCGTGCGCACCTTCTGGCGCATCATCCTGCCCTTGACCGCGCCCGGCATTGCCGGCGGCGCCGTCATCGTCTTCATCCCGGCGCTCGGCAACTTCGTCGTGCCGGCGGTGCTTGGTGGCGCCAAGGTGATGATGTTCGGCAACCTGATCGAACAGCAGTTCCTCGCTGCCCGCAACTGGCCCTTCGGTGCGGCGCTGGCGATGATGGTGATGAGCATCATGCTGATCATGATGATCGCCCATGTGATCATCTCCGGACGGCGCAATGCCGCCGCCGCGGCACTGGCACGGTGAGGCGCCCCATGAAGATCGCTCGATCCTTTTTCACCGGCGGCCTGCTTGCCTACACCGGCCTGTTCWTCGCCTTCATCTACATCCCGCTCGTGGTCATCGCCGTCTATTCGTTCAATGCCAATCCGGTGAACATGATGACCTGGACGGGCTTCACCACCGAATGGTACGCGCAGGTTCTCGGCTTCAAGACCAAAGTCTCCGAGAGTGCGCTCTACATCGAATCGACCGGGCAGTTGCTGCAGGCGGTGTGGAACAGCCTCGTCATCGCCGCCTCCACCACAGCCATTGCGACCGTCTTTGGCACGGCGATCGCGATTGCCCTCTATCGCTTCGAATTCGTCGGCCAACGCTTCTATCGGGTGGTGATGTTCATGCCGATGCTGATGCCGGATATCGTGCTCGGCATCGCGCTCCTGATCTTCTTCGTCAATTCCGGCATCAATCTCGGCCTGACGACGATCATCATCGGCCAGTGCACCTTCCTGATCTCCTACGTCTTCATCGTCGTCTCGGCCCGCCTTGCCGGCATGGACCGCACGCTGGAACACGCGTCGGCCGACCTCGGCGCCAACGAATGGATGACCTTTCGCCGGGTGGTGCTGCCGCAGCTTTTCCCGGCGATCGTCGGCGGCGCGCTGCTCGCCTTCATCATCTCGATGGACGATCTCGTCATCACCTATTTCATCGCCGGCGTCGACGTCACCACGCTGCCGATGTTCATCTTCTCCATGCTTCGGCGCGGCATCAAACCGGAGATCAACGCCATCGCCGTGATGATGCTGACCTTCTCCTTCGTCGTCGCCTCGCTCGGCCTTTACCTTCGCTCCCGGCAGAAATGATCATGAACGACAAAACCTCTACGCCCCCCAGCGCCCGCGCCCGCGATATCGGCCTGCCCTTTTCCGGCCGCACCGGTCGCTTCAACGCCATCACCGATGTCGAAGGCATCGCCGTCGGTTTCCGCACCATCGAGGAGCAGACGCCGCGCCCGGGCCGCAAGCGGCCGGTTCGCACCGGCGTCACCGCCATCCTGCCGCATGTCGAGTCGGAAACGCCGGTCCCGGTGTATGCCGGCGTGCACCGGTTCAACGGCAACGGCGAGATGACCGGCACCCATTGGATCGAAGATGGCGGCTTCTTCCTCGGGCCCGTGATGATCACCAACACCCACGCCGTCGGCATGACGCATCACGCCACCATCCAATGGATGCTGGAGCGCTACAAATCGACTTATGACACGGATGATTTCCTCTGGCTGATGCCCGTGGTCGCCGAGACCTATGACGGGGTCTTGAACGACATCAACGGTCAGCCGATCACCGAAGCCGACGTGCGCGCGGCACTCGACAGCGCCATGCCAGGTCCGGTTCAGGAAGGCAATTGTGGTGGCGGCACCGGCATGATCGCCTATGGCTTCAAGGGCGGCACCGGAACGGCGTCGCGCGTCGTCCAATTCGGTGGCCGCGACTACACGATCGGTACGCTGGTCCAGGCCAATCACGGCCAGCGTGACTGGCTGACCATCCGCGGCGTTCCGGTCGGCGAACACATGCGCGACGGCACGCCGCAAAGCCAGATGCAGGAGCGCGGCTCGATCATCGTCGTGATCGCCACCGACCTGCCGATGGCGCCGCATCAGTTGAAGCGTCTGGCGCGACGGGCAGCGATCGGCATCGGCCGCAACGGTACGCCCGGCGGCAACAATTCCGGCGATATCTTCCTCGCCTTTTCGACCGCCAACACACAGCCGATGGCGCACAAGGCGCCGCCGCGCCTGTCGCTGGAGATCGTCAACGACGAACTGCTCGATCCGGTCTATCTCGCAACCGTCGACAGCGTCGAGGAAGCAGTGGTCAATGCGATGATCGCAGCGGAGGACTCCGGCGGCACGCCGCATGACCGCTTCAAGATCCAGGCGATCCAGCATGAGCCTCTGATGGAGGTTATGCGGGCCTATGGCCGATAGCCGGCAGCCACCGTGACCAGAGAGCTTTCCCCGGAGCCGCTCACTTAGCCGGCGCTGGAACTCACCCGCGCCCGGCGCCAGTCGCTGGGCGCCTCTCCCACGCGCAATCGGAAAAAGCGCGAGAAATAGGCGGGATCGGCAAAGCCGATCTCATAGGTGATGTCCTCGAGCGGCCGCACGGTGAAGAGCAGCAGGCGCTTTGCCTCCAGCAGGCGCCGCTCGTTGATCAGTTCCTTGACCTGCATGCCGAAGGCGTCCCGGCTGGCCTTCGCGATGAGATGCGGCGTCGTCGCCAGCGCGTCTGTGTATTTCCCGACGGTCCAGTTTTCGCGGAAGTGCACATCGATGAGCCGACGAAGTTCCGTTGCCAGCGCTGCCTCAGTCTGCTGGCCGACCGACATGGCGGATGCCAGGCGGGCGATCTGGGTCAGGACGGCGGCAACCAGGGACGCGAGCATCTGTTGGGTGCCGGCCGCACCGCCCGCATATTCATCAGCAACGATTTCGAGCAACTCGGCAAGACGGCACCAATCCCGGTCTTTGCCATCGCCACGGATCATCGTGGGCCTATCGAGCGCCAGCGTCGTGTTCTCCCGAATGGAGAGCAACGCTCCGTCGGCGACCGAGACGACGACGGCGTCGCTGGTCTGTGGATCGACGGAAAAGCCATGCACGATGCCGCTTGGCACGAAGCTGACGGCCGGTGCGGAAAAGTCCAATGGCCTGTCATCGATGAAGTAGGTGCCGCGGCCGCTCAGCCAGAAGGTAATCTGTCCCATCTGGTCGTGCTTGTGCGCTTTCACCTCTCCCTGATGCAGAGCTCGCCGCGCCATGACTGTCTCGACGTGGAAGAACCCCGGTTCGAGCTGTTGCTCCGGTTCGCCGTAAACGAAGAAGCTGGGGATGGTGTCGGTCATGTTTCACCGGAAAAAGTCCAAGTCATTTTGCCATTCTGTCCATGGCAGCGGACGATTTCAACGCCTAGCCTTGACGAAACTCAAGGGAGGAGAAAATGAGAGCAGAGGATTTCCGCGCCGACCGGACGCGGCCCTTCACCGGCGCCGAGTATCTGGAAAGCCTGCGCGACGGGCGCGAGGTTTATATCAACGGCGAGCGCGTGCACGACGTCACCAGCCACCCCGCCATGCGCAACTCCGCCCGCTCGCTTGCAAGGCTCTATGACGCCCTGCACGATCCCGCGAAGAAGAACATCCTGACCTCGCCGACCGACACCGGCTCCGGTGGCTACACCCACAAGTATTTCCGCGTCGCCCGCTCGCCCGCCGACCTTGCCGCACAGCAGGGCGCAATCGCCGAATGGGCGCGCATGTCCTACGGCTGGATGGGCCGGACCGCCGATTACAAGGCGGCGCTGATGAACACGCTCGGCGCCAATGCCAACTGGTATGGCCCCTTCACGGACAATGCGCTTGCCTGGCATAAACGCGCCCAGGAAGCGGCGCTGTTCATGAACCACGCGATCGTCAACCCGCCGATCGACAGGCATAAGCCGGCGGACGCGGTGAAAGACGTCTTCGTTCACATCACCAAGGAAACCGACGCCGGCATCTATGTCTCGGGCGCCAAGGTCGTCGCCACCTCCTCGGCGCTGACGCACTATAATTTCCTCGCCCAAAGCTCGGCGACGGTGACGGAGGACCCCTCGCTTTCGGTCATGTTCATCGTCCCGATGAATGCGCCTGGCATCAAGATGTTTTGTCGCGTCTCCTACGAGCAGACCGCCAATGCGGTCGGCCACCCCTTCGACTATCCGCTGTCGTCGCGCTTCGACGAGAACGACGCGATCCTGGTGCTCGACAATGTCTTCGTGCCCTGGGAAGACGTGTTGGTCCTCAGGGACGCCGCCAAGATCCTGTCCTTCCATCCCGCCTCCGGCTTCATGCACGGCTATTGCTTCCAGGGCTGCACCCGTTTCGCCGTGAAGCTCGACTTCCTTGCAGGCCTGCTTGCCAAGGCCTTGAGGGCCACCGGGGGCGATGCGTTCCGCGGCAACCAGGCGGCGCTCGGCGAGGTCATCGCGCTTCGCCACATGTTCTGGAGCTTCTCCAACGCCATGGCGCACAACCCCATTCCCTGGGCCGACGGCGCGGTGCTTCCCAATCTAGAAGCCGCCCTTTCCTATCGCACCTTCATGTCCGAGGCCTATCCGCGCGTCGTCGAGACGATCCGCAAGGTTGTCGCCTCCGGGCTGATCTACCTGCCGTCCTCGGCGCGCGACTTCGGCAATCCGGAGATCGATCGTTACCTGGCGCAATATGTGCGCGGCTCGAACGACATGGGCCACATCGAGCGCATCAAGATCATGAAGCTGCTGTGGGATGCGACGGGAACGGAGTTCGGCGGACGGCATGCGCTCTACGAACTCAACTATGCCGGCGCGCCGGAGGAAGTGCGGCTGCAAGTCCTGAAGGGGGCCGAGCGCGGCGGCCGGCTGAAGGAGATGGAGGCGCTCGTCGACCAGTGCATGGCCGACTATGACGAGAACGGCTGGACCGGCAAAACCTGGCTGCCGCCGTTCGACGACAACGTCACCCTTCGCAGGGCAGCGGAGTGAGGCGCATGATGGAACCGCTCGTTTCAAAGACCGAGTTTCGAAATGCGATGGCGCGGGTGTGTGCGCCGGTCAACGTCATCACCACAAACGGACCCGCCGGACGCGGCGGGTTCACCGCCACCGCCATGTGCTCGGTAACCGACGAGCCGCCAACGCTGCTCGTCTGCATGAACCGGAATTCCACCCAATGCGGGTTGTTCATCGACAACAGGCGCTTCTGCGTCAATGTGCTCAGCCACGACCACCGAGACCTCGCCGGCCATTTCGCCGGCGCGACGCAGGATATGGCGGCCCGCTATGCGGCGGCCGACTGGGTGGAGATGACCTCCGGCAGCTTCGCGGTCAAGGATGCGATCGTTTCGCTCGACTGCGAGCTCTCCGAGGCGCGGCTGCTCGGAACGCATCACATCCTGATCGGCCGCGTTGTCGGCATCCGTTCGCGCAGCGACGGCAACGCGCTGCTCTACTTCGACCGCAACTATGTGCACGTGCCGACCCAGCTCGGAAGTTTCGGCGGCTAAACAAAGGCGGAGGATCCGCCGCCCTGCCACAAACGTGGTCTCACAATGTCGGCTTTCGCCACAGAGCCGACGCAATCCACATCCACTTGCTGTTCAGCGCCTTTTGTTTTTTCCGTGAAACGCGTCTATTTGCCTGACGCGCAGTGAGAAAGGAAAACGGAATGGTGGTTGCAGAGCCAGCCGGACGGCCGACGGCGGACGCCAAAGGCAGGGAATTCGATCGCCTCGCAGCCCTTGGACACCTCGACATTCTCGACACGCCCAGGGATGAAGGTCTTGAACGCGTCGTGCGGCTGATCAAGCAGGTCTTCGCCATCGAGATCGGCATCGTCTCCCTCATCGATGCACATCGCCAATGGTACAAGGCCTGCTCCGGACTTTCGGCCGACGAGGCTCCGCGCAAAGATACGTTCTGCCGATACGTCGTCGCCTCCGACGAACCCCTGGTCGTCAACGACGCCACGAAGGACCCGCGCTTTTCACAGCATCCGGCCGTGACCGGTCCGGAACATATCCGGTTCTACGCGGGCGTCCCGCTCAAGACCAAGGACGGACACACGGTCGGAACCGTGTGCGCGATCGACCGCGCGCCGAGACACTTCACGGGCAAGGATCTGACGATCCTGACGGAACTTGCGGGCGTGGCGATGGACCGGATCGATCTGCTCCGGTCGGCCGCGACGGATGGGCTGACGGGAACGCTGACGCGACGGGCCTTCCGCGAGGAGGCGGACAAGCTGGTCTCGCTCGCCATACGGCACCAACACGACGTGTCTTGCATCGTCCTCGACGTCGACCATTTCAAGCGGGTCAACGATACGCACGGGCATGCGGCCGGGGACGACGTCTTGAGGGCCGTTGCCTCGATCTGCCAGTCCAAACTGCGGGCAAGCGACCTCTTCGGACGGCTCGGCGGCGAGGAATTCGCCATCATGCTGCCGCATGTCGACGCGACAGGCGCGCTGGCCGCTGCTGAAAAGCTGAGGGCGGCCATTGCCGCGCAAACGATCCACGGTGAATTTGGTCAGCTCGCAGTCACCGCAAGCTTCGGCACGGCCGCGCTGTCGCTCAAGAGCAGGGATATCGGCACATTGCTCGCCCAAGCGGACGCGGCGATGTATCTCGCCAAGGCCGGAGGGCGGAACCGCTGCGTCGAGTGGAGCAGCCTCGAAGTCGGCTACCCGCTAGGCCCCCGTCAGCGTGTACTGAAGGCCGGCACCATTCTTTTCGACGACAGACACTCAAAGATGGAATGCACAATCCGCTCGCTTGGTGCCGATGGTGCCGCGGTTACGGTTTCGAACTCAGCCGGTATACCGCCGGAACTCGTTCTGGTGGTCGCCGGCGATGGCTTCGAAACCAAGTGCCAGGTGGTGGCTCGGGACCGGCAGAACCTCGAACTCGCCTTCGGATAGCCGTTCAAGAGCATCGATCACTATGACTGACGAAGGGGCGCCGGTTGGGCACCCCCTCTTGCATCATCGCGGGATGCTACTTCGCGGCAGCCTCCAGTCCCTTCGGCGACGGTTCCGCCTTGCCCTGGAACTTCTTGAACAGGAAGAAGTAGAGCTTGATGTACTGACCGACGAGAATCGCGTTCAGGATCGTGCCTTCGCGGATGAACTTGACCTCGGCGAGGAAGAGTAGACCGATACAGGCCGACAGAACCAGCAGCGTGCAGTCGAAGCCCGTCTTGATGTTGCCCCACTTCCAGCCGGTGCGCTTGAAGATCGTGTTGACGAACATGTCGATCGGCATCAGCACGAGATTGGCGCGGATCATCAGGAACAGGCCGAAGGCGAGCGCCGCGTCGGCAAAGACCAGCAATGCCACCCGGACTGGATAGGCCTCGAGCTTGATGAACTCGGTGATCCCCAGGTTGAAGTCCAGGAAGACCGCCAGCACGAAGGCCGGGATCAGCGACGCGAAGTTCTTGAGCTTGAAGTCCTTGGGCAGGACCAGATAGGTAAGAAACAGCATGATCAGTTCGAGCATGAAGTTGTAGGTGCCCTGGCTGAAGGGCGGATAGACCAGTGTCATGGTCCGCGTCAGGCTGCTCTGGGGTGAAATGCCGATGCCGGCCCGGATCGCCAGGCTGACGCCGAAGGTCAGCACATAGATGCCGACGACATACATGATCCAGCGCCGCGTCAGGCTGCCGGTATCGACGATTTCGGCTTCCGCCGCATTGTGTGCCATTGTTTCCTCCCTCGAAACGATGCGGAGCTTCTTACCCCGCCTGCCCATCGCCCCCTCAGCGATGCGCCATTTAATCCTTCGGCATGTCCGGCCATTGTCGCGGAAGCACGCCACTTTCCAGGCAGACGGACGCCGAAACGCCCGTCTGCTTTTCTGAACGGCTCTAGGCCATGAAGCGGAAGCGATGCAACGAGATGAACAGGCTGAGCAGCTTGTTGACCACCGGTTCGCCTTCGTTGCGGTTGCCGAGAGCTTCGAGCGCCGCATCGATCGCCGCGGCACTGGCCGTCAGTTGCTCGACGCTCATGTTCGCCATGACCCCGTAGATCTCGAGCGGCATGACGGCCTTCTCCACCTTGTCCTCGGTGACGATGCAGGCGCCGGCATGGGTATCGACCCGCTTGAGGCAATGGCACATCTCGGCGCTGTCCTGGCCGACGACGACGAAATAGGGCTTCGGTGCCGGCCAAAAGGTCGCCACCGCGCCATGATCGACGTGCACACCCTTGAACAGCCCGTTCACCACGTGGCGCTTGCCGTCGGCATAGCGCTGAACGACCGACAGCCGGCTCAGCTTTTTGCCCTCGTGCTCGGCAACGACCTTGCCATCCTTCAGCGCAACCCAGATCTCCTGGTAGAATTTGGCATGGCCGCGTCCGTAGACATCGAACAGATAGACCTTGGCCTGCGTGCCGTCTTCCGACACCTCCAGTGGCACGATGTCCAGTTGCTCCGGGGTCAGATCGGCAAGACCGGTAACGCCGTCCTTGCACATGCCGGAATAGTCGATCTCGGCATTCTTCAGCAGCTTGCGGTCCTTTGCGACCAGTTCGCCATCCTTGAACACGTAGAGCGGATTGATCTTCGACAGGCTGTCGGTCAAGACGATATCGGCGAAGCGGCCGGGCGTCAGCGAACCGATCTTGTCTTCCATGTGGAACGAACGTGCGGTGTTGTAGGTCGCCATCTTGATCGCGTGGATCGGGTTGATGCCCATCTCGGCGCACAGCGAAATGATCCAGTCCATGTGGCCCATGGTCAGCAGGCGCTCGATCGAGATGTTGTCGGTGCACAACATGAAATTATCGGTCGGCCATTTCCGGTCGACGATGGCGCGCAGCAGCACCTTGATCACCTCGCTGCTGCCGACCCCGAACTTGATGTGGGTCGGAAAACCGTAGCGAATGCTCTTCTCGATGTCCTTCTCGTTCCAGACGTCGTGATTGTTGGAAACGCCGATTGCCGGCAGGTAGTTGAGGATCATGTCCGAAAGCGCGGTGACGCCCCAGTGGCCGTTCATGAAGCCGCCCTTGGCGCGAACCCAGGCCGCCTTGCGGAAATCGTCGTCGTTGCCGGAGCTGTAGGTGAAGTGTTCGAATTCCCCGAGGCCGATCACCGGTTCCATGTTGAGCACGGCTTCCGTCACCGATGCCGCCGTCTTCTTGCCTGGCGCGAAGGCATAGAGCCGGTAGGGCAACTGCTCATAGTCCCGGAAGAGGCTTTCGGCGGCTTCGATGCCTTCCTTGCCGGCGGCGCTGAGCAGATCCAGGCATTCGGCATAGATCGTCGTCGTGCCGCAGGGCACCATCGCCTCGGCGAGTGCCGTCGGATGCGCGAGCTGGGATTCGAAATGGATATGCGCGTCGATCAGGCCGGGGATCGCGTAAAGACCCTTGCCATCGAAGACTTGCCTGACCTTCAAGACGGTCTCGTCCGGATTGAGCGCGACGATGCGCTTGTCATAGACAAGAATGGATCCCTGGTAGACGGTCTCGCCGTGGACATCGAGGATGTTCAGGTTCTTCAGGAGAAGATCCGCTTCCCTCTCGCCGTTCAGGATATCGAAGATGGCGCGCACCTTTTCGTAATGCGCGGCTTCAGTCTGGTTCACGAATAATCCTCCACTTTCGTAGTCGTCGGCGCCTGCCGATAACCCGCCATACTCAGCGAGTGCGGTGCCGGCAGCGCGCCCCTCGCCAACCATAAGAAGTCATTGCACCGCTTCCGAAAAGCAGTATTTTCTGCTCGTATTGTTCGCTTTTCGAGAACGCTCAATCCGGGGAAGACCATGCTGCATTCACGTGTGCTGCGCTATATCGACGAAGTGGCGCGCTCAGGCTCGATCCGCGGGGCGAGCGAACGGCTGAACGTTGCTGCCTCGGCCATCAACAAGCACGTGCTGCAGCTTGAGGAAGATATCGGCGAACCGCTGTTCGAGCGGCTGCCGCGCGGCCTCAGGCTGACGCCGGCCGGCGAAATCCTTGTTGCGCATGTGCGCCGGACGATGAAGGAATATAGCCAGGTCGAGGCCGAGATCCGCGACATCAAGGCGCTGCAGAGCGGCGAGGTGATCATCGCCACCATGAACGGCCTTGCCGGCGGCATCGTGCCGAAGGTCGCTGCGATCTTCGGAGCCCGCCACCCGCGTCTCAAGATCACGATCCGGGTGATGTTTGCGCGCGAGATCGTTCAGGCGGTGGCCGACGGCGAGGCCGACCTCGGCTTTGCCTTCAGTCTCCCGCCGACGCCGCAGATCGAGACACTCTGGAAGATGGACACCCGCCTCGGGGCGGTCGTTGCTCCGGAACATCCGCTCGCCGGCATGGAATCATTGCCGCTCGCCTACTGTCAGCCATACCCGCTGATCTTTGCCGACAAGTCGATGCAGATTCATGGCATCGTCGCTGACGCCTTTGCTCAGGCCGGGCTGACGGTCGAGCCGAGCTATCTCACCAATTCGATCGAGGCGATGAAGTTCCTGGCCGCGGCCGGTGACGGCATCGCCTTCCTCAGCAAGTTCGATATCACCGAGGAACAGCGAAACGGCGTTCTGACCTATCTGCAGATCCGCGACCGGACCTTCGCGAAGAACGTGCTTTCGCTGGTGCAGCGGGAAAGGCGCGGCCACGGCCTCGCCGCCGCGATGTTTGCCGAGGAGATCATCCGGGCTTTGCGGACGACGATGGAATAGCCGGCTACCCGGCCCAACGCCGACACGGTTTCTCGTCCCGGGTCAGAGCTGAATCCAGGCCGTTTTCAGATCGGTGTATTTGTCGAGCGCGTGCAGCGACTTGTCGTGACCGTTGCCGGACTGTCTGACACCGCCGAGCGGCACCGTATTGTCGGTGCCGCCATAGGTGTTGACGTGCACCACACCGGCACGGATGCCGCGTACCATGCGGTGCGCGCGCGACAGGTTTGCCGTCCAGACGGCCGACGCGAGACCGTAGTCGGTCGCGTTCGCGATCCGGAACGCGTCCGCCTCGTCGTCGAACAGAATGACCGCGAGGACGGGGCCAAAGACCTCTTCCTTCGCCAGCTTCATCTCCGGCTGAACGTCGAAGACGGTCGGCTGCATGTAATAGCCGCCGGTCTCCTCAAGGATACGTTTGCCGCCCCAAAGCAGGCGCGCGCCTTCGCCTTCGGCCTCGCGGACGAATTCGAGGTTCTTCTGCAGTTGCACATCGCTGGAGATGGCGCCGGCCTCGGTCGAAAGAAGCAGCGGGTCACCGATCTTCAGGCCCGCCGCAATCGCCGCCACCTTCTCCGAGAAGGCTTCGTGGATCGAGCGCTCGACCAGAAGCCTGGAGCCGGCGACACAAACCTGGCCGGAGTTGCGGAAGATGCCATAGGCGGAAATGCGCGCGGCTTGGTCGAGGTCGGGTGCGTCGGCGAAGACGACGTTCGGCGACTTGCCGCCGAGTTCCAGATAGACGCGCTTCAGGTTCGAGCGCGCCGAGTATTCGAGCAGCCGACGACCGACGCCGCCGGAACCGGTAAAGGCCAGAACATCGATATCGCCATGGAGACCGATCGCCTCGCCCGTCGTCGTTCCGCGGCCGGTGACGACGTTCAACACGCCCTCCGGCAGGCCGGCCTCGGCACAGATTTCGGCAAGCCTGAGCAGGCTGAGCGAGGCCCCCTCGGCGGGCTTCAGCACCACCGAGTTGCCGGCGGCGAGCGCCGGCGCGATCTTCCAGGCGCCGATCATCAGCGGGAAATTCCAGGGCACAATCGCGGCGACCACGCCGATCGGCTCGCGATGAATGAGGCCGAGGATGTTGTCGGCCGTCGGCGCGATTTCGCCATAGACCTTGTCGAGCGCCTCGGCATAGTAGCGGAAGGTGCCGGCAGCACTGCCGGGCTCGGCCTTCAGCGCCATCGAAATCTCGGTGCCATTGTCGCGCACGCCGAGAACGGCCAGTTCCAGCGCCTGCGCCTCGATGATCTCGGCAATGCGGGTCAGGACCTTTTTGCGTTGCGCCGGGGCAGCCTTCGACCAGCTTCCCTTTTCGAAAGCGGCGCGAGCCGCCCGGACCGCGGCATCGACATCCCCGGCTCCCGCATCGGCAATCGTCGTCAGATGCCTGCCGTCGATCGGCGAGACGACGTCGAGAGCCTGACCGGACAAGCTCTCCTGCCAGCGGCCGCCGATGAACAGCTTCTGCCCCGCGACGAGCAGGTTGCGCAACTGGTCGATCTTATCCTGCATGATGTCTGGTCCCGTTTGACTTGCGGGGACGGCGGCAAGCCACCGTCCCCAAATCTAGAAGATAGGCCGATCCGGACGGAAATCCGCGCACCGGCGATCAGACCTCCTGGCCGGCGCCCAGGCGGGCGAACTCGATCGGGCTGCCCGATTTCAGCGATGCCGCCAGAAAGAGTCCGATGACCCCGAAGATCACCACCAGCCCCGGCAGGAACACGGCGAGCATGCCGGTAGCGCCGGCGAGATCGCCGAAATTGGCCGCGATCGCGATGATGACGGCAACGAGGATCAAGCCGGTGATAACAGGAATGACCTTGGTGACCAGCGGGTTCGTTTCAAGTCCGGGATTGCGGCTGAAGAAGGCGACGATGGCAAAGGCGGTAAAGGCCATCAGCGTCATGACCGCAAGCGTGCCGACGTTGGTCAGCCAGGAGAACAGCGCCAGCACCGGATCCTGACCCGTCGCTGCAAAGAGCGCGACGACGAGAATGGCGATGACCGTCTGGATCAGCGAGCCCACATGCGGGCTGTGATAGACCGGATGCGTGACGCCGATCGGGGCAGGCAGCAGGCGTTCGCGGCCGGCGACGTAGAGGTAGCGGGCGACACCGTTGTGGAACGCCAGCACGCCGGCAAAGAGGCTGGTGACGAAGAGCACGTTCATCAGCGGCGGCAGCCAGCCACCGGCGTAGCGCTCGGCGAGGCCAAAAAGGAAAGTGGTCGGATCGGCAAGGCCCTGCAGTTCCGGCACCAGCTTGTCGGCACCGGCGGCGTTCACCATCAGCCAGGAAGTGAACATGTAGAAGATGCCGATGATCAGCACGGAAATGTAGGTCGCGCGCGGCACGGTCTTCTCCGGATCGCGGGCCTCTTCGCTATAGATCGTCGTCGCCTCGAAGCCGATGAAGGCGGCAAAGCAGAAGAGAATGCCGATCGACGGCGAGCCGGAGAGGATGGCCGAGGGGGTGAACGAGACCGTGCCCAAACCGCCGTCACCACCCTTGGCGAGGATCGCGACATCGATGACGAGCACGACCAGATATTCGAGGATGACGAGGACGGTCAGCACCTTGGCGGAGAGATCGACGCGGCGATAGCCGAGAATGCCGACGGCGGCGATGCCGACGAAGGTCCAGACCCACCAGGGCAGATCAATCCCCAAGCCGGCGAAAAGCCCGGCCGTTGCCGCGCCGAAGAGGCCGAAGACGCCGATCTGCATGGCGTTATAGGCGAGGATCGCAATCATCGCGGCAGCACCGCCCATCAGCCCGCCGAGGCCCTGCGCCGTATAGGCATAAAAGGCGCCGGCATTGCGGATATGCCGGGCCATGGCGACATAGCCGACCGAGAACAGAAGCAAAATCAGCGTGACGATCAGGAAGGTGCCGGGAATGCCCGCACCGTTTCCGAGCATCATCGACAGTGGAACGCCGCCGGCAACCGCGGTCAGCGGTGCAGCGGCGGAAACGACGAGAAAGGTGACGGCGCCGACGCCGAGGGCGTTCTTGCGCAATTGGTTCGCCCCGGTCACGGGCGCGGGTGAATTGGTCATGGTCTTAAGCTCCCCTTGCTGGCGCGAACGCCTTTTCGCCTCCGGTCCTTCTCTCCGGCGGCTGCTCCCTGAAGCGAACTTGAGGCGCGGGGCTTGCTTTTTGTCTTCGCCGCGCAAGTCTTTCGGTTCATTATTTGAACCTAAGCTTCAAATATAGACTTGCAAATTGCATCTGGCCCCGTCAAGTTATTTCGCATGTTAAGTATCTCGACCCAAAACGACCGGGAGAGCGGGCCTACCGCTCCCTAGGAGGGAACAGGCGAGAGGACTGACGGGGCGCTCGACGACGGAGGAATGGATGAGCACCATCGGTAAGGCCCTGACTTTGCTCGACGCGATCTCGCGCCTGGAGAAGGAAGCGGGCTTGAGCGACATCGCCCGCCACTGCGGACTCGACAAGGCGACGGCCCGGCGCTTTCTCGTCGAACTGGAAAAACACGGCTTCGTCGAACAGGACATGGAAACGCGGCGCTATCGGCTTGGCGGCGCCCCGGTGCGGCTGGCCCGCATCCGCGAGACGCGCTTTCCGTACTTGAGCGTCGCGACGCCGTTTGCGCGGGAACTCGCGGGCCTTGCGGGCGAGACCGTTCACCTCTCCGAATACTCAGCCGGCCGCCTGTCGACCATTCACGTCGAGGATTCACAGCGCGCCCATCGCGTCATCGTCGACGTCGGCAGCATCCTGCCTTTCCATGCGACGGCGTCCGGCCTCGGCTTTCTCGCCTTCTGCCCGCAGAAGGACATCGACGCGACCCTGTCGACGCCGCTTCAAGCCTTCACCGACCACACGCTGACCGACCCGGCGGCGCTGCGCCAGACACTCGGCGAGACGCTCCGGCGCGGCTACTCGATCTGCCATCACGGGCTCGAAACCGGCGTCGTCAGTGTCGCCGCCCCGATCCGAGCGCCCGGCAGCACGCCGGTTGGCGCGATCGCGATCGCCGCCCCCGCAACACGGGCCGACAAGGAGACGGTGGAACAGATGGGCCGTGCCGCAATGGCTGCCGCCCGACGCATTTCCGAAAGACTTTTCGGGTTGGAGCAGGTTGCTGCCGATCCGCTGGCAAGGAGGGCCGGCTGATGAATGCAATGAACCGTCTCCCCAATATCCTGGTCGTGGGTACGGGAGACACCAAATGCGACGAACTCCAGTTCATGGCGTCCGTCATCCGCGATGCCGGCGGATTGCCTGTGATGATGGATGTCAGCATTCTCGGGGACCCCCCCTACCAGCCCGAATATTCCCGCCACGACATCGCCGAAGCGGCGGGAGTCTCGATCGCGGCCATTGCATCTAGCGGTGACGAACACAGCGCCATGGCGCTGATGGCAGAAGGTGCTTCCGCCCTCACCCGCTCGCTCTATGAGGCCGGCCAGGCCGATGGCGTCATCATCCTCGGCGGCTCCATGGGCACCGATCTCGCGCTCGATGTTGCCGCTGCCCTGCCGCTCGGCGTGCCGAAATTCATCGTCTCGACGATTGCCTATTCGCACTTGCTTCCACCGGAGCGCATCGCCCCCGACCTGATGATGATCCTCTGGGCCGGCGGGCTCTACGGTCTCAATGGCATCTGCCGCTCGGTGCTTTCCCAGGCCTGCGGCGCCGTTGTCGGTGCCGCCCGTTTCGGTACAAAGCCGGATGGATCGCGGCCGCTGATCGGCATGACCTCGCTCGGCTCGAGCTGCCTCAAATACATGAAATACCTCAAGCCCGAACTCGAACGTCGCGGCTATGACGTCGCGGTCTTCCACTCGACCGGCATGGGCGGGCGCGCCTTCGAGGCCATTGCCGCGCAGAAGGGCTTCACCGCCGTCTTCGATTTCTGCATCCAGGAGGTCAGCAACCATCATCACGGTACGGTCGTCACGTCAGGGCCGGACCGGCTGGAAAATGCCGGACGCTCCGGCATCCCGCAGATCGTCGCGCCGGGGGCCGTCGACATGGTTGACCTCCCAGCTTGGCAACCGGTTCCCGAAGCCTTCGCTGACCGCCCTTACCATGCTCACAACCGGTTGCTCGGCTCAGTGACCACCTCGGCTGAAGGGCGGCGCGAGATCGCCCGCGTCATCGGCGGCAAACTTGCCGGCACCGGCGCCGAAGTCGCCTTCATCCTGCCACTTCGGGGCATCCAGGAATGGGACCAGCCGGACGAGCCGCTGCATGAGCCGGAAGCCCTCGACGCCTTCATCGACGAGATGCGCCGCCAGATCCCCTCAGGCGTCGCGCTGCATGAGGTCGACAGCCACATCAACGCGCTGGAATTTTCGAAGGTAGCGCTCGCCATTTTCGACGACTGGGTGGCGCGCGGCATCGTGCCCGAGGGCCGGCCATGACGAACGGCATGACCGATAAGGCATTGATCCTCGACTTCGGCGGCGTCGTCACCCGAACGCTGTTCGAGACCCACGATGTCACCGAACGCGCACTCGGCCTTGCGCCGGGCACGCTCACCTGGCGCGGCCCTTTCGATCCCGCAACCGATCCTCTTTGGGCCGCCATGCAGCGGCGCGAGATCACCGAACGGGACTATTGGACGACACGCACCCGCGAGGTGGGACAGTTGCTCGGCGAGGACTGGGCAGACATGAAGACCTTCGTGCAGCGGGCGCGTGGGGCGGAACCGGAACTGGTGCTGCGGCCCGAGGCACGCGACGCGATCCTGACCGCCCACAGGGCGGGCATTCGGCTCGCCATCCTCTCCAACGAACTCGACCTTTTCTACGGCGTCGCCTTCCGCGAGCGGTTCCCGCTGATCGAGCTTTTCGAGACGGTCGTCGACGCCACCTACACGAATATCCTAAAGCCCGATCCGCGCGCCTACGAACTGGTGCTGAGCCAGCTCAATCTGCCGCCCGAGGCCTGCGTCTTCGTGGATGACCAGTTGAAGAACATCGAGGGTGCGCGGGCCGTCGGCCTGCCTCACGTCCATTTCGACGTGACCCGTCCCGCTGAGAGCTATGCCAGAGCACTTCGGATGCTTGGCCTCGAACTGACAGGAGCATGACCATGCGCGAAACCAACTTCCTCATCGAGAACAACGCCCGCCATCTCTGGCACCCGATGGCGCATCCAGCCGAGATGCAGGCAACGCCGCCGCGCATCATCAACGCCGGCGAAGGTGTCGAGATCGTCGATATCCACGGCAAGAAGGTGCTCGACGCCGTCGGCGGTCTCTGGAACGTCAATCTCGGCTATTCGTGCGAACCGGTGAAGGAAGCGATCCGCCGCCAGCTCGACGAGCTGCCCTACTATTCGACCTTCCGCGGCACCACCAATTCGCCGCTGATCGAGCTTTCCTACGAGCTCACCGAATGGTTCCGCGAGGATGGCCTCACCCGGTCCTTCTTCACCTCGGGCGGTTCGGACTCGGTCGAGACCTGCCTCAGGCTTGCCCGCCAGTATCACAAGCTCAACGGCCAGCCGGAGCGCACCAAGTTCGTTGCGCTGAAGAAGGGCTATCACGGCACCCATTTCGGCGGCGCCTCAGTCAACGGCAACGCCAATTTCCGCCGCAACTACGAGCCACTGCTTCCGGGCGTCTTCCATCTGCCGGCGCCCTATACCTATCGCAACCCGTTCGACACGACCGATGGCGCCGTCATCGCAAAGGCAATCGCCCGGCTCTTCGAAGACGAGATCGCCTTCCAAGGCGCCGATACGATCGCTGCACTGATCATGGAACCGGTGCTCGGCGCCGGCGGCGTGATCGTGCCACACGAGACCTTCATGCCGCTGATGCGCGAGATCTGCGACCGACACGGCATCCTGCTCATCGCCGACGAGGTGATCACCGCCTTCGGCCGCACCGGCGCCTGGACGGGCTCGCGCCTCTTTGGCGTCAAGCCGGATTTCATGTCGACCGCCAAGGCAATCACCAACGGCTACTATCCCTTCGGCGCCGTGATGATCGCCGACAAGGTCGCGCAAGTGTTCGAAAACAACAAGACGGCCGCCGGATCGATCGGTCACGGCTACACCTATTCCGGGCATCCGGTCGGTGCGGCCGCAGCGCTCGCAACGCTGAAGGAGACGCGCAAACAGAACGTGGCTGCGAATGCCGGCGCGCGCGGCGAGGAGCTGATGGCCGGCCTCGAAGCACTCAAGGATCGGCACGCGCTGATCGGCGACGTGCGCGGCAAAGGTCTGATGTGCGCGCTCGAACTGGTCTCGGACCGCGACAAGAAGAGCGGTGCGGCGAAGGATGTGGTGCAGAAGGTCCAGGACGTGACCTATGACGCCGGCGTCATGGTGCGCACGTCAGGCGCCAATGTCATCCTGTCGCCGCCGCTGATCATCACGGCCAGCGATGTCACCCGTATCCTCTCGGCGCTGGACACCGGCCTAACCGCTGCAAGAGGATAACGAGATGGCCGACAACGCGGATCTGATCACGCGCCGCGAGCGGCTGCTCGGGCGCAACATGTCGCTGTTCTATGAGGAGCCGGTGCATCTGGTGCGCGGCGAAGGCGTGTGGCTCTATGACGCCGACGGCCGCCGCTATCTCGACTGCTACAACAATGTGCCGCATGTCGGCCATTGCCACCCGCGGGTGACAGAGGCGATCGCCCGACAGGCGTCGACCCTCAACACCCACACGCGCTATCTGCACGAAGGCATTCTCGACTATGTCGAACGGCTGACCGCCACCTTCGACAAAAGCCTCGACACGGCGATCCTCACCTGCACCGGCAGCGAGGCGAACGACGTGGCGCTGCGCATGGCCCAGGCGATGACCGGCAAAACCGGTGTGATCGCAACCGATCACACCTATCACGGCAACACCACGGCCGTGTCGCAGCTTTCGACCCGCATGCCGCCGGTCGGCGGCTTTGGCGGCCATGTGCGCCACGTGCCGGCGCCGGACAGCTACCGGCCGCTTGGGCACGAGCCGGGCGCCGCCTTTGCCGCGGCCTTCACCGCCAAGGTAGAAGAGGCGATCGCCTCGCTTGAGCAGAGCCCGCACGGCTTCTCGGCGCTGATCATCGATCCCTTCTTTGCCAATGAGGGCTTTCCGGAATTACCGTCAGGCTTTCTCGATGGCGCCGTTGCCGCCGTCAGAAAGGCCGGTGGCCTCATCATTGCCGACGAAGTCCAGCCGGGCTTCGGCCGCACAGGCGGCCATATGTGGGGACATCAGAAGGCAGGCATCGTCCCCGATATCGTCACGCTCGGAAAGCCGATGGGCAACGGTCATCCGATCGGTGGCGTGGTGGCGGGTGCCGACACGATCAACGCCTTCCGCAAGGCATTTCGCTATTTCAACACCTTCGGCGGCAACCCCGTATCCTGCGCCGCCGCCGTGGCCGTGCTGGACGTGATCGAAGACGAAAAGCTCATCGAGAACGCCGCCACCGTGGGCGCCTATGCCAAGTCGGGTCTAACGCGACTTGCCGACAAACATGGGGTGATCGGCAACATCAGGGGCAGCGGCCTGTTCTTCGGCGCAGAACTCGTCACCGATCGTGAAGCCAAAACGCCCGCAAGTGATCTCGCGACGAGGGTGATCAACGACATGCGGGAGCGCGGCGTACTGATGGGCAAGCTCGGCATCCACCAATGCACGACGAAAATCCGGCCGCCGATGCCCTTCACCCGTGACAATGCCGATCTCATGCTGTCGATGATCGACGACGTACTTTCGGGTCTGTGAGCCGACGATGGTCGCCGACCTTCCCAAACTCTTTCGTGATGCACTCGACGATCGGGCGCGTCAGGCGCTCGTCCATTGGGGTGTCGCCGATCAGCAGCCGGAGCTGCTGAAATACCGGGAAAACGCGGTGTTTCGCGTTCGGCTCGCGGATGGCCGCCCGGCAGCCCTTCGGCTGCACCGCGCCGGCTATCACGGCGAAACGGCCCTTCGCTCGGAATTGCAATGGATGGCAGCACTCGGCGACGGCGGGCTCTCGGTGCCGCGGCCGATCGCAGCAATGAACTGGAACCTGCTGGTTGCCCTGCCGGCAGAAGGAGCGTTTGCAGCACAGCACGCCGACGTCATCGGCTGGATGGAAGGCGCACCACTGGGGGAGAGTGGGAAACCGCTAGCCCAGGCGCCCGAAAGGCTCGCCCAGATCTTTTCGACACTCGGCGCCTCCATGGCCGAGATGCACACGCTCGCGGACCGCTGGGTAGCGCCGCACGGTTTCATCAGGCCGGCTTGGCATGCTGACGGCCTGCTCGGCGAGAAACCCTTGTGGGGCCGGTTCTGGGACTGCAAGGGCCTGTCTTCGGCCCAGATCGCCGCGCTTTCAGTCTTGCGGAACGATCTCGCGCAGCAGCTTGCAAAGCTTCCGACTCCGGCTAAAGACTTCGGTCTCATTCACGCGGACCTGGTCCGGGAAAACGTGCTCGTCACTGAAAAAGGCGTGACCTTCATCGATTTCGACGATGCTTGTTACGGCTTTCGCCTGTTCGATATCGCCACGGCGCTTCTGAAGAACCGGCACGAGCCGGCCTATGTCACGATTGAGGCCGCCCTCATCGTTGGCTATCGCAGCCGGCGCAACCTCACGGATGAGGCGCTCTCCTGCCTGCCGCAGTTTCTCGTGCTTCGCAGCCTCACCTATATCGGCTGGTTCGCCGCGCGGCCGGAGCTGCCGGGCGCGCGCGAACGCGTCCTGCGCTACGCCGACGAGACGCTTGCGCTTGCCGAAGAATTGGGCTTCAGATGATGGGGGCGCTGTCGCAGAACTCAGTCGTTGAGGCTGGCGAGTTCGTCGAGCATATCGAGCAGGACTTCAACGCGGTCGTGGCCGTAGCGCGCTTCGAGCTCCTCGTAGATCGCCCGGCTTTCCGGGCTGACATCGGCGATCACCCGCATGCCCTCCGGCGCGATCTCGAGCAGAACGCGCCTGCCGTCATCGGCGTCCTTGTGCTTGGTGATCAGGCCGCGCTCCTCGAGCGAGCGGATGATGCGCGTCAGGCTCGGCGCCAGGATGAAGGCCTTGTCGGCCATCTCGGACGCATCGACCCGGCCGGCTTCGGCGAGGATGCGGATCACCCGCCACTGCTGTTCGGTAATGTCATGGCGGGCGAGCATCGGGCGGAAATGCGCCATGACCGCTTCACGCGCCCGCAGCAGCGCGATCGGCAGCGATCGGCGCGTATTGTGCGGCAAAAGGGCGTCGGGACCGAGATCGGTCTTGGTTTTCTCACGGCTCATGGGCGTTCTATCCGACATTTTCTTTCGTTCCGCAATCGGCAGGCAGGGACGGAGACGGCGCGCTGCTTGACACCGTCATCAATTTCGTTAACGTGTTAAGTATATGAGAGCGCATCGGGAGGAAAGATGCCGCATCTAACAATCGAATATTCGGGCAACCTCGACACCAAGGTCGACTTTGCCCGCCTCTGCCGGACCGTGCACAAGACGATCCTCGGCACCGGCCTTTTCGAGCTCGGCGCCGTCAGGGTGCGCACGATCCGCAACCAGGACTATGCGATCGCCGACCTGATGCCCGAGAATGGCTTCATCGACATGTCCTTCCGCATCGGACGTGGCCGCACGGAAGCTGAAAAGAAGGCGACCGGCGAGGCGATTTTCGAGGCCGTCAGCGATGAACTTTCCGAGCTCTTCGCCACACCGCATTTCGCCCTGAGCCTCGAAATCCGTGAGATTGATCCGGAGCTGAGCTGGAAGAAAAACGCCATTCACCCCCGGCTGCGCGCCTCCAAAGGCTGAGCGCGGTCCTCCCACAAAAAAGGCAGCAGTGCGCGGCGACAGTCTGCGCCAGGATTGGAGAACACTATGTCCAAGCTCGACGAAAACCTCGCCAAGGCGGAACGCTACCTTGCCCGCTTCAAAAGCGAAGGCGTACTCAACCACATCAACGGCGAGGCGGTCCCTTCGCTCGATGGCGAGACCTTCGAGACGATCTCCCCAATCGACCTGAAGCCGCTGGCGAAGATCGCGCGTGGCAAGGCGGCAGATATCGACCGCGCCGCCAAGGCCGCGAAGGCGGCATCTGCTGAATGGGCCGCAATGCCCGGCGAGACGCGCAAGAAACTCCTGCACAAAATCGCCGACGCGATCGTCGCGCGCGCCGAGGAGATCGCTTTCGTCGAGTGCATGGACACTGGGCAATCGCTGAAGTTCATGGCCAAGGCGGCGCTGCGCGGTGCCGAAAACTTCCGCTTCTTTGCCGACCGGGCGCCGGAGGCGCGCGACGGCAAGGTGCTGCGCGGCGAAAACCAGATCAACATGACGACTCGGGTGCCGATCGGCCCGGTCGGCATCATCACCCCGTGGAACACGCCCTTCATGCTGTCGACCTGGAAGATCGCCCCGGCGCTCGCCGCCGGCTGCACGGTCGTGCACAAGCCAGCGGAATTCTCACCGCTGACCGCGCGGCTGCTGGTGGAGATCGCCGAGGAAGCCGGCCTGCCGAAGGGTGTGTGGAACCTCGTCAACGGCTTCGGCGAGGATGCCGGCCGGGCACTCACCGAACACCCGGACATCAAGGCGATCGGCTTTGTCGGCGAAAGCCGCACCGGCTCGATGATCATGAAGCAGGGCGCCGACACGCTCAAACGCGTCCACTTCGAGCTTGGCGGCAAGAACCCTGTCATCGTCTTTGCCGACGCCGATCTCGAACGCGCCGCCGACGCCGCCGTCTTCATGATCTATTCGCTGAACGGCGAGCGCTGCACATCCTCCTCGCGTATGCTGGTCGAAGACAGCATCTACGACCGGTTCACGGCACTGGTTGCCGAGAAGGCGAAGCGCATCAAGGTCGGCCATCCGCTCGACCCCGAAACCGTCGTAGGGCCGCTCATTCACCCCGTGCATGAGAAGAAGGTGCTCGATTACATCCGCATCGGCCGCGAGGAAGGTGCGACCGTGGCCGCCGGCGGCGAGAAATTCGACGGTCCGGGCGGCGGATGCTACGTGACACCGACGCTCTTTACTGGCGCCAACAACGGCATGCGCATCGCCCAGGAAGAAATCTTCGGGCCGGTGCTGACCGCCATCCCGTTTGCGGACGAGGCTGAAGCCTTGGCGCTTGCCAACGACACACAATACGGCCTGACCGGCTATCTCTGGACCTCGGACGTGACCCGCGCCTTCCGCTTCACCGATCATCTGGAAGCCGGGATGATCTGGGTAAATTCGGAGAATGTGCGCCACCTGCCGACACCCTTCGGCGGCGTCAAGAGTTCGGGCATCGGCCGCGACGGCGGCGACTGGTCGTTCGATTTTTACATGGAAACCAAGAACATCGCCTTTGCCAGCTCGGCGCATGCGATCGCCAAGCTCGGCGGCTGAGCGCGCTGGCAGACATCTGGAGGAGACATCAATGCCCTTGCCGAAACCGAACCTTCACCCGCTCTTCAACATCGTGCGGCTGAGCCACGTCGAGCTCGCCGTCACCGATCTCGCCAAATCCCGCGCCTTCTATGTCGACGTGCTTGGCCTGCAGGTTACCGACGAGACGGCGGACACCATCTATCTGCGAGCGATGGAGGAGCGCGGCCACCATTGCATCATCCTGAAGAAGGCGGCGACGGCAGAGGCGCGCGACCTCGGCTTCAAGGTCTATGGCGACGAGGACCTCGACAAGGCGGCCCACTTCTTTAAAACCAAGGGCCTGCCGGTCGAATGGATCGACCGTCCCTATCAGTCGCGCACCTTCCGGACCCGCGACCCGCAGGGCATCCCGCTCGAATTCTATTCGAAGATGGACCGCCTGCCGCCGATCCACCAGAAATACGCGCTCTATCGCGGCGTGAAGCCGCTGCGCATCGATCACTTCAACTGCTTCTCGCCCAATGTCGATCAGGCGGTCGCCTTCTACAACGAGATCGGTTTCCGCGTGACGGAATATACCGCCGACGAGGAGACAGGGCGTCTCTGGGCCGCCTGGACCCACCGCAAGGGCGGCGTGCACGACATCGCCTTTACCAACGGCCGCGGGCCGCGCCTGCACCACACCGCCTTCTGGGTGCCGACGCCACTCAACATCATCGACCTGCTCGACCTGATGTCGACCTCCGGCTGGCTTGCCAACATCGAGCGCGGCCCGGGCCGGCACGGCATCTCCAACGCCTTCTTCCTCTATGTCCGCGACCCGGACGGCCACCGCATCGAGATCTATTGCTCCGACTACCAGACCGTCGATCCCGATCTCGAACCGATCAAATGGGACCTGAAGGATCCGCAGCGCCAGACGCTTTGGGGCGCGCCCGCACCAAAATCCTGGTTCGAGGAAGGCAGTTCCTTCTCGGGTGCCGAGGCGAGGGACTCGATCCTCAAGGCGCAACCGATCGTCGCGCCGTGACGTTTGGCAACAGGGCACAAATCTAAGGCTGACGGAGGATCAGGGTGGATCAGAAGAGTTTCGGAGAATGGTCGCTGAAGGCGGCGAAATGGGGTGCCGACTATCGCGCGTCGCTGCGCGACCGCCCGGTGCGGGCACAGACGGCGCCGGGCGCCATTGCCGCCCAGATCCCGGCACAGCCGCCACGGACCGGCGAGGACATGGAAGCAATTTTCGAGGATTTCGAAAAGATCATCCTGCCCGGCATGACCCATTGGCAGCATCCGCGTTTCTTCGCCTATTTTCCAGCCAACGCCGCCCCGGTTTCCGTCGTTGCCGAATATCTCGTCACCGCCATGGCCGCACAGTGCATGCTCTGGCAGACCTCACCGGCGGCGACCGAACTTGAGACAAAAGTGATCGACTGGCTACGCCAGGCGATCGGGCTGCCCGAAGGCTTCTCCGGCGTGATCCAAGATTCCGCCTCCTCGGCGACGCTTTCGGCCGTGCTTGTCATGCGCGAAAAGGCACTTGGGTGGCAAGGCAACAAGAAAGGCCTCGCCGGCCAGCCGCAGCTTCGCATTTACTCTTCCGACCAGGTTCACACCTCGATCGACCGGGCGATCTGGGTCTCGGGCGTCGGCGAGGAAAACCTCGTGCGCATCCCGGCGAAGGGACCGCGACGCGCGATGGACTGCCAAGCACTCGAAGCGGCGATCCTTAAGGACAAGGCGGCGGGCCTCATGCCGGCCGGCGTCATCGCCTGCACCGGCGGCACCAGCACTGGCGCCTGCGACGACATCGCCGAGGTCGTGCGGGTCGCCCATACGCACGGTCTCTATGTCCATGTCGATGCTGCCTGGGCCGGTGCCGCGATGATCTGCGAGGAGTTTCGCGAGCTCTGGGCGGGCGTCGAGCAGGCGGATTCGATCGTCTTCAATCCGCACAAGTGGCTGGGCGCACAGTTCGACTGCTCGGCGCATTTCATCCGCAGCCCGGATGATCTGGTGAAGACGCTGGCGATCCAGCCGGAATACCTGAAGACCCACGGCCGCGACGGCATCATCAACTATTCCGAATGGACGATCCCGCTCGGCCGGCGTTTCCGCGCGCTGAAACTCTGGTTCCTACTGCGCTTCCACGGCCTCGAAGGACTGCAGACGATGATCCGAAACCATGTGCGCTGGTCGGAGCAACTGGCGCAACGGCTGAGCAGCCACAAGGATTTCGAGATCGTCACGCCGCCGATGCTGTCGCTGTTTTCGTTCCGTCATCGCAGCCTGGGCGATGCGGACGCCCATAACATCGCGCTGGTCAACGCGATCAATGACGACGGCCGTATCTACCTGACCCAGACCCGCGTCGACGGCCACGTCGCAATCCGCTTCCAGGCCGGCCAGTTCGACATGACGGAGGAAGATGCCGACACCGCCTTCAAGGTAATCACCGAAGTCGCCGCCGCGCTGAACAAACACCGGCAGAACACGGAGGCCGCACTATGAACCATCCCCGTTTCGCAACCTTTTCGGCCGGCGGAAGAACCGGCTACGGTCTCGTTTCTGGCGATGGGATCATCGACCTTTCGAAGCGGCACGGAACGACGTGGCCGACGTTGCGTGAAGTGATCGAAGCCAGCGCCCTTGCCCGGCTTGCCGATGAAGCAGCGGGGCTGACGGCCGAGCTTTCGCTCGACGAGATCCGCTACGAGATCCCGGTGCCGGCGCCGGAAAAGATCATCTGCGTCGGCGTCAACTTCCCCGACCGCAACGAAGAATACAAGGACGGCCAGGCGGCACCTTCCAATCCTTCGCTTTTCATCCGTTTTCCGCGCTCCTTCACCGGGCACGGCCAGCCGCTGATCCGCCCCCCTGAAAGCCCTCAGCTCGATTATGAAGGCGAGATCGTCATCGTCATCGGGAAGGGCGGCCGACGCATTCCCGAGGTGAGCGCACTCGACCATATCGCTGCACTGTCGCTGTCAAACGAAGGCACGATCCGCGACTGGGTGCGCCACGCCAAGTTCAACGTCACCCAGGGCAAGAACTTCGACCGCACCGGCTCGATCGGCCCCTGGCTGGTGCCTTTCACTGACGAAGCCCAACTCGCCGATATCAAACTTGAAACCCGGGTGAACGGCGAGGTGCGCCAGCAGGACCGTACCAGCCGGATGATCTTCTCCTTCCGCAAGATCATCAACTATGTCTCGACCTTCACGACGCTGGTTCCCGGCGACGTGATCCTCACCGGCACGCCGACCGGCGCCGGCGCCCGCTTCGATCCGCCGATCTGGCTGAAGCCGGGCGATGTCGTCGAGGTCGCAGCCGAAGGCATCGGCACGCTCATCAACCCTGTCGCCGACGAGGCCTGAACCATGCTCGACAAGATCCAGATCGAGGCGGCCGCGACGGCACTCGATACCGCCGAACGCGAACGCGTCCAGACCGGACTGCTGTCGCTCCAGCGCCCTGAAATGACCATGGACGACGCCTATGCGGTGCAGGCCGCCTGGGTGAAGAAGAAGATCGCCGCCGGACGCCGGGTAATCGGCTGGAAGATCGGCCTCACCTCCAAGGCGATGCAATATGCGCTGAACATCGACATTCCCGATTCCGGTGTACTCTTCGACGATATGCTGTTCGAGGACGGCGCGCGCATTCCGGGCAGCCGCTTCATTCAGCCACGCATCGAGGCCGAGATCGCCTTCGTGATGAAGGCGCCGCTTGCCGGCCCCAACGTCACCGTCTTCGACGTGTTGAATGCCACCGACTATGTGACGCCGGCGCTCGAAATCCTCGATACCCGCATCCTGCGGGTCGATCCTGAAACGAAGCAGGCGCGCACGATCGTCGATACCATCTCCGACAACGCCGCCAATGCCGGCATCGTGCTTGGCGGAAGGCAGATGCGGCCCGATGCGATCGACATGCGCTGGATGGGCGCCATCGTCTCACGCAATGCCGAAGTGGAAGAGACCGGGCTCGGCGCCGGCGTGCTCAACCACCCGGCCCGCGGCATTGCCTGGCTTGCCAATCGTCTCTCCCTTTACGGAGACCGTATCAACGCAGGACAGATCGTGCTGGCCGGCTCCTTCATCCGCCCGGTCGAGGCTCGTCACGGCGACACCATCGTCGCCGATTTCGGACCATCCGGCACTGTCAGCTGCTTCTTCGAATAGGACCGACCATGCCCGCTCCGCGCAATCCGTTCAAACAGTCCCTTGCCGAGAAGCGTCCGCAGATCGGCCTCTGGCTGGCGCTTGCCAATCCCTATACGGCCGAGGTCTGCGGCGGCGCCGGCTTCGACTGGCTGCTGCTTGACGCCGAACATGCGCCCAACGACGTGCCGCTTCTGGCAGCGCAACTCCAGGCACTTTCGGCCTCGCCAAGCCATGCCATCGTCCGCCCGCCGATCGGCGAGACCTGGATGATCAAGCAGATCCTCGATATCGGCGCGCAGACGCTTCTGGTGCCGATGGTTGAAAGCGCCGAACAGGCCCGCGCCCTGGTGCGCGCCGTGCACTACCCGCCCCATGGCGTGCGCGGCGTCGGCGCCGCCCTTGCCCGGGCATCCGCGTTCAATCGCATTCCTGACTATCTGCAGACCGCCAATGACGAAGTCTGCCTGCTGGTGCAGATCGAAAGCCGCGCCGGGCTTGCCGCGCTCGACGAGATCGCCACGACCGACGGCGTCGATGGCGTGTTCATCGGCCCCGCCGATCTCGCCGCCGATATGGGTTTCCTCGGCAAACCCAGCGCACCGGAGGTGCAGCAAACAGTTGAAGCGGCGCTCGTTCGCATCCAATCGCACGGCAAGGCGGCCGGCATCCTGACCTCGGATCAAGCCCTTGCCCGCCGCTACCTCGAACTCGGGGCGACCTTCGTCGCCGTCGGCAACGACGTCAGTCTGCTGGTCGGCGCAACCTCGAAGCTGGCCGCGGAGTTCAAGGGTACCAGGGGCGAGACCGAGACGACGCCCGGCAAAACCTACTGACCGGCATCGTCTGCGCCGCGATCCAAGGGGCCAGTCAAGTCGGTCGTCCGCATGCGTTGGGCGGTCACAGTCTTTCCCTTGACTCGGTCTGGGGGTATAGCGGTCTGACGCCCACCTTCATTGGATCCCGCTCATGACCGATACCGTTCTCGACCGTTTCCTCCGTTATGTCGTCATCGACACCCAGTCCGACGCCAAGTCGAAGACGCAGCCTTCCACGGAAAAGCAGAAGAACCTCGGGCGGGTGCTCGTCGAGGAATTGCTGGCGATCGGCCTTGCCGACGCCCATCTCGATGAAAACGGCTATGTCTACGCCACCGTTCCTTCGAACGTGGACAAGCCGGTGCCGGTAATCTGCTGGTGCTCGCACATGGACACGGCACCGGATTTCACCGGTACGAACGTCAAGCCGCAGATCGTCCGCAACTATCAGGGCGGAGATATCAAGCTCACAGGCGATCCGCAGCAGGTGATCCGAGTCGCCGACCATCCTGTCCTCAACGACCAGATCGGCAATGACATCGTTACCACCGACGGCACGACGCTGCTCGGCGCCGACGACAAGGCCGGGCTTGCGGAGATCGTCACAGCCGCGCAGGTCCTCATCGACAACCCCGATATCAAGCACGGCACGATCAAGCTGCTCTTCACGACAGATGAGGAGATCGGCCGCGGTGTCGACAAGGTCGACTTGAAGAAGCTCGGTGCCGAGTTCTGCTATACGGTCGACGGCGAAACCGCCGGCCATATCGAGGATGAGACCTTCTCTGCCGATGGCGTCGAGATCGTCATTCATGGCGTGGCGATCCATCCGGGCTTTGCCAAGGACAAGATGGAAAACGCCATCAAGATCGCCGGCAATATCATTAGCCGGCTGCCACGCGAGGTTTCGCCCGAGGGCACCGAGGGTCGCGACGGCTTCGTGCATCCAACCGGCGTGACCGGCTCGATGGACAAGGCGCAGCTCGGCCTCATCGTACGCGATTTCGACGAGGCGGGCTTGGCCTCGAAGGAAGCGATGCTCGAAGGCATCGTCAAGGACGTCATGACGGCTTATCCGGGCTCGACCTACAGCTTCGAGGTCAAGCAGCAGTATCGCAATATGAAGGCCATCCTCGACCGTCACCCGGAGATCGTCGAGCATGCCATCGAGGCGATCCGCCGCGCCGGCATGCAGCCAGTGCGCGGCAGCATCCGCGGCGGCACCGACGGTTCGCGGCTCTCCTTCATGGGCCTGCCCTCTGCCAACCTTTTCGCCGGTGGCCACGCCTTCCACTCGCCGCTCGAATGGGTCAGCCACCAGGACATGGAGCGGAGCGTGAAGACGTTGGTCGAACTGGCGAAGATCTGGGCGGAGCGCGCCTGAGACAACTCCAGAAAACGGACAGCTCGGGCGCAGTAGACAGCCGCCCTCTTCTCCAAGGAGACGACAGATAGCCACGAGGCGAGCGAGGTTCAGGCGATGAGGACGGCGCGAGGCTCCAAGCGTGCATCGGCAAAGCCCGCTTCGCTCGCGACCAACCCGCCGACCTTCGAGCACATCGTCACCGGCGTCAACGAGACCTTCCTCTGGCGTCTCGATAACTACCCTTGGGAGCGCAATGTCTGGAACTTCCATCCGGAGATCGAGATTCATCTCATCCGGAACGCATCAGGCCTCGCCTTCGTCGGCGATCATATCGGCCAGTTCGGTCCGGGATATCTGACCGTCATCGGCAGCAACCTGCCGCATGACTGGGTGACGGTCACGGAACCCGGCGAAGTGATCGAAGGACGCGATATCGTCATCCAGTTTCACCCGGACCGGATGCGCGAAATCACCGACACACTGCCTGAATTCGCAGAGCTCGAAGCGTTTTTCACCCGAGCCGAACGCGGCCTGGTGTTTCATGGTGAAGCCTGCACCAAGGGCGCGGATCTGATCGAACGCATGGGCAGCCTGAAAGGGCTTTCGCGCCTCACGCTGTTCATCCAGTTGCTCGATCTTCTGGTCAACACCGAGGAATACGAGCTGCTTTCCTCGCCGGAGTTCGCGCCGGAACTCGACCAGCAGTCGCTCGACGTGCTGCGCGGCGCACTGGCCTTCATCTACGAGAACATTGCCACGGAAATCCACCTTGTCGACCTCGCCAGGCGTACCGGCATGAGCGAGACTGCGTTTTCCCGTTTCTTCAAGAAGAACACCGGCAACACCTTTACCGACCACGTCAACAAGCTGCGCATCTGGCAGGCCTGCAAGCTGCTCGCCGAAACCGACATGCCGATCACCGATATCTGCTTTGAGGTCGGCTACCTCAACATCTCCAATTTCAATCGCACCTTCCTGCGCCAGCACAAGATGACGCCGTCGGCCTATCGGCGCTTGACTGGACAGCGCCGAACGTCCCGCTCCTAGGCACGCCTCACTCGACCCAAACGATGAATCCTTGCGTTTGCTGCGCTGCAAACGACTGGCATGCGGAGATATTTCGCAAGAAAGTACAGAATAGCCGCATCGCGCACGCTAGTTCGGTGCGCCACAGAGCCTATCATCGGCCCCAGCGAAACGGTTCGCTATGAGGAAAACGCACCGGATCTGAGGAGTATCCGGCGCGCATCGCAGACCTGGGGAGGTCTTTTCAAAATGACAAAAGCCAAGACGCTCGTTTCGAGCATCGCCTTCGCATGCCTTTTTTCCACCGGCCTGACGACGCTTGCGGTCGCTGCCGAATGCTCGGGCACGATCAAGGTGCTCGCCCAGCCGCGCGACGGGCTGACGCTTCTCGAAGACTACAAGTCCGAATTCGAGAAGCTATCCGGTGGCGCATCCTTCGAGATCGACTATCTCAATGAAAACGACCGGCGCGCCAAGACCAAGGCCGACGCCTCGACCATCGGCAAGTACAACGTCTATTACATCGACGAAGCCAATGTGGCGCTGTTTGCATCCGCCGGCTGGGTCGCGCCGCTGATGGATTATTATCCCGCGGACTACGACTATGCCGATTTCGATCCCGGCCGGCAGAAGGTTGCGACCTATGACGGCAAGGTCTGGTTTGCGCCGATCACCGGCGGCGGCGACCTGATGGTCTACCGCAAGGACCTGCTGGAAGCGGCTGGCATCACGCCGCCGAAGACGCTCGACGAATACATTGCTGCGGTGAAGAAGCTCAACCGGCCCGACCAGGGCATCTACGGCACGGCGCTGCGCGGCCAGCGTGGTTCCGGCGCCAATGTCTGGCGCTGGATGCCCTTCTTCAAGGGGTTCGGCGGCAACTGGTTCGACGGCAAGACGCCCGTCTTCGACGGCGAACAGGCGGTCAAGGCGACCGAAACCTATCTCGAACTCTTCAAGTACTCGGCACCGGGCAGCCAGACTGGCGGTTGGGACGAGGCGGTCGGTGCTTTTACCTCCGGCCAGGTGGCGATGCTGATCGAATCCACCCCGCTCGTCGGCATGGCGATCGATCCTAAGTCGTCCAAGGTCGCAGGCAAGGTCGGCTACCTGCCGCCGCCGGCACCGCTGACGGGCGGTGGTTACGGCCATGGTCTCGCGATCGGCATGAAGGCCAACAAGGATGAAGCCTCCAAGGCCTGCGCCGGTCTGTTCATCGCCTGGGCGACCTCGAAGGAGAACGAGGCACGGCGGCTTGAAGCGAACCAGTTCAGCGAGCTCAACCGTACCAGCATCATGACCAGCCCGAAATTTGCGGAACTCTATGGTCCCGATCTCGGCCAGGCGCTCGCCGATACCGGCAAGGTCACCGCCGTCAACTTCTGGCAGAACCCGCAATGGCCTGATCTTGGCGACCGCTGGGGCATCATCCTCGAAGAGCTGATCACAGGCACGCGCACCGACATCAAGGAAGGCCTCGACGAACTCGACGGCTTCGCCAAGGACCTGGTTGCCCGCAGCCAGTGAGCCGCTTCCTCCCAAGGGGCCATCGGTCGGCAACGCCGCCGGTGGCCCGCACCATCGGGAGCGCCTCTCGCGCTCAGCCGTAGGACATCATCACATGAAGCAGAAAAACAGCCTGCCGGCGGTATTCCTTACCCCGGCCATGGGGATCCTTGCCGTTCTCGCCCTCGTGCCGACGGCCTATGCGATCTACATATCCTTCCAGAACCGGGAACTCAGCCGTCCGGACGGCAGCTTCGTCGGGTTCGCCAACTATATCGACCTGTTCTCGGACCGCCGCTTCGTCAACGCCATCGGCGTCTCCTTGACCTGGGAAGCGGTGACCGTCGGCATGACCCTCGTCATCGCCGTGGGCTTGGGCATTCTGCTCTTCGAATGCGCGTCGCCGCGCACGCGCAATCTGCTGGCGCTGTTGTTCCTGGTGCCCGTGATCCTGCCGCGGGTTTCGGCCGCCTTCGTCTGGAAGTTCGCCTTCCATCCGCTCTATGGCATCGCCACCTATCCCTATAAGGCGATCACCGGCCAGCCGCTCGACCTGCTCTCCAATCCGGCAACGGCACTTGCAACGGTCGCATTGGTCGATGTCTGGCAATGGGGACTGTTCTTCGCCGTCATCGTGCTGAAGCTCCTGGAAACGCTACCGCCCCAGCCGTTCGAAGCCGCCCGCCTCGACCACGCCCGCACCTGGGAGGTCTACGCCTTCATCGCCCTTCCGATGCTGAAGGCGCCGCTGATCTCGCTCGCCTTCGTCAAGATGATCGAGTCGCTGCGCGCCTTCGATCTGATCTACGTCATGACGCGCGGCGGACCGGGGATCACGACCGAAACGCTCGACATGTACGCCTTCTCCCAGGGTTTCATCGAGTCCGGCCGCATCTCCTACGCCTCCAGCATGGCGGTTCTGATGATGATCGCCACGTCGATCGCCTTCACCTTCATCTGGAAGAGGGTTCAGTGATGACCGCCCACGCCCTTGGCCGCCTCTTTGGCCGGTTGATCCTTGCCGGTGCCGCCTTCTCGGCCGTGTTTCCGATGTTCTGGACCGCGCTCAACGCCTTCAAGAACCGCGTCGACATCGTGACGCCGACACCGCTTTTCTTCTTCGAGCCGACACTCGACAACTTCGCCTACGTGCTTGGTCGCGAAAGCGTCTTTGCCGGCCTCGTCAATTCGCTGCTGATTTCGGGCGCCTCGGTGCTGATCGGTGCCGCCCTTGGTCTACCCGCCGCCTATGCCATCGCGCGCTATCCCAACCGCTGGTCGCGCGACATCCAGTTCTTCGTCCTGTCGCTGCGCTTCCTGCCGCCTGTGGCGATCGCCATTCCGCTGATGGTGATCTGGCTCGATTTCGGCCTCTATGACACCCGCCTGTCGATGATCGTCACCTATTCGCTGCTGACGCTCGCGACCGTCATCTGGCTGAGCGTCCCGGCCTTCGCCCGGGTGCCGAAGGAAGTCGAGGAGGCCGCTCGCGTCGATGGCTACGGCCCCTATGCGATCTTCTTCCTGATCGCGCTGCCTATCGCGCTGCGGTCGCTGATTGGAGCCGTCGCCTTTGCCTTCGTGCTCGTCTGGAACGAGTTCCTGATCGCACTGATGCTGACGACATCCGACGCCAAGACGCTGCCGATCGTCGCTTCGGAACTGACCCAGCTCGGCCGCGACGTGCCCTGGGGCATCCTCAACGCATCCGTGGTGCTGCTCTCCATCCCGCCCCTGCTCTTCATCGGGGTTCTAAGCGGCATGCTCAACAGCGCCTTCAAGCGCAAGACCCAATGAAACCCAAGACCGCGAAAACCAAGACACTGAAAACAAGGAAATCCTTCATGCAAGCGTTGGTCCTCGAGCAAAAAGGCGTGCTCTCGCTCCGCGAGATCGATCTACCGCTGGAACTCGGCCCCGATGACGTCAAGATCGCCATCGACACGGTCGGCGTCTGCGGCAGCGACGTGCATTATTACACCCATGGCGCCATCGGCCCCTATGTGGTGCGCGAGCCGATGGTGCTCGGCCACGAAGCGGCCGGCACCGTGGTCGCGGTCGGCAGCAACGTCGAAACGCTAACAGTCGGCGACCGGGTCTGCATGGAGCCGGGTGTTCCGGATCTGACCTCCCGCGCTTCCAAGCTCGGCATCTACAATGTCGACCCGAAGGTGCGCTTCTGGGCGACGCCGCCGGTGCATGGAGTGCTGGCGCCCTTCGCCATCCATCCGGCCGCCTTCAGCTACAAGCTTCCGGACAACGTCTCCTTTGCCGAAGGCGCCATGGTCGAGCCCTTCGCGATCGGCATGCAGGCTGCCGCCCGCGCCCGGATCGCGCCCGGCGATGTCGCCGCGGTCATCGGCTGCGGGCCGATCGGCATCATGGTGGCGCTGGCAGCCCTTGCCGGCGGCTGCAGCCGCGTTTTCATCTCCGATTTCAGCGCCGAGAAACTGGCGATCGCCGCGCAATATCCGGGCATCACCCCGGTCAACATCGCCGAGCGTTCCTTTGCCGATGTGATTGCTATTGAAACCGGCGGCTGGGGCGCCGATGTCGTCTTCGAGGCAAGCGGCAGTGCCAAGGCGTTCTCCGGTATCTTCGATCTCGTGCGCCCGGGCGGTGCCATCGTGCTGGTCGGCCTGCCGGTCGAGGCCGTCCAGTTCGACGTACCGGGCGCGATCTCAAAGGAGGTCCGCATCGAAACGGTGTTCCGATACGCCAACATCTTCGACCGCGCGCTGCAGTTGATCGCGTCGGGCAAGGTCGACCTGAAGCCGCTGATCACCGACACGTTCCGGTTCGAAGACAGCATTCGGGCTTTCGAACGCGCCGCTTCCGCGCGGCCGACCGACATCAAGCTGCAGATCCGCATGGACAGTGGGAAGGATTGAGCCATGGCGAACATCGTCTGTTCCAACGTCGACAAGCAATACGGTGCCGTTGATGTCATCAGGGATTTCAACCTCGATGTCGCCGATCACGAATTCATCGTGTTTCTCGGCCCATCCGGCTGCGGCAAGTCTACGCTTCTGCGCATGATTGCCGGCCTCGAGGATATCTCCGGCGGCACCGTCTCGATCGGTGGCCGGACGGTGAACGACCTGCCGCCGCGCGACCGCGGCGTCGCTATGGTCTTCCAGAATTATGCGCTCTACCCGCACATGACGATCTACGACAACATCGCCTTCGGGCTGAAGCGCATGAAAGTCTCAAAGGCGGAGATCGACATCCGCATCCGCGCTGTTTCGGCAACGCTTGGCCTCGAGCCCTATCTCGCCCGTAAGCCGACCGAATTGTCCGGCGGCCAACAGCAGCGCGTCGCGATCGCCCGTGCGATGATCAAGACGCCGCGGGTCTTCCTCTTTGACGAACCGCTGTCCAATCTCGATGCCAAGCTGCGCAATCACATGCGTGTCGAGATCGCCCGACTGCACCAGAAGCTGAAGACCACGACGATCTATGTGACGCACGACCAGTTGGAGGCGATGACGCTCGCCGACAGGATCGTCTTGATGAAGGGCGGCGCGATCGAGCAGGTCGGCACGCCCGCCGAAATCTACGAGCGGCCGCGCACCCTGTTCGTTGCCGGTTTCATCGGCACGCCCAACATGAACTTCATCGACGTCGCGGCCGAGAAGACCGAAGGCGGCTGGTTACTGCGCAGCGCCGGCGGCAACTTCGTGGTCTCGGATGAAAAATTCACCCTGAGCCATGGTCAGCAACTGGTGCTCGGTATCCGCCCCGCCGATCTCAAGATCGCGGAGGTGGGCTCCAGTCACATGTCGGGTGTTGCCGATCTCGTCGAGTTTCACGGCAACGATGCGCTGGTGACTTTCCTTTTCGCCGGCAAGGAAATCGGCGCTCTGGTCAAGGCGGGCGGAAGTCCGAAACCGGGCGATGCCGTGTCCTTCTCGATCGGACCGGAGAGCCTGCATCTGTTCGACCGCGAAAGCGGCATCTCCCTGCTGAAATCCTGAGGCCTTCTTCAGCTTGGATTGGCGAATGAGGCGGCCGAGAAAGGTCCGGCCGTCATCATCGTAAAATCGAAGGGCGCGCGAACGTCGGCGTCGAGCACGTATTGCCGGTGAACCCGAAGGAAATCGCGCTTGATCCTGCGATAGCGTTCCGGCGAAAGCATGTGCCTGAGCCGTATGAAAACGATCGGCGGCTGCGGCGCGTCAGGGTGTCCAGCGAGCGCGACGACCTGGCATCGATAGAAATTGATCGCATCCGTCAGGCATTGGACGTCGAACCAGAAGATTTCCTTCACATGGGCAATGGCGCCGACGCGGGTCCGAAGAACCTCGGCACTGCGCAACAGCGCACATTGCAGGATCGCGCCGCCGAGCGTGACGAAGATGATCCGCTTCCGCTCGAACAAATCCGGCTCCCTTTCCACCAAGGCGCCGAGGACCTGTGTGGCAACGCTGGCGCCCATGCTGTGGGARGTGATGACATATTCGTCAGCCGGCTCGCTGAACGCTGCCTGCGCGGATACTAAGCCCTCTTCAACCCATTGTTTCAAATACTGTTTTTCGAATCTGGCAACAGCAACGGCCAGTTCCCAGTCGGAAAAGAGATGTAGGGCATGCCATCTCTCGGTCCAGGGGAGAAAGAGCTTGAAGAAGGCGACATAAGCAACGATTGCGCTCAGGGCCAGAAGTGGAGGATCCAGCCCAAGCCAGTAGGGAGCGGTGGCGATCAGCAGGCTCAGCCCCATCCCGATCGCGATGAGCAGGAACGGGAAGAGGAAGAACAACCCGAAGCGCCACGCATGCCGGAAGTAGGACAAGGCACCGCCTTCCCAGACCACGCGCGCGGCGTTCAGGTAGCCCGCTGCCATTCTGTGCAACGTCGACCGGCCGTTCAGCCTTCTCACGATTTCATTGTGATCGAAGACGTAGACGCGGGTCATCGTTCGCCAATCGACGCCTTGACTGTCCACGTCGAAGTAGCGGCTGGGCCCTTCGATCTGTACCGGTCCCACCTCGACCTCGAAGTCGTAAAGCTTGGCGGTCTTTTCCGCCGATCGTTTGTAGCGTGCCTGGTGCTTGACGGCATCCAGGGGCTCAAAGCCCGGAAAGTGCAGCACAATTCGTCTCGTGACGTGCCCGGAAGGTTTGTCGAATGACAAGAGGATGATCTTTCAATAGGCGCAAAACGCCCGCCCTCGCCTCCCCGGAAGAAAGCAAGAGCGGGCGCTCGAAGAGCGCCGGGTGGTCCCAGCCTGCCGGAGAGGTCAACAATCTCGGTGTCGAGAATATGGCCGAAAGAAGCGATATATCTGTGCCGGCAAGATTTTTTGATGCGGCCGATCCGAGATGCGACTTCCGCCTGCACGCTGGAGGCGCTGTCTGAACCCGCTAGTTTCGGTCTTTATGGGTTCCCTATGCGCAGGTCCCAACTTCCCAGGCGATTTCCTATCTTGGCTCGCGCTAACAGCAACCGGCGCAAATGCCGCATTGGTCCCCGATGGCTCCGCCTTCTTAGCGCCGTTTTTCGATGGCTTGAGACGCGCCGTGCCGCCGGGAACATCGCCCAATTGCGGCACGTGCCAGCATCACTGAGCGCGATCTGACTGCCGTCGGTGGACGACGATCCGTGATGCGTCTGCAGGCAACGACCAAACAACGGCATAGAAGCCTCGGCACCGGCCCTCCCCGGTTCCGGAAACGTCTTACAACGAGCGAGACAATGAAATTCAGGAACGGGTTCAAACTCACCGCCAAAGCGAGCCGCCGCCTGCCGACGGAATATTTCATGCTGGCGGATGTCGAATTCGAAGGCGCTGTCATCGGCTATCTCGCCGGCCGGCCCATCCGCGACTCTGTGTCCGACCGCGACGGCCTGCGCTACCGTTTCGTCGGGGTGGCACCGCGCCTGCCTGGCGGCGGATTTGACGTGCTGGCGCTCCGCTCCGGCGAATGGATCCTATTGCCAGGTCTGGTCTACGCGGCCGATGCCAAGGAAGGTGCGTCGCGGAACAAAGCGAACCGCGCAGCCTGACGCTCACGACGCGTCGTTTTCGGTTCCCGCCGCTCGCAACTTCGATCGCGCAGCGTTTTCCCTGGCGGATTCAAACATTGCCTCGATTTGGGGCCTGCATTGAAGCCTGTCTGCTCTGCCGTAGACTTCGGCCTCAATAGCGTCAGCCCTGCGCCCGACGGCGATACCGGTCGGGGCGTTGTGAAAAACGTCCGCAAGGAACTGGGCCTTCAGCAGGTTATCGGTCGCTCGAATTTCAACGAAAGCGTAACACAGAACGCTGAGGATCGTTTCGTACGAGCCGCGCTTGTCGTGGTCGTTCTGAAAATCTCCGTCCAATGCAAATGCCTCCGTTGTCCTGATCCGGTTCGTGAATTCACGCCCGGCGATCAGCGCCGCGCCCTCGCAATGTCCCTGTAATCTTGCAGCCTTAGCAACCCGGTATCGCTGCACCACTCCGGTCTCACGATCGATCCGGAGAAGCGGCAACTCATTGAACGACTGCAGGCTTTTGCGCTTCCGCATGGATGCTCGGGGCCGCGGAAAACCGGGATCCGTCATGTTCTTCAGCAAAGGGCGCCGCGCCCTCGCATGCCTCGCCGCCACCACCGTTTTCCTGACCGGTTGCGCTTCCGACACGATGAAAACCTATATCGGCCAACCGGTCGAATCCGTCATCATCGATTACGGTCCGCCCACCAACATCCTTGATCTCAGCTGGAACGAGCGGGCCTACCAATGGCGCAAGATCTCGACGAATGTCGTCTCCGGCACGTCGAGCGGTGAAATCAGAGACACTCGGCGCGGAATGCGCTACGAGGAGTACACGACGCCGGGCTATGTCGAGGAACAGGAGTGCTTCTACACCTTCTATGCCCGGATGCAGCAAGGCCGCTGGTACATTACCAACTTCCGTCAGCCGAAGCTGGAATGTGAATGATGGCTGCCGCCTCTCTCACGGGGCGGATGGAAATTGTCCTAACGCCTTGAATTCATATATATATTTTCCGCTCAGAGATACGGGCGATCGGGAGAACTGGCATGCGCATCCTGCTGCTGGAAGACGAGCCGGAGATGGCCTCGGCCCTGAAGGCGGCGCTAGAGCGGCGCCAGGTAATCGTTGACCACGTCTCGACACTGGCCGATGCCGAGGCCGTCGCGGAACTCTGGCCCTACGATGTCGTCGTGCTCGATCGCCGCGTGCCAGATGGCGAAGGCCTGGACCTCATACCGAAACTGCGCAGTCTCGGGGTCGGGGCGCCGATATTGATGCTGACGGCCTTGGGATCGATCAACGACCGGGTCGCCGGGCTCGATGCCGGTGCCGACGACTATCTGTCCAAGCCGTTTGCCGTCGAAGAACTGATGGCCCGGCTGCGGGCGCTCGCCCGCCGCCCGGTCTCATTGAAAGCCGAGCAGACCAAGGTCGGACGGCTTATCTACGACTTCCACCACCGTGAAGCAGCAGTGGATGACAAGCCGCTCGATCTCCTGCGCAGAGAACGCCTTGCGCTCGAAGCCTTGATGCGTCGCCCCGGCCGTACCGTGCTCAGGGCGACTTTAGAGGAATCGGTCTACGCCATGGACGACGAGATCGAGTCCAATGCGCTCGACTCGCATCTGTCGCGCCTACGCCGCAAGCTCGAAGACGTCGGTGCCGGCGTCGAGATCAGAGCCATCCGCAACCTCGGCTATCTCCTGCGCGCGACAACATGACGAAGGCTCGACCCCGCTCGCTGCAATGGGTGCTGGTGCGCCGCCTCATCCTGCTTCAGGCGGCAACCCTGTTTGTCTTCATTGGCCTGCTTTTCCTGGCAATGTTCATCGCTCAGCCGCGCCTGCTCGTCGACAACGAAGCGGCAGTAGATGTTCTCGACCGCGCCGTCGGGCGCGATACGGGCGGCGCATTGATGGTCCGGGAGACGGAAGAGCTACGGGAGCTACGCCAAGCTCATCCCAATCTCTGGTTCATCATCCGCGACGGCGCTGGCCAGGTTCTCCGACAGGGGAATGTTCCCTCTCCCTACGAGGAAAGCGGTGGCGAACTGATGCGACGGGTCGAAGGCGCGAAGCTGCTCTTCGATGATGGCGGTACGCTGCCGGACGCGGTCCTCCACAATGCCGACACCGACGCCGGCCGCGTCCAGATTATCGCCTCGACCGTTACTTCGCGGCGCGACAATGGTCCGCTGGACGTGCAGATCAGCGTTAATGTCGACATGGCGCGTGACCTCGACGGCACGACGACCTGGACCGAGGTCGTACCAATGATCGCGCTGCTTATCCTCTGCTTTCTGCTGCCGATCATTCTGGTGATGGGCGTAACCACGCTGGTCACGGCGCCGGCCGTCGTTCGGCGCTCCCTGGCGAGCCTCATTTCGACCGCCGACCAGGCCGGCCGCATCGACATCGACAATCGCGCAGTTCAGCTCGAAACCGAAAAGGTACCGACCGAGATCGCACCTTTAGTGCAGGCCTTCAACAAGGCGCTGGCGCGGCTAGGCGAAGGGTATGACCAGCGCAACCGATTTCTCACCGACGCTGCGCACGAGTTGCGTACCCCGATCGCGATCCTCAGAACCCGTGCCGAGCTGCTGCAGGAAGCACCCGAAAGCACCCGCCTAAAGCTGGATATCGAACGTCTTTCGCATCTCGCCCAACAGCTCCTCGATCGACAGGTGCTCGAGCACGCCGGTGGTGCCCTGGAGGTGGTGGACCTCGTTGCGATGGCAAGAACCATCGCTGCTGACTTTGCGCCGCTGGCGTTCGAGGCTGGCTACGAGCTTGCGTTCGAAACCGCGGTGCCGAAGGCTCCCGTCAGCGCGCGGCCACGCCAGATCGAGCAGGCCGTCGCCAATCTCCTGCGCAATGCCATCGAGCATGGCGGCGGCACCGGCACGATCACCGTGCTGGTCAATGCCGAGGGCGGCCTCGAAATCCAGGACGAAGGCCCCGGAATTCCTGCAGAGGAGCGCGAGCGCGTTTTCGAGCCTTTCTATCGCTTGCGTCCACGCTCTACCGGCGCCGGTCTGGGGCTCAACCTGGCACGGGAGATCGCCCGCCTGCACGGCGGTCGGATCGACATCCTTGCCGGTCCGTGGCGGGGTGCTCGTGTTCGGCTGCAATTGCCACTCGACGGCGGATGCGCAGCGCAGCAATCGGCACCGGCATCCGCGTAGCCCGCCGCCTGGCCGTTTTCTCAAAAGCTTTCGGCTTCCCCCTTATCAAGGCGCCGCTGATGCTCCACATTTGCAACGACGCATCGCGAACGTTCGCCGGGAGAACGGCTGAGAGTTCGACCAGAATGGAGAATTGCAAATGCAGATGTCTTCGCAAGCCCCCTCGCCTTCACTTGAGGAAGGACACTGGCCGGCTCGACGCCGGAGCGTGCTCGACTGGCTGATCATCGAAACGCGCAACGAGCGGTTCATCGACAACATCCTCGTTGAAATGTGCGAGCGGCTGCAGGCAGCCGGCGTCCCGGTTGCGCGTTCGACGCTGCATTTCCGGATCAATCATCCGCAGTGGCTCGGCGCCCGTATCCTCTGGCGCCAGGGCTTGGCCGAGGGTGAAATCGACCTCTACGACTATGGCACCCAGAACACCGCGCTCTACCTCAAGAGCCCGCTCTACATAATCAACAACGGCGGCGCGGAGGTTCGCACGAACCTGGAGGCCCTGACGGAAGAGCATTCCCAAAACTCGCTCTATGTCGACCTGAAGGGCGAAGGGCTGACCGAATACATAGCCTGGCCGCTCGAACACACGCTTGGCAAACGCCATGTCGTCACCTTCGCCACCGACCGAAAGGGCGGATTCGAGGATGAGCACATCGCCTTCCTCTTGGACCTTCTACCCGCTTTGGCCCTCGTCAGCGAAATCCGGTTGAAAAACCGGTTCGTGCGGACGCTGCTCGAAACCTATGTTGGCCCACATGCCAGCGAGCAGATTCTTGCCGGCGCCACGACGCGTGGCAGCGGGGTTACCGTCGGCGCAGCCATTCTGATTTGCGACCTGCGAAACTTCACCAAGCTCTCGGATCTTTGGCCGCGCGACGACGTGATCGATCTGCTCAATGCCTATTTCGACGCGATGTCGGAACCGATCGAGCGGCATGGCGGCGAGATCCTCAAATTCATGGGCGATGGCCTGCTGGCGATCTTTCCGCTCAGCAACCCGAATGCCGCCGAAAACCTGTTGCAAGCGATCCGCGAGGCGGAAGCGGCAATCGCTCTTCTCAACAAGGACAACCTCGAAAAGGGCCGCGAACCCTTTGGTTACGGGATCGGAGTCCACGTCGGTGACGTGATGTACGGCAATATCGGCTCACGCCGCCGGCTGGACTTCACGGTGATCGGCCCCGCGGTCAATATCGCCTCCCGGCTTGAGAGCCTGACCAAGGAAACGAAGCGACCGGTGCTTCTGTCGCGGGCCTTCGTGGAGCTGGCCGGATGCGCATCCAGCATGGAGCATCTCGGCGCCTATCCCGTCAGAGGGATAGGCGAACCGATCGAAGTCTTCGCCTTTTCCGGCAACGGCCCGGCCCCTGTCTTGCGCGTCGTTGGAGAATAGCCGGTTGTCCGCGGACAACTGTCGGACTCGGCATGGAGAAATGTGTTAGCCGGCTATCCGATGGGGCTCGGCGCGAACTGGGCAACGAGTTCGTGGCGATCGCCGGGATAGGTCAGCCGGACATGCGTCACCGGCGCACGGCCACTCCAAGTACGGCGCTCGATGACCAGGCAGGCGGTGCCGGTCGAAATGTCGAGCGCCTGTGCCGCCAGCTTGTTCGCCGCAACGGCCCGGATGCGGTGTTCTGCCGTACTCCACGGCACCTTGCCGAGCAGCCACGAACCAGGCGCCGCGGTTTCAAACAGTTCCGCCTCCGCCTCCGGCACCGCCGCTAGGCTGATCAGGCGTTCCTCGAAACAAAAAGGGCGCCCGCCGGCAAAATGCCGACACGTAACATCCAGCAGCCTCACCGAGGTCGGAAGGTCCAGCCGTTCGACGTCGCGGCTCTCGACACTGCGCACCTTTCGCTCGCCCAGCTGAAAACTGTAGTCGAGCCCCAAAGATTGGACTTCGAGCTTGACGTCGTGGATTTCCATCACCGCCGACTGCACCTGCGGAAAGGTGACATAGCTGCCGGACTTGCGTCTGCGCTCGATCAATCCGCGCTTGACGAGTTCAGTCAGCGCCTTGTTCACGGTCATCCGTGAGCAGCCGTATTGTTCCGTCAGTTCGTGTTCGAATGGAATACGATGGCCCGGCGGCCATTCTCCGGAAAGGATGCGCCCCTCCACGTCCCCGAGTATCCGCTGGTGCAAGGACAAGGTCTGCCCTTGATTGTCGACAGCATCGTCGGGCTGAATGTTCGAAACGGTTCGGTCTTGCTTGGTGTCCATGACACCGAACTTAATCATTTCGCAGCGGCGAAACAGCCCTTCTCTCGCTGTTTCGCGCTTTTCCACCATAGCCACGGACACTTCGGCACGATGTTGACAGCTGTCAACGTTCGCAATTCACTCACCAGATGATCAATAGAGGAGATGCCAAGGCGTCAGGAATGCCCGCGCCCATTCCTGATTGCGATCAGACTCTTCGTACTCCGCCTTCTCAACCGGAGCCGGCGCAATCTCCACTCTCGACTGCCGCGTCGCCTTCGGCGGCGGTGGCGCCAGATACCCAAGGGTCATTCCACCTAGATAGAACATATCGAACCTTCTCGCGTCAGGCCTCTGATAGACACAATCGTGACACAATCAGCCCGCCTGTCAATAGTCTATAAATTCTATACTCTTTTAGATCTTCTTTTGTGGCCTGCGAAGATGGCGGCGCGCGCCACTGTGGCCCGCCGCAATCAGACGGTTGTCCGCGGACAACCGGGGGCGAAAATCGGTTCGTTAGCCGCCGAAACAGCCCCTTGGGTATAAATCGCTATGCGTTTGTAAATCCGAACCGAATCGGAGCATAGTGCAGCTGCGCATATTGTTCCGATATGACGATATTTGCGCAGTTTTCGGGGAACCCAATGTTGCAACAGAAAATTCAAGGTCACGACGAACAGGAGCATCTGCCGACGCTTCTGGCTGCCGATGCTTTGGAACTGGCGCATCAGCTGCAGCAGCATCAAAAAAAGATCTTTCCTCCACAGGCCCAAAAGGCAATGCGCCTCTTCAGCCCTGCCGAGGCCGCCGCCTTCATTGGAATCGGTGAAGGCTACCTGAGGCAGGTGGCCTCAGAGGGCCACGGCCCGGCGCCCTTGTCAAACGGTCGGCGCATGTACGCGGTTGAAGATATCGAGCGCATCCGTCGCGTTCTCGACGACGGCGGCAAATCCGGGAAATACATCCCGCACCGTCGCGGCGACGAGAAGCTTCAAGTCATATCGGTCATGAATTTCAAGGGTGGATCGGCGAAGACGACGACATCCGCTCACCTTGCCCAATATCTGGCCCTTCGCGGCTATCGCACCCTGGCGATCGACCTTGATCCACAGGCTTCGCTCTCTGCCCTCTTCGGCCATCAGCCGGAACTGGACGTTGGCGAGGGCGAAACGCTTTACGGCGCGATCCGTTACGACGAGCCGCGGCCGATCGCCGACATCGTCCGTTCGACCTACACCGCGAACCTTCACCTCATCCCCGGTAATCTCGAGCTCATGGAGTTCGAGCACGAGACCCCGAAGGCGATGATGATGGGTGGCGCCGCCGAGACCCTGTTTTTCGCACGAATTGGCGACGTTTTGGCGGAAATCGAGAGTTTCTACGATATCGTCGTCATCGACTGCCCGCCGCAGCTTGGCTTTCTCACCATGTCGGCGCTCTGCGCCGCAACGTCCGTGCTCATCACCGTGCATCCGCAAATGCTCGATGTCATGTCGATGTCGCAGTTCCTGTCAATGACGAGCGAGTTGATGAGTGTCGTCGAAAAAGCCGGAGGTCGTACAAGTTACGACTGGATGCGCTATCTCGGCACACGATTCGAACCGAATGACGGTCCGCAAAGCCAGATGACCGGCTTCATGCGCGCCATTTTCGGCAATCGCATGCTGCAGAGCGCGATGGTGAAGTCGACGGCTATCTCCGATGCCGGCGTGACGAAGCAGACGCTCTATGAAGTCGAGCGCTCGCAATTCGTCCGCGGCACCTACGACCGCGCCATGGATTCTCTGAACCAGGTCAATGGCGAGATCGAAGAACTGATCCGCCAGGTTTGGGGGAGGAAGTAATCCATGGCCCGCAAGAATCTGATCGGGATTACGGACGACACAGCCGGGAACGACGCGAAAGCGGCGCTGGAACGCTTGGCCACGGGCCGGCCAATCGCCGGTCTAAGTGTGGGCGCACGGCCAGCAAGTGCCGTCGGCGGCATCACTCGGTCGCTTTCGAACATCACTCAGAAAGTTGAGCGCGCCCAGGAACTGGAGCGTCAACTTGCTGAAGGGTTGACGATCGTCGATCTCGACCCCGCGCTCATCGACGCCTCTTTCATCGTCGACCGCCTCGAAATCGGGGCAGACGCGCAATCCGCTCTTGCAGAACAGATACGTGAGCACGGTCAACAGGTTCCGATCCTCGTGCGTCCGCACCCGGAAACCGATGGGCGCTACCAGGTCGCTTACGGTCATCGCCGATTGGCCGCCGCACGCACGCTCGGCGGCAAGGTGCGCGCGGTTGTCCGCGATCTCAGCGACGAACAACTGGTCGTCTCTCAGGGGCAGGAAAACAACACCCGCACGGATCTGTCGTTCATCGAGCGGTCGCTGTTTGCCACTCGCCTTGAGGACCGCGGTTTTTCCCGCGAGATCATCATGTCCTCGCTCGGCGTCGACAAGGCCGCAGTTTCCAAGATGATTTCCGTCGTTCGTCGGCTACCAACCTCGCTGATCGAGGCTATTGGGCCGGCACCTTCGGTCGGTCGTCGCCGTTGGTTCGACCTCGCCGAGCTGCTTGCTGAAGCAGGAAAAGGCGAAGCCGCAGACGTCTTTGTGAAAGAAAAACAATTCCAGGCGGCGGGAAGCGATCAGCGTTTTGATGCGCTTTGTGCCTTCCTGAGCACCTCCAGGGCGCGCACCAGAGCCACCGCATGGGTAGCGCCCGACGATACAACTCCGGTCCGGATCCGCGAAACGGATGACGAGACAACGCTGTCCTTCAACAGGAAGAAGGCGCCGGGTTTTGCAGATTTCGTGAGGCAGAGGCTCAAATCTCTGTACCTCGAATATCAAGAGGAAACAGGAGACTAAACAGAGCAAAAGAAAAAGGCTTCCGAACGACTAGCGCTGCGGAAACCCTTCTCTCGTGTAGCAACTAGAGAATCCCATTTCCGCGAATCGGTGTCAAGAGTTTTCAACGTCGTTTCGGCGAACGGATTTCTTTTGCCTTGAAAAAGGTGAAGGCGAATGGATTGTGGGATTGTCACGACGCCCTTCGGGCGGCGGGCGATGTCGCTTGGGATGTTGGCACACCAACTTTCCAGCGCTTCGGCCGTCGACGAAGGCAAGGTCGACAAATGGAAATTATTTCGAACGGTTTGCGCCGCCAAGTCCAGCCTTGGTGTGTCCGATCGTTCGCTTGCCGTCTTGAACGCATTGCTGTCGTTCTACCCGAAGACGGAACTTGCGGCAGCCGACGGCCTCGTCGTGTTTCCGTCCAATGCTCAGCTCTCTCTGAGAACGCACGGCATGGCCGAGACGACGCTACGGCGGCATCTTGCCACGCTGGTCGAGGCTGGCCTCATTCTCCGGCGCGATAGCCCGAACGGTAAGCGTTACGCTCGCCGCGACCGCAAGGGGGCGATCGGCCAGGCATTCGGATTCGATCTTGCTCCGTTGCTCTCTCGCGCAGCCGAGTTCGAAGCAGAGTCCACTCGTCTGGAAGCGGACCGGCGATATCTTCAGATGATGCGGGAACGCATGAGCCTCTGCCGTCGAGACGTTGCGAAGCTGGTCGATTTGTTGCGCCAATCTGACGTCGCCTACGCAGAAGAGGCGGAAACGCGCTGCCAGGCTGCTTATATGTCGCTCTCGCGCAAACCTTCCATCGCTGAGATCGAGCGCCTCCTTCCGGTTCTCGTCCAGCTACAGGACGAACTGACTAATCGTCTGGAAAATCTACTGAAAACACAAAATACGGCTGCCAATGAACGCCAAAATGAGCGGCACATACAGAATTCAGAATCCGATTATCTTTCTGAATCTGAACCGGCTGATGAAAGAGCGGAGGTGAGATTTTCGCCCAATGCATCGACGGATCTACCGGAGATGGACCAGAATACGGATAATCCGCCTGCAAGTATCGAAACATCGGCGCTGCCAGCACGTCGCACCCACCAGCCGGCGTCGCCTGCCCTGAACTCTGCAGCACCGCTACCGCTGGTCTTGAAAGCCTGCCCGCAAATCCGCGATTACGGCCCGTCCGGTCGTGTCGACAGCTGGCGCGATCTCTTCACGGCCACAACCGTCGTCAAAAACATGCTTGGGATCAGCCCAGACGTCTACAACGAAGCCTGCGCTACACTGGGGCCGGAAACAACCGCGACAGTGCTTGCGTGCCTTCTGGAGCGAGCTGAGCACATACAATCAGCCGGAGCCTATCTGCGTGACCTCACGCGTCGTGCAAAGAGCCAATCCTTCGCGGTCTCGGCAATGCTATCGGCACGCTTACGTGCCCAGGCGTCGGGTGTTGCATGAATAGAGGGAGATGCCCGATATCGCTGGGACACAGGATACGGTTTGATGCGGCTACTTCGATTGCGGCAGCGCGTCTTGTATAAGGCGGACAAATGCAGGAGACTGGAGATGCAAGGATTCGTTGATATCTCTGCAATATTCTAGAGTCAGAGATTCAATTTGAATCATCACCATCTCCAAGAAAACATTGATGATTTATCCCTTTCGGAAGGAAAGTAGCTGTTTTCTTCCGTCGCTCGGATTGGGCTGGCGTCGAGGCTATGATGGAGTGCTACGGACGTGTAGGCGTCCCTCAGAACACGAAGGCGCCGCCCACTGGAACGGCTGTGCTTGGAGCTGAGTTCGAAGATCGATTGTGATCCGAAGGGCGCCGGATTTAGGCTTCTGCTTCTCTAAACGCCGGTGTTGACATCGGGCAACGGAGAGGTGCGGACGCATCAATGCAAGGCGACTTTCGGGCTCGGCGGGACTGAGAAACGCCTCACGTCGGCAGCGGAACTTTTCCGTACGAGATCTGTGATAGATCGGTCCTTCTCGCTCTTTCCGTCATGCCCGAACCAGCCGAGAATTTTTGACGACGCTTGGTGCAGCCGCTATGCAGCAGAACGGCGGACGGATAACCCTAAGGCTAGAGGGCTCGCATCGGCCATACCAGTACAACCATTATCGGAGGCGGCGTTCTGCGCCAGCACGTCTCTGACGCTACCCCAGAGACCTCGCTCAAATGTACTGACCTGTTGCAGCTATCTCATAGAGTCGTGCATTAGACTCCCATACCGATTGGGTTCATTGATCGGCTTGCAAGCTTGCTCGATGCGAACGAAGGAATTGCCGTCGTGCTCGCATACGCGAGCGATTGAGCAAAGCCTACATCTGCTCGGTTGGGTGTTCTCCAATGACAGAGCAGACGATCAAGGACGCAGATCAACCGATCTTGCGATCGCGTGTACCGCGCCCGCCCGGACGCGGTACAATTGCCTGAGTGTAACGCACCAGAACCAGCACCAAGGAGCGGTGCGTTGACAGCTGTCAACAATAGACACGCCTGGAACATGAGATTGGCAGAGAGCACTCACCGAGGTCTTGCTCCTGGCCCAAACGAGGCGCACGATGCACGCCATGGTGCCTAAGGAATGGGCGTCCTAGATGATGCCAGGCGTTGCCCGTGCTACCAGGTTGGCCAGGCGCGATCCAAAATAGTCTAGATATTTCGGCCTGACGCCCTGCCTCTGTGACGGAAACGAATATCGTGTTACGTTCCGTTTCTGCGTCAACATCCTTAGTTTGAAATGCGATACAAGATTCCCGATCCCTATCATCCGATGATCCTTCCGCTGCTGATTTCAGCGGAAGATGCCTTGGCGCGGCTCGATGAACGAACAAATCGCCATGCGGTGGAAGATGGTTTTCGGGAACGGGGCCACTTCTTTGATGCTGCGGCTGCGCTTTGGGTTGCCGGTGAACTTGTCCATGTCGAGGATCTCGTGCTGCACGATGCCCATATGGACGCCCGTGCCCCAACGCATGAATTGACGATTGCTCATTCGGTCATACGCGCGCGGCGGCGCATCTGGCTCGGCGAACCTCACTGGGCACTTTCAGCCCACGGTCTTGCTGCCATTCGGGGAGAACAGGTCGCGCCGGCCAATGCCAGCGATACCTCTGCGGAGACACGACAACTGGAGCCGACGTCTTCCGCCACGGATAGTGACCGGATTGAAGCGCACGAAGAGGAAGACACCAATCCGATGGCCGCCGAGTTTGCGGCGATCGATGCGGCGATCGCTCGCTCACAACAGCTGCTGGAAGCGCACGACAAGGATGTGCTCGAAGTCGCCGAGCGTGCGGCCCAGGTAACTGCACAGGAGCCAATGGGACAGCTGGGCCTGCTCTTTGATGAGGATTGGGACGAAGACGCTCGGATCGACGAATGGCGCCACGCGATGGCGACGGCAGATCAATTGCCGGCCAGCCTGGGTGCTGCGCTTCTCTTCGACGCCTGGGAGCGGATCGAACCGCTGCGACGGCAGCACTGGTTAGGCTCACTGCTCGTTGGCGCCTATCTGAGATCACGCGGTAAGGTGACTTCGCATCTCCTCACCTTCAATGCCGGCCAGAAGGTCGTGCGCCATGAGCGACGGCGTTCACAGGATCCGGTGATGCGATGGAGCGCCTTCCTGGAAGCGATGACGGTAACGGCGGATTTGGGCCTGAAGGAACTCGACCGACTGTCGTTGGCAAAGACGCAGATGGAAATGCGTATCCGCGATCGGCGGTCCAACAGCAGCCTGCCGGCGCTGATCGAACTGGTCCTGTCGCGGCCGATCGTTTCAGCCGCGCTGGTCGCCCAGCATGTCGGCGTCACGCCACGCGGCGCATTGAACCTCGTGCGCGAACTTGGCATCCGCGAAATGACCGGCCGCGGACGCTACCGCGGCTGGGGTGTGCTATAGGCGGCGGCATGCCCAAGGGGCATGTGCGCCATCAGCCCATGGTGATCAGGATCAGCAGCACGAAGACGGTTGGAACGAGAGCTAGCGCCGGGATGATGATCGCCGGGTAGCCGAAGGCGACGATCGCGAGCAGCCAGATCAATGCGCAGTTGATCAGAAACAGCACCTTTGCCGTCTGCGACCCTTGTATGGCTTCCTTCAGCATCCAGCCGAACACCGGCACGTTATAGACAAGTCTTGCAATCATTGTTCTTCCTTTCCTTGGGGGCAGTCCGGGTGGGGATGGACCGTCGGAGGTCTTCAGTTTCGGGGACGTGTACCGCTGCCCGATCGCTGCCGTGTGAAGCCGGCAGCAGCTTCGAGGCGCTCCGGGTCGAGCAGGCGCATGGTTTTCGGGTGGCTGAAATCGATCAGGCCCTCGCGCTTGAAGCGGTTGAGACAGCGGCTGACGGTCTCGACGGTAAGGCCGAGCCAGTCGGCAAGATCTGCCCGTGTGAGATGGAGGTGGAAGCTCAGACGGGCAGGGACGGCGTTCCGGCCGCTGCGATTGAACAGGCGCGATAGCTCGACCAATGCACTTGCTACCTTCTCAGCGGCGGTCTTGCGACCGAGCAAGGTGGCATGCGCCTGCAACCGATGCAGCGTGGTTTTCAATTCGCTGGCGATCGCCGGATTGGTCGCGTGAAGTTCGGCATCGCCCAGGGATTCGATACGGGCAATGCTCAAGGTCTCCGCCGTGGCGATGTTGCGTCCATCGACCGTAAAGCCGAAGAGCCGGCCAGGACCGAGCACATCGGTGATCTGCCGGCGACCGTCGTCGAGCAGCTGAGAGAGAACGATACAGCCGTCGAGCACGCGAAAGAGCGAGCGATTGCGGCCGCCTTCAAAGAGCAGAGTGAAGTTTTCACCGACCACGCGGCTGCGCGCAGGAAGCCGCGGTGGGCGGGGCAAGGGCGCAAGGGGAGGGGCCACAATAGGGGCGGCAGCGGATTGAGTTTCGGGCATGGGAGAAGTCCGCATTGCGGATACGACGAGGCATCGTGCCTCGTTGCCATCCGACATCGAAGGAGGGCGTTGACAGCTGTCAACGCAGGTTCAAAGCCTGGCAACGGCCTTGGGTGGCCCTCGCGGACTGGCATTCGGGGAATGAACCTGCGGCCCCGGCTGCGCCGCTGTCGCTACGACCGTGGGCGATAGGCTCCCTTGCAGGCGCTCGCCGACAGTGTCGTCCGGTAGCGTCAGCAGCGCCCAGAAGAACCGGCAGGCACTGCACACGTGCTTCTGCGTCGGCTTCTCATTGCCGTCGCCGTCAAGGCCGGTTTGACAGAAGTCGGGTAGCGTTCCGTCTGGAAGGGCGTAGAGGGCGTAGTCGGATGCCGGGATCGGGGAGAAGGCAAGAGCCGGGCCGAGGTGTGCGAAACCCAGCAGGAAAAGAGCCATGGCGCACAGCGTGCTCAGGGCCTTGTCCCATCTCGATTTCGCGCGACGTGTCATCGCTCGGGCTCGCTCTCATCTCTTCTTCGCTGAGGCAGAGATAGGCGAGCGGCTTGACAAATCTCAATGTGGCAAACCGCGCAGGGGCAGAATGCCGCAGTTACGAGAACGCCGCGCATCCGGGTGGATGTGCGGCGTGTTAAGCTATTGATATATAGTGATAATGTCGCGAAAATGGCTGGCGGGATTAGTCTTCCTCGACAAAAACCTCCTGGCGCTTGGCCTTTACACTCGGCAGGAACACGACGATGAGCACCAGGGCCGCAATCAGAAGCAGGATGGCGCTGATAGGCCGGGTAACGAAGGTCGTCGGGTCGCCGCGCGACAGGATCATGGCCCGGCGGAGGTTTTCCTCGAGCAGCGGCCCGAGCACGAAGCCGAGCAGCAGCGGCGCCGGTTCGCAGCGCAGCTTCAACAGCAGGTAGCCGACGAGGCCGAAGAAGGCGACGGCATAGAGGTCGTAGACGTTGGAGTTGACGCTGTAGACGCCGATCGAGCAGAACGCCATGATGATCGGGAACAGCACGTAGTAGGGGATCTTGAGCAGTTTCACCCAGAGCCCGATCAGGGGCAGGTTCAGGACCACCAGCATCAGATTACCGATCCACATGGAGGCAATGATGCCCCAGAAGAGCGCCGGCTGCTCGGTGGCAACGTTCGGACCGGGCACGATGCCCTGGATGATCATCGCGCCAATCATCAAAGCCATGACCGGGTTGGCCGGTATGCCAAGGGTGAGGAGCGGAATGAACGAGGTTTGGGCGCCGGCATTGTTGGCGCTTTCCGGACCGGCGACACCAGCGATGGCGCCATGGCCGAACTCTTCAGGACGATCAGAGACCCGCTTCTCCACCGTATAGGAGGCGAAGGCGGCAAGGATTGCACCGCCGCCCGGCAGGATGCCGAGTGCCGAGCCGATGATGGTGCCGCGCACGATCGGCGCAAACATGCGCTTGAAGTCGTCACGGGTCGGCATCAGGTCGGTGACCTTCGCCATCAGCACTTCGCGGGTGCGCTCGTTTTCAAGGTTCCGCAGGATCTCGGCGATGCCGAAAACGCCGACCGCAAGCGCCACGAAATTCAGCCCGTCGGCGTATTCGCGGATGCCGAGGGTGAAGCGCGGCGTACCGGAGTAGATATCGGTGCCGACCAGCCCGAGCAGCAGGCCGAGTGCTACCATGGCCAGGGCCTTGGTGATCGAGCCATGGGCGAGTGCGATCGAGGAAACGAGGCCGACGATCATCAGCGAAAAATATTCGGCCGCGCCAAATTGCAGCGCGATCTCGGTCAGTGGTGGCGCGAAGACGGCGACGAGAAACGTCGAGACGGTTCCGGCGAAGAATGAGCCAAGGGCTGCAATGGCAAGCGCCGCGCCGGCACGGCCTTTGCGGGCCATCTGGTAGCCGTCGATTGCGGTGACCGCCGAGGAGGATTCACCCGGCATGTTGATCAGGATCGCGGTAGTCGAACCGCCATACTGGGCGCCGTAGTAGATGCCGGCCAGCATGATCAGCGACGAGACCGGCTCAAGCTGGAAGGTGATCGGCAGCAGCATGGCGATGGTCGCCGTGGCCCCGATGCCAGGAAGCACGCCGATCAAGGTGCCGAGCAGAACGCCGATCAGGCAGAAGAGCAGGTTGGCAGGGGATGCGGCGGTCGCAAAGCCGAGGGCAAGGTTACTGAAGAGTTCCATCGCGCGTCTCCTAGAACCGGACCCAAGGGCCAAAGAGCTGGAACGGCAAACCCAGGCCATAGCTGAACACCGCGACCGAGAAGGCCGTCAGCGCCAGTGAAAGAGCCAGCGCCATGAGTGGCTTCATCCGACCGGAAGCGAAACAGGCGATCAATGCCGTGAAGAACAGCGCCGGTACGAAGCCGAGGCCGCGGACCGTGAGACCGAAGAAGACGGGCGCCGGCAGAATGAAGGCCATGCCGCGCAATGCGATCGGGCCTATGGGCTCACCCTGAACGCGGGTGGACTGCACGAGGATCACGACGCCGAGCAGCGTCAGGATGAGCGCGAGGACCAGAGGGAAATAGCCAGGGCCCATGCGAAAGGCGGTGCCCAGTTCGAGATTGAAGGCCTGCCAGGCGAAGCACAGCCCGACCGCTGTCAATATCCCGCCGCAGAGCGCATTGGTGGTGTCGAAGGAGAGTGATTTCATCGTATCCCCATATGTTCTGGCGGGGCAGCCGGCCGAGGCGTGTCTGACGGCCTCCCGCATTGGCATTGCCGGCTTTGTGCCGGGTTCGCGCATTGGGAGGCAGGTTGACAGCTGTCAACGGCAGTTGACGGCTTTTGATCCCTCTCCGGGTGCCGTCGCAGCAGTCCCAATGTCACAGGCGCCGCGCTTCCGGGTGAACCGGTGCGCGGCGCGGCGAGCCGTCTATCAGTCGGCGTATTGGCCGGCTGCTTCGATCACCGGCTTCCAGCGGGCGATTTCGCCTTCAAGCTTCGCCTTCAGCGCAGCCGGGGTGGCATCGGCGTCCGACGAGGGTGCCGTGCCGAGTTCGCCGAAGCGGGCGACGACGTTCGGATCCTTGAGCGCAACCTGCAGTGACTTCGACAGGCGTTCGGTGATTTCGGCCGGCGTACCCTTCGGGGCGTAGATGCCATGCCAGATGCCGACCTGAAGGCTCGGCAAACCGGCCTCGGCGGTCGTCGGCAGGTCCGGGAAGACCTTCAGGCGCTCAGGCGAGGTGACGGCATAGGCCTTGATCGTGCCGCCCTGGATCTGCTTCGTGGTGTTGGTGGTCTGGTCGCACATGATGTCGACCTGGCCACCGAGAAGATCGGTCATCGCGGGACCAGTCCCCTTATAGGGCACGGTCGTCAGTGGCGTCTCTACGGCGCTCATAAACATCATGCCGCAGAGATGCGACGCGGCGCCGATACCGGCATTGGCGACGGTGACCGTGTCCTTGTTCGCCTTGACGTAGTCGACGAGACCTTTCAGGTCGGTCGGCTCAAGGTCCTTGCGTGCGACGATGGTCATGGGCACCTCTGTGACGAGGCCGACATAATCGAAGGAGTTGAGCGTGTCATAGGCGAGCTTGCGATAGAGGGTGGCGCTCGTCGCCATGCCGATATGGTGCAGCAGTACGGTGTAGCCATCCGGATCGGCCTGTGCGACGCGGCCGGCGCCAAGCGTGCCGCCAGCGCCGCCGACGTTCTCGACGATGATCTGCTGGCCGAGATCCTTGGACATGGATTCAGCGACCAGGCGCGCAACCGTATCCGTCGGGCCACCGGCGGAGAAGGGCACGACCATGGTGATCGAGCGTTCGGGGTAGGTCTGCGCATTGGCGGAAACGGCGAAAAGCGACAGGGCGGCAACAGCGCCGAGCAGGGCATTCAAGGTTTTCATCTCTTCCTCCCGGATGAAATATCGGCCAGCCGGCAAGGTTTCCTCCCGCGCCGGTTCTGGGTGCCCCATTTGCAAGCGCAAACTTTGCGCAGACAACGGCTTAGCGCGGCCACGGCGCGTATTTGTCAGGCGCGGGCTTTGATTTGGGTGGATTTGGAAACATGCGGCCGATCGCATGGGTGGATTTCCACCCATCATCCGGTGATGCGGTGTGCCCGGTTGTGTTCAAGGACGCGCGGATGCCCTCGCTTGTTTCCAGCGTTCGGGTGTGTTGCACTACACCTCGGTGGAGGCCGAGCCTTCACAGTGAGCACTCGCCCATGGGAATGGTTGGATGCGCAAACTGGCCGCTGTTCTCTGTATCGATATCGCCGGCTACAGCAAGCTGATGGGGCGTGACGAGGCCGGTACCCTCGCCCGCGTCAAGGCGGCCTTTGCGGCATTCGATCCGACGCTTGCGCGACACCACGGCCGTGTCGTCAAGCTGATGGGCGACGGCGCCCTGATCGAATTCGCAAGCGCGGTCGACGCGACCCTCTGCGCGATGGCGCTTCACGGGGTGGCCACGGCAACCGATCCATCGCTCCGCTTTCGCATGGGGCTCAACCTGGGTGATGTGATCGTCGAAGACGGTGATCTCTTTGGGGAAGGGGTCAATATCGCGGCGCGGCTGCAGACGCTTGCCGAGCCCGGCGGCATCATCCTCTCCGAAGCGGTCCGGGAGCACGTCGCCGGAAAGCTGAACATCAGACTCGATGATCTCGGGCCGATGTCCCTCAAGAACATCGAGCGTCCCGTCCGCGCTTTCGCCGTCCAACCCGGGGTGCCGGCAGAGGCGAAAGGAAAGCGCGAACGGATCGGTATCTGTGTCCTGCCCTTCACCAACATGAGCGGCGATCCGGAGCAGGACTATTTCAGCGCGGGCGTGACCGAGGACATCATCATCGACCTCAGCAAGCTCTCGGCGCTCTCGGTCGTCTCGCGGGCGACCTCTTTCGGCATGAAGGCACAATGCGCGCGGGTCGTCGCACAGCAGCTGAACGTCGCCTACATCCTCGAAGGCAGCGTGCGTAAGGCCGGAGACCGCATGCGCCTGGCAGCGCAGCTGATCGATGGGGCAAACGAGGCAACGGTCTGGGCCGAGCGCTTCGACCGAGACATCAAGGACGTGTTGTTGCTGCAGTCTGACCTCGCGAGCGCCGTCGTCGAGGCACTCCGGCTTCAGCTCCTGCCGGCGGAGCGCCAGGCATTGGAGCGCAAGGCGCCAACCGATCCGGAGGCGTACAAGCTGTTTCTCCTGGCGCGTGAATACAACATCACCGGATCCGAACGACACCTGCCGTTGATCATCCGGCTCTGCCGCCGCGTGACCGAACTGGAGCCCGACGATGCACGGGCCTGGGCCCTTCTTGGCGAAACCCTCAATCGTCTCGCGCGCAGCATCGGTGGTGGGGAAACGGGCGAGCTGGAAATCGATCGCGCTCTCGAACTCGACCCCGGCCTCGCCGGCGCTCATGCCGCAAAGGCGTTGCAGTTTTTATACCGAGGACAGTTTGGGGAGGCGGAGCGGCAATGCGCCATTGCCCTGCAGCTTGAGCCAGACGACTACGCCACCAATCTCGCCGCCGGGCGAACCTTCATCATGCAGCGCCGCTACGATGACGCCATCCGCCACTTCGAGCGGGCCGCAGCGCTGGCGCCTGCGGATTACAACGCTGCTGCCATGGCGATCCAATGCTACCAGGGCAAGGGCGACGAACAGGCGGCACTGGAGGCCTGTCGCCGGGCTCTGGCCAGGATCGAGCGCATCGTGGCGGCCGAACCGGATCATAGCGGCGCAATCGGGCACGGTGCCGGTGTCCTCGCCCTCCTTGGCGATCGCGAGAGGGCAAGCGAATGGGCATCGCGCGCCAGTCTGCTGGAGCCTGACAATATTCAGCTGCAGGCAAACCTGGTTTGTGCCTGGGCGATCAGCGGCGACGCCGAAGCGGCTCTGGACGCGCTCGAGCGCATCGCGCTGAAGATGAGCCGGGAGTTGCTGGTGTGGATGGAAAACGACAATGACCTGGATAGCCTGCGTTCACTCCCGCGCTTCGCACGGATCATGCGCGCGGTGAGGGCCCGCTTCGCGAGACTACCCTCGTCTGAAAGGGACGAGCCGAATGAGGATTCGGTATAGCCCCGAGGCCGAACGTATTCACCCGAGATCGTGGTGATGTGGGGCCGCTGCCAGCTCGCAGTCAAAGACCGGTGCGTTGCCTCAGATAGGCGATTTCCTCGCTGGTCAGGCTGCGGCTCGCGCCCTTAGGCAATTCGCCAAGAGTAATCGTCCCTATAGAAACCCGCAGCAGACGCAGCACCTCGAAGCCGAGCGCATCGAGCATGCGGCGGATCTGGCGGTTGCGGCCCTCCTCGAGCTCCACTTCGATCCACGTGTTCTTGTCGCCACCCCGGAGGTGAACGGCGCGGGCGGCATGCAGCATCTCGCCGCCTTCCTCGATGCCGTCAACCATCCGTTCGAGATGAGCGTCACCGATCTGCCCGGCAATCTGCACGTGGTAGACCTTGCCGAGATGAGTTTCAGGATCGAGCAGGCGCTGGGCGAGCACCGTGTCGTTGGTGAAAAGCAGAAGGCCCTCGCTTGCCTTGTCGAGGCGGCCGACGGGCGACAGGAACGCGGTGTCGATATCGCTCAGGCAATCGAACACGGTTGGCCGGCCTTCCGGGTCGTGGCGGGTGGTCACCAGTCCGCGCGGCTTGTTCAGCATCAGATAGATCTTCTCTTCGGCAAGCACCGGTTTGCCGTCGACGGTGATGCGATCCTTGTCGATATCGACCCAGTGCGAAAGGTCCGTGACCTTGCGTCCACCGACGCCGACGCGTCCCTCGAGCACGAGCTTTTCGGCCTGTGTGCGCGAACAGTAGCCGAGCTTTGAAAGCGCACGGGCAACCGTCACGCGCTTGCCGGCATCTGCCGCGGGGCGGCGGCCGGTATCTCGAGCGGCTGTGGGTCGCTTTTGCTTCACGCTGTGGTCTTCCGGTTCCTGATCATGTGGTGGCCGTTACTGAGCACCTTGCTTGGCGTTGCCGCCTCACTCGCGGCATCAGCCGATCTTCGTGTAGTCGATCCGCCGGGCGAGCCAGCAGCCGATGGTGAGGCCGGCCACGTTGCCTTGCGGATCACGCCGCACAAGCACGGTCCAGTCTCCCGGTGCCGGTGCGTCCATCGAGCGCTTGCAGCGAAGCAGCCAGACGTCTTCGGCCAGCGGTCGCATGGCGAGCATCGCGCCGGTGCCGAGCGCACCGTCGAAGCCCCCGTAGAAGATGCCATTGGTGGAGACGATATCGAGATGGGCGTCGAGCTCAGCCGAATGGTAGCGACCGGCGATATCGGGAAGGGCCGTCCCGGAGACGCGGTCCGCGCTCACCGTCAGATTTTCGCGAGGCCGTTCCATGCGTATCGAAGCGCGCTGCGGTGTCAGGGTCACTGCGGCCGAGCGGGCGCTGCCGTCGGCGCTGACGGAAAGCGTTTCGGGAGAGGTCGCAAACCGCAGCTCGACGCGGGTCGGTCCGGCAGCTCTGGCAACCAGGGCGAGGCCCGTTTCCGGATCGAGATAGCTTCCGGTGTCCTCAGCGTCCCAGCTTCCTGACGCGGCCTCGGCATCCGTGTGRCCGAGAGCGACCTTCATCAGCGCCACGGCCGCCGCATGGGCATCGCCTTCGTGATTGAACATTACCACGACCGAGAGGCGTTCCGCGGGGGCATAGAGCCTGCGGCAGCGGAAACCGCGGAGCGCGCCACCGTGGCCGCTGATGACGGCATCGCCGATCGTCTCGTGTGCGAGGCCGAAACCGTACGGTGCCGGGCGGCCATCCGCATAGGTCTGCGGGGCAGCGAGGCGGCGGTAGAGCCCGTCCGCATCGTCACGTGTCCTGTCGACGAAACGCTCCCAGGCCAGCATGTCGTCAAGCGAGGCGGAAACACCGGCGTCGCCTGCCCAGTAGATGCGGTTGAGCGCCTCGAAATAGCCCGTCGTCTCGTTACCCTCGTAACCGACGATACCGTCCGGCGGCAGGCTCGTGTCCGGTGTCAGGGCGGCGGTCTGCATCGCCGCGGGATCGAAGACCGAGCGCTGATAGAGTTCCGCCATCGAGCGGCCGGTATGCTCCTCGATCAGGTCGGCGAGAATGCGGAAGTTGCCGTTGGAATAGGAATAACGGGTGCCGGGCTCGAAATGCGTCGAGCGCGCCTTGGAGAGCAGCGGTCGGGCATCCTCGCGCCGGAAGATGCCGTCGTGGCTGGCGCCTTGGAGCACCGTCAACGCCCAGTAGTCACGAAGTCCGGACTGGTTGTGACAGAGGTGCGCAGCGGTCGGACGCTTGCCTTCAAGCAAGGGCAGATAGGCGTCGAGTGCGCGGTCGAGCTTTTGTGGATGGCCGATCGTATCCAGCAGAACAGCGCAGGTCAGTTGCTTGGTGACCGAGCAGATCGGGATCCGCGTCGCCATCGTCATCGGCTTGCGGGCCGCCAAGTCGGCATAGCCCCAGGCATGTCGGAAGAGGACCTCGCCATCCCTGACCACGCCGGCAACGCCGCCCGGTCCCGGGTAGTGTTGCGGCAAGGCCGCGATGGCGCGTTCAAGGACGGAAAGATCAGGAGTGTTCATGGCGCTGAAGGATCGATCGGACGGAGGGCAGGGGGCGAATTTACATCGTTCGTATCGCCCCCTCCTTCCGCATGCAATGCCTGCGGCTCCACGGTCGTATCAGCCGGCGCCTGCCTGCGCGTGATAGAGGCGGCTATAGGCGCCCTTGGCGGCAAGCAGCGTGTCGTGCGGCCCCTGCTCGCGAATGCCGCTGCTGTCGACGACGACGATGCGATCGGCATCGCGGATCGTAGCCAGCCGGTGCGCGATGATCAGCGTGGTCCGGCCCTTGGAGAGTTCGGCCAGCGACTGCTGGATCGCCCTTTCCGTTTCGGTATCGAGCGCCGAGGTCGCTTCGTCGAGGATGAGGATCGCCGGGTTCTTGAGGAACATGCGGGCGATTGCCAGCCTCTGCTTCTGCCCGCCGGAAAGCTTTACGCCGCGCTCGCCGATCACGGTGTCCATGCCCTCGGGCAAGGCCTGGATCATGCCGTCGAGCTTGGCACGCCGCGCGGCATCCAGGATGTCCTCTTCGCTGGCCCCGAGCCGTCCATAGGCGATGTTGTCGCGGATGGTGCCGGCAAAGAGGAACACGTCCTGCTGAACGATGCCGATCTGGCCGCGCAGCGACGAAAGCGTGATGTCGCGGATGTCGGTGCCATCGACCGTGATCGAACCTTCGCTGACCTCGTAAAAGCGCGGCAGCAACGAGCAGATCGTCGTCTTGCCGGCGCCCGAGGGGCCGACGAAGGCGATGGTCTCGCCGGCATGGATCGTCAGGTCGATGTCCTGGATGATCGGCTTTTCGGCGCTGTAGCCGAACGAGACGCCGCGATAGGTGATGTCGCCCTTGAGGCCGGCGACGTCGGCAGCACCCGCCCGGTCCTCGATATCGGGTTCGGTCTCCATCAGTTCGAGGAAGCGTTTGAAGCCGGCGATGCCCTTGGGATAGGTCTCGATGACCGAATTGATCTTCTCGACCGGGCGGAAGAACACGCCGACCAAAAGCAGGAAGCTGACGAAGCCGCCGTTCGTCAGTTCGCCCGTCAGCACGAAATAGCAGCCGGTGATCATCACGATCAGCTGCGTCAGCCGCATGCTCATGTAGCTGAGCGACGTGCTGGCAGCCATGATGCGATAGGCTTCGAGCTTGGTACGGCGGTAGTTCTGGTTGTCGGTCTCAAACAAGCTGCGCTCATGCGCCTCGTTGACGAAGGCCTGCACCACCCGCATGCCGCCGACATTCTCCTCGATGCGGGCGTTGAAGTCGCCGATCCGGCCGTAGAGGCTGCGGAAATTGCGGGTCATTCGCCCGCCATAACGGCTGGTGACCCAGGCCGTCAGCGGCACCACGGCGGCGGTGATCAGCGCCAGCTGCCAGTGCACCATCAGCATCAAGAACAGCGCGCCGATGAAGGTCATGATCGCGATGAACAGGTCTTCCGGCCCGTGGTGGGCGACTTCGCCGATTTCTTCCAGGTCCTTCGTCAGGCGGCCGACCAGATGGCCTGTCTTCTGGTTGTCGAAGTACGAGAAGGAGAGCTTCTGCAGATGGTCGAAGGCCATCCGTCGCATGTCCGTTTCGATGTTGATGCCCAGCATGTGGCCCCAATAGGTGACCGTCGCCATCAGGCCCGTATTGAGCAGATAGACGAGCAGAAGGCCGGCTGAGGACAAGAGGATCAGCGTCCATTCCTGGCTCGGCAAGAGCTGGTCGACGAACAGCTTCACCGCGATTGGGAAGCCGAGTTCAAGCAGGCCGGACAGTACTGCGCAGGAAAAATCGAGAATGAACAGGCCGCGATAGGGGCGGTAAAACGCGAAGAAACGCTTCAACATGGAGGTGCACTCACTGGGGGGCGGCGACCAAGGGCCGGTATAAACATGAATTCCAATGTCATGTTTTGTGCCGGAAACCAACCCAGAAAAGCGGAAAACCGTGTCGTGTATTTGACGAGGGCGACATCTTCCGTCTCGTAAAAGGTCAATCGGCATTTGTCGGGGTCGGCGGGAAGGAAACGTTAACCATAAGCTTCGTAGAAAAGGAAATCAGCAGAGTGCTTCGCCTTCGATCGGGGACATCGGAGGCGTGTGGGGCGCTCGACATATCGACAAGCGTGAGGCGTCTTCATGCGTTCGCGTCAACGCACGAAGCTCTAGGGGGCGAATGAGACGATGGCAGCCAATCAATCAGTAAAAGCCACGGAATCCGATGTGAGTACGATCGTTCCGTTTCCGGTGGCAAGGAGATTGACCGCTATCCGCACCGCCGCCGCCGAGCTTGAAGACCTGCATGGTGCCGAAGCCCTGCAATTCTGGCGCCGCCGCTGCCGCGCTCTCGCCGACGAACTGTTTGCCTGCGGCTGCTCGGAAGACGAGGTTCGCCGGCAGGTGATGGACTTCCAGGGTGAGGTTCAGGCCGAGCTACAGCACCGCCACCTCTCGCGCGTCTCTCAGGGAGTGATGAGCCAGTAACGGCTCGCTTCTTCAGTTGATCGGCAGTTCCGGATCCCAGGTGAAGAGTTCCTTTGCCCGGGCGATGCCGCGCAGCGCGAATCGGCCCAGCGACACCGCATGGACCTGATGTTCCGGCGGGCAGGCTTCGACGAAATCAGACGACATGATCATGTGCCGCTCGACCGAACGGCACATCGAGGAAATGCGGCTTACCTCATTGACCGCGGGCCCGACCACGGTGAAATCGAGGCGGGTCTGGCTGCCGATATTGCCATAGAAGACTTCGCCGATATGGAGCCCAAGATAGACCTCGGTGGTCGGCTTGCCCTCGTCCTGCCGGCGGGTATCGAGTTCCGCGAGCATACGGCGCAACTGCCGTTCGGCGGCGATTGCGTTAGCGCAGGCGGTTCCCGGATCGTCGGCATTGAAGATCGCCAGAACACCGTCGCCGATCAGCTTCAGCACGCTGCCGCCATGGTCGTGAATGGCGGTGATCACGGTTCCCGAATAATCGTTGAGAAGCGGGATGATCTCGTCGGGTGCGGCGGTGTCGGAGATGCGCGTATATCCGCGCAGGTCGGAAAACCACATGACCGTTTCGATGCGCTCGGCCGAACCGCGGGCAATGCTGCCCTTGACGACGCGCTGGCCGGCGTCAGCGCCGAGATAGACATCGGCAAGCGTGCTGATGATGCGCACGCATGAGCCGGCCTTCACCGCCAGCGCAAGCGTCGGCAACAGGATCCGGAGCGCTGCGATGTCATCCTCGCTGAAGCCGCCGTCGCTCCGCGTCGTCCAATAGGAATAGAAACAGTCCATCTCGCCGACGCGGCCCTGGTCGGTGAAGTGGTGGATCATGCTGACACAGTCGGTGTGGCCCTCGTCCTTCAGCCGGTTGAGGATGTTGTAGGTCGTGCCTTCGTCGGCGGAAAGCCGGATGCGGCGCTCGGCGGTCCGGTCGCGCAGCATGTGGTAGAAGATCGAGTTCTGCCAGTTCAGCAGCGCCTCGCCCGTGGTGGTCGAACCATATTGGATGACTTCCGGGGTGATGTCGCTTTCATCGTTCCACTGAAAGGCGCGTCCCTCGAATTCGGGGTGCAGCGTGTCGATCAGGCCGAGTGCGCGGGCCAGATCGAGACCGGCTGCCCGGCATTGCTCGCAGAAGCCGGCAAACAGCTCCGGCTCGTCCAGTCCCTTCAGGCCCTGTTCTGAAAGCCAGAGCACGATATCGCGTAGCTGTTGGTCGTTCATGGCGCATCCCGCTCGGCCGAGGTCGATTGCATGATGATGTGGTGCAACATCCATAGCCGAACCAGGGCTCAGAGCGAAAGATGCAGTTTGCCCGCCTCGCTTTCCGCCGGCACGGCGCAACAGATGAGCGCTTCGCCTTCGGCGACCGGGAAGGAGGGCTGCGAGGGATAGGTTACCTTGCCCTCCAGCACCGGTGTCCGACAGGTGCCGCAACTGCCGTTGCGGCAGCCGTATTCCGGGTTCAACCCTCGCGCCTCCGCCAGATCGAGCAAGGTGCCTTCACCCGGCAGCCAGCGCGCCTCCTTGCTCGACTTGGCAAAGACGACGTGAACGGGGGCACTTGCCGCCGGTTCCATCGCCGGGGCAGAACCGCCGTCCGGCCGCCGGGTCAGAGACGACAGCCCGAAGGCTTCCGCATGGATGCGGGCATCGGCGATGTTGAGCGCACGCAGACCGTCATAGAGCGCCTGCGTGAAGGCTGCTGGGCCGCAGAGATAGAAGTCGTAGTCGTCGAAGGGCAGGGTGGCCTTGAGATGGGTGAGGTCGATGCGGCCGGCGACGTCATAGTCCTGTCCCTCGGTCGCGGTCTCCGGCTGGCTGAGGGCGCGTATGAAACGGATATTGCCTTGGCCCTCCTCGACCAGTGCGGCGATCTCCCGGTCGAAAGCGCGCTCCTCACGCGTGCGGGCGGCCTGGAAAAGCCAGGTTGGACGGGTGCGGCGCTTGCGGCGCCCCTCATGGACAATATGCTGCAGCATCGCAATCATCGGGGTGATGCCGACGCCGGCGCCGATCAACACCGCCGGACGCCGCTGCGTGCCATCGATGGTGAAGCTGCCGGCCGGTGCGCGCGCCTCGATCCGGTCGCCCGGCTTCAGCTCGTGCAGGTGCTGAGAGACGGTGCCGTCCTTCTTGACGCTGATGCGATAGAGCGCATCGGTCGGGGCGGAAGAGAGCGTATAGCTTCTGACAACAGCCTTGCCGTTTGCATCGATCTTCAGCCGGATTGGCAGGTGCTGGCCGGCCTGATGCGTCATCAGGCCGAGACCATCGTCAGGCGCGAGGTAGAGCGAACGGATCGTCGAGCTTTCCTCTTCAATGCGCGCAACCCGGAATGGCCGCCATTCTTCGGCCAGGGCTGCGGCCTGCAGGCGCACCTTCGCCTGTCCCCAATCGCCCAACGTCAGCAGACTGGGCGACCAACCGTCCTGATCGAAGGCCCAGCGAAGCGGCAGGCCATCCTGGCGATAGACGACCCGTTCTGGCCGGAATCGCCACAGGCGTTCTGCGCCCTGGAATGCGGCGACCTCGGGCGAAGACAGGATGACCTCGGCGCTACCGGTCAGCTGCAGCATGTCGCCAGTCGCAAAGTCCACAAACAGCAGGCCGGCGCGCGGATTGACCATGAAGTTGCCGAGCGTGTTGAAGAACAGGTTGCCGGAGAAATCGGGGATCGTCAGAACGTCCTCCTCGCCGATCTCGACGAAGCTGGCCTTGCCGCCGCGATGGGAGACATCGACCTGCCGCTCGCCGGTGTCAAGATCGACATAGGAGGCGACGAAGAAGGTGTCGGCATTGGCGATGATCGTCCGGGCGCGCTCATCGAGAGCCGCGCTGCGGATCGGCCGTTGCGATGCCGGTTGATGAGGATCGCGGGAAAAGGAAAACTGCCGAAGCTGAATATATTGCGGGCAGTTGCCGAAGCTCTGGCGTACGCGAATGGTGAAACCGTCGTCGCCATCGCGCAGGATCGCGCCGTTGAGCCGGTTCCGACGCCGGGTTTCAAGCTGGATTCCAAGCATGCCGATCGAGTGTGCATCTTCCATGCCGGCATCTGCCGGATCATCGGGATCACGGGGTAGACGGACGTCAAGGTTCCAGGCATCGGGTGCCTGCATGAAGCCGGGGCCTGCTGCGCGCATTGTCGCCCAGACGTCGCCCTTGGCATCGACGGCGCCAAAGACGGCGAACGGCAGCATCGGGAAAAACTGCTGGTGCTGCTCGGGCATGAAGCTGCGAACGAAATTGCGCCCCGTCGCGTCCATGCGCTCGGCGACGCCGAGGCTGCGCTGGATCGCGAGCTCGCCTTCGTGCCAGGGAGAGTCCGGCCGCTTCTGTTGTGCATTGTCCGGCATGATCTGAAACCTCGTTGGGGGAAGGCCCGGGGCACCGTGGTCGCCCCGGGCCGGTTCATCAGGCGGCGAGGCCGACGGCCGTCTTCTGGAAACCGACGAAGCCGGGCAGACGCTCGATACGGGCAAGCCAGGCGCGGACCTGGGGGTAATCGGAAAGATCGACATTGCCTTCTGGGGCGGCGGAGACGTAGCTGTAGAGGGAAACGTCGGCGATGGTCGGCCGGGCGCCGAGCAGGAAGTCGCGGCCGTTCAGTTCCGCATCGATCTGCGCCAGAACGCGATGCGCCCGGGCGATGGCCTCTTCCGCCCGCAGATTGGCACCGAACACCGTGACGAGCCGGGCAGCCGCCGGACCGAAGGCGATATCGCCGGCGGCAACCGAGAGCCATTTCTGCACCTTGGCGGCCAAGGCCGGATCTTCCGGCAGCCAATCGATGCGGCCGAGCTTCTTGGCGAGATAGACGAGGATGGCGTTGCTGTCGGCAATGACGGTGCCGTCATCGTCGAGAACCGGAACCTGGCCGAAGGGGTTGAGCTTCAGGAACTCCGGCTCCTTGTGCGCCCGGGCCTTGAGGTCGACGTCGACCAGCTCGTGCGGCACGCCGAGCAGCGACAGGAAGAGCTGAGCCCGATGCGAGTGGCCGGACAGCGGATGGCGATAGAGTTTCATTGGAAGATGTCCCTCGAAGAGCGTGAGAACCGTCGCGGCCCTCCGACGGTTCGGGATGAACCGCCTTCGAGATCAATCTATGACTTTCCAATTTTTGGCAGTAGACTGCGGAATTGATAGTCTGATTCCCGTTTTTTGGAAGGAAGAATGGATCGTCTCGACGCCATGACGGTTCTTTTGACCGTCGTCGACAGCGGCAGCCTGTCGGCGGCCTCGCGGCAGCTCAAGATGCCGCTTGCCACGGTCAGCCGGAAGGTCTCGGAGCTCGAGGCGCATCTGGGCGCCCAGCTGATCACCCGCACGAACCGCAAGATCCTCTTGACCGAAGCCGGCCGCGCCTATGTCGAGGCCGCCAAGGAAATCCTGGCGCGGGTCGAGGAGGCGGAACGAGTGGCTGCCGGCGAATACAGTGCCGTGAAGGGCGATCTGACCATCTCCGCGCCGATCGTCTTCGGCCGCCTGCACGTCCTTCCCGTCGTCGTGGACTTCCTGAAGGCCCATCCCCAGATCGACATGCGGCTGGCGCTGGGCGACCGATTTGCCAATCTCGTCGACGACCACATCGACGTGGCGCTCCGCATCGGCAATCTTCCCGACAGCAATCTGGTGGCGACCAAGCTCGGTACGGTCCGCCGTGTGGTCTATGCAAGCCCGGATTATGTGGCGCGGCACGGCGCGCCCGGCCATCCGAACGCGCTCGCCGAGCACGACTGCATCACCTTCGAAAACGTCACCGCCGCCCATGTCTGGCGCTTCCTCGACGATGGGCGCGAACTGGCGGTGCCGATCCGGTCGCGGCTGATTGTCAACACGGCGGAATCGGCAGTCGATGCCGCCATCGCCGGCCTCGGCCTGACACGGGTGCTTTCCTATCAGGTGGCGCGTCCGGTTTCTGAAGGGTTGCTCGTTCCCTTGCTGGAGGTGTTCGAGCACCCGCCGTTGCCGGTGCAGCTGGTTTATCTGCCGCAGGGCCTGGTGCCGATGAAGCTCAGGGCCTTCGTGGATTTCGCGGCGCCGCGGCTGCGCGGGGTCCTGCGCTGAAGCGCGCTACGCTCTTTGCGCCACACAGACCAGCCGCTGGTTCCGCGCCGTCTTCAGTCCCCTTGCGGACGCTCACCGGCGGTTGGTCGGACATGGCGCGCATAGGTTCGTCCAACGCGAATTTCGCTGCCGTCGGAGAGGAGAGCGATGAGGGCTGCGAAGGGGGCCTGTTTCAACCCGACGATACAGTCACGTCGCACGATCGAGCTGCGGTGAAGCCGTAGAAACGCCGCCGGGTCGAGGCGGCGTTCCAGCGAAGCCAGGCTTTCGTGATGCAGATAGGACCGGCCTTCGATGTGGATGCGCACATAGTCGCGCTCCGCCTGGAAGCGCACGACCCGGTCGAGCGCGATGCGGACGAATTCCCCGCGGGATTTGATCCAGAGATCGGCCGATTGGGTTTCGTGTTTGCGCAGCGCCTGCCGTAGAGACTGCACGGTTTCATTCAGCTCCATCACGCGCTCGCTGCTGGTCCGTGCCGCGATCGCCACGCGTGCCCGCTCGATCGCGGTGCGCAGGCGACTGGTCTCGATCGGCTTGGTGACATAGTCGACGGCGGCCGCTTCAAAGGCGCGAAGCGCATAGTGATCGAAGGCGGTCACGAAGACGACCGCGGGCGCGTTGCTGCCCACCTGCTCCAGGATGTCGAAGCCGGTGCCGCCGGGCATCTGGATATCGAGCAGGATCACGTCCGGCTGCAGTTCGGCGATCAGGCCGCAGGCCTGCTGGACGTTTCCGGCCGTTCCCAGCACTTCGACACCTGGCAATGCGCCGAGCAACCGCAGCAAGCGTCGCCTGGCGAGCGGCTCATCGTCGATGATGAGGACCGAGAGAGGAATTGTCTGTATTTCGTTCATGCAAGCCTCAGCGGCATTGTGATTGCAGCTCTGAAACGCCTCGGCGTCACGAGTCCGGATACACAGGCGCCGACCCMGGGAAAGCGCGCCTGGACGCGATCGGCGACATTCTTGAGGCCGATCCCGGTGCTGGAGGTCTGGCGCCGCACCGCATCGGCCTCTGCAGCGATATCGTTCTCGACGGTGATTTCGAGGGCGTGGCCGACCTTGGCCGCGCTGATGACGATCTCGACCTGTTCGGGCGAACGGCCGACACCATGCTTGACGGCGTTTTCGATGAGCGGCTGCAGGATCAGGCTCGGCACCAGTGCCTCTTCCAGGCCGCTGGCAATGTCCATCCTGAGCTTCATCCGGTCGGAGTAACGCTCGCCTTCGATGTGAAGGTAGCCGGCTTGCAGGGCAAGCTCATCCGCAAGCCGCACGTCGTGCAAGGGATCGAGTTCCAGCGTTGTGCGCAGAAAGTTCGAAAGCGACATCACCATGCGGGTTGCCGCAACGGTCTGTCCTTCCTCGATCAGCCCGGTGATGGAGTTCAGCGTGTTGAACAGGAAGTGCGGATTGACCTGGTAGCGCAACGCCCGCATTTGCGCGGCGAGTGCCTCTTCGCGCGTGATCGCCAGGCGGCGCTCGCGTTCGCGCAGCTCGAAACTGTAGAGCAGTGCGACGAAGAAGAACGACCACCCCACGAACGTCGCCATGCTGTAGACGAGCGTATAGCCGATGCTGGTCCAGTCGATCGTGATCGGATCGGGGCGCAGGATGAGAAGATAGAGCATGAAGTCGACGCCGGTATTGGCAAAGGCGGCCACGAGGGAGGTCGCAAAGCCGACGACGATCTTGATGGCGATGTGCTGATGCCGGACGCTGAACATCGCCGCAGCGATGCCATAGGAAAGCGTCATGCCGCAGATCATCAGCAGCAGTTTGCCCGGCGCCGACATGATCGGATCGATCCCGAGTATGCCCCACAGGATGCTGCTGATGAGGAATTCGACGAACCAGTAGAGGAAGCCGAGCCAGAGCGTTGCGCGCCGGACGCTGGCGACATAGGCGCTTTCGCCTGCTGATTTCGGTTCATCCTCTGGTTTCATGCCATTTTTATGGTTCAAGCGGGCGCCGATGTCGATTGCCGTTCGTCGGCGAATTCGAGCCGTTTGCAGAAAGCCCCGGCGCTTCGGTCGCGATTGCGCGCCGTTCGCGGGATGCGAGTGTCGGTTGGCATGCGCGGTTGCTGCTTCGAACCAGGCTCAGGGCATGGGACCCGCAAGGGCCTGGGGCAGATGCGCGACACCGGCACGGAGCTACAAGTCCGGATGTGAAGGGCCCATTTTCGGGAAACGCGCATTGATGCGGTCGGCGACGTTCTTGAGCCCGGTGCCGTTGCCGGCCGAAGGAAAGCGTCGCCTGGTGAACACCTGCGGCATACTCGGCTTCATCCGTTGAAACCGTGCCATTCGTTCGTGCCATGCAAGGTTTTATCCGCCAGGGCGGTACGCTTGTCGATTGACGCTCGTCGGCAAAATCAAGCCGTTTGCAGAAAGCCACAGCCCTTCAGCGCTGCAATTTGCCGTTTGCAGAAAGCCGAATTCTCCCTCTTCGCGAGCTTGCTATAGCCGGCCCATGACCCGCGCCTTCCCGGCGAATCCGTTCGCTTGGGAGTGGCGCGCCCATCGATGCAAAGGAAAAGGGGCAGACATTGAATACCTGTGCGAAGGCGGACGTTTTGAGGATCAACCTTTTGAGCTCGACCGCGCTCGGCCGGGCCGGCCTTGTCTCGATGCTGCTGGCGGCGGCGCCGTTCGCAGCGTCGCCGGCAAAGGCGGCCGGATTGCTGGTTCCAAACGACACGACGTGGTCCAGCGACCATACGATCAACGGCAATCTCGTGATCCGCGGCGGGCCTGGCGGCGCGACGCTGACGATCAACAATGGCGCCAAGGTTGAAAGCACCGATGGCTACATCGCAGACAGTCGCGGCAGCATCGGCACGGTGGTCGTCTCCGGACCGGGCTCGACCTGGGACATCGTCGATGCCAATCCCAACGGCGACCGCATGCTCTTCATCGGCGGCTTCGAAGGCGGTATCTATGGCGGCAAGGGCACGCTGATCATCGAGAACGGCGGCAAAGTTTCTGCCAAGGAGACCTATGTCGGCTCCCTGCAGGAGGGTGATGGAACGCTTGTGGTGCGCGGCGCCGGCTCCATTCTCGCCACCGACTATCTCGGCATAGCAGTTGGTGGGCTGACGCTTAACACCGCCGCGGTCCGGTTCGAGGATGGCGGTCTCGTCAACACCAAGAAGGCCTATTTCGAAAACGGCACGGTGCTCGTCACCGGCGACAATACGCGCTGGGTCAACACCGGTGAACTCACGATCGGCGACAGCTTTACCGTCGAAAAGGGCGCTGTCGTTTCAACCAACACCGCGATCCTGCGTGAGGACGAGAGCACGGACACCATCCAGGCCGTCATCGATGGCGCGGGCAGCGAGCTCAAGGTTGCCGACACGTTGACGATCGGCGAGGCTGGTCGCGCCAATCTTTCGGTCGCCAACGGCGCCAAGCTTTCAGTTGGCGGCGACATCGTGCTTTCGGGCGTCGGCGGCATCAACAATGAGGGCATGGGCAATCTGACGATCGGCGGAAAGGTCGATCTCAACAACATCGCCGAGCCCATCGCCCAGCAGGCGCAGGCGGCAGGCACGGTGAATTCCTCGGCCAAGATCGATTTCGGCCCGCGCAGGGGCTACGTCAATTTCAACCATACGAACACGGGCTACGAGTTCGCCAACACCATGGTCGGCAAGGGCACGATCACCAACTTCTCCGGTGAGACCATCGTTGGCGGCGACCTGTCGAAGTTCTACGGCAAGGTGAACGTCTCCGGCGGCAAGCTGGTCCTGAAAAGCAACCTCGACACGATCGACAACGATCCGGACAACGGCCCGGTGGACTACAGCGAGACCCGCTTCGAAGTGAGCGGCGGCACCTTGATCGTCGATGGCGAGACGGGACGGGTAGAGGGCGATCGCTTCTATACCAACGAGGTGAACGTGTTCGGCGAGATGAACCGCATCCGCGATCCGAACTCGACCTCTTTCGGCAGGCTCGGTGGCTCCGGCACGGTTGGCGACACGTTTATCGACAAGAATGCGATCATTTCGCCCGGCAACAATTCGACCGGCACGCTGACGATCATGGGCCGGCTGGATATGGCCGGCGGTTCGATCTACGAGGCCGACATCGCCGGCGACGGCCGCTCCGACCGGATCGTCGTCAAGAGCATCGGCACCAACGAGAACAGCGGCATCGCCAAGATCGGCAGCGGTACCAATGTCCAGGTAACGGCGCTTGACGCCAACACCAGCTACAAGACCAGCCAGACCTATACCATCCTGACCGCCGACCGGGCGATCGAAGGCAAGTTCGCCGATGCGATCTCGAAGTCTGCCTTCCTCGAAGTCTCGCTCGACCAGAAGGAAAAGCAGGTCGACCTGAAGATCAAGGTCAAGAACGGCGGCACGAAGCCGGGTGAAGAACCCAAGCCGGGCGAGCCGGGTGGAGAGCCAAAGCCCGGCGAGCCCGAACCCGGCGTCTTCGAAGGCGAAGCTTCGACAGGCAATCAGCGGCGGACGGCACTCGCCCTCAACACCCTCGGCCAGAGCGGTCCGTCGCTCGCGCTCTACAACGCCCTCATTCTGCAGGATGGCGATGCTGCACGCCGTGCCTTCGACCTCCTGTCCGGCGAAGTCCACGCTTCGGCGCAGACGGCACTGATCAACGACAGCAGCCTGCTGCGCAATGCCGCCAACAACCGCATTCGCGACGCTTTCGGCGATGTCGGGGCCGCGAGCGTTCCGGTTCTTGCCTACGGCCCGGAAGACAAGATCACCACCGGTGCCGTTGCTGCCGTCAACGCCGTTCCCGCCGCGCCGCCGGCGATGGTCGGCTGGGGTCAGGTGTTCGGCTCCTGGACCAACACGGACGGCAACGGCAATGCCGGCGGCCTCGACCAGTCGACCGGCGGCTTCATCACCGGCTTCGATGCAGCGGTTTCGGATAATGCGCTCGTCGGCATCATGGCCGGCTACAGCCGAACCAACTTTGATGTCGACAACCGTGCTTCCAGCGGCGACAGCGACAACTACCACCTCGGTGTCTACAGTGGCGGTCGTTGGGGCGATGTCGCGCTACGGTCTGGCCTCGCCTACACCTGGCACTCGATCAACACGTCGCGCAGCGTCGCTTTCCCCGGCTTCAGCGATCAGCTGAAGGCCGACTATGACGCGGGCACCTTCCAGGCCTTCGGCGAAGTGGGCTACCGCATCGACCTGCCGAGCGTCGCGCTCGAGCCATTTGCGAATCTCGCCTATGTCAGCCTGCACACTGATGGCTTCACCGAGCGCGGTGCTGCGGCGGCACTCTCGAGCAAGAGCAACACGACCGACACGACCTTCACCACGCTCGGTCTTCGTGCCTCCGCACCGCTCGCCCTCGGCGCGACGGATGCGAAGGTGCGCGGCATACTCGGCTGGCAGCACGCCTTCGGCGACACGACGCCGTTCTCGACCATGGCGTTCGGTACGGGCAGCGCCTTCTCGGTTGCCGGCACACCGATTGCCGAAGACGCGGCGATCATCGAGGCTGGCATCGATTTCGCGCTGACCGGCAATGCGAGCCTCGGCATCACCTATACCGGACAGTTCGGCTCCGGCACGACGCAGAACGCGGTCGATGCCAAGCTTGATGTGCGCTTCTGATGCGCCGGCTCGTCTGGCTATCGACAATGCTGATGGCGACATTTGTCGCCATCAGCCCGCTTTACGGAGAGGACGCGGCGGCCGGGAAGGCTGCCGCGCCATCCGAGCTTTCCGAAACCTATGAGGACTGGAGCGTCGCCTGCGCCGAGATCGAGGGCAAGAAGCATTGCATCCTGTCGCAGCGACAGTTCCACAAGAGTGGCCAGCACGTGTTGACACTCGAGCTTCGGCCGGCGGAAAACGCCGGTCTGGCGGGGAGCCTCGCGCTTCCCTTTGGCCTTTATCTCGAAAAGGGCGTCACCCTCGGCGTCGATGATGCGACCGGCGGCAAGCCGACGCCTTTCCGCACCTGCCTGCCCATCGGCTGCATCGTGTCGTTGACGTTTACCGAAGGGACGGTCGCATTGCTGCGCAGCGGAACGGCCTTGAAGATCGGCGCTTTTGCGAGCGATACAGAGAAGGACGTGACGTTCTCGGTATCGCTCAAGGGGTTTGCCGCAGCTTTGGATCGCGTGCTTGCGCTCACCGGCAAGGCGTAAGCCGCGACCTTGCGTGATGCTCGATGGCTGCCAATGCGCAGTCAGGGCGCGGTGGGTTCGTCCCACCCGCCTTTCAGGGCTGCGTCGACCGTACACACCAGGCCTGTGGGGTGATAGTTGATCTCCACCTGGCCATTCAGTTCGGCTGCCAACAGGGTTTGAATCAGCCGCGAACCGAATCCCTTGCGCGATGGTTGCTTTACCAACGGACCGCCGGATTCCTGCCAACGCAGCGACAACCGGGTGGTCGTTCCGGCCTGCAGCGACCACGTGACTGAGACCTGCCCATCGCCGGTCGAAAGGGCGCCGTACTTCGCGGCGTTCGTGGCGAGTTCGTGCAGCGCCAGGGACAGCGACACGACCATCCGCGGCGGTACCTGAATCTGCGGGCCGGAGACGACAAAACGTTCCTGCGAGTAGGGGGAGATCGCCTGGTTGATGATCGCCTGCAGCTCCGCCCGTTCCCAGTTTCCGTGGGTTAGAAGGTCGTGGGCTCGTGCCATCGAAACCAGCCGCGCTTCGAAGGCCTGCACCTCTTCGGCGTCGGTCGCATCGCTGCGACCGAGCGTCTGTCGGGCAATGGCCAGCACGGTCGCAAACACGTTCTTGACGCGGTGGTTCAGTTCGCCGACCAGGACGGTCTGAAGGCGCTCTGCCTCCTTCCGCACGGTTATGTCGTGGGCCAGTTTCGAGGCGCCGACGATGCTGCCATAGGCGTCGTATATCGGCGAGACGCTGAGCAGGACATCGACGCTTCGACCGTCCTTGTGGAGGCGTTTGGTCTCGTATGGTTCGACCTTGAGGCCAGCGTTGACCTGCCTGAGGATGGCGGGTTCTTCGTCGATGCGATCCTCGGGAACGAGCGTCATGACGGAGCGGCCGACCATTTCCTCGGCCGAATAGCCGTAGAGCCTTTCGGCCCCGGCATTCCACGTCGTAATCTTCATCCTGAGATCGATGCCGAGAATGGCGTCGTTGGAGGACGCGATGATCGCCGCCAGGCGACGCTCGACCTCCTGGGCCCGCTTGCGCTCGGTGATGTCGACGATGACGGCTGCCGCTTCGCGAAAATTGCCGCGCTCGTCGCGAAGCGCCGAGACCGAACTCGTTACCCAGACGAGACTGCCGTCCTTGCGCAAGTAGCGCTTCTCGATTTCGTAGCTTTGGCCGGTGCTCGCCATCGTCTTGAACCGGCGGGCGCTTTCGGCGACGTCTTCGGGAAAGGTAATGTCGTGCATCCGCATCGTCAGCAGTTCGGCTTCGCTATAGCCGACGATTTCGCAGAAGCGATTGTTGACCAGCAGGAAGCGGCCGGTCAGGTCCATCTGGCCGATGCCGGCGGCCGACTGCGAGAAGATGGCGCGCAGCCGCTCCTCGTTGGCCTGCAGCGCGCCTTCGAACCTCACGCGCTCCGTCGTTTCGTTGACGATGCAGAAAACGCCCCGGACCTTCTGTTCCTCGTCGCGAACGGGCGAATAGGAAATATCGAAATAGGCAGTTTCGGGATAGCCATGACGTTCGATGTAGAAGGGGCGATCTTTCGCGACCACCGTTTCGCCGCGCTCCAGCACGCGCCGCAACAAAGGTTCGAGGTCGCTCCAGAGTTCGCCCCAGTTTTCGCGGGCCGGCCGCCCCAGCGCCCGCGGGTGCTTGTCTCCGATGGTGGGCGCGTAGGCGTCGTTATAGAGAGCGACGAACTCCTCGCCCCAGAACATCACGATCTGCGCTTGCGCCGGCAACATGATGTCGACGGCGGCCGCCAGGCATGGCGGCCAGTCCTCGATCGGGCCGAGCGGGCTATCGACCCAGCGGTAAAAGTGGATCAATCGATCCATCTCTCCCGTTGCTATGGAAGGGGCGCTGCTGTGCAGGGTCAGGTTCCTCGCTTGAATGGCCCGCGCACTTCAACCCTTTGAGAAACCTGGGTCAATACGCAAAGTGAAATGCCTGCAGGCGCAGCTGGCGCTATGCATCTATAGCGGGCACCGGCTTCTCAATGGGCGCCCCCTGCCCCGGGGCCGCCAAGCTGGATCTTCCGGGTAAAGAGCAGGGCGATTGCGGCGAGTGCCAACACGGTGCCGATGACCGCGAAGGTATCGCTGAACCCCAGTATCAGGGCCTGACGGTGGACCGTCGCGCCGATCGCTGCGATCGCCTTGTGTTGCGCGACGGCGGCATCGGAGACTCCATGGGCCATGAAATGCTGCGTCAGATCGCCGATCCTGTCGCGCACCTCGTCGCGGTAGAGCGTCACGTTCTGACCGATGATGTTGGAGTGAAACTGTTCCCGCTTGGTCAGCACCGTCGCGAGCATCGCCGTGCCGACCGCGCCGCCGAGGTTGCGCAGCATGTTCGACAGGCCGGAGGCCGCGGCTGCATCGCTCGGCGCGATGCCGGCGGTCGTGATCACCGTGATCGGCGTTAGCACCAGCGCCTGGCCGATAGCGCGCACGATATTGGGCAGGAAGAGCTGATCGCCGGCGCTGTCGAGTGACAGGGTGGTGTTCATGAAACAGCTGGCCGCAAAGATGCTGATGCCGACGAAGCCGATGTAGCGGGCGTCGAAGCGCTTCATCAGCGCCGGCACGAGCGGAATGATGAGGAGCTGCGGCAAGCCGGTCCAGGCCAATACGAAACCGATCTGTTCGGCATTGTAACGCTGAACCTGACCCAGATACTGCGGCAGGATGTAGACGGTGCCGAACAGCGCCACGCCGACCAGAACGTTGACGAGAACGCCGACGCCGAAGTTGCGCTGTTTCAGCAGGCGCAGCTGGACCAGTGGCCTTTCGACCTTGAGCTCGATGACGACGAAGGCGGCCAGAAACACGGCTGCGATCAGGGCGAGCTTGACAATGAACGGCGACTGGAACCAGTCATCCTTGTTGCCTTCCTCGAGCACGGTCTGCAGCGCCGCAAGCCCGATCGCCATGGTGACGATACCGGCCCAGTCGCCGTGCCGCAGCAGCGGCAGGTTCATGGGCTTCTTTTCGAGCGTGAGGTAGAGCGCAACCACCATGACGATGCTCGGCGGCGTGTTGACGAAGAAGATCGACTGCCAGCCGTAGTTCTCGGTGAGATAGCCGCCGATGGTGGGGCCGATCGCCGGTGCAAACGTGACGGACAGCGCAAACAGCGCCAGGCCGAATGGCTGCTGCGCCTTCGGTAGCCGGGTCAGCACCATGGTGAAGGCCATGGGGATGAGCACGCCGCCGGCAAAGCCCTGCAGACCGCGCAAAACGATCATCGAGCCGAGGTCATGGGCGAAGGCGCAGGCCGCGGAAAAGATGGGGAACAGGACGGCATTCGCCAGGATGTAGCGTCGGAACGAAAACACGCGGCTCAGATAGTCGGTAAGCGGGATCACCACGATCTCGCCGATGAGATAGGAGGTCGATATCCAGGCGCCGTTGTCGACACCGGTGCCGATGCCGCCCTCGATATTCAGCAACGAGGCGTTGGTGATCTGGATGTTCAGGATCGCCATGAACGCGCCGATCAGCCCCGCAAGCACTGCGATCCAGGCCGTCGTGCCTGCTTTTTCGGACCGGACATCAGCAACCGGCAGCACGCCGGAAGATGCCGTGTGTGCAATGGTGGACATCATACCCTCCTGCCATGTCTGGCCGGTGCGATGGGCGGCTCGCCGCCCTCAATAGGTGCCTGGCGTTGTCGATGCGACCTCGGCGGCGGTCTGCTTGATATCGATCGTCGGATAGACCGACATGCCCGGGCGCAAGGTCACCGATCGCGCGCCGCCGTGGTCAAGAACGATCTTGACCGGGATGCGCTGCACCACCTTCGTGAAGTTGCCCGTCGCATTGTCGGGCGGCAGCAGTGCAAATTCCTGCCCGCTCGCCGGCGAGATGCTGTCGACGTGACCCTCGAAGACCTGTCCGGGGAAAGTGTCCACTTCGATCGTCACCGCCTGGCCGGGATGGACGTCGGTGAGTTGGGTTTCCTTGTAGTTGGCGACGATGTAGGCCGCCTCCGTGGGAACGACCGCCATCAGTTGGGTGCCGGCCTGCACATATTGGCCCACCCGCAGGGTGCGATTGCCGATCACGCCGTCGATGGGGGCGGAAAGCGCGGTGTAGGATAGGTTCAGGCGGGCCTGGCTCTGCGTCGCCTTGGCGCTGTCGAGTGCGGCCTTCGCCTGCGCGACCTCGGCCTTGATCACGTCGAGTTGCTTGGTCTCATTGGCAAGTGCCGCCGTGTCACGCGTGACCGCGGCACGGGCGGCCGTAATGCGCGAGGCCGCCTGCTGGGCATTCTGGATGGTGCCGAAGCCCTGTCTGGCAAGCTCGGAGTAGCGCTTGTCGTCCTGCTCGGCAAAGGTCTGGTCGGCCTTGTCGGCCTCGACGGTCGCCTTTGCGGCGTCGATAGCGGATTGCTGAGCCACCAGGGCCGACCGCTTGTTGGCGATGTTGGCTTCTGCTGCTTCGACCTCGGCCATGGCCCGCTCGAGGCTCACCTTGAAGTCGCGATCGTCGATGCGGGCGAGGATCTGCCCTGCCTTTACCCGTTCGTTGTCGGCCACGAGGACTTCGGCGATGTGGCCGGAGACCTTGGGCGCAATCGTCGTGCTGTCAGCCTTCACATAGGCGTCGTCGGTCGACACCTGGAAGCGGCCTGTCGTCCAGTACCCCCACCCGAAATCGGCGGTAGCGGCCAGGGCGGCGACGGCCACGGAGGCGAAGAGCAGCCCACGCAACCGCCGCTTCCCGGGCATGTTTTCGGCTGGCGCTACCGCAGGCGGGATCGCCGGCAGCTGCTCCGGCAGCCGGATGGCCGGCACTGCCTCCGCGGCCGGCGAGGGGCTTTCGATGATGGCGACTGGCGTGTGCTGGTTCATGGCAGGTTCCTTTTGCCGGTGTGGCAGGCGCTCCAAAACGCCGTTCGCAAAATTAGGAAAACTATTGCTTTCTAAAATGCGCGCAAGAAACCTGCTTGTCAATAAAATTTGGAAAGCAGCGGTATTCCTTAATTCGAAAGCTCCGGTGCGGCGTCTGTGAGAGCGCGTGCGGCCTGACCTGACCCAAGCGGAATCGGGGTGCGACAGCCAAGCAAGGTCGGCAAAGCTACCGGCTTTGCCGACCTCTTTAAACCTAGCGAGCAACTTGGCGTCTCAAATCTCCGCCTCCGGCGGAGATCATGTCTGCGAGTTGCCCTACGCCGATGTCGCGATTGCCGCACTCGTTTCGGCAAGGTCCCGGTAACCCGCACCCGGATGCGGCGCCGCGAGCCTTGGCCCGGCGCCGAAGAGCTTTTCACGGAGCGTGCCTTCCCGGTAACCGGTCTTGTAGACGCCGCGCTTCTGCAGCTCCGGCACCAGCAGATCGACGGCGTCTTCGAAGGTCTCGGGCGTTACCGCATAGGCGAGGTTGAAACCATCGACATCGGTGTCCTCGACCCATTCCTGCAAGAGGTCGGCAACCGTCGAAGGTGAGCCGACAAAGACCGGTCCGAAGCCGCCGATGCCCACCCATTCGGCCATCTCGCGCACGGTCCAGACCCGGTCCGGATCGATGGTCGTAAATGTTTCGACAGCCGATTGCACCGCGTTGGTGTAACGGTGGCGCAGAGGCTCGTCCGGAGCGAACTGGCCAAAGTCGATGCCCGTCCAGCCGGAGATCAATGCCAACGCGCCCTCGTAGGAGACGTGGCTGCGGTACTCGTCGAACTTCTTCTTCGCCTCGGCATCGGTTTCCCCGAGGATCACCGTCTGCAGATTGAAGGCGAGGATTTCGCGCGGGTTGCGGCCGGCGCGTAGGGCCGCGTCCCGGACGTTGGCGACGTAACGCTTGAGCACCGCCTTCGAGGGCGCGGCGACGAAGATGCATTCGGCATGTGCCCCGGCGAAGTCCTTGCCCCGGCTTGAGGAGCCCGCCTGGTAGAGCACTGGCGTGCGTTGCGGCGATGGTTCGCTCAGGTGGATTCCGGGAACGGTGAAATGGCGGCCGCGGTGATTGATCGGGTGCACCTTGTCGGGATGGGTGAAGATGCCGGTTGCCCGGTCGCGCACGACAGCACTGTCTTCCCAGCTCCCTTCCCAGAGCTTGTAGCAAACCTCCAGATATTCCTCGGCCAGATCATACCGGTCGTCATGGCGCGCTTGCTGCGCTTGGCCGACATTGAGGGCGCCGCTGTTCAGGTAGGAGGTGACGATGTTCCAGCCGATCCGCCCCTTGGTCAGATGGTCGAGTGTCGAGATGCGGCGGGCGAAGGTGTAGGGATGCTCGAAGGAAAGCGAAGCCGTCAGGCCGAAGCCGAGATGCGCGGTTTCGTAGGCCATCGTCGGCACGAGCTGCAATGGATCGTTGACCGGGACCTGGGCCGAATGGCGAAGAGCCGCGTCTGCGTTGCCGTTCAGCACGTCGTAGACCCCAAGCACGTCGGCGATGAACAGCCCATCGAACTTGCCGCGCTCGAGCGTCTTTGCCAGATGCACCCAGTAATCGAGATCCTTGTAGCGCCAGGACTGATCGCGAGGGTGGGTCCAGAGCCCCGGCGACTGATGGCCGACGCAGTTCATGTCAAAGGCATTCAGCCGAATTTCGCGACTCATGGAGCTCTCCTGCGGACAAGGTTGGGCATCGCCCGAAACGCAGATGCGCTTCGGGCCGATCATGCGCGGTCGATGGGATCAAAGCGCGCCGTTCTTCGGCGGCTTGACGCCGTTCAGGTGGTAGTTGCCGACGACGTGATGTTTCCAGCGCACCGGGTCGTGCAGCGTGTGGGTGCGGGCGTTGCGCCAATGCCGGTCGAGATTGAGGCCGATCTTGGTCGATGCGGTTCCTGAGAGTTCGAACAGTGTGTTGCTCGCTTCCAGCGCGATCTCGGTCGTCAGAACCTTCGCCGCGGCCACGGCAAGCGTCGCCTCGACGACGCTTTCCTCGGTGCCGTTGATCTGGGCGACGTCGACCTTCTTGCCGGCGCGCTCGACCGTTGCCGTTGCTGCATCCAGGCGGATGGCAAGCTGGCCGATGCGGGCGATCGTCAGGGGATCGTCGGCAGCACGCTCGACGCCGCTGTCCATCCAGGGGCGCGCATGATTGCGTACGAAATCGAGCGTTTCGGCGAAGGCTGCCCTGGCGATACCGAGGTCGATGCCGGCATGGATGATCTGGCCGACGGAGCCGATCGTCGTCGGGCGCTCGAAGCCGCGATGGTGGCGCACAACGGCATCGGCGGCGACATAGACGTTTTGCAGCACGGTCGTGCCGCTGCCGGTGGTGCGTTGGCCGAAGCCGTCCCAGTCATCGATGATCTGCAATCCTTCGACGCCACGCGGCAAGAAGGACATGGTCAGCTTCTCGTTCGGATCGAGGGCGAAGACCACGATCCATTCGGCAAACAGCACGCCGGTCGAATAATACTTGCGGCCGTTCAGGCGAAAGCCGGGCCCATCGGGCGTCAGCCGTGTCGCATAGTCGCCGACGGTCTTCGTGCCGCGCTCGGAAAGGGCGTTGCCGAAACGGTCGCCGGCCAGCACACGGCCAAAGAAGAAGGCCTTCTGTTCTCCGGTGCCGTCGGTGCGCAACGCCTCCAGAATGTAGAAATGGTTCTGCGGGATCTGCCCGATCGAGGAATCGGCTTCTGAGAGGATGGCGGTGATTTCCGCCAGCACCGCATTGGAGACGTCTATGCCGTCATATTCCGGCGGCACTGTGATCGCGAGCAGGCCGGATTGCGCCAGCGCATCGAGCTCGTCGAAGGGCAGGATACGATCGGTATCCCGTTCGTTGGCGTGCTTTGCGAACTCGGCCGCCAGTGCGCGGGCGATCGACAGCGCTTCTTCCTCGCTTTCGATCCGGTGCGCCGGGGCTCGTGTTTTCTCGGATAGCCGCGAGATCGTTCCCATGTGACTGCTCCCTGTCGATTGAGGTGCATATCAGTGAAATATCTGGCCAGATCAGGTAAGATAGTATATTCTATAGAAATTATCGATTTGAGTATTTCGTTCCTGCCGCGATGTCGACCCGGTGTTTACCTTCGGGGCTGGATCGGTAATATCGAGTCGGGGGGAGACCGTGGAACAACACCTTGGTCGAGGCACGCGACGGGTATGCGCGCCAATTTCCCGCCAAAATTGGCTGCGGCTCAGGGAACTATTACCCGATTTGCGCATTGCGTCTTCGCCTGCAGTTTAACCAGTCGCGTGGCCTCAGAGTATCGGCCACCCGGCATGAACACAAATACATGCTGACAGAATTGGCCATTCGCGTTTCCCGGCCTTTACCACTGAAGGAGACACAAATGACGAATTTCCTGCCTGCTCTACATGAAGGGCACGCCTCCATCACGCTGCAGAACCTGTTTCGCGATGCTCTGGAGGCCTATGACGACTGGGGCGCAAGCATGCCCGAGCCGCTCGTTGCGTTCGAAGGCAAGCTGCTTCCGATCAGCGATGTCTTCGAATGGATGAAACCTTGCACCGACATCATGCCGGCAAACCTTATCGGCATCGTCACGGATCGGCTGAACAAGCCCTGGAGCGGTGACGGTCCGCTCGATGAAATGACCGTGTCGACTGCGGCACGGGTCATGGCTGTCTTGACCAGGCGCCAGTTGCGCGACTTCGGTCGCGGCTCGATCGAGGTTTTCGCCGAGCGTTTCAACCATCCGGTGCGCGTCAACGCCTGATCACTGATCCACGGGGAGCGCGTTCGCGCGCTCCTCACCCATAGCGAACCGTTCTGCGATCGATTTCGCCGCGCTTGTTTTCACACCTCTTCCGTGCTGGATCGGCTTCCCGTAAATACGGGAGCTAGCGGATGTTCGAACGAACCGGGGGCGGCGTGAATTTTCGACAATTGGAAGTGCTGCGCACGCTTCTGGCGACCGGGTCGACGATTGCCGCCGCCAAGACCATGGGGCTCAGCCAGTCCGGTGTCAGCCGGCTGCTGCAACAGCTTGAGGAAGACCTCTCGCTGACGCTTTTCGCGCGCGACAAGGGCCGGTTGATCCCGACGCCTGAGGCGATGAAACTCGCCGAGGATGCCGAGCACATTCTGCTCGGGATCGACCGTTTCACCAACCTGGCGCAGGACCTGCGCAGTGGCGCCGTGGGCCCTGAGGTCGTGCGCATCGGCCTGCCGAACAGCATGTCCGAAACCTTCGCGCCGGCGATGCTGGCCGACTATGCCAAGGATTTTCCGGGCGTGCGCATCGAGACATTCTTCGACACGACGGTCGCGATCGCCCGCCTCGTCGAGCAACGCGTCATCGACTTCGGTTTCCTGCGCTATGAGGGGCAATTGAGCGCCGGCATCGAAATGCAGGCGGTCGCCACGGGCGTCAGCGTTTGTGTGATGGAGAAGGGGCATGCGCTCGCAGCGCTCGACACGGTCACGCCCAAGGAACTGCGTGGCGTCCCTCTGATCCTGATCGGCCGCCGCCGGCCGACGCGCGTCATGCTCGACGAGATCTTCCGCAAGGCCGGCGTGCCGCAGAAGGTCAAGATCGAGACCCACAGCAACAGTTCCGCCTGCGCCTACGCTGCCTATGGTCTTGGGGTCGCCATTATCAGCAGCTTCTTTGCCAATCTGCACCGCCATCTGCCGATCGAGATTCGGCCATTCTCGCCGCACCTGACCCAGGATTTTGGTGTTGCGACTGCGGCCGGCATTCCCTTGTCGCTTGCCGCCCAGGCGATGATCGACCGCCTGAAGCGCCAGGTCGCTGCCGTTCACGAGCTGTGAGCGGCTGGGCGGATCGGCGCGCCTGAGGCGTGTAACCCTTTGCTTTAGTTATTTTATACTGCGCATCGAATGCCCCTTTGATGCTCGTCCGGCGTGTCATGTCGTTGTCATAGACGTATGACGTTTACTCATAATATTGCGCCATTTTTTTCATTCGGTCATAGTTTCGATAACAAAAGCCGGCGGGCTGGAGAATCGCGGTAACGCGTGTGGCCAGCCTCAGTACGGGGAACCCATGATCAAGTTCATTCTCAATCGCCTCGTGATGGCGATACCGACGATCATTATCGTCTCGGTTGCCGTCTTCACGCTTATCCGCCTCATTCCCGGTGATCCGGCAGCACTGATGCTCGGCGATATGGCCGAACCGCAGCAGATTGCCGCATTGCGCACGGAGCTCGGTCTCGACCGCAGCATCCCGGAGCAATTCGTCATCTGGGCCGGCAACATCCTCTCCGGGGATTTCGGCACCTCGATCGTCACCGGCGAGCCGGTGCTGCATCTGGTCGTCAGCCGTTTCTTCGTCAGCGCCGAGATCGTCGTCATCGCCGTGTTCCTGGCGAGCCTCATCGCGGTGCCGGCCGGCGTCATTGCCGCCTGGCGGCAAAATAGCCTGACGGATCTCGCGCTTGTCGGTACGGCCACCGTGCTTTTGTCGATCCCGACCTTCTGGCTCGGTCTCCTCCTGTTGCTCGCCTTCGGCCTGAAGCTTGGCTGGCTGCCCGTGCTCGGCTACGTGCCGATCTCGGAGAACTGGAAGGCCGGCCTTCTCTATCTGGTGCTGCCGGTGATGACGCTCGTCATCCACGAGATGGGCGTGATCATCCGCATGGCGCGTGCCTCAACGCTCGAAGTGCTGCGGCTCGACTACATCACCCATGCCCGTGCCAAAGGTCTCTCGGAGAGTGCTGTTCTCTGGCGCCACGCCTTCAAGAATGCCTTCGGCCCGACCTGGACGATGATCGGCCTGATCCTCGGCAATCTGCTCGGTGGCATCGCCGTCATCGAGACGGTTTTCACCATCCCCGGGCTTGGCCGACTGATGGTCGACGGCATTTTCCAGCGCGACTATCCGGTCATCCAGGGCTGCCTGCTGCTCGTCGCCTTCTCCTATGTCGTCGTCAACCTCGTGGTCGACCTTCTCTATCCTCTCTTCGATCCGCGGGTGGTGGCAGAATGAGAAAGTTCACTTTCAACGGCGTCATCGGTGGCGGCCTGATCGGCTTGCTCGTCTTCGTCGCAGCTGTCGGCCTGTTCTGGACGCCCTATGATCCGATGGCCCTCGGCTTCACGTCGCGCCTTGCAGCACCCGGTGCGGCGCACTGGCTCGGAACCGACGAGTTCGGCCGCGATGTCGCGAGCCGGCTCATGGTCGGCGCGCGCGCCAGCGTCTGGATCGGCTTCCTGACCGTCACCTTTGCGGTCGTCTTCGGTACGTTCATCGGCATCGTCAGCGGCTATGCGCGTGGCTGGGTCGATGGCGTGATCATGGCGATCAACAACGCCCTTTTGGCGTTCCCCGGCATCCTGCTTGCGCTCGGTCTGCTCGCCGTCTTCGGCGCCAACCAGTATGGCATCATCTTCGCGCTCGGCATCGCCTACACGCCGTCGATGGCGCGCGTGGTGCGCGGCGCCGTGTTGTCGCTGCGGGAGCGCGAGTTCATCGAGGCGTCGCGGGTCATGGGCAATGGTGAGATCTATACGATGCTGCGCCACATCCTGCCGAACTGCGTGGCGCCGATCACGGTGCTTGCGACCTCGATGTTCGGCTGGGCGATCCTCTCGGAAAGTGCGCTTTCCTTCCTCGGGCTCGGGGTGCCGCCACCGGCGCCCACCTGGGGCAACATGCTCGCTGCCGGCCGCCCGTTCATCGAACAGGCCGTCTGGCTTGGCTTCTTCCCTGGTCTCTGCATCGCTCTCACCCTGCTCGGCATCAACCTCCTCGGTGATGCTCTGCGCGACAAGCTCGACCCCCGCATGCGAGGCCTGAAATGACCGGCAAGACCCTCTTAAGCGTTGAAGGCCTCTCGCTGGCCGTCACCCATACCGGCAACCATGTGGTCAAGAGCGTCAGCTTCGACGTCGCTCCCGGCGAGATCGTCGGCATCGTCGGGGAAAGCGGCTCCGGCAAGACGCTCGCGACACGGGCGATCATCGGCCTCATCCCGCCGGCGGTGCGCCATGTCGGCGGAAAGGTCCTCTATCGGGGCAACGACGTGCTCGGCATGAAGGACCGGGATCTCCGCGAGCTTCGCGGCGGCGAGGTCGGCGTCGTCTTCCAGGAGCCGATGACCTCGCTCAATCCCTCGATGACCATCGGCCGGCAGCTCGAAGAAGGGTTGATCCTGCACACCAAGATGTCGGTCGAGGAACGCCGCACCGCGATCCTCTCGATGCTTGGTCGCGTCGGCATCCGCGAGCCGGAGCGGGCGTTGACCGCCTATCCGCACGAGTTCTCCGGCGGTATGCGCCAGCGCATCATGCTGGCCTCGGTCATGCTCTTGAAGCCGGCTTTGCTGATCGCCGACGAGCCGACCACCGCGCTCGATGCGGTCGTCCAGCGCGACGTCATGGAGCTTATGGTCGAATTGACCCAGGCCGAGGGCACGGCGGTGCTTTTGATCAGCCATGACCTGCCGATGGTCGCCCGCTACACACACCGCTTCGTGGTGATGGAAAAGGGCGTCGTCGTCGAGCAGGGGCTGACGGAAGAGATCCTGCAGGCACCACAGCATCCCTATACCCGCAAGCTGCTTTCGTCGCTGCCGTACCGCGGCGCGGCGCGTGAGCTCGACATGACCCGCACGCCGATGGTTTCGGCGCGCAACATCGTGGTCGAATATCCCGGCCGCAAGGGGCTGTTTCGCAAGCACGAGCCGAAGCGTGCGCTGCACGGCGTCAGCGTCGATATCCATGTCGGTGAGGTCGTGGCGCTTGTCGGCGGCTCCGGCTCCGGCAAGACGACGCTCGGCCGCACGATCGCCGGCCTCGTCCAGCAGACGGAAGGCGAGATCCTGTTCCAGGGACGCGAGCGCAGCGCCGATTGGCGCGACTATCGGCTCAACTGCCAGATGGTCTTCCAGGATCCCTATTCCTCGCTCGATCCACGCATGACCATTCAGGCGCTGGTCGAAGAGGCGCTGCGGCTGGTGCCGGATCTCGACACGCCGGCCAAGCGTCGCCGTGCACTCGAAACGCTTGAGGAAGTCGGACTCAGCGCCGATTTCGCCAATCGTTATCCCCATGAGCTCTCGGGGGGCCAGCGCCAGCGTGTGGCGATCGCCCGTGCGATTGCGCGGCGGCCAAAATTCCTGATCGCCGACGAGCCGGTTTCCGCGCTCGATGTTACGGTCCGGGCCCAGGTGCTGGAACTCTTCTCGAACCTGCAGAAGCGCTACGGCTTCTCGTGCCTGTTCATCAGCCACGACCTCGGCGTCGTCGAGCAGGTGGCCGACCGGGTCATCGTCATGCAGGACGGGCGCATCATCGAGGAGGGCGACCGCGACCGGATCTTCGACGCGCCCAAGGAGCCCTATACCCGCAAGCTTCTGTCTGCGATCCCGGCGCTCGATCTCAACGAGACCGGCGGTGTCACCCTCAAATGGCGTCTGGAGGCCTGAGATGAGCAACGAACTCAAGTCTGGCGCGCTTGCGGCCGAGCTCAACGCCATCGCCGCTGCCGAACCCTTCGTCACCCGTTTCCTGGTGCGCAACCTTCAGACCGGCGAAACCATCGGTCGCGGCGAGCATGAGGAGACGCCATCGGCCAGCACCCGCAAGACCTCGATCATGATGGCAGCGCTGAAGGCGGTGGCCGAAGGGCGGCTTAGCCTCGATGAGCCGATCACTTACGAAGCACGTCTCAGCAAGGAAGTGGCGAGCGGCATGTTCCGCTACCTGACGCCCGGCATCGTCATTTCGCTGCGCGATGCCATCGTCGGCATGATGGTGCTGAGCGACAATGTCTGTACCAAAATGGTGTTCGAGCGCCTGACGCTCGAAGAGGTCGACGGCTACTGCAAGGCGCTCGGCATGGTGGGCACGCACCACCGTTTCCTCATTCCGCCGTTGGCGTTGAAGCCCGACCATTCGCTGGCCGACGTCACCACGACGACGGCCGCCGACCAGGTGATGCTCCTGGAACTGATCCTCGCCGCTGAGCATGATGCCACGGCTGCCGCCAGGCTTGGCATTACGGTCGAACTCGCCGCCTTTGCCGTGCAGACGCTGAAGAACCAGGTGCTGCGCTACGGCATCCGTTCGCGACTGCCCTTCGATACGGTCGCCGCCTGCAAGGGTGGTCGCGGCAAACGCGGCCGCATGGATGCCGGCGTCGTCTATCGCGACGGCAAGCCGCTCTATGCCATCGCCGCCTTTACAGACGGCGTGCCTGCGCTGATGTCCGACGGCACGCCCGGCTACACCATCGCGCTCGAAACGATCGGCAAGCTGTCACAGGCCTGCTGGCGCGCTTTTTGAACCACACCAACAATCAGAAAAGAGAGAGGAACCATGAAGACCATACTTTTGGCCGGAACCATGCTGATGAGCGCGATCGCGCTCGGCCACGCACGCGACCTGACGGTCGCCCAGAGCTCGGACATCCGCAGCAACGAGCCCGGCGTCAACCGCGACGGCAACACTGACTCGGTGATCTTCCACATCGTTGAAGGTCTCGTCGGCTACGCCGAAAACGGCGAAGTGAAGCCGCTGCTCGCAAAGGGCTTCGAGGTTTCCGCCGATGGCCTGACCTATACGTTCAAGCTGCGCGACGACGTCAAGTTTCACAACGGCAAGCCGCTGACCGCGGAAGACGTGGTCTGGAACTGGAACCGCTACATGAAGCCGGAGACCAAGTGGACCTGTGCCGGCGACTTCGACGGCAGCAAGTCGATCAAGGTGACCAACGTCGCCGCAGCCGATGCGTCCACCGTCACCATGAGCATCGAGAAGCCGTCCGCCGTCTTCCTCGGCCTGATGGCGCGGCCGGAATGCGGTTACACCGGCATCGTCTCGAAGGATTCCGTCGGCGCCGACGGCGCCTTTGCTGCGCCCATCGGAACCGGACCGTTCAAGTGGGCCGAGTGGAAGAAGGGCGAGTATGTGCGGCTCGAAAAGTACGCCGACTACGTCTCGCCCGCCAATGACGGCAAGCCGGACGGCATGGTCGGCTCGAAGCGGCCGCTGGTGGATGGTATCAAGTTCATGGTGATCCCGGACGCTTCGACGGTAAAGACGGGCCTGCTCTCCGGCGCGCTGGATACCGCTGAAGTCTCGGCTGATCTGATTGCCGAGTTCAAGGACAGCGACACGATGCAGCTCATCGTCAAGCGCAACAACGGCAAGAACCTGCTCTACTTCCAGACCCGCGACAAGGTGCTGAGCAATGTGGCGGTGCGCCGTGCCATGGCCGAGGCGCTCGATCTCGACCAGCTCGTTGCCGCCGTCTCCAACGGCACTGGCGAAGCCAACGCGTCGATGGTCTCCGCGGACTCGATCTTCTATTCGGACGTCCAGAAAACCAAGATCCCGATGGATCTTGAAAAGGCGAAGAAGAACCTCGCCGACGCCGGCTACAAGGGCGAGCAGATCACCATCATCGCCAACAAGCGCGGCAACGTGCCGAGCTTCCCAGCTGCCGTCGTCGCCCAGGCGATGATGCAGCAGGTCGGCCTCAACGTGCAGATCGAAGTGCTCGACTACGCGACCCAGGTCGATCGCCGTCGTTCCGGCAACTATCAGGTGATTTCGCAGTCGGTCGCCCCGCGCCTCGACCCGGCACTGATGTACAGCTTCTACGTCGGAAACAAGGACAAGAACGCATCGCTGATGTGGGACAATCCGAAGGCGATCGAACTGATGAAGGCGGCTTACGTCGAGGCCGACCAGGCCAAGCGTCAGGCGATCTTCGACGAATTCCACAAGCTGATGCTCGAGGAAGTCCCGGGGATCTTCATGTACGACATGGTCGATATCTGGGGCGCCACCAAGAAGCTGCATGGTGAGCCCGTGTGGCAGTCCAACACCCGCCTTTGGGAAGTGACCCTCGACGACTGATCCGGCCTCGGTCCGATCCGACCAATGAGATGGCGGCCGCTCGGTCGCCATCTTCGATCCACCGATAGCAAAACTGATGCGACCGCGCCCCGCGCCGTTGCAAAAGGAAGATTCATGCCAAAATCATCCGCCCTGACTGCCCTTGTCGAAACCGTCGAGGCGCTGAAGCCCGAATTCGCCGCCATGAGCGATGCCATATGGGACCATGCGGAGCTGAGCTTCCACGAGGAACAGTCCGCAGCGGTCCAGACCGCCATGCTGGAGAAGTACGGGTTTCGCCTGACGCGCGGGCTCGCCGAAATCGCCACCGCCTTCGTCGGCGAGATCGGTGAGGGCGGCCCGGTGATCGCCTTCCTCGGCGAGTTCGATGCGCTGGCCGGGCTTAGCCAGGTGGCGGGCGTTGCCGAGGCGCAGGCGGCGGTCGAGGGTGGCACGGGTCATGGTTGCGGCCACAATCTGCTTGGCACCGGCTCGCTGCTCGCTGCCGTCGCGCTTGCCCGCTACCTCAAGCAGAACAGGCTGCCGGGCACGATRCGCTATTACGGTTGCCCCGGCGAAGAGGGTGGTTCCGGCAAGACCTTCATGGCGCGCGCCGGCGTCTTTGCCGATGTCGACACGGCGTTGACCTGGCATCCGGCGCCCTTCAATGGCGTTCGCTCGACCAACAATCTCGCCGTCCTCGAAATCTACTACCGCTTCAAGGGCGTGGCCGCGCACGCATCGAATGGCGCCCATCTCGGCCGCAGCGCGCTCGATGCCCTGGAACTGATGAATGTCGGCGTCAACTTCCTAAGGGAGCACATGCCGCAGGATTGCCGCGTGCACTATGCGATCACCGATGCCGGCGGCAAGGCTGCAAACGTCGTTCAGGCCCGCGCCGAGGCGCTCTATCTCGTACGCGCGCCGCAGATGCCGGAGGCCTTGGCGCTTGCCGCCCGCATCGACAAGATCGCCAAGGGGGCGGCGATGATGACCGAGACCGAGGTTGAGATCGTCTTCGACCGGGCGGCGACGAACCTCCTGCCCAACATTGCCCTGGAAACGGCGATCCACGAGAACATGGTGGCGCTGGGCCCGGTTCCCTTCGACGAGGCGGATATCGCGTTTGCCAAGGAAATCCAGAAGACGCTGACCCAGGAGGCGATCTCGAGCAGCATCCGCCTCTACCAGATCAAGGGCGACGTCTTTGCCAACAGCCGTCTCGACGGCTCGACAGGCCTGCACCTCGGGTTGCGCGACTTCGAGGGGCAGTCGCATTTTCGCGCCGGCTCGACCGATGTCGGCGATGTCAGCTGGAATACCCCGACCGCACAGTGCTGGGCGCCCGCCTGGGCGATCGGCACTGCGCCGCACACCTGGCAGGTCGTCGCGCAGGGCAAGAGCCCGGCCGCACACAAGGCATTCGCCCACGCCGCGAAGTCATTGGCGGCCACGGGTCTCGACCTGATCCTCGATGCCGACCTGCTGGCACGTGCAAAGGCGGAGTGGCGCGAAAAAACGGAGGATAAACCCTATCAGTGCCCGATCCCGGCCCACATCGGTCCCAAGCTCTGATTGCTAATTTGACGGCTTTATCGAACGCCCGCGCCGCAGTCGCGGGCGTTTTCTTTTGCGAGATTGGCACCTTCGGCACATCGCTCGCATCCGCCTCCGATCGCGGCCCGACTCTTGACGCGAATCATAAGCTCGGGCATCTCTGTTACGGAGTTTTTCGAATAAGTGCTGATTGGCCGTATTTGAATATAATCTCTGTTAATGCCCTTCGGTCGCGTCGGACCGTCAGGTGCATGCAAGGAGTAGGGCGGAATGAATATGACGGCAACCCAGGCAAGGCAGGGCGCGGATCACTCCCAGGCCCGCCGTCCGGCCGACGAAGCGATCGCGGCGGATGCGCGCGCTCTTTCCGAACAGTTGAAGGCGATGCGCGAACGGCTTTTCCCGCCGACGGCGATGAAGACGCTTCGAAGCTTCACCTCCGGCGAGGCGGCCAAGCTGATCGGCGTTTCGGACGGCTATCTGCGCCAGCTTTCGCTTGCCGGAGAAGGTCCGCAGCCGGACACGGGCCTCGGCGGTCGCCGCTCCTATTCGCTGTCCGATATCAACGCGCTCCGCCGGCACTTGGCCGAACAGGCGCTTGCCAAGGGCAACGCCGCCAAGGCGCGCAGCTATCTGAAATGGCGCGACGCTGAAGCCGGCGAGCATCTGCAGGTGATCTCGGTCACCAACTTCAAGGGTGGCTCCGGCAAGACGACCTCGTCGGTCCACATAGCGCAATATCTGGCCATGACCGGTCACCGGGTGCTTGCCGTCGACCTCGACCCGCAGGCGTCGCTTTCGGCCCTCTTCGGCTACCAGCCGGAGCTCGATCTCACCGGCAACGACACGCTCTATGGCGCGATCCGCTACGATGCCGAAGCCCGCCCGCTCAAGGACATCATCCGCAAGACCTACTTCGACGGTCTCGATCTCGTTCCCGGCAATCTCGAGCTTCAGGAATTCGAACACACGACGCCGCAGGCACTCAGCGCCCGCCACAACGGCAGCGATGCCGGCCCGCTGTTCTTTGCCCGCGTGCAGACGGCGCTCGCCAGCGTCGCCGACGACTACGATGTCGTCATCATCGATTGCCCGCCGCAGCTCGGTTATCTGACGCTCTCGGCCCTTTGCGCGTCGACCTCCGTCATCGTCACCGTGCATCCGCAGATGCTCGACGTCGCGTCGATGAACCAGTTCCTCTATATGACGTCGGACCTTCTCAGTGTCGTGCGCGAAGCCGGCGGTGAACTGAACTTCGACTTCCTGCGCTATCTCGTCACCCGCTTCGAGCCGAACGACGGACCGCAGGCACAGATCGTCGGCTTCATGCGCTCGCTTTTCGGTGAGCGCGTACTGACCTCGGCCATGGTGAAGTCGACGGCGGTCTCTGATGCCGGCCTGACGAAGCAGACGCTGTACGAGGTCGGGCGCGAGAATTTCACGCGCGCCACCTACGACCGCGCGGTCGAATCGCTGAACGCCGTCAACGGCGAGATCGAAGCACTCATTCATGCGGCATGGGGGCGCTGATCGGTATGGCTGGTAACCGCAAGAACGAACTGCGCGCCCTGTTCTCCGGCAACGTTCCGCCGGCAGGACCGGCTGACGACACGCAATCTGCTGCAGCAACGAACGCCCAGCCCGGCAACCCCGCGACGACCAAGGCACCGCTTGCCGAAGTTCCCCGCGCGGCCTCCGGCGCGATCAAGGCCATGGGTCTTTCGCTCGGCAGCATCACCCGTGAGGCGGAAGAGGCGCGTGCACTGCGCGAAGCCTTGCACCAGGGCGAGCGCGTGGTCGAACTCGATCCGGACCTGATCGATGCTTCCTTCGTCGAGGACCGTCTGACCGACGGCGAAACCGATGATCCGGACTTCCTGGCCCTTGCCGACAGCATTCGCGACAGCGGACAGCAGTCGCCGATCCTTGTGCGCCCGCATCCGGAGAAGCAGGGCCGCTACCAGACGGCCTATGGCCACCGGCGCCTCAACGCGGTCCGCAGCCTCGGCATCAAGGTCAAGGCGATCGTCCGGCCGCTGACAGACGACGAGCTGGTGCTCGCGCAGGGCAAGGAGAACGCCGAGCGGCGCAATCTCTCCTTCATCGAGCGGGCGATGTTTGCCTCGGCACTTGCCGACCGCGGTTTCGATCGCAAGGTGATCGGCGAGGCGCTTGCCGTGCAGAAGAGCGAGTTGTCGCGTCTGATCCAGGTGGCCGAAGGCGTGCCGCCGGTCATCGCCCGCGCCATCGGCCCGGCGCCCAAGGTCGGCCGCGAGCGCTGGATGGCGTTCGGGGCACTGCTTGAAGACGAGGCCGCCGTTCAGGTCGCGCAGGAGGAGTGCCGCTCCCGCCGCTTCCTCGAAGCGGAAAGCGATCACCGTTTCCAGATCCTCTTCACCCGGCTGTCGCGCAAGCCGAAGCCGGAAACGGTAAAACCGGAAACGCTGGTCGATGCCGGCGGGCGGGCCTTTGCCAAGCTCAAGCGCGACGGCAAGAATGTCCGCATCGAGTTTGCCGCCGACGTCGATCCGGCCTTCATCGACGAAGTGGCCGAGTTGCTTGCCAGGCATCATGCGATGTTTGCGTCCGGCCGCGAAGGCTGACCGGCTGCCGTTATTTCCGGGTCTAGTCGGGCCGGCGTGATGCTCTCACGCCGGCCCGATTCGTTTTCACAGCGAGGCTGGTAGTCTGCCACCACAGGTGGCCGGTCGAAGACGGTGACGGCGCCGTTCCCAAAGAAATATTTTCGACCGCGCGGCGTTGGCGACTGTCCGTCGCGCCCGCCTTGGCGGGCCGGGCCTTGGCGTGGCTTCTGGCCCACAGCGCGGCAACAATCGATGGCGGGTGACGGTCCGAAACGGGGCGTTGGAAGGGAGTTGTTAACCTTCATTTCCTATCGCTTAGGAGGCCCCGCGGCGATGTCTCTAGCTCTTCCAGGACCCATGCGTATTCCCAGGACAAACTTCTCACAGGCTGCTTTGCATGATGCAAACCAGGCGGATTATTTCGATGGTCCGCATGACGATGCGTTGAGCGGTATGCCCACCCATGAGGCGGACTCCGCCGACCCCTATCAGTTGTATGAGGCGCCGGCCGCCCCCCGCAGGCCAGCCAACCAGCAAACCGAAACCGTAAACCGTGCTGTCCGTCTTTACGGGCAGGGATCGGCCTATGCGCCGGCACAGGTGACGACGATGACGAGCGAACCCCTGCCGACTCTTTCCGAGATCGCCGGCCACTACGGCGATTCGACGTGGGAGAGCCATTTCTTCCTGGCGCCGAACGTGCGTTTCACCCGTACGCCGGAGCGCGAATTCATGAAGCGGCGCGCACCGCAGGTCGAGGAAAGCGAAGCGGCGAGCGAAGAAGCCTCGGCAACCGAAGTCGAAGCGGTAACCGTCGAGGTGACGGTCGAGCCTGCGCCGGTTTCCGTGGAAGCCGTCGAGCCCGCCATGGCGGCTCCGGTCGAGCCGACGCAAATGGAAGTGCCCGCGACTGCCGCCGAAGATGCGCCGCAGCCCGAAGTCACGCTGCCATCCTATAGTCCGTCCGAACTGTTGCGGATGCTGACGAACCAGCTGCCGACCTGGACCGCGGCGCAAAACACGATCGAACCGGCGATGCTCGAGCGTGTCGAAGCTCCGACCGATGACGGTGCAGTACTTGCGCCGGTTCTGACGCCGCCGCTCGCCGTTTCGGTGCCGGTCGCGAAGGTGCAGCCCGCGCCCGCTCGGGCCACAGCCGACGCTCCCGTCGATCAGAGCGCTGCGCATTCTGCCTTCCTGTCGGATTTCGCCTTCTTCGAATTCGGCCCTGCCGATGATGCCGAGGTTGCCGGCGCGGAAGCCGCGCATCCGAAGCCGTTTGTCGAGACGACCGCCCCGACACCGATGACACCCGTCGTCGCTCCCGCCGCCGTTGCGCCCGCCTTGGTCACGCCGCCGGCGCCCGTGCGCCCGGTTGAAATCCGCCGTATGCCGCCGACGGCGATCACCTCGCTGTTCCGCGTCGTCGACGTCCGCGGCGCAAAGCCAGAGGATATGCCAGCACAGCAACCGCTTGCTGTCACCGCTGAGGCCGTTGCCGAGGTTGCGCCGGCACCTGTTGCCGTGGAGCCTGTGTCCGCAGCCGCTGCGGAAATCATCAACGCCGAACCGGTCGAGATCGATCAGCCGGCGCCGGTTGCCACGAAGGCGGCGATCACCATGCCGGCGCAGGTCACCCGCGCGCCCAGCAATATGCCGGCCATCGGTTCGACCGACCGCGCGCCGAGCGCCGACGGCTACGAGTTCCCGTCCGAGGAACTTCTCCAGGAAGCGCCCGTCGGCCAGGGCTTCTTCATGACGCAGGAGCAGCTGGAACAGAATGCCGGCCTGCTTGAAAGCGTGCTCGAAGATTTCGGCGTCAAGGGTGAGATCATCCATGTGCGTCCCGGTCCGGTCGTCACGCTCTATGAGTTCGAGCCGGCGCCGGGCGTGAAGTCGTCACGCGTCATCAACCTTGCCGACGATATCGCCCGCTCCATGTCGGCGCTTTCGGCCCGTGTCGCGGTCGTTCCCGGCCGCAACGTCATCGGTATCGAACTGCCGAATGCGACCCGCGAGACGGTCTATTTCCGCGAGCTGATCGAATCCGTCGATTTCCGCAAGACCGGCTACAAGCTGGCGCTTTGCCTTGGCAAGACGATCGGCGGCGAGCCTGTCATTGCCGAGCTTGCGAAGATGCCGCACCTGCTCGTCGCCGGCACCACCGGCTCGGGCAAGTCGGTGGCGATCAACACCATGATCCTGTCGCTACTCTATCGGCTGAGCCCGGACCAGTGCCGCCTGATCATGGTCGATCCGAAGATGCTCGAACTCTCCGTCTATGACGGCATCCCGCATCTGCTCACCCCTGTCGTTACCGACCCGAAGAAGGCCGTGATGGCGCTGAAATGGGCTGTGCGCGAGATGGAGGATCGTTATCGCAAGATGTCGCGGCTCGGTGTCCGCAACATCGACGGCTACAACCAGCGCGCCGCCGCCGCCCGCGAAAAGGGCGAGCCGGTCATGTGCACGGTCCAGACCGGCTTTGAGAAGGGCACCGGCGAGCCGTTGTTCGAACAGCAGGAAATGGATCTGGCGCCGATGCCCTACATCGTCGTCATCGTCGACGAGATGGCCGACCTGATGATGGTCGCCGGCAAGGAGATCGAAGGCGCGATCCAGCGCCTGGCGCAGATGGCGCGTGCGGCCGGTATCCACCTGATCATGGCGACGCAGCGTCCTTCGGTCGACGTCATTACCGGCACGATCAAGGCGAACTTCCCGACCCGCATCTCGTTCCAGGTGACCTCGAAGATCGACAGCCGCACGATCCTTGGCGAACAGGGCGCCGAACAGCTGCTCGGCCAGGGCGACATGCTGCACATGCAAGGCGGTGGACGCATCGCCCGTGTCCACGGTCCCTTCGTTTCCGACCTCGAGGTCGAACACGTGGTCGCGCATCTGAAGACCCAGGGGCGTCCGGAATACCTCGAGACCGTCACGGCCGACGAGGAGGAAGAGGAGCCCGAGGAAGAGACGCCGGTCTTCGACAAGAGCGCGCTTGCCTCCGAAGACGGCAACGAGCTCTACGACCAGGCGGTCAAAGTGGTCTTGCGCGACAAGAAGTGCTCGACGTCCTACATCCAGCGGCGCCTCGGCGTCGGTTACAACCGTGCCGCCTCGCTGGTCGAGCGCATGGAGAAGGAAGGCCTCGTCGGCCCGGCAAACCATGTCGGCAAGCGCGAGATCATCTACGGCAACCGCGATCACGTGAGCGCGCCCGACAACGACGACATGGATTGAGGCAAGCCGCCCTTGGGCGAACCTCAGGCTTGATCAAAAACCGGCCGCGAAGCCCGCGCTTCGCGGCCTTTTGTTTGCTTGGAAGCTGCAGAGACGGCAGTGACGGCGCAACATATGGTGCGAGCGTGACCTACTTCACCGCGAACGCAGCGTCTGAAATTCTGGGTCGGGCTCCCCAATCCTGCTCGGTCATGGCATCAAAACTGCCGGAGTATAGCTCGTCACCGCAGTTCCAGACGCAGAGAATCGGAACGTTGCCGCCAACGAGAGCGGGACCGACGACGGTACCATTCGCATCGATGATCTTGCTTGTCGCCTCGATCGTTCGTTCTGTGGCGGGGAACCGGTCGAGCAACTGGTGGACCTCAACGGCCCCCCATTCCGCCATGCCATATGGACCCTCAAGAGGGCGGCCGTCGACCGGTCGGAGAACTCGATGCGAAGAGAGATCGGATTGGTCCGATTGAAGCGCTGATCGATCGTATCTTCATTCCGGCCATCACGTGCGTCGAACAAAACCGTCAGGTGTCGGGGCGATCAGCAGCTTTCCGGCGCGTTGAAGACGGCTTCGAGCGCGTGGCCATCCGGATCGATGACGAAGGCGGCGTAGTAGGCGGGCCCGTAGTGGAGCCGCAGGCCGGGCGCGCCGTTGTCCCGGCCGCCGCAAGACAGGGCGGCTTGATGGAATTTGTCGACGGCCAGTCGGTCCGGTGCCGCAAGGGCAAGGTGGAAGCCAGGCCCCGGTGCCCTTTGTCCCTCCGGACGGAGCTTGATCGCCAGCTTGTCTCCGCCTCCTGGAGCGCCATAGCCGACGGCCTGGTCGGGCTCGCCTGGCCGAATGTCGTCCCAGACCCGCACATAGCCAAGCGGAGCCAATGCGGTATCGTAGAACCGGGCCGCGCGCTCGATGTCGGCGACGCCGAAGGAAATGTGATGAAGCATGGCGGTCAGATCCGGTTGCGCGATAGGCGGCAACAGATATCGGATTGCGAAGGTCTGCAAGTTCTTCTGAAACGGACGGCTCTTCAAATGGAAGCCAGGATCGTCGCCTGACTTTGCTCGACACGGCCGCGGTTTCTGTTCTCCTGAAGCGCATTGAGAGCGAAACAACCCCGCGTTCACGTTCTCTCCTTTAAAATAAAAACGTTTTTATTTTTCTTGAAAACGTTTTTATTGGCTGTTACCTCTATGGTCAAGGAGATGCTGACGCCTGGGAGGGTGCATGGCGACAGAGATGCACAGGGCGCGGCGCACACCGACGCCGACGATCAAGACCTTGGCCGAGATGACGGGCTATTCCATCGCCACGATCTCGAAGGCGTTGCGCGAGTCCCCCGTGGTCGCACCGGCGACAAGAGACATCATCTACAAGGCGGCACGGGAGGTCGGCTACCAGGCAAACGCCCGTGGCATGGCGCTGCGCACCGGCAAGAGTTTTCAAGCCGCCGTGCTGATGCCGGTGACTGCCGCGCGCGATTATGAATGGGACGGCGTCGAATACACCCAGACCTTGAGCGGCATCAGCCAGGCGCTCGAAGGCACGGACTTTCGCATGTCGGTGCATGTCATCCGCGACGCCGCCGACGGCGCCGAAGCGGCGCGCCGCATCGTCGACCAGGGGCTTGCCGACGGGCTGATCTTCTCCGGCATTCTCGCCGAAGATCCACGCATCGATCTGCTTGTTGCCGAGCATTTCCCTTTCGTCTCTATGGGCCGCTGCCGCAAGGATCTCGACTATGCCCATGTCGACATCGACAACGAATGGGCCGCGCATGCGGCAACCGCGCGGCTGATCGCCGGCGGACACCGTCGGATTGCGCTCGTCAATCCGGAGCGGCGGCTGTCCTATGCGCTCGACAGGATCGACGGTTTCGTTCGGGCGTTTCGCGAGGCGGGTCTCGACGCGCCGATGGAACTGATCGCCGAGGGCGATCTCTCGACCCATTTCGGCCGGCAAGCAGTCATTGACTTCCTGCAGGTTGAGAATGCTCCGACCGCCTTTGTCTGCATCAACGAATCCACCACGCTCGGCGTGCTCTCGGGGCTCGGCAGTCTTGGGCGCCAGATCGGCGTCGATGTCGACGTCATCGCCTATGACGACATCAATGTCAGTGCCTATTTCACGCCGCCGATTACCACCTTCTATCAGCCGATCGAGGTGCTCGGCCGCACGCTCGGGCAGTTCCTGTTGCGCCGGATGGAGGGGGACGACCCCGTGGCGCTGCGGCAGGTGTTCAGGCCGACGCTGATCGCACGGCAGCCCGACAATCTCGGCGGCCGCCTGATCCAAAGTTAATCATCCAAGGAGGAGAACCATGAAGAAACTGATGATTGCCCTGGCCATTGCGGCCCTTGCTTCGAGCGTGTCCCATGCCGCCGATCTCGGCGGCAAGCTGCTGAAGGTCGGATCCGACACCACCTCGCCGCCGATGGAGAGCATCGATCCGGCCACCGGACAGGTCGTCGGCTTCGACGTTGATGTGGTCAACGCCGTCTGCGCCAAGATCAACTGCCAGGCAGAGTTCATCACGACCGGCTGGGATGGCATCTTCGCAGCCCTCGACCAGGGTAGCTTCGATCTCGTCGCATCGGGCGTCTCGATCACCGAGGAGCGCAAGAAGGCGATGGATTTTTCCGATCCCTACATCGTCAACAGCCAGGCCGTGCTGATGCGGGCTGACGATCAGGGCATCACGCTTACAGCCTTCAAGGAGGCCGGCAGAAAGCTCTCCGCCCAGGCGAACACGACCGATGCCCAGGTTGCCGAGAGTGTCGTCGGCAAGGAAAACGTCGCCGCTTACGATACATTCAGCGCCGCCATCATCGCGCTCAAGAACAAGGACGTCGACGGCGTCGTCATTAACGGCGCCAATGCGGCCGCCTACGAGCGCGAGTTTGCAGGCGAGCTCGTCGTTGCCATCAAGGACCTGGAATCCGATCCGCTCGGCCTCGTCTTCCGCAAGGGCGACGAAAACGTCGCAGCCTTCGCTCCGGAGCGTGTCTGCGCTCCGGAGCCGGCGCCTCACTGTTTCATGCCCCCGGAGGAATGAATGTCGTTCCTGAGAAGCGTGCGTCCGAGCAATCTGATCATTCTGACCGCGCTGCCCTTCATCATCTATCTGTTCATTTCCTCCGGCGACTATCAGCGCTCGTTGAGGGCGATCCTCGGTGTCGAGAACGGCTCGTCAGCCTTCGTGCCGGGCTTTCTGGCGCTGGCGATCGCGTTCACCTCGGGTATCGCCGTGCTCGTGCTGTCGCGCGCGAAAGCGCCGCGTCCGCGCCTGGCAAATGTGGCGGCGCTGCTCAATCTCGCTGCGGCCGCAGTTCTCGTCATCGGCCACAATATCCATCCCTTCATCGCATCCGTCGTCGCCAATGGCGTCGATCCGTTCAAGTCTACGCTGATCGTCAAGGGCATGACCCCGCGGCAGCTGACCGAAGCTGCGGACCTGATGGTGCAGGGCGTCGAGGCGTGGCTATTTCCTGCCTACTTCGCCGTTACCCTGGCTGGCCTCGGTCTCCACTTCCTGAGCAGCCGTGCCGATGCCCCTTCCGATGGAAAGGCACGGCGCGTCGCCCGCTGGATCATCGGTCTGGTCAACGGCGCCGGTCTCGTCTTCGTTTTCTTCTTCGCCCACATCGCCTTTGCGGCCGGTGTGGCGACCACCATCCGTGCGGCGATCGCCGCCTATCTCCTGGCAGCGCTCATGGGGCTCGTCTGGGTCGGGCTGCTACAATTGCATTCGACGGTGAGGACCAGCCTCTATTTCTCGATTGCCACGCTGGTGCTGGCCGTTTCTGCCGGCTGGTTCCTCATGCAGCCGCGCGATACCTACGTGCTGGCCGGTACGCTGGACGGCAAGGTCGGCATCGTCACCAACACGCCGGCGGGCCTGATCAGCGCCGTACGCTTCGGCCAGTATGACGGCGCGCCGCAGACGGAAACGCCGGTGCGCACCTTTGTCGGCCCGGCCGACGCGCTCGCCTCGATAGCCAAGAGCGAGGGCGTTTCGGGGGCGCTGCTGCCAGCTGCTTCCGCGCCGGCTGATATGCCCGTCCTCTGGAAGACCGAGGCACTGAACGACCGCGATCGTGCCGCCGGCGTCACCGTCGCCGTCCTTGCGATCATCCTTGGCCTACTCACTTTCGGCGGCTACCTGCATCAGCGCCATCCGCTGGCGATCGGATCGGAGTTCATCGTCGACACGATCCGCGGCATTCCGATGCTGGTGATCGTGCTCTATGTCGGCCTGCCCTTGAGCGGGGCGCTGAAGGACGCGACGCAAGGGGTTCTCGATCCGCCGAACCTCATGCGCGGCATCGTCGCCATGGCGCTTGCTTATTCGGCCTATCTTGCCGAAATCTTCCGCTCGGGCATCAACGCCATCCCCGTCGGCCAGGTCGAAGCGGCACGCAGTATCGGCCTCAACCGCTGGCAGACGGCGCGCCTCGTCGTGCTGCCGCAGGCTTTCCGCATCATCATTCCGCCGCTCGGCAACGAACTGATCGCGATCCTCAAGGACACGTCGCTACTGTCGATCCTGTCGATCCGCGACATCACCCAGCGCATGCGCGAGTTCCAGTCGGCAAGCTTTCTGCCGTTTGCACCCTATAACTCGGCGGCGATCTTCTACATCTTCCTGACGCTGGCCGCGGCCAGCCTCGTCAACATGATCGAGCGGAAATATGACATCAAGCACCGCTAGACCCCGCACGGTGCTGATCACTGGCACCTCCCGCGGGCTCGGCGCGGAACTCGCGCGGCTCTACACCGAGGACGGCTGGCGTGTGATCGCCTGCCAGCGGCTCGCGACCGATGATACGGCGGATCGGCTGGCGCTGGACGTTGCCGATGCAGCATCAATCGACGCTCTGGGGCGATCGCTCCAGGGCGTCGCGATCGATCTCTTGATCAACAATGCGGCTGTGCGCGGCGATATCGGGGGCCTTGCGACGCTGGAGCCGGATGATTTTCTCGATGTGATGCGGGTCAATGCGCTGGCGCCGCTGCTGGTGACGCGGGCGCTCCTTTGGAACCTGCGCGCCGGCGAACATAGCGTCGTCGCCAATATCAGCAGCCGCGCCGGGTCGCTCGCCGAAGGCACGCTCGACGATGACGACGGCGACTATGCCTATCGCTGTTCCAAGGCGGCACTGAACATGGCGACGGTCAAGCTCGCGCAGGATCTGAGGGCCGACGGGATCTCCGTCGTCTCGCTGCATCCCGGCTGGGTGCAGACGGACATGGGCGGCAGCGAGGCCGTCGTTTCGGTGGAAGCGAGCGCGGCCGGGCTGAAGGCGATCATCGACAGCACAGGTTTGGCCGACAGCGGCAGTTTCCGCGCCTATGACGGGCGGCGGGTTTCGTGGTGACAGGACAGGCAGACAAAATGGCAGAGTGTGATTTGAGAACCGAGCAGGAACTGGCGACGATCCGTGCCTGGCTCAAGGAGACCTACGGCATCGATGCGAGCCTCTCGCCGCTGCCGGGCGAGCACGATCTCAATTATCGCGTCACTGCCGCCGATGGTGGCGAGTTCCTGCTGAAGCTGCATGCGGCCGGTGATGCGGATGAACTCGACATGCAGGTGGCCGTGCTTGAACACCTCGCCGCCAAATCGACGGATCTGTCGATTTCCCGCGCGCTTCGCACTCGCTCCGGAGGCGTCACAAGCGGGATCGAGCTCCGCGGCCGGCGCACGGCGCGGCTTCTTTCCTGGCTGCAGGGCGATATCTGGGCCAAGGCGGCGGTGCGCAATGTCGCCAGCGCCGAGAGCCTCGGTCGCCTGCTGGCCGGGCTCGACCGCAGCCTCGAAGGGTTCGTCCATGCCGGCGCCAAGCGGCTTTATGCCTGGGACATCGGACGCGCCGACATGCACCGCAAGCATGTGGAATTGATCGACGGCGCGGACAAGCGCGCGGCAGTCGATGCGATTCTGGAGCATTTCGCCACAACGGTTTTGCCGCGCCTTGCGACCTGCCCGATGCAGGTCATTCACAACGACGCCAACGACTATAACGTGCTGCTCGACGAGGACGGAACGGTCAGCGGCCTGCTCGATTTCGGCGACATGGTCGAGACCTGGCGGGTCATCGAGGTTGCCGTTGCATCGGCCTACGCGCTGATTGGCGCCGTTGATCCGGTCGGCACGATCGCTGCCCTTGCCGGAGCCTACCATCAGGTCAATCCGCTAAGCGAAACGGAAATCGAGCTGGTCTTTGATCTCGTCAAGACCCGTTACGCCGTCAGCATGTGCATGGCGGCAAAGCAGATCCGCGACAATCCCGAGAATACCTACCTGCTCGTCAGTCAGGAGGACGTCTGGCGCGAGTTGAACCGCCTGCAAGGCGAAAATCGCGTGATCGCCATCGCGCGCATCCGTGATGCCTGCGGCCTTGCGCCTATCCCGCAGGCCGCGGCAGTGGTTCGCTGGCTCGAGAAAAATGCGCACGACTTCGCACCGATCATTCGGCCCGCGATCAGCAAGCCGAAGGTGACGGTGTTCGATTTCTCCGCCTCCGGACCGGAGGTGGCGCAATGGGCAAACCTCGACGCGGCGGAAGCCGAAGCCCGTATCATGGCCCAGATCGGCAGCGAAGAGGCCGCCTTCGGCATCGGCCCTTATGGCGAGGGTCGCGGGATCTATCAGGGTGACGCTTACGAGACATCGGTGGAAGGCGCACGGCGCTCGGTCCATCTGGGTGTCGATATCTTTGCACCGGCAGGTGAGCCGGTCTCAGCGCCCTTTGCCGGCAAGGTTGCTTTCATCCACGACGATGCCGTCGCCTATGGTTTCGGTCCGACGGTGCTTGTCGAGCACGAGATCGAAGGCGGTCTGCGTTTCTGGACGCTCTACGGTCATCTTTCGCGCCAAAGCGTCGCCGAGCTCTCCGAGGGGCAGGCGATCGCCAAGGGCGAAGTCTTCGCGGCCTTCGGTGCTGCGGAGGAAAACGGCAACTGGGCGCCGCATCTGCATTTCCAGGTCGTGACCGACCATCTCGGCCTTGGCGGCCGTATGCATGGCGTCGGTGTCGGCGACCAGTGGCAGGTCTGGCGCGAAGTGAGCCCGGACCCGAGCGTGGTCCTTGGCCTTTCGGTCCCGGTCTCGGTGATCGTCCCGCGCGACAAGGCCTTTCTCGTGCGTGAGCGCCATCGTCGTATCGGCCGCTCGCTGAGCATAGCCTATAGCGCCACCCCCTTGAAGATCGTTGGCGGCGAGGGCGCGCATCTGATCGACGAGAAAGGCACGCGCTGGCTCGACATGGTCAACAATGTCTGTCACGTCGGTCATTGTCACCCGCGCGTCGTCAAGGCTGCGCAGACGCAGATGCAGCGGCTGAACACCAACTCGCGCTACCTGCACGATTCGCTGGTCGAATATTCCCGCAGGCTCGCGGCGCAGTTTCCGGACCCGCTCAATGTCTGCTTCTTCGTCAATTCCGGCAGCGAGGCGAACGACCTCGCGATCCGGCTGGCGCGCGCCTACACCGGCAACCGCGATATCATCACCGTGGACCACGCCTATCACGGGCACCTGTCGAGCCTGATCGACGTCAGCCCCTACAAGTTCGCCGGCAAGGGCGGGGAGGGGCAGGCGTCGCATGTGAAGGTCGCCGAAATGCCGAACCTCTATCGCGGGCGCTATCGCTACGGCGATGCGGATGCCGGCCGCAAATATGCCGAGGACGTGCGCAATCAGGTCGCTGCTCTTGCTGCCGATGGTCGCCGCCCGGCGCTGTTCTTCAGCGAAGGCATTCTCGGGACCGGTGGGCAATTGTCGCTTCCGGAGGGGTATCTGCGCGAAGCCTATGCGCACGTTCGCGCCGCCGGAGGCCTTTGCCTTGCCGACGAGGTACAGGTCGGCTTCGGCCGTGTAGGTAGCCACATGTGGGCGCACGAGTTGCAGGGTGTCGTGCCTGACATCGTCACCATGGGCAAGCCGATCGGCAACGGCCATCCCATGGCGGCCGTCGTGACGACCGAAGCGATCGCTGCATCCTTTGCCAACGGCATGGAGTATTTCAACACCTTCGGCGGCAATCCGGTCTCGGCCGAAATCGGTCTGGCGGTGCTCGACGTCATCCGAGACGAGCGGCTGGTGCATCATTGCCGCGTCACTGGTGACCGGTTGATGGATGGTGCGCGGGTGCTTGCCGGCAAACATGCGATCATCGGCGACGTCAGAGGCCACGGTCTGTTCAACGGCATCGAGCTGGTGCGCAACCGCGAGACGCAAGAGCCGGCAGCGCGCGAACTCGATTTCGTCATCGCCGAAATGAAGCGCAAGCACCACATTCTCTTAAGCAGTGAGGGGCCGCACCACAACGTGCTGAAGGTGAAGCCGCCGGCGCCCTTCAGCGCCGAGGACTGCGACCGTTTCCTCGATGCGCTGGACGATACACTTCAGCGTCTAAGCATCTGAGACAAAAGACCAAAAACGGCCGCCTCCGGGCGGCCGTTTTTGTCATTGTGCGCTGCTCTCACCAGCAAAATCGGTTCGATGCGATTTTCCGCTTTACAACGAAGTTAAACGTTTTTATCGTTCATATAAACGTTTAACTTTGTGCTGCATTCGGGCCCGTGGCCACAGCAGCGCTCCGCCGGCAGGGAGGGCCCGTTGGCAGCGATCCGCATCGACAATTTGCGCAAAGGCTTTGGTTCGCTCGAAGTCTTGAAGGGTATCAACCTCGATATCGCCGATGGCGAGTTTGTCTGCTTCCTCGGCCCGTCCGGCTGCGGCAAGAGCACGCTGCTGCGCTCGATCGCCGGTCTCGAGGATCTCGATGGTGGCTCGATCCACCTCGGCGACCGCGATATCACCGACGTCGCCTCGGCCAAGCGCGACATTGCCATGGTCTTCCAGAACTACGCGCTCTATCCGCACATGAACGTGCGCAAGAACCTGTCCTTCGGTCTGGCGCTGAACGGCATGAAGCGCGACGAGATCGATCGCCGCGTCGAGAGCGCCGCCGACATCCTGCGCATCAAGGAACTGCTCGCCCGCAAGCCGCGCCAGCTTTCCGGCGGCCAGCGTCAGCGCGTGGCGATCGGCCGCGCGATCGTGCGTGAACCGAAACTCTTTCTGCTCGACGAGCCGCTGTCGAACCTCGATGCCGGGCTTCGTGTCACCATGCGCGTCGAACTGGCGGCACTGCATGAGCGTCTCGGCGTGACGATGATCTACGTCACCCACGACCAGGTGGAAGCGATGACGCTTTCCGATCGTGTCGTCGTGCTCGACAAGGGCAAGGTCAGCCAGTTTGGCACGCCGCTCGAACTCTTCTACCAGCCGGCCAACCTGTTCGTCGCCGGCTTCATCGGTTCGCCGCGCATGAACTTCGTGACGACCGAAGTGACATCGCAGGTCGATACTTCGGTGACGCTTGCCGGCGGAGGTCTTGCTCATCCGCTCACGCTCGAAATGCTCACGGCCGCACCGGTCGCCAAGCCCAAGTCGGTGACGCTCGGCATTCGTCCGGACAAGATCGAGCTGGTTTCGGCCGAGGAAGGTCACCTCGTCGGCGATGTGCGCCTGGTCGAACGGCTCGGCACCGAAAGTCACGTCCATATCAGCCTTGAAAACGGCGGCGACATGACCGCTGTCGTGCGTGGCACGCATCCGGTTTCCGCCCGCGAGCGCGTGCACCTGCGTCTGCCGGCCGAGCATTGCCATCTGTTCGATGGCGAGGGGCAGGCGGTCGCGCGCAGGCTCGATGTCGAGACGCAGGCGCTCATCAATCAGGAAAAGGCAAAGCGGGTCGCGTAACCCGTATGAGGAGGAGAAGCATGCTTAACAGGAAGTCGATCATCGGCTCGCTGATGGTTCTGGCGATGGCCGGAACCGCAACGGCCCGCGCGGAAGAAGTGCTGCGTTTTGCGACCTGGGACACGGATGAAAGCCTGGCGATCCAGCAGGAAATCGCCAAGAAGTTCGAGGAAAAGCACCCGGGCGTGAAGGTTCAGGTCGAGCCCTATGCAGACGGCTACGATCAGAAGCTGATCGCCGCCTTCGGCGCCGGCAACCCGCCTGACGTCATGTATATGTGGAACTTCCCGCAGTACTACACGTCGCTGAAGCCGATCGACGATCTGATCGCCAAGGACGCGGCCGAGATCAAGCCGGACGATTTCCCGAAGGGCCTGATGAACACGGTTCGTGTCGAGGGCAAGACCTACGGCATGCCGTCGGGCTTCACCACGCAGGTTGTGTTCTACAACAAGGACATGTTCGCCAAGGCCGGTGTCGAGGAGCCGAAGGACGGCTGGACCTGGGACGACCTGCGCGCCAAGGCCGCCAAGTTCCGCGACGAGCCGAACAAGGTCTATGGCTTTGCCGTCGACGCCAAGCCGGATCCTTACGACTTCGAGCAGTTCCTCTGGTCGAACGGCACCAAGTACATCTCCGACGACGGCAAGCAGATCGACGGCTACATGAACAGCGATGCGGCTGCGCAGGTGCTCGACATGTTCGGCGACATGGCCAAGAAGCAGGAAGCGATCACGCTGAACCTCGGCGATGACACGTCGGGCAGCACGCTCTTCAAGGGCGGCAAGATCGCCATGTTCCAGAGCGCCATGTGGTCGAAGTCCGGCATCGATGCATCCGGCATCAAGTATGGCGTGGCGCCGCTGCCGAAGTTCGGCGACAAGACCGCGCATTCGGCGCTCGGCGTCTCGGCGATCTCGATCGCCAAGGATGCGGCCCATCCGGACCTCGCCTGGGAATTCGTCAAGTTCTTCTCGTCGCCGGAAGCGGTCGCCATGCGCGTCAACGACCTGCCGGTTCGCACCAGCGTCGCGGAAGAAAAGGGCATGACCAAGGACCCGATCTACAAGCCCTTCTTCGACATCCTCGCGACCTCCAACACCGAGACCCATGCGTTCCTGAAGAACGCCAACTGGGGCAAGGTCCAGGACAATCTCGCCCGCGCCATCGAGGCGACGATGATCGACCAGGGCAATGCCAAGCAGCATCTCGACGAGGCGGTTGCCCGCTCGAAGCGGCTGATCAAGTAAGAAAAGGGAGCCCGGGGAGATGGACATGACCTATGCAACAGCCGCAGTGCCGGCCGTGGCCAAGCGCAAGCGCTCGGCCTTCGCGCGCCACATCGCGGCCTATTTGTTCATCTCCCCGTGGATCCTCGGGTTCCTGTTCTTTACGCTCGGCCCGCTCGTCTTCTCGCTGACGATGAGCTTCTACGACTGGCCCGTCGTCGGCGAACGCACGTTTGTCGGCCTTGAGAACTACCGCTCGATGCTCTTCGAGGACCCGCAGTTCTGGGAGAGCCTCTGGATCACGGTGAAGTTTGCGGCAATCTACGTGCCGTTCAACATCGTCATGTCGTTCCTGCTGGCGCTGATGCTGCATCACATCACCTTTGCCAGCGGCTTCTTCCGCACTGCCTTCTACCTGCCGAGCGTCATTTCCGGCGTCGCGCTGGTGACGATCTGGAGCTGGATCTACAGCCGGGAATATGGCCTGCTGAATTTCATGCTGTCCTTCGTCGGCATCGAGGGGCCGAACTGGCTCGGCGACCCGAACCTGGCGATCGTCGCGATCATCATCGCCAGCCTCTGGGGCCTCGGCGGCACCATGCTGATCCTTCTGACGGGCCTGAAAGCCATCCCGAAGGAACTCTATGAGGCAGCAACCGTCTCGGGCGTTCCCGGCTGGGCGCAGATGCTGTTCATCACGCTACCGATGCTCGGCCCGATGCTGCTTTTCACCTTCATCACCTCGATCATCTCCGCCTTCCAGCAGCTGACGATCGCTCTGCTTCTGACCAAGGGCGGGCCGCTCGGCTCCACGTATTTCTTCGCCATGTATATCTACGACAACGCCTTCAAGTATTTCGACATGGGTTACGCCGCCGCCGGCTCCTGGGTGATGTTCATCATCGTGCTCCTGCTCAGCCTTGGCGTCATGCGCTGGTCCGCCGCCTGGGTCTATTACGAAGGCGAAGTCCGCCAGAACGATGGAGAGCACAATGCGTAAGACGCTGCTCTATTCCGCGCTCATCCTGCTCTCGGCGCTGTTCATCGCGCCGTTCTACTGGACCTTCATGACGGCGATCAAAAGTTCAGCCGAGCTCTACCAGTTCCCGCCGGTCTTCTGGCCGTCGGAATGGCACTGGGAGAACTTTGCCGCCGCCTGGAACAAGCAGCCCTTCGGCACCTACCTCACCAATTCGCTGATCGTGGTGGTGCTGTCGACCATTGGCCAGCTGATTTCCTCGTCGCTGGTTGCCTATGGCTTTGCCCGCTTCCGCTTCCCCGGCCGCGACCCGCTGTTCATCCTGCTGCTTGCCACCATGATGATCCCGTGGGACGTGAAGATGATCCCGCTCTACATGGAGTTCAACCTGCTCGGCTGGATCAACACGCTGAAGCCGCTGATCGTGCCGGCCTACTTCGCTGATGCCTTCTTTGTCTTCCTGCTGCGCCAGTACATCATGACGGTGCCCATGGAGATCGACGAAGCCGCACGCATGGATGGCGCCAACGCCTTCGACATCTACTGGCGCATCCATCTGCCGCTGATGATGCCGGCGCTGGTGCTGGTCGGCACCTTCCACTTCATGAACGCCTGGAACGACTATCTCGGCCCGTTGATCTTCCTCAACGACCAGTCGAAGTACACGCTGACGCTCGGGCTTTCGATGTTCAAGGGTCTGCACGAGGTGGACGTGACGTCTATCGCCGCGATCACCGTCATCCTCTGCCTGCCGCCGCTCGCCCTCTTCTTCGTCGCCCAGCGCTACATCATGGATGGCGCGGTCGGCTCGTCGGTGAAGGGATAAGGGCATGCTGTTTGATATCGACTTTGTCCCCTTCAGCCGCAGGGGCCGGTTCCTGACGCTCTCGATGATGCGTGTGCCGGGCCGCGACGGCGAGCGGGCGCTTTATCTCCGCCACGTTGCCGGCGGTGACGAGCGGCCATCGCTCGGTCGCCTCTGCCGCGTCGAATTTCTCGATGCGGCCGGAATGACCGCGACGCCGGTGCTCGTGCTCTCCCCGGAAAGGCTCGATGCTCGCATCGGCGAGGGCGACGTCACCTTCGTCATCGGCGAAGGGGAACGGCTGCATATTGCCGGCAAACGGGCCGGCGTGCGCTTCCATCTCGAAGGCTCGCGTTACGACTATGTCTACCGCACGCCACAAGGCGAGGATTGCCTCGTCGCCGCGGTCGAAAACGTCAAGTTCATTCCGCGCGCGATTGCCGGCGAACTGAAAGTTACCGGCGCCTGGCAGCGCGACCATTCCGAAGACGTGTCCTTCGCCTTCTCGGGTGGGGACATCTTCGAAGGCAATGTCGATTTTTTCCGTACCGTGCCGCCGGCTGTTCGGCCCGGCCGGTTCGCCGAGGCGCTTTCGAACTCTGCAGCAGAATTCTCTGCCTGGCACGCACGCGTTCCCGGCGGTGTCGATGGCCAGGACGAGGCACACCGGCTGGCGAGCTATCTGCTCTGGGCGAACGGCGTGCCCGCCGGCGGCGCATTGACGCGGCCGGCGATCTACATGTCGAAGAACCACATGATCAACATCTGGAGCTGGGACAACGCCTTTTCCGCGCTTGGCGTGGCCGCCTTCGATCCGGATCTCGCCTTCGATCAGTTCGCAGCGATCTTCGACCATCAGGACGCCTCCGGCCTGTTGCCTGACTACATCAACGACCGCGACGTGCTCTTTGCGTTCACCAAGCCGCCGGTGCATGGCTGGGCGGTGTCGCTGATCGCGGCGGCCGATCCGAGCTTCCTGACGGCAGAGCGCAAGTCCTATCTGCGCGACGCCATCGGCAAGCAGGTCGAATACTGGCTCACCTACGGCCGCAAGGATGCGACGAGCCTGCCGTCCTATTTCCACGGCAACGACAGCGGCTGGGACAACGCCACCTTCTTCGCCGAAGGCGGCCCGGTGATCTCGCCGGATCTGCCGGTTTTCCTGATCCTTGCCTGCGAGACGCTGGCGGATCTGCTGGAAGACGACACGGAACGCCAGACGATGTGGCGGCAGAAAGCTGACGACCTGCAGGCGTTGCTGTTCGACCGTCTGTGGACCGGCGAGACCTTTGGCGCCCGGCTCGCTGCGGATCCGGAGCGGATACTGCCGGGTGAAAACCTCATCCAGTTCATGCCGCTGCTGCTGGGAGCACGTCTGACGCCCGACATGCGCGAGAAGCTTGTGGCGCGGCTCGTCGCCGGCGGCTTCATCACCGAATGGGGACCGGCAACCGAAAGCCCGAAGAGTTCCTTCTACGAGGACGACGGCTACTGGCGCGGACCCATCTGGGCGCCGACCACGCTGCTTCTCTGGGACGGCCTACGCCGGCAAGGGAAGATTGAGCTCGCGCGCGAAGTCGCGGAAAAGTTCTGTTCACTGGCGAGCAAAAGCGGTATGGCCGAAAACTTCGACGCGCGCTCGGGGAGGGGCCTTCGCGATCGCGCATTCGCCTGGACATCCGCAGTCTATCTTGTGCTGGCAGCATCGCTCAGCGCTGACAACCCGTGACGAGCAGAACCGCCATGCAGAGACCGACGATCAAGACCATTGCGCAGGAGACGGGGCTTTCCATCGCCACCGTTTCCAAGGCCCTGAAGCATTCGCCTCAGGTTCGCCCGGAGACGCGCGCGATCGTGATCGAAGCGGCGGAACGCGTCGGCTATGAGCTCAACATGCATGGCGTGCAGCTGCGCACCGGCAAGACCTATCAGGTCGCCGCCATCATGACCGCGCCTGGCCCGAAGCAGAACGAATGGGAAGGCGTCGAATACGCCCAGCTCCTGAGCGGCATTTCCTGGGCGCTTGAAGACAGCCCCTATCGCGTCTCGCTCTATGCCGTCCGGAATTTCGAGGAAAGCCAGGCGGTCATCAAGCAGATCGTTTCGCTGAAGAAGGCGGATGGCATCATCATCTCCGGCACGCGTGCCGACGATCCGCGCATCCGCACCATGCAGGCGGCGGACTTCCCGTTTGTCACCTACGGCACCAGCATTCACAATGCGCCGCATGCCTATGTCGATGCCGACAATGAGCAGATGATCCGGGTGTCGATGGCGCGTTTGGTCGAGCGCGGCCACCGACGCATCGCGCTGCTCAACCCGCTCTCGGACCTGAGCTACGGCATCACGCGGCTTGAAGCCTACAAACATGCGCTTGAAGTTGCAGGCCTCCCCTATGATCCGGCGCTCGTCGCCCATGGCCGCCTGACGCCGGCCTTCGGCCGCGAGAACGTGCTGACCATGTCGGAGCTGAGCAATCCGCCGACCGCCTATATCTGCGCCAACGAAGCCTCGGCGCTCGGTGCTTTCTCGGGTTTTCACGAGCGCGGGTTGGTGCATGGGCGTGACGCGGTGATCAACGCCACTGACGATCTCAATGTCAGCCAGTATTTCGCACCGCCGATCACCACCTACTACCTGCCGATCAGCGAGCCGAGCAGTCTGCTCGGCGCCTATATCCTCAGGCGCATGGAGGGCGAGCCACCGGAGGCGCTGCAGACGCTGCTCATGCCGAACCTGATCGAGCGCTGCGACGATCGCTTGAACCCGAACCGTTGACGAGATTCGCGCCCAATCTGGGCGCCCTTTCATGTCCTTGAATATAAACGTTTATATTTAAGGGCGCACAGACAAAACCCGAGGCCGGACCCAACCGGCCGTAAGACATGACGAAGGACCGGACCCGTGCACATGCCCCTGACGAGATCGAACCGCTTCAACGCCAAAGAGCAGCAGACCGACATGCTGGAACTCGGCGTCTGCTACTATCCGGAGCAGTGGCCGCGCGAAAAATGGGAAGAGGACGCCCGCCGCATGGTCGAGCTCGGCCTTGCCTGGGTGCGCATCGGCGAATTCGCCTGGGCGAAGATCGAGCCCCGGTCCGGCGAGTTCCATTGGGAATGGCTGGACGACGCCATCGAGGTGCTCGGCAAGGCCGGCCTCAAGGTGATTTTGGGAACGCCGACCGCCGCGCCGCCGAAGTGGCTGATCGATCGTTATCCGGACATCCTGCCGGTCGACGTCAAGGGCGTGGTGCGTAAGTTCGGCGCCCGCCGTCACTACTGCTTCTCCAGCCGCCGCTATCGCATCGAGGCGGCACGCATTTCAGAAGCCATGGCCGAGCGCTATGGCAAGAACGCTTTCGTCCATGCCTGGCAGACGGATAACGAGTACGGCGACCACGACACGATCTACAGCTATTCCGACGAGGCGTTGCACGCTTTCCGCGAATGGCTCGAAGCCCGCTATGGCACGGTCGGGGAACTGAACCGGGCCTGGGGCACGGCGTTCTGGGCGATGAACTATCTGAGCTTCGACGAGGTCGAGCTTCCGAACAATCTCGTGGAAGAGCCGAGCCCGACCCATATCGTCGACTACATCCGCTTCTCCTCCGACCAGGTGAAGAGCTTCAACAAGGCGCAGGTCGACATCATCCGCAAGCATTCGCCGGGCCGCCCGGTGACGCACAACTTCATGTCGCAGAACACCGACTTCGACCATTACAAGGTCGGCGAGGACATCGATATCGCGTCGTGGGACGTCTATCCGATGGGCGGTCTGCTCAACGGCCGTCTCTCGTCGGAAGACAAGGGCCGGTATCTGCGCGTCGGCGATCCGGACCAGCCGGCCTTCAACCACGATCTCTACCGCGCGGTCGGTAATGGTCGCGTCTGGGTGATGGAGCAGCAGCCGGGCCCGGTGAACTGGGCCTCGCACAACCAGTCGCCGGCCGACGGCATGGTCCGGCTCTGGACCTGGCTCGCTTACGCTCACGGCGTCGACATGGTCTCCTATTTCCGTTGGCGGCAGGTGCCGTTTGCACAGGAGCAGTTCCATGCCGGCCTGCTGCTTCCGAACAGCGAGGCGGACCAGGGCTATCTCGAAGTCGCGCAGGTGGCCGAAGAGATGAAGCGTCTGCCGAAGGGTGAGCGCCGCGAGAAGGCCAAGGTCGCGATCCTGCTCGACTATAATTCGCGCTGGGCGACGCGTGCGCTGCCGCAGGGCCGCACCTATCTGGCCTCGCAGATTGCGCTCGACTGGTATTCGACCGTTGCCCGCCTCGGCGTCGACGTCGATTTCATCGGCCAGCACTCGGACCTCGACGGCTACCAGTTGGTGCTGGCACCCGACCTCGTTATTCCCGACCAGGCCTTCGTTCAGAAGCTTGAGGCCTCAGGCGCGAAGGTACTCTTCGGTCCGCGCAGCGGCAGCAAGACCGAGGACATGCATATTCCGGAGGGCCTGCCGCCGGGTCCGCTCGCCGCACTGATCGACGTCAGCGTCGCCCGCGTCGAGTCGCTGCCGGAGTTTCACGGTGAGAGCGTACTCTACGGCAACGAGACCTATCCGGCCGGCGTCTGGCGCGAGACGGTTCGCACCAGCGAAACCGTGCTTGCGACTTTCGAGGGCGATTACCGCAATGGCGCTCCGGCGCTCGTCGGCAACGACAAGGCACGCTATATGGCAACCGGCGCCCGCGGCGGACTGCTGGACAAGGTAATCGGCGACGCGCTCGGCTGGGCTTCGGTCGAGGCGCTGGCCGATCTCGGCGACCTGCGCATCACCCGCCGCGGCAAGCTCACCTTCGCCTTCAACTACGGCAAGACCGCCGTCGATGTGCCGGCGTCTGCCAATGCGACCTTCCATGTCGGTAGCCGCAAGCTCGGCCCGGTCGACGTCGCGATCTGGTCGGAATAGCACAGGGCCGAGTGGCCGCTTCGGACGCTGACGGTGGTGTTTGGCTAGAGAGCCCCACAATCTGCCTCATCCTCGCCTTCGTGGCGCGGCGCAAGGACCTGGGCCCGCTGGAATCCTGTGACAAGCACAGGAATGACGGCAAAATTGGTTGCCCCAGCTTCTCAATCGCTCGAAGCAAAGAGCCCGGCCTTCTCCAAGGCCGGGCTCTTTGCTTTTCGTGTGGCTTGCGTCCGTGCTCAGACCCGTTCCAGCGCCACCGCGATGCCCTGGCCGACGCCGATGCACATGGTCGACAGCGAATAACGCCCGCCGGTCTCGTGCAGTTCGAGTGCTGCCGTGCCGGTGATGCGGGCGCCGGACATGCCGAGCGGGTGGCCGAGCGCGATCGCGCCGCCGTTGCGGTTGACGCGCGGATCGTCGTCGGCAATGCCGAGGTCGCGAAGCGTGGCGAGCCCTTGCGAGGCGAAAGCCTCGTTGAGTTCGATGACGTCAAACTGCTCCTGCGTGAGCCCGAGGCGGGCCATCAGCTTCTTCGATGCCGGAGCCGGGCCGAAGCCCATGATGCGCGGCGGTACGCCGGCGGTTGCCCCACCGAGAACACGGGCGATTGGCCTGAGGCCGTATTGCTTCGCCGCCGCTTCCGAGGCGATGATCAGCGCCGTCGCGCCATCGTTGACGCCGGAGGCGTTGCCGGCCGTCACCGTGCCGCCTTCCTTTTTGAAGGGCGTGCCGAGTCTGGCGAGCGCCTCGATCGTCGTAGCGCGCGGGTGCTCGTCGCGATCGACGATAACAGGCTCACCCTTCCGCTGCGGGATCGTCACGGCAACGATCTCTTTTGCCAGCCGGCCGTTGCCCTGAGCTGCCGCGGCCTTCGCCTGGCTGCGGACGGCGAAGGCATCCTGGTCCTCGCGGCTGACATGGAAATCCGCGGCGACGTTCTCGCCGGTCTCGGGCATGGAATCGACGCCGTATTGCTTCTTCATCAGGGGGTTGATGAAGCGCCAGCCGATGGTCGTGTCATAGATTTCGGCATTGCGCGAAAAGGCGGTATCGGCCTTCGGTATCACGAAGGGCGCACGCGACATGCTTTCGACGCCGCCGGCGATCAACAGCTCGGCCTCTCCGGACTTGATGGCTCGCGCTGCTGCGATCACCGCGTCCATGCCGGAGCCGCAGAGCCGGTTGATCGTCGTGCCGGTGACGCCGACCGGCAGGCCGGCCAGAAGCAGCGACATGCGCGCAACGTTGCGATTGTCCTCGCCCGCCTGGTTGGCGCAGCCGAAGATCACGTCGTCGACCGCGTCCCAGTCGACATCGGTGTTGCGCTCCATCAGGGCGCGAAGTGGAATTGCGCCGAGATCGTCGGCCCGGACCGAAGAGAGTGAGCCGCCGAAACGGCCGATCGGCGTGCGGATATAGTCGCAGATGAAAGCCTCGGCCATCACGCAGCCTCCCTGTCGCCCTGGTGGGCCTTCTTGGTGCGAGCGTTGATGTCACGAAGGGTCTTGAGTTCCAGTTCCGTCGGTGCCGGCGTCTCGATCACCTCTTCGGCGAACTTGATGGCCCAGCCGCAATTCTCGACGATCTGCTCGCGCGTCACGCCGGGATGAATCGAAACGACGGTCAATTCCTTGGTCTCAGGATCCGGCTCCAGGATGCAGAGGTCGGTGATGACCCGGGTTGGTCCATTGGTCTTCATGCCCAGCCGTTCGCGGTGGTCGCCGCCTTCTCCGTGACCCATGGAAGTTATGAAGGGCAGTTTCTCGACGAAGCCGCGTTTCGAAAGCGCCATGGTGATGAAGATGCGGCCGCAATTGGAGGCGATCTCCGGAGCGCCGCCGCCGCCGGGCAGGCGGACCTTCGGGTGGTCATAGGGGCCGACGACCGTGGTATTGAGGTTGGCGAACTTGTCGATCTGCGCGCCACCGAGGAAGCCTGTGGTGATGCGCCCGCCCTGCAGCCAGTAGCGGAACATCTCGGGCACCGACACGGTGAAGAGGGCCGTGTCGCAGAGTTCGCCGTCGCCGATCGACAGCGGCAGCACGTCCGGCTTGGTGCCGACCGTGCCGCTCTCGTAGATCAGCGTGATGTCAGGCGCGTGGGTTAGTCGCGCGACGTTGCAGGCGGCCGAAGGCGCGCCGATACCGACAAAGCAGACGTCATCGTTGGAGAGCGCTCGGGAAGCGGCGATCGTCATCATTTCGGTGGGGGTAAAATCGCTCATCCTATCCTCCCTCAAGCCGCTTTTGCCGGCTTGCTGCCAGCATGTTTGGCGAAATCTTCCGGCCCGGCGTCGAGCACGTTTTCCTTGATCCAGGCGGTGAAGCTGTCGCGGTCGCGGGCGATCTCGTCCCAGCCGATGTAGAAGGCGTTGGAGCGCGGGTAGTAGCCGTGCGCATAGGATGGGAAGGCGCCCCCCGGAACATGGGCAACCGATGTGACGGCCCAGCTGGGAAGTACGAGAGAATTGGGCGACGGCGGGTTGAGCTCGTCGACAATCTCCTCGACCGTGACGATCGAGCGCTTGGCGGCAAGAACCGCCTCTTTCTGCACGCCGACGATGCCTTCGATCAGCACATTGCCCTTCCTGTCGGCGCGTTGCGCGTGGATGATCGTGACGTCAGGGCGGATCGCCGGCACGGCGGCGAGCACTTCGCCGGTAAAGGGGCAGGTGACCGATTTGATGTTGGGGTTCACCTTCGGCAGGTCGGCGCCGATATAGCCGCGCAGCGTCGCAAACGGCAGGTTGGCGGCACCCGCCTCATAGGCGTTGGCCATGGCCGCGTGCGAATGTTCCTCGATCTCCAGCCGCCGCGGCCACTGGTTTTCGACCGCGTCGCGGAAGCGATGCAGCGAGCCGACGCCCGGGTTGCCGCCCCAGGAAAACTTCATGCCGCGCGCCGCACCCACGCCGATCAGCTGGTCGTAGAGAATGTCCGGCGTCATGCGCACGAGATAGAGGTCCTTGCGACCCTGGCGGATCACCTCATGGCCTGCGGCATAGGGGATCAGATGGGTGAAGCCTTCCATGGCGACGGTGTCGCCATCCCTGACATTGTCGCCGACGGCCTCGGCGAGCGAAACGATCTTCGCCATGTTTCCTCTCTTCGTCTGCTGTTGTGTTGGCGCCTGCGGCCTGTCTAGCGGCGGCGACTAGCTCTTCCGCATGCCAATAAGCGCCGATCGTCCGGATCGGTCAAATATTTTGTGCGATATTTGACTTTTGTTCGTATATCGCACAAAGTCGACCGGTGTGATTTGGGAGGAAAGGATGCGGGAAACAGACTTCGTCAGCGGCTTTGCGCGAGGGCTGACGGTGATCGAGGCCTTCGATGAAACGCGGCCGAAACTGTCGATCGCCGAGGCGTCGAAGATCACCGGGCTTGATCGGGCGACGGTGCGCCGGTCGCTGCTGACCCTCTCCGAGCTCGGCTATGCCGACTATGACGGCAAGTTCTTCGCGCTGACGCCGAAGATCCTGCGCCTCGGCCATGCCTATCTCTCGGCGACACCGCTGCCGACGATTATCCAGCCCTATCTCGACCAACTGTCCGACCGCGCTGGCCAGAGCGCCTCGGCCTCGGTGCTGGATGGAACCGAAATCGTCTACATCGCTCGCGCCTCGCAGAAGCGGGTGATGTCGATCAATCTGACGACCGGCTCGCGCCTGCCAGCCTATTGCGCGTCCATGGGGCGGGTGTGGCTCGCGGCCTTGCCGGAGCAGGAGGCACGCGAGATCCTTTCGCGTTCGAACCTCAAGGCGAACACGCCCTATACGAAGACGGATCCCGAGGATCTGATCGCCGAGTTCCGCCGCGTGCGCGATCAGGGCTATGCGCTGATCGATCAGGAATTGGAGCTTGGCCTCTGCTCTATCGCGGTCCCGCTCGAAAACGATCGTGGCCGGATCGTTGCGGCACTCAACATCGGTGCGCCGGCCGCACATGTGGCCGCAGCCGAGATGGTGGAGCGCTATCTGCCGTTGCTCAAGGAGACACAGGCGGCGCTGCGTGTGGTGCTGAGGTAGCTGTTTCAGCGTCGGCGCTTGATGTCTTGCGCGCGCGTTGTGGATACGGAAATGGTAGGAAACGCGCCAGCACCGCAAGGCCTGGCGCGCCTTGCCGGCGCCGACTCCGGTGATCAAAGCGGCCAGTGACGGATCTCGGAGATCTCAACGCGCGCGCCCTTGGCCGGCCACGTATCTCGTGGGCAGGCAGGTCCCCTGCTCTTCATGCCGTGGACGGTTTGGTGGAGCTCATGCCACCGGGAAGAACCGGTCTGGGACGCCGGAAGGCGCGAAACTGACCCAAAAATGTTTCCGTGAGGCAATGCAGTTTAGACTTGCATTTGTTTTCCCCACAAACTCAAGTGGCCGCGCGGGCGGATGTCGACGGAAAAGAGCGTCGGGCTCTGGACGATGGAGGGGGTCATCGCACCGCGAGAACCGGATATTTTCTCGAATTTTGCCCAGCGCCGCCTCTCGGTCACGTCTGGGCGTTACTGCCGCTGTTACGACCCGGATCGCCGGGGAGCCGGAAATTTCACAAAGCGATTCCTTTTCGCCTTTACCTATCGAGCGTCATGAATGAGCAATTGCACCCGTCCGATCATTCCATAAGCCTGCCGCCCTACGAACTGATCGCGACGAACGAGCCGCCTTGCCCCGCCGTGGGGCAACCCACGCACGACTGGGCCTATCTGGCTGCCACCCACCTCATCGGTTCGCCGGCCAAAACGGCGATCGCCGCGATCCTGGAAGAAACCGGCAAGCTTGCCGGCGCCGACCGCGCGTGGATGTTCGAATACAGCGATGATCTTCTGCGCTTCCGCAACACGGACGAATGGGTGCGAGGCGATGTGTCGTCGCATGTCGGTGATCTGCAGCAGACGCCGGTGACGATGATCGGCTGGCTGCATCAGTGGCTGGTCGCCGGCAAGGCGGTCATGATCAACGATGTCGCAAGGCTACCGCGTCCGGCGCGGGCGCTTCAGGCGGAAATGCTTCGGCAGAACGACAAGAGTGTCCTCTGCGTCCCCGTCTTTCACGAGTGCACGTTGCGTGGCTGTATCGGTTTCGATGCGACGAGGGCGTTGCGTCGGTGGCCGATCGAAGAAATCCACCAGCTCGTCCGTTGTGCAAAGCTGATCGGGATCGCGCGCTATCGGCGCACGCCGACATATGACGACCGGGACGATGCTGGTGCAACTCCGTCTGCCGAGATCGACCCGCTCGTCCATCTGCATATGCCGGGACGCACCCGCGGCGTGCCGCTGTCTGCGATCGTCGGGCTTCGCTCTGCCAAGGACTACACCCAGATCTCGCTGAAGGACGAAGCCGCGGTCCTGGATCTTCGTCCGCTGTCATTCTGGATCGGCTTGCTGCCCAAGGCGAACTTCCTGCGCATCCATCGGACGGCGGTGATCAACCTGGCGCACGTGACCGAGCTCGACCGTCATTCCGGTCCGACCAGACAGGCATGGGTCGTGCGTCTGCGCAGAGCTGGCGAAACCTGGACCGTGTCCCGCACCTACAGGCAGGAATTGCGCAGTCGTCTCGGCATCTGAGATTTTCCACAGAGGCTGAAATCGGGGTTTGTCGTTTCGTCGAACCCGTAGGTTGCTTCGTCGATAAGGCGTTGTCGCCGTAGGGTTGTCGTGTCAGCCAGCACCCTGGAGAATTTTAGGGTGCCGGGCGGAGGGCAAGCCTTTGAAAAAAATCAATTGTCAGAATCAGGGCTTGGGAAGCGGTCGTGAGAGCGACGAGCGCAACGACCGGCGGTCGCCGTCGCGTCGGGCTGCAGCCGGTCGCCAGCGCTCGCTGATGAGCAGCACCGCTCTGTGGTTGTTTGCAGCCTCCGGTATTGCTCTCGGCATGGTCGCGGCCGCGCCGCTGGCGAATGCAGGTGGCAAGGGCGGCGCCGGCGGCAGTTCGGGCGGCGCAGGAGGCAGTGTCGACGGAAATCTGCAGGGCACGCCTGGCGGTAACGCTGCCAGCAACGGAAACGGCGGCGGCGGCGGCGGGCCGGGTGCGGCCGGTGGCACGGGAAGCCAGGCAGGTGCCGGAGTTGCCGGCAGTGGCGGCGCCGGCGGTACGGGCGGCAGCCCGAACGGCGCAACGGGTGGAAACGGCAGCGGCACCGGCATCAACTATGGCGGCGGCGGCGGTGGGGGCGGCGGTGCGCACGGCAGCGTTGGCATTGCCGCCGGTCGCGGTGGCGATGGCGGCGCCTCGTCGAACGGTGACGGTGGTGGCGGCGGCGCCGGCGGTTACGGACGGATCGTTGCTGCCGGTGGCACGGAAACCATAACGGGAGCGGCCGTTACAGGCGGACAGGGTGGCAACGGCGGCGACGGCGGAGCAGGGTCCGGCGGCATCGGACTGGGCGGCAGCGGCGGCGACGGCGGCGATGGCGCAGCACTGGTCAATGGTGGAACATTGACAGTGAACACGGACGTCACCGGCGGCAATGGCGGCAACGGCGGCGTCGGCGGGGGTACAAAGCGCAATGGTGACGGCGGTCACGGTATAAGCGCGCTGAACGGCGGCACGGTGATCGTCAACGGCAATGTCAGGGGCGGATCGGCCGGCACCGGCGGAACCGGCGGCACGAACGGTTCCGGTTTCTTTGGCAGCAATGTGGATTTAACCCTCGGCGCTTCCGGCTCCATCAACGGGGTCGGCGGTTCCAACGCCATGATCTTCGACGGCGGCGTCAACACCTTCCGCTTCGTGACCGCGACCCCGGCTCTCTTCGGCAACGTCGCACTCAACAATTCCGCCAGCCTGACGATTGACCAGACCGCCAACGGGCGGTTCACTAATGCGATTACGGGCAACGGTTCGCTGACCAAGACCGGCAGCGGCACGCTGACGCTGGAGGGAATGAACACCTATACCGGTGCGACCTCGATTATGGCTGGCGGCACGCTCGCCCTGTCGGGCCAGGGCCGCATCAACGCCTCAAGCGGTTTGACGGCCGACGGTATCTTCGATGTCTCCGGGGCCATCGCGCCGGCGGTCAAGTCGCTTGTTGGTAGCGGTCAGGTGGTGCTCGGCACCAAGTCGCTGGTCATCAATAACGCGACGGGCACATTCTCCGGCACGATTAGCGGCACAGGCGGGATCAGCGTCATGGCTGGCACGCAGGTCCTGACCGGCGCCAACACCTTTACTGGTCAAACCGGCACAAATACCGGCGCGACGCTACAAATCGGCGATGGCGGAGCCAGCGGCTCGCTTGTGGGGGGGATCAGCAATACTGGCGCGGTGGTCTTCAACCGCTCCGGCAATTTGACCTATGGCGGCTCGATCACCGGCAACGGAACGTTTTCGCAGGTAGGCAGCGGTACGCTGACGCTCACGGCCAACAACAGCACGGCCGGTGCGGTGACGATCGGCACGGGCAGCACGTTGCAGCTCGGCAATGGCGGCACGACCGGCTGGATCGGCGGCTCCGGCAATTTCCTCGGTCCGATTACCAACAACGGCACGCTGGTCTACAACCACTCGAACGACATCAGCCATGCCGGCACGATCAGCGGAACCGGCACGATCACGCAGGCCGGAACGGGCAAGCTGACGCTGACCGGCAACAATTCGTCGTTCGGTGGGTCAACGTCGGTGACGTCGGGCACGGCCTTAATCAACGGTCAGCTCGGCGGCAACGTCAATGTAGGCACCGGCGGTACGCTTGGCGGATCGGGCCAGATCGGCGGCGCCGTTGCCGTCAGTGGCACGCTTTCGGCCGGCAACAGCCCAGGCACCCTGACGATTGGCGGTGACCTGACGCTCAATGCCGGCTCCACATCGGTGTTCGAGCTGAACGCACGCGGCCTCGTCGGCAGTGCGGGCAACAACGATCTGGTGAAGGTCGGCGGCAACCTGACGCTCGGCGGCGTGCTGAACGCTCAGGTGGCGCAGGCCGGTTACTACCGGCTGTTCGAATATGACGGTTCGCTCACGGGCAATTTTGCGACGACGAATGCCACATCGACGGCGCCGAGCTTCACGGTTGCCAGCCATCTGGTCGAGACGGGCATCGACAAGCAGGTCAATCTCTCGGTGCTGGGCACCGGCCAGACGATGCACTTCTGGGATGGCGCGGACACGACCGGCAACGGTGCGGTCAACGGCGGCGCCGGCATCTGGTCTTCGACAGGGACCAACTGGACCGGCCCGGCGGCGCGTTCCAATATCAACGGCCGTTTCGGCGGATCGGTCGGCGTGTTTGCCGGTGCGAACGGCGGTGCCGTCAACGTTGTCGGCACACAGAGCTTCGATACGCTGCAGTTTTCGGCCACGACCGGTGGCACCGGCTACACCCTCAATGGCGGCTTTCTTGCCTTCAACCCGGCAAGCGGCACGGCGGCAACGATCAATGTCGACAGCGGCGTTTCAACCACGATCAGCTTGGTGCTGCAGGACGGCGGCACCGGTAGCGGGCTCACAAAGGCCGGCAACGGCACGCTGACGCTGACTGGCGTGAACACCTATACCGGTGCGACGACCATCAACGGGGGCGGTACGCTGGCCCTGTCCGGCGCAGGCAGCATCGGCACTTCGAGCGGCGTGACGGGCGACGGCACCTTCGACGTCTCCGCGGCGACAGCGGCGAATGTCAAGTCGCTGACCGGCAGCGGCCGGGTGGTGCTCGGCGGCAATGATTTGAACATCAACAACGCCACGGGCACGTTCTCGGGCGCGATCGCCGGCACCGGCGGCGTCAATATCGCGGCTGGCGCCCAGGTTCTGACCGCCTCCAGCAGCTATACCGGCGCGACCACGGTCGCAGCGGGTGGTACGCTCTCGCTTTCGGGCCAGGGGCGGATCACCGCCTCGAGCGGATTGACGGCGAACGGCACCGTGGACGTTTCGGCGGCGGGCGCGCCGATTATCAATTCGCTTGCCGGCAGCGGTCAGGTGTTGCTGGGTGGCAAGACGCTGGTCATCAACAACGCTGCGGGTACGTTCTCCGGGGCGATCAACGGCACCGGCGGCGTTCTTGTCAGTGGCGGCACTCAGGTTCTTTCCGGCGCCAACACCTTTACCGGCACGGCGGTCACCAATATCGGCGCGAAGCTGCAGATCGGCGACGGCGGTGCGGGTGGCTCGATCGTATCGGATATCAACAACCACGGGGCGTTGGTTTTCAATCGCGCCGGCAATTTGACCTATAGCGGCGAGATCAGCGGCGACGGTGCGGTCTCGCAGATCGGCGCGGGCACGCTGACGCTGACGACAGACCACAGCACGGCCGCTGCGGTCACGATCGGTACGGGCAGCACCTTGCAGCTCGGCAACGGCGGCACCACCGGCTGGATCGGCGGCACCGTCGGTTACCTCGGATCGATCGCCAACAACGGCGCGCTCGTCTACAACCGTTCGAACGACGTGACCTACGCCGGTGTCGTCTCGGGCAACGGCACGCTGACCCAGGCCGGCACGGGCAAGCTGACGCTGACGGGCGACAATTCGCAGTTCACTGGCTCAACCTCGGTGACCTCGGGCACGACCTACGTCAACAGCCAGCTTGGCGGCAACGTCAATGTCGGCACCGGGGGCACGCTCGGCGGATCGGGCGAGGTCAAAGGCGATGTCGTCGTCGATGGCACGCTCTCGGCCGGCAACAGTCCGGGCACGCTGACGATCGCTGGCGATCTGACGCTCGGCGCCGGCTCTACATCGGTGTTCGAGCTGAACACGCCCGGCCTCGTCGGCAGCACCGACAACGATCTGGTGAAGGTCGGCGGCAACTTGAAGCTCGGCGGTGCGCTGGACGCTCGGGTGGCGTCGGCGGGCTATTACCGGCTGTTCGAATATGACGGTTCGCTCGCGGGCAGTTTTGCGACGACGGCTGCGACATCGACGGCTCCTGGCTTCACGGTTGCCAGCCACCAGCTCCAGACCGGGATCGCCAAGCAGGTTAACCTGTCCGTGCTCGGCACCGGCCAGACGATGCAGTTCTGGGACGGTGCGGACACGACCGGCAATGGAGCGGTCAACGGCGGCGCTGGCACCTGGACGTCTGCCGGCACCAACTGGACCGGCGGCCCGCTGAATGCCGGCGTCAACGGCACCTACGGTGGATCGGTCGGCGTGTTTGCCGGCGCCAGCGGCGGCACCGTCAATGTCGTCGGCACGCAGAGCTTCGACACGCTGCAGTTTTCCGCCACGACCGATGGCAGCGGCTACACCATCGTCGGCGGTGTGCTCGCCTTCAATCCGGCGAGCGGCACGGCGGCGACGATCAATGTCGGCAACGGCGTTGCCACCACGATCGGCTCGGTGCTGCAGGATGGTGGGACCGGAACCGGGCTCAACAAGGTCGGCAACGGCACGCTGACCTTGACGGGCATGAACACCTATACCGGTGCGACCAGCATCGGTGCCGGCGGCACGCTTGCGCTGTCCGGCCAGGGGCGGATCAACGCCTCGAGCGGCCTGACGGCCGATGGCACCTTCGACGTCTCGGCGGCGGACTCCGCACAGGTCAAGTCGCTGGCCGGCAGCGGGCAGGTGGTGCTCGGCAGCAAGACGCTGATCATCAACAACGCCACGGGCACCTTCTCGGGCGCAATCACCGGCACCGGCGGCATTTCCGTCAATGCTGGCACCCAGGTCCTGACCGGCGCTAACACCTTTACCGGCGGTGCGGGCATCTCCTCGGGCGCGACGCTGCAGATCGGCGATGGCGGCACCGGTGGTTCGATCGCATCGAACGTCACCAACTTCGGCGCGCTCGTCTTCAACAGCGCGGGCAATTTGACCTACGGCGGTTCGATCACAGGTCCCGGCTCGTTCTCGCAGATCGGCACGGGCACGCTGACGCTGACGGCCAACAGCAGTACGCGCGGTCCGGTAACGATCGGCGCGGGCAGCACATTGCAGCTCGGCAATGGCGGCACGACCGGCTGGATCGGTGGCACCGGCAACTTCGTCGGCTCGATCACCAACAACGGCGCGCTGATCTACAACCGCTCGAACGACGTGACCTATGCAGGTGCCGTCTCGGGCAACGGCACGCTGACCCAGGCGGGCACGGGCAAGCTCACCCTGACGGGCGTGAACACCTTTACCGGCGCAACCGACATCACGTCGGGTAACCTGATCGTCAACGGCTCGCTGGCAAACTCCAGCCTGACCACGATCCGGCGCGGTGCCCGTCTCGGCGGCACCGGCACGCTTGGCAACACGACCATTCAGGCCGGCGGCGTCCATGCTCCGGGCAATTCGATCGGTACGCAGACGATTGCAGGCAATTACACCAACAACGGTGTCCTGCAGATCGAAGGTACGCCCACAGCCACCGACAAGGTGATCGTGTCGGGCAGCGTCGATATCTCCGGTGCGACGCTTGATCTCCTGCTTTCACCCAACACGGCGGCGAGCTGGGATCCGATCAACGGCCCGTTCATTCTCATCGACAAGACGAGTTCGGGGGCAATCACCGGCACCTTTGCGTCGATCGTCGACAACCTCGTGTTCCTTGATTCGACGGTTGACTACGCCGGCGGCGACGGCAACGACCTTTCGCTCAAGCTGACCCGCAACGATATCAGCTTCGCCAGCGTCGGTCAGACCCGCAACCAGATCGCCACCAGTGGGGGGATCGATCGTCTGGGCATGGGCAATCCCATCTTCAACGCGGTCGCCTTTGCCGCAACGCCAGAAGCGGCGCGCACGGCCTTCGATCTGCTTTCGGGCGAAGTGCACAGCTCGTTCCAGTCGATCCTGATCGAGGACAGCCGGTTCCTGCGCGATGCCGCAAACGATCGTCTGCGCACCGTGCTCGGCACGGTGGCGGCGAAGCAATCGAGCGAGATCACCGGCGCGATCGACAGCGGTGAACTTGCTGTCTGGAGCCAGGGCTTCGGTTCCTGGGGGCGGATCGACGGTGACGGCAACGCCGCCAAGGCAGATCGCTCCATCGGCGGCTTTTTCGTCGGTGCCGATACGCAGGTTGACGAATGGACCGTCGGCGCGCTTGCCGGTTACTCGCGTTCCTCGATGGACATTGACGCGCGGTTCTCGTCGGCAACCTCCGACAACTATCATCTCGGGATCTATGCCGGTGGACGTTGGGGCGATGCGTCGCTGAGAACCGGCGCCGCCTATAGCTGGCACGATATCGAGACCAGCCGCACCGTTTCGTTCCCGGGCTTCACGGACAGCCTCAATGCCGACTACAGCGCCGGAACGGGCCAGGTCTTTGGCGAGTTCGCCTATGCCTTCAAGGCCGGGTTGGTCGATCTGGAGCCGTTTGCCAACCTGGCCTATGTGCATCTCAACCGCGACGGCTTTGTCGAGCGGGGTGGCGCTGCCGCTCTCTTTGGCAAGGACGCCTCGCAGGACACGACGTTCACGACCCTTGGTCTCCGCGCTGCGTCCAATTTCGACCTTGGCGGCGTGCTGGCGACGGCCCGCGGCACCATCGGCTGGAGACATGCCTTCGGTGACACCTTGCCGCTGTCGTCGAACGGGTTCTCCCCGGCGAGCACGTTTGCCATCGCCGGTGTCCCGATCGCCGAGAATACTGCGGTGCTCGAAGCCGGCCTTGATTTCACCGTCGCGCCGGAGGCGACCCTCGGCCTGACTTATACAGGCCAATTCGGCGGCGGTGTCAGCGACCAGAGCGTCAAGGCAAATCTGAACATCAAGTTCTGATTGATCGCAGTCGAGCCAAACGGCCGCTTGTCCGGGTCATGGGTGACCTTGGCAGGCGGCCGTTTGGCGTTTCAAGGTTGGTTTGACGTGCGCATGGATGTGGCACACCGGAGGTGGTCGAGCGTTATCTGCCGTTGCTGACGGATACACAAAGGGGCGGTACGCATGGTGCCGAACCAACGACGCCGTGTGTTCGCGCTTGACGTTCCGCGACACCGCGCTTTCTATCTCGCCTGGGGTGTGAATTCGTGCTGGGAGTGGACCATCATGACTGACGATGCGCAGCCGCCGGAAACGAAGCTGACGACGACGAAGCGGCGCTGGGCCGTCGATGGCAAGTTCCTGACGGGGCGGGTCACCCGGCCGGAAGACGAACGGCTGCCGCCGGGCCAGCATCTGGTCAAGGACTGGCCGGTGCTCGACCTCGGTCAGCAGCCGATCATTCGAACGGAAAGCTGGCGGCTGGATGTTAGGGGGGTGGTCGAGCATCCCTTGTCGCTCGGCTGGGCTGATTTCAGGGCTCTGCCGCAAAGCGACAGGCTTTCGGACATGCACTGCGTCACCACCTGGTCGCGCTATGACAATCGCTGGCAGGGTGTCGCGACCCGCGACCTCTTGGACCAGGTGATGCCGAAGCCCGAGGCGAGCCACGTCATGCTGACGAGCTATGACGGCTACACGACCAATTTGCCGCTCGAGGACTTCGCCGCGGAAGATGCGATCCTGGCGACGGAGTGGGAGGGGCAGCCGATCAGCCGAACCCACGGCGGGCCGATGCGGCTGATCGTTCCGCACCTCTATTTGTGGAAGAGCGCCAAGTGGCTGACGCGGATCGATTTTCGCGCCGGCGACGCCGCCGGTTTCTGGGAGAAGAACGGCTATCACATGCGCGGCGATCCGTGGCGGGAGGAGCGCTATTCCGGCGACTGATAGCATCGCCGCGCCTCAAGGTTTTGCCGGCGCCATCAGCGACTGCAGCCCTGCGAGCTGATAGCGCCAGAAGAGATCGATCGCGACCTGAATGGATGGTGCGTCCTCGTGCGCTCCGAGCGTGTCGGAGATCGTGTCTATGGTTCTGGTGAAGGTGCGCTCGAGCATGAAGCGCATCAGCGGCGAAAGTGCTGCTTCGCCCTGGGTCTCGATCATGTATCGCGACGCAAGCCGGGTCATCTCGCGCACCATCAGGCCTCTGACATGGGCAAAGCGTGTGCCGTCCGCGCCGCGAAGCAGGATCAGGACGGCGAACCGCTGTTCGATCCAGAAGGACAGAAGGGCCCGGGCAGGCACCGAGCCCCGGGCATCTGCCGTCAGCCAGTTGCCGATCGAGCGCAGCTCCCGCACGCGGGCGCGCAAAAGCCGCAGCAATTTCCCGGCAAGAGATGGCGTCACGACCTCATGGAACAGAGCCTCCTTGTCGGCGAAATATTTGTAGATGTTGCTGGGGCTCGTACCGGCGCGCTCCGCGACATCGGCAAGCTTTGCCTTCTCGAAGCCCTGCTCGGCGAATACCGCAGCCGCGGCCGCAATGAGCCGCTCGCGCACTTCCTGTTTCAGGCGCTGAGGCATGAGAGCCTTTCCGAAAGCGCGACCAGTCTTGGCTGCCAGGGCATAGCTTCTTCCAGCTGGAAGGCAAGCGAGAAGAGTAGCGCATCCTCGCCCGTTGCAGCGGCGAAGTGGCACCCGAGCGGCAGTCCGTCCTGCGTCCAGCAAAGCGGCACCGACATGGCCGGCCATCCGGCGAAGGAAGCCACATTGGTGAAGCCGGCGAGCCGTTCGGTGAAGGCGATGAGTTGGTCCGGATCCTCAGTCGGGCCCTCCGTCCCAAGCGGGAAGGCGGAGAACGGAACGGTGGGAGAGAGTAGCACGTCATAGGCGGCGATCGTCCGGTTTGCCTGTGCTTCGGCGATCGCCGTCGCCCTCATGGTGTCCGCGATGGCTGCCTCCGACAGTCGCCGCGCGCGTCGGACGAGCTCGACAGTATATGGCTCGAACAGGGTTTCGTCGAAGGCGCCGCCCATCATGGCCGCGATCTGGTCGAACAGGCCGGCGAGGGCGGTGCCGGTCAGCGCGAAGAATGCCTGGCTGATTTCCCGCGCGTCGACATCGGGGCCATCGCACGCGATGACGTCGTGGCCGAGCGCCTCGCAGACCGAAATGGCGGTGTTCAGCGCGTCTTCGGCTGATGCGGAAACGCCGTGCCCGAAGGCATCGCGCCGATAGACGCCGATGCGCAGCCGCTTCCGTGATCCGCGCTTCAGGTCGTCGATCGAGGGCAGGGCTTGGGGCACGTCCTTGCGTTCCGTTGCGGCAAGCCAGGTGGCGCTGTCGCGTACCGATCGACTGACGCAATGGTCGCCGATCAGCCGCGCCGTGGGCATGGTCGGCGGCAGGCCGGCATTCACCGTGCGGTCGCGGCTCGGCTTGAAGCCGAAGAGCCCACAGAAGGAGGAAGGCCCACGGATCGATCCGCCACCGTCGGACGCGTGGGCGATCGGCACCATGCCGGAGGCGACGGCCGCGACGGCGCCCCCCGACGATCCGCCCGTCGAAAGGGACGGGTTCCAGGGGTTCTTCGTCGCGCCATGGGCGAGTGTCTCTGTGGTCCCGAGCAGGCCGAACTCCGATGTCGTCGATTTGCCGAGGACAATCAGGCCGGCCGCGTCGATCGCCGCGGTATAGTCCGATCCGCCTTGAGCGGGTTGCCCCTTGAACAACCGGGAGCCGAAACCGGCCTGGTGGCCGGGATAGGCGAGCAGGTCTTTCAGCAGTGTCGGCACGCCGGCAAAAGGCATGCCCGCTGTCGGCCGCATCTCCCGGGCGTGTTTGCGGGCAAGATCGAAGTCGTCGGAGGCAAGGACGTTGAGGTGCGGGTTCAGCCGGTCGATGCGCTTTATCGCGGCATCGACGAGTTCAAGCGGAGAGACCGCGCCGGTTGAAACAAGTCGGGCCTGGTCGGTTGCGTCCAGTGATGCGAGGCTTTCCAATTGGGCCGGCGAGGCTTCGCTGTTCATCGGGCGCATCGGTGCGTCTCCTTCTGACTGCGAAAAGAGAATTCCAGATTCTCTTTTCGCAGTCAATGCTTCGGCCTGTGTCCGGTTGCATCCTCCGGCTTCCCGCAATGCTCGTGTAATCCGCTCCCCTCAGAGTTCGGCAATGACGTTTCAAACAAGGACGGTTGTCGATGCGGTTGGTCGTCTTGCCAATGTGGATGCTACTGTTCGGTGCGGGCTCGAGTCATGCCGACGACAAAGGGCTGTGGATTGCGGACGATCCGCAGCGGACCGCACAGCATCTGTACGATCCCTGTCGTGATGGTCGGTTAAGTGACGGAACGCCGCGCACCTGCGCCGAGATCCGGCGCATGTATGGCGGCAAGAAGTGGGGCGATCGGTCCGAGCCGGACTATCGCCTGGATGCATGTTCCGATGGGCGCGTCAGCGACGGCCGCCCGCGCACATGCCGCGAATTGTTGGATTGGATGGAGCGTCGTTGATGATTTCAGAGCGCCGCCGCGCCCTTGCGAAGGCCGGGTACCTGCTAAAGCGAATGTTGCGATATCTGTCCTGGCCTCTGGTGTTCTTCTCTGGCCTGCTGGGTTCCTACTTCGCCTTTGCAAGCACGCACCCGATGATCGCTTTCGCGACGGTCTATGCCGTCGCAGTCTTTGCCCTGTTCCTTCTCGAGCGCTACATCCCCTACGAGCGGCGCTGGCTGCAATCGGATGGCGAGACGGTGAACGACATCGGGCATACGCTGGCGACGAAGGGGCTGCTGCAATTGGCGGGCCTGATCGCCGCCGTCTTCCCCATGTATGCCGCCAACATCCTGCAGCCGCTTGCCGCGCTGAAGTTCGGGCTGTGGCCGGCCGATTGGCCGATGGTGGTTCAGGTGGCGCTGGCCGTGGTGATCGCCGAACTAGGTCTCTATTGGGCGCATCGCATCGCCCATGAAAAGCTGTTCTTCTGGCGGTTTCACGCCCTGCATCACAGTGTCGTGCGGCTCTGGGTCATCAATACCGGCCGTTTCCACGTCGCCGATTCGGTCTTCAAGCTCGCGATGAGCCAGATCCCACTTTATTTCCTCGGCGCACCGCTCCATGTTTTCTGGTGGCTTGGGGCCGTTACGGCGTTCATGGGCATCCTTACCCATTGCAATGTCGATATGCGCACCGGTGTCTTCGACTATTTCTTCAGCACGCCGCGCCTTCACCGCTGGCACCATTCGAAAGACCTTCGCGAAGGCAACATGAACTACGGCGAGAACGTCGTGATCTGGGATCTGATTTTCAGGACCTACTACAATCCCAACCGCCCATCCTCCACCGACATCGGCATCAAGGGGCAGATCGCAAGGGGCTTTCTGAAGCAATTGGCCCAGCCCTTTACCAAGGAAGGCGTCCGCCAGATTCTGGGTCGCCCGGGCCGAGGCTCGTGATGGCCTGGAGGCCGCACCCGATCGTCTGACCGGGTGCGGCGCTGGACAGCTAGGAGGCAAAGGCCGGCTTGCGTTCGCCGATCCTCAGCACGTAGTAGATCGCCCCGCCGATCGCGACGCCGAAGAACCAGCCATAGATTCCCCACCAGGCCGGCAGGATGTTGGTGAATGTCGGCAGGATCGACGAGAACAGAGCGCCGATCGCAAAGGCGACGAAGGCGCTGCCGTGCCACCCGCCCTGGAAGCGGAACTCGCCGTCCTCATGGTAGAGCGCTTCGACGTTCAGTTGCCCCCTGCGGATGAGATAGTAGTCGACCATCATCACCCCGAAGATAGGCCCCATCGTCGATCCGATGAAGTTGACGAAATGCGCCGCACCCGTTTCCCAAGGGGCGAACGGATAGAGGATGAGGGCAATCAAGGCTGCGATATAGCCGCCGCGCTTGAAGTTGATCTGCCGCGGAAAGACGTTGGCGAAATCGAAGGCGGGCGACACGAAGTTCGCCACCACGTTGATGCCGAGCGTCGCGACGGCAAAGGTGAGCGCCGCAAGCAGCGCCAGGAACCAGCTGTCGAACTTCGCCGAAATCTGGTCCGGGTGCAGCAGCACTTCACCATAGACGGCAAAGGCGGCCGTCGTCGTCACGCCGGCAACCAGGCAGAAGGCAAGCAGGTTGATCGGCAGACCCCAGAGATTGCCTTTGCGCAGCGTCTTTACGTCGGTCGCATAACGCGAGAAGTCGCAGAAGTTCAGATAGAGAGCTGCGAAATAGGTGATCCAGGTGGCAGCGACCGCCGCAAGTGCGGGGAAGCTGCCGGGCTCCCAGGGCACGCCCGCATCCTTGGTTTTCTCGATGAGCACGTCGCGCGGAATTTCCGAGCCGAAGGAGAAGGTGCCCGATTTGATGATGAGATAGACGGCAAGGATCAGCATCATGATCCAGACCGCGGGGCCTGCCCAATCCTGGAACTTGCGCACGGTCTCCATGCCGCGCTGGATGATCAGCAGCTGCAGCGACCAGACGACAACGTAGCAGATCACCTCGAGCGTCGAGTGGCCGAGCATGTGGCTGTTCTGGTGGAAGGCCAGCATGCTTTCGTTACGGACGAGAAGGGCGACGATGGCGCCGGACGCCGCGGCCGTCTGCGCGCCATACCAGAAGCAGGCGACGACGGCGCGAACCAGGGCGGGTACGTTTGCGCCGAAGGTGCCGAAGGAGGCACGCGCAAGAACCGGGAAGGGCACGCCGGTGCGCACCCCCGCATTGCCGACGAGGCTCATCAGGAAGAAGATCACCAGCGATCCGATGCCGATCGCGATGACGAAGTTTACGAAGCTGCCGCAGAGCAGGAACAGACTTGCTGCGAGGTAATAGCCCCACAGGCTATGCACGTCGGATGTCCATACATTGAAGATGCTGAAAGCGCCCCAACGACGCTCCTCGGCCGGTGCCAGATCCTCGTTATACAACGAGGGCGACGGATCGCGTACTGCCATGTCTTCCTCCGTATATCCTCCGGGTCCCCCTCGGACCCGAGCCTTGATTCTGCTCCCGTTTTGAGTCGTTGCAAAAGTCTTTTTGGATTGTATGCAATTTCCGCTCAGGGCGGTGTTGTTGGCGGGTCAGGCGCCGAGCCTGTCCCGCTCTGCCAGCCGCCAGGCGCGGGGTGTCACGCCCGTCTGGCGCAGGAAGAAGCGGGAGAAATAGGCGGGATCGGCAAAGCCGAGGCGGAAGCTGATTTCCTGGACGCTGGCGCGGGTGAAAACGAGTTCTCGCCTCGCCTCACCGACAAGCTTTTGCGCGATCATCTCGTGAGCGCTGAGACCGGCGATCGCGCGTGTGATCCGGTTGAGATGGGTCGGCGACAGGCCGAGCTCGCGGGCATAGGCGGCGGCGGGCCAATGCGAGCGGTGGTGCTGCTGCAAAAGCGCCTGGAAGCGCTGGACCCTTCGTTCGTTTTCACTGTCTGCCGTATCGTCCCGCTCGTCGCTTGCCTCGTCGAGGCGCGCCGTCAGCGTCAGGACGGAGGTGAGGTAGGCATCCAGCAGGTCCGCGCGATTGCTGCGGCTGGTTTCCCATTCCTTGGCCAAACGTGTGAGGGTCGCTGCGATATAGGCGGCATCCTCGCGGTCATCGAGCCGGGTCATATGCGGCGCCGCGAGCCAGGAGCCGAGCCGGTTGCGCTCGCCGGGCGACGTCTTCAGATGGGACGCCAGAATGGTGAAGACGAAGCCGTCGATGTTGCGCGAGAAGCGGAAGCCGTGGTTAAGCGCCGGCGGAACGGTGATGACCATAGGCGGTTCGATCATGTGCACGCCACTGCCAAAGACCGCATCGCCCGAGCCGCCGGCAATGTACAAGATCTGAAAGAAGCTCTCGTGCCGGTGCAGCCCGATTTCCCAGTGGTAGAGGCTGCTTCGTGACGGGATGGTCTCGCAATGCAGCCAGAAATCCGGCCGTTCACCGGTCTTTTCTCCATAGAGCTCGTAGGTCGGAACCGTCTTCTTCATGTCGCGCGCTCTGAAGCCATGTTCGATTTGTGCAATTTCATGGCGGCTTTGTCCATTGAGAGCGAAGCCGGCCGCGCGCAGATTTTGTCAAAAGACAATTCTGCCGAAAGACAATGCCGGAGGAGAGCATGCGCACCAAGGTCGTCATCATCGGGTCGGGTCCATCGGGGCTGCTGCTTGGGCAATTGCTGACGGAGGCCGGTATCGACAATGTCATCCTCGATCGCGTGAGCAAGGACTATATCCTCGGCCGCGTGCGCGCCGGCGTGCTGGAGGAAGGGACGGTCGGTTTGATGGATCGCGCCAGGGCCGGCGCGCGGATGCACAAGGAGGGGCTGCCGCATGACGGCTTCTCGCTCGCCTTCGATGGCCGTGACCACCGTATCGATCTCATGCATTTGACCGGCGGCAAGCGTGTGATGGTCTATGGTCAGACGGAGCTGACGCGCGACCTGATGGAGCATCGCGAGCGATCCGGCGCGACGACGATCTATGAGGCCGCCCATGTCGAGCCGCATGATTTTGACGGCCATCTGCCCTACGTCACCTTTGAGAAGGATGGCGCAACCCAGCGCATCGACTGCGACTTCATCGCTGGCTGCGACGGCTTTCACGGTGTCAGCCGCAAGTCAGTGCCCGAAAAGGCGTTGCACACCTTCGAAAAGGTCTACCCCTTCGGCTGGCTTGGTATCCTCGCCGACGTGCCGCCGGTCGATCACGAACTTATTTATGCCAACCATCCGCGTGGCTTTGCGCTTTGCTCGATGCGCTCCCAGACGCGCAGCCGCTACTACATTCAATGCGCGGTGAGCGAAAAGATCGAAGACTGGTCCGACGACCGCTTCTGGGATGAGTTGCGCCGGCGGCTGCCGCAGCATCATGCCGAGGCGATGGTGACCGGACCGTCTTTCGAGAAGTCGATCGCGCCGCTCCGATCATTTGTCGCCGAGCCGATGCGTTTCGGCCGGCTCTTTCTGGTCGGCGATGCCGCCCATATCGTTCCGCCGACGGGCGCGAAGGGGCTGAATCTCGCGGCCAGCGACGTGCATTATCTCTTCGAAGGGCTGCTCGAGCACTATCAGGACCGCTCGAATGCCGGCGTTGACGCTTACTCCGCACGGGCCCTTGCGCGCGTCTGGAAGGCGGTGCGTTTCTCCTGGTGGATGACGACGATGCTGCACCGCTTTCCGGACACCGGGGATTTCGACCAGCGCATCCAGGAAGCCGAGCTCGACTACCTCACCCATTCGGTTGCCGCCGAGACGGTGCTTGCCGAGAATTATGTTGGGCTGCCGTACTGACGTTTCGCCGCGCCGTCAGTTCCACTCGTTCCTGAGCAGGCCGTAGATCGCCGTGTCCCAACGGGCGTTACCGACCTTGGCCGAGGATCGCCGCACGCCTTCCTCGCGAAAGCCGAGGCTGCGGTAGGTGCGGATTGCCGCCTCGTTGAACGTGTAGACGTTGAGTTCCAGTCGCTCGAAGGCGGGGTTGGCGAAGAAGCGGCTGGTTACCTCGCGCAGGAATGGCTGGGCGAGGCCCTGGCCGCGCATGCGCGGATTGATGGCGACCCGGCTGAGACGGCCGAGACCGTTCTGCCAATCGAGTGCTACCTGCGCATGGCCGGCAAGCTTGTCGTCGACCAGACCGGCGAACATGGACCGCCCGGGTTCGGCGCCAAAGGTTTCCGCGATCATGGCATCGAGCTGCCCCGCCTCGAGCGGGAAGGACAGGCCGGGGCCGCCCCATTGCACCAGCGCTTCGAGGTTCGAGAACCAGTCGAGCATTTCGGGAATGTGGCTTTGGGAAAAGGGTTCAACGAGGAGGGGAGAGGTCGGCATCAGGTCACCAGTCTGTTGGGCCTGCAATCTCGGTCGCCGGCCGGGGCTTGTAAAGCCACGAATTCCGGGCGTGCGGCTCAGAGTTTGGAGGCGACGTCGGTGGCCGCCTCGCGAATGGTCTGCATCAGGATGGACAGGGCCAGCGTCGGTGCCGCGTCGGCGCGCATGGTAAGCCCAACCGGGCCCTTGGTCTCGCTGGTGTCGATGGGCAGGATTGCGATCGTGCCATCGTCGACGTCGCTGGCGACCACGCCGGTGGAGATGATCCAGATCGCATCGCTCGCCCGGACGAAGGCGCGGCCGAAGGCATCGGACACGGTCTCGATCTGGTTCGGCAGGCTGGCGATGCCGTTGGTGATCAGGAAGCGCTCGACGAAAGGGCGGATGATCGAGGCGCGTGTCGGCATCAGCACCGGAAAATCCGCGAGCCGTGCAAAGGTGGAATGCGCGCCTGAAAGCAGCGGATGCCCGGCGCGCACGGCAAAAACCACTTGCTCGGAATAGAGGTGCTCGAAGGAAAAGCCCGTCATTTTCTCCGGTGCCGCAAGCCGCCCGACGACCAGATCGAGATCGCCGACGCGCAATTGCTCGAGGAGCACGGCGTTTTCGCCGGTGACGATCTTGATGCGGGCGCCGGTATCCTCCTTGAGGAAGAGCGTCATGGCGAGCGGCATGATCCGTGTCGAGACCGTCGGCAGCGCGCCGACCCTGACCGGAACGCCGTCGCCGTCGCGTTCCTGCGAGACGGAATCGAGCCCCTGCCGCAGGGCCGTCAGCGCTGCACCGGCGTGGCGCAGGAACACCTCGCCATAACGTGTTATCTTGATACCGCGCCCGTCGCGCTCGAAGACCGCGACGCCAAGTACCTCTTCGAGCTCGCGGATCGTCTTGGTTACGGCCGGTTGGCTGACATGCAGCAGTTCGGCCGCCTTCATGACGCTCTTCTGCCGGGAGACCTCGACAAAAGTCTGCAGATGGCGAAACTTGACCCGGGCGTCGATCATGGAATTCATAACCCTCAAGTTAATGAAATGCCATGAAATATCATTTTACCTAACCAGATTAAATATCCAATTTGGTGGCGGAGGAGAGAGCCCGTGCAGTTTGCCCGCATCAACGACATCACGATCCACTACCAGGTGATCGGCGCGACTGGCGAGCGTCCGGTGCTGGTTTTTGCCAATTCGCTCGGCACGGATTTTCGTATCTGGCGCGACGTCATCGTCCGGCTCGCCGGCGATTATGCTATCGTCCTCTATGACAAGCGCGGCCATGGCCTCTCCGATATCGGTCCGATCCCTTACGCGATCGAGGATCACGCCAACGACCTAGCCGGCCTGCTCGATATGCTCTCGGTCAAGCAGGCGATCGTATGCGGTCTTTCGGTCGGCGGGTTGATTGCGCAGTCGCTCTACCAGCGCCGGCCCGATCTTGTGCGTGCGCTGGTACTTTGCGACACGGCACACAAGATCGGTACGGCCGAGATGTGGGCGGCGCGCATCGCTGCCATCGAGGAACACGGCATCGAAGGGATCGCCGACGGTGTGCTCGAACGCTGGTTCACCCCGGCCTTCCGCCGGCCAGAAAACACCGCCTATGCCGGCTACCGCAACATGCTAGTGCGCCAGCCGGTGACCGGATACATCGCCACCTGCGCCGCCATCCGCGATGCCGATTACACCGAGGCCGCCGCCCGCATCGCGGTGCCCACGCTCTGTGTCGTCGGCGACCAGGACGGCTCGACGCCGCCGGATGTGGTGCTTGCGACTGCCCGCCTCATCCCGGGAGCCCGCTACGAAGTCATCCGCGATGCCGGTCACATTCCCTGCGTCGAAAACCCTGAAACCTTGACCGCGGTGCTTCGCGCCTTCTTTGAAATCGCAATGCATGGAGACAAGACCCATGAGTGACGCTTCTGCGCCCTCCGACCGCTATCGCCAGGGCATGGCCACGCGCCGGGCCGTGCTCGGCGACAATCACGTGGATCGGACGCAGTCGGGTTCCACCGAATTCGATCGCCCCTTTCAGGAGTTGATCACCGAAGCGGCCTGGGGCCATGTCTGGTCCCGGCCGACCTGGACGAAGCGCGAGCGCTCGATCGTGACGATCGCCCTGCTCGCCGCCCTCGGCCAGGACGACGAGGTGGCCATGCACGTGCGGGCGACGACCAACACCGGCGCAAGCCGCGAGGATATCTGCGAGGCGCTGCTGCATGTGGCGATCTATGCCGGCGTGCCGGCGGCCAACCACGCGATCAAGATCGCCAAGCAGGTGTTTGCCGAGATCGATGCCGGCAAGGCGGCCTGACGGGAGAAGATGATGTCCGACAGAACGAACGGAAAGCCGGAGACCGGCGCCTTCTTCCCGCGCGACCGTGGGTGGCACGCGCCGGCGCTGACGCCGGGCTACAAGACCTCGGTGCTGCGCTCGCCCCAGAAGGCGCTCCTGTCGCTCGACGGCACGATCTCGGAAATCACCGGTCCGGTCTTCGGTCATTCTATGATCGGCGAACTCGACAACGATCTGATCCACAATTTCGCGCGGGCGGGCGAAAGCGCCATCGGCGAGCGCATCATCGTTCATGGCCGGGTACTCGACGAGCGCGGGCGCGCGGTGCCGGGGGCGTTGCTGGAATTCTGGCAGGCCAATGCCGGCGGCCGATACCGCCACAAGAAGGAAAGCTATCTCGCGCCGCTCGACCCGAACTTCGGCGGCTGCGGCCGCACGATCACCGATGAAGACGGCTTTTACAGCTTCCGTACGATCAAGCCGGGCCCCTATCCCTGGCCGAATGGCGTCAACGACTGGCGTCCGGCCCACATTCATTTCTCGGTCTTCGGCCACGGTTTTGCGCAGCGTCTGATCACCCAGATGTATTTCGAGGGTGACCCGATGATCTGGAAGTGTCCGATCGTCAACACGATCCCCGATCGCCAGGCGATCGAACAACTGATCGCGCCGCTCGACTGGGCAAACACGATCCCGTTCGATGCCCGCGCTTACAAATTCGACATCGTGCTGCGCGGACGCCGCTCGACGCTGTTCGAGAACCGGCTGGAGGGTAACTGATGGTGCAGCAACTCGGTCATCTCAAGGAGACGCCCTCGCAGACGGCCGGTCCCTATGTGCATATCGGGCTGACCCCGAATTTCTGCGGCATTGGCGGCGTCTATGAAACCGACCTCGGCACACGGATGGTGAACGATGAGACGCTTGGCGAGCGTATTACCATAACCGGCCGCGTGATCGATGGCGCCGGTGCGCCGCTGAAGGACGCGCTCGTCGAGATCTGGCAGGCGGATGCGGCAGGTTTCCATAACTCGCCAACCGAAATGCGCGGCTCCGCGGACCCGAATTTCTCCGGCTGGGGGCGCTGTCCGACCGGCGCCGAAGACGGCGTCTTCACCTTCGAGACCGTGAAGCCTGGGCGCGTGCCGTTCAAGGACGGCCGGCCGATGGCGCCGCACATCACCTTCTGGATCGTCGCTCGCGGCATCAATATCGGGCTGCACACGCGCATGTACTTCCCCGAAGAGACGGAAGCGAATGCTCTCGATCCGCTCCTTGCGCGGATTGAACATCGCCATCGCGTTGCGACGCTTGTCGCAACCGGAGCGGCGCCTAATTATGTTTTTGACATTCACCTGCAGGGTGAGAAGGAAACGGTCTTCCTCGACATCTGAACAGGAATGTCACGCCTGGACATGGGGGCTCGGATGCCCTCATGCAGCAGGTGGCATTTCGTTCGGCAAGCAGAAACGGGGAAACCATGACCTATTCCGCCTTCGACCATCCTTATCTCTCGGGGCTTCTGGGTGATGAGGCGGTTGCCGCCGAGTTTTCGGCTTCCGCCGACATCCACGCAATGCTCGCCTTCGAGGCGGCGCTGGCGCGGGCGGAAGCCGTGCACGGGATCATCCCGGCGAGTGCGGCCGACCGGATTACCGAGGCCTGCCGCGCTTTCTCGCCCGATGTGATCGCGCTGAAGCGCGCCGTGGGTGTGGATGGGGTGGTCGTGCCAGAACTCGTCCGGCAATTGCGCGGTGCCGTCGGTCGCGAAGTTGCCGAATATGTGCACTATGGCGCGACCAGCCAGGACGTCATCGACACCAGCCTGATGTTGCGGATGAAGGCGGTTGCCGAGCTTTTTGCCGTCCGCCTCGGCAATGTCGTCTCGGTGCTCGAGGAATGCGACAGCGAATGGGGCGATCATTCGCTGATGGGGCGGACCCGGATGCAGGCGGCAATCCCGATCACGGTATCGGACCGGCTGCGCAGCTGGATCGAGCCGCTGCTCGATCATAAGGACCGTCTTGAGGCGATGGACCGCGATCTCTTCGCCGTCCAGTTCGGAGGCGTTGCCGGGACGCTCGATAAACTTGAGGGCCGGGCCGACGACGTGCGTGCGACGCTTGCCGAAGAACTGGGGCTCGCAGATTTTCCGCAATGGCATAGCCAGCGTTCCGAGGTGGCGGATTTTGCCAATGCGCTTTCGCTGGTGACCGGCAGCCTCGGCAAGTTCGGCCAGGATATCGCGTTGATGGCGCAGCAGGGCGACGAAATCGAACTCGCCGGTGGCGGTGCTTCCTCGGCGATGGCGCACAAGCAGAACCCGGTCGCGGCCGAGGTTCTGGTGTCATTGGCGCGGTTCAACGCGACCCAGCTCTCCGGTATGCATCACGCGCTGGTCCACGAGCAGGAACGCTCCGGGGCCGCGTGGACGCTCGAATGGCTGATCATGCCGCAGATGGCCGGAGCGACCGCGGCCGCTCTTCGTTTGGCTGCCGAACTTGCGAGCAACATACGCCGGCTCGGCAGTGCCTGAGTGTGCTGATCGCCTGCTGCTCAGCGCGCCGCGCGCAACATCGAACGATAACGAACCTGGCTGTTCTTGAGGTGCTGGCGCATGGCGGTGCGTGCCTGCTCCTCGTCGCCGTCCTGGATCGCGATGAGGATGGCCTCATGCTCCGCGATCAGTCGCGACAGTTCCTCTGACGCCAGCACGGTTTCTTCGCCGCTCTCCGATACTGCCCGACGGGGAATGAGCGCCGTGCCCAGCATCTGCAGGAACTGGCCGAAGCGCGGGTTGTTGGTCGCCTGGGCGATCGCGAGGTGGAAGTTGAAATCGGCCTCCGCAGTCGGGCGTCCTTCGGCGGCGCTCGCACAGAAGCTGTCGAACGCCTCGACGATTTTTTCTTCCTGCGCCGGCGAGCGACGAAGGGCGGCCAGTGCGGCCGCATCACCTTCGACTGCAGTTCTGAGCTCCAGCATTTCTATCAGCGAGGAGACGCGTGCCAGATCGATGCCGTGGAACGGCAATGCCGCCGTCGGAGCCGGCTCCAGCACGAAGACCCCGATGCCGTGCCTCGCTTCGACCAGCCCGCCGGAGCGCAGTGCCGCGATTGCTTCGCGCACGACCGTGCGGCTCACGCCGAATTCCTGGGTAAGCTGCGCCTCCGAAGGCAGGCGATCGCCCGGCTTGTAGTGCCCGCTGCTGATCTGGCCGCTGAGGGCGTCCGTCATCTTGGCCACCAGCGTCTTGCCTTGTGGCGTTGTGTTGTCGGGGGCGGTGACGTTGCTCATGGGCGTGGCCGTTTCTCGAACTTGGTTTGCGTTTCTGGATACGCCATTGCCGATCATCGGCGCAATCCATTGCCAAGGCTTGAGGCCTATTCCTCGAAGATCGGATCATCGACGAAGGCACCGCCCTGATAACGCACGAGCGAGTCGCGCGGCTGCGGTTTCGGGGTGTTGGCGGCAAGCTTGTCGCGGAAAACCTCGGCATTGTCCCTCGGTCGCCAGCCGAGCCATCCGATGTGCGAATTGTCCCACCAGCCGGCGTCGTTTGCCGACGCGCCCCAGATGACCGGGCAGCCGAGAACGGGCGCGCGGAATACGGCTTCGGTCAGGGAGACGAAATCGTCGTGCGAGAGCCAGGTGGAGAGCATGCGGTAGTTGACCGGTTCCGGCACGCAGGAGCCGATACGGAGCAGGGCAGTCTCCTGCCCGAACTTGTCGAAATACATCCGGGCAAGCGCTTCGCCGAAGCATTTGGAGACGCCGTAAAGGCCGTCCGGCCGGTAAGGCGCATCTGGGCCGAGCCGTTCGCTCTGCGGGTAGTAGCCGATCGTGTGGTTGGTGCTGGCGAAAAGGATGCGTGGCTGATGGTGGGCGCGGGCCGCCTCGTAGAGGTTGTAGAGACCGAGGATGTTGGCGTCGAGAATCTCCGAGAAGGGCCGCTCGACGGAGATGCCACCGAGATGCACGATCGCATCGCAACCGGCCACAAGCTCGTTGACGGCGCTGGCATCGGCGAGATCGCACTGGGTGCATTCTTCGTTTTCGGCGGGCGGATCGAGCGGCGCACGATCAGACAGACGGATCGTCTTGGCCAGTGGCGCGAGCTTTTTACGCATCACGCGACCCAGTTGGCCCGCTGCACCGGTGATCAGAAGTCGTTCCATCGCCTGTCCTCCCTCATGCCGGCGAAATGGCGTCCCACTCGCATTTTGCAGCATGTCATACAATATCGGCTAACATATAATACATCTTTCGCGCAATACCGGTGCGTCGCGCATGCATTGCATTCTGCGGCGATGCATTCCGCATGCAACTCGGTCTTTGCGAGAAGAAAGCCAAATCCATCTCTCATATGACAACATATATTATGAGATATTGACATGTGTGTGATGACTTGCTTAGTAGGGCGCGTCGAGTTTTAGGGAGGCTCCCACGAAATGACCCCCGAACAGATCAAGGCCGCGCTTGGCTCAGGCCTCCTTTCCTTCCCGGTGACGCATTTCGATGCCGAGGGCCGTTTCGCGCCGGACAGTTACCGGGCGCATGTCGAATGGCTGGCCGGCTACAAGGCGCCGGTGCTGTTTGCTGCCGG
>NZ_JBFRGB010000016.1:0-187810 GCF_052115125.1 Ensifer sp. 2TAB8 | reverse complement strand
GCGCCGATGCCGGTCGTCACGCCGCAGCCGATGTAGCAGATCTTGTCGAAGGGGGCGTCGGGGTTGACCTTGGCAACCGCAATCTCCGGCAGCACCGTGTAGTTGGCGAAGGTCGAGCAGCCCATGTAGTGGTGGATCTTGTCCTTGCCGATCGAGAAGCGCGAGGTGCCGTCSGGCATCAGGCCCTGRCCTTGCGTCGAGCGGATCGCGGTGCACAGGTTGGTCTTGCGCGACAGGCACGACGGGCAGGAGCGGCATTCGGGCGTGTAGAGCGGAATGACGTGGTCGCCCTTCTTCACCGAGGTGACGCCCGGGCCGACGTCGACGACGATGCCGGCCCCTTCATGGCCGAGGATCGCCGGAAACAGGCCTTCCGGATCGGCACCCGACAGCGTGAAGTCGTCGGTGTGGCAGATGCCGGTGGCCTTGACCTCGATCAGCACCTCGCCGGCCTTTGGGCCTTCGAGTTGAACCGTCATGACCTCGAGCGGCTTGCCTGCCTGAACGGCAACGGCGGCGCGTACATCCATGGTATTTCTCTTTCTTTTGAAGTTTCCAGCCGTATCGGGCGCGGCAGCCCTATCGCGGCAGGTAGCGTGTGAGACGGGCTTCCACGAGCCGTACGAGCGTGATCAGCACCAGATTGATGAGCAGATAGAGCACGCCGGCGATGGCGAAGATTTCGAGAATTGCGTAGGTCTGGCTCATCAGCCGTTTTGCATGGCCGGTGATCTCCAGAACGGTGATTGTAGAGGCGAGGCTCGTTCCCTTGACGACGAGAACGAGTTCGTTGCCATAGGCGGGCAGTGCCTGTCGGATGGCGAGGGGAAAGGTGATCCGGCGAAAGCACAGGAGCCGCGACATGCCGCAGGCCTGGGCGGCTTCGACGAGCCCTCCCGGAATGGACATGAGCCCGCCGCGCAGGATTTCAGACGTGTAGGCCGCCGTGTTCAGTGCGAGCGCCATGACCGCGCAGTGCGCGCCGTCGCCAACGATCCACCAGAGCACGGGGTTGTCGCGTACGAAGGAAAGCTGGCCGAGGCCGTAGTAGAAGAGGAAAAGCTGGACCAGCAGCGGCGTGCCCCGGAACACGGTGCTGTAGCCCTTGGCAAAGCTGCTGAGAACAGAGTTATTCGACAGCCGCATGACCGCGAGCGCCAGGCCGAGGTTGAAGCCGATGGCGATCGAAATGAGTGTCAGGATGGCGGTCAGCCACAGGCCCTTGGCGAGGGCTGGAACCGCGAGGCGAACAAGTTCGAGATCCATGCCTATTTCCTCTCGCGAGGGCGCAGCAAGCGTTCGATCCCATCAAAACCACTCTGGCTGACCAGCGTGATCGAGAGATAGACGACGGCGGCGATGAAGTAGAAGACGAAGGGGTGGCGGGTCGATCCCGCTCCAACGAAGGCGGCACGCATCAGTTCCTGCAGGCCGACCACCGAAACGAGGGCCGTATCCTTGATCGTGGTCTGCCAGACATTGTTCATGCCGGGCACGGCGATCCGCAGCATTTGTGGCGCGATGATGCGGCGGAAGATACGGGTGCCGGGAATGCCGAGCGCCCGCGCCGCCTCGATATGGCCGGGCGGAATGGCGGCAAGTGCACCGCGGACGACCTCGGTGGAGTAGGCACCGGAAATGGCCGCGATGGCGACGACGGCGATGACGAAGGCATAGCCGTTTCCGGCGAGCCCCTCATAGCCGAATGCCGYGGCCACCTGAGCGATGAACTCGACGGAGGAAAAGAAGAGAAGATAGATGATCAGGAGTTCCGGCACGCCGCGCACGATCGAGGTGTAGAAATCCACGATCAGCGTCAACGGGAAAAGCCGCGCCCATTTGATCAGGCCGCAGGCGACGCCGATGACGATGCCGAAGGCCATGCTTGCGACGCCGACGGCTATGGTGATTGCCGCGCCGCGCAGGATTGCGGTTATCCAGCCGCCTTCCCATACCTGCCATAATCCAAGTTCCATTGAACCAGCCCAAACCTGTGTATTGTCCGATCGGATACTTCGTCTCCCGGACGAAGAGCGCCTGGCGGCCTCTTCTCTCCCGGGAGACGAAAGGTTGCCGCTATAGGCAGGGGCGGGAGATGTCCGCCTTGAACCAGGTCTCGCTCGCCTTGCCGATCGATCCGTCGGCAACCAGCTCGCAGAGCGCCTTGTCGATCCGGGCCTTCAGCTCGGTATTTTCCTGCGAGATGCCGACGCCGATGCCTTCGCCAAGCGTCGGATCGAAGGTGCTCAAGACCTTGACGTCAACGAACTGGAAGTCCTTGCCGTCGGGCCTTCCGAGGAAATCCTGGAGGGCTGATGCATCCGCAAACGCAGCCTCGACGCGGCCGCTGGCAAGATCGATCTGCATCTGGTCGAGCGTGTCGTAGGTCTTCAGCACGGCGGACGAAGCCCGCTTCTCCATGAAATGGGCGTGGGTCGTTCCGGCCTGAACGCCGACCGTGCGGCCATCGAGCGATTTCAGCAGCGTGTCGATGTCCTTGATGCCGGCCAGATCGGAATCCTTTTTGACCACGAACATGTTGGCGAGTTCGGCATAGCCGACCGAGAAGTCGATCTGCTTCTTGCGTTCGGCCGTGATCGACATGCCGGAAATGATGATGTCGAAACGCTTGGCCTTCAGCGCCGGTATGAGCCCGTCGAAGGCCTGCACGACGAAGTGGCATTTCATCTCCAGCTTGGCACAGAGCAGGCTTCCGACATCGGCGTCGAAACCGGTCACGTTGCCGGCAGAGTCGGCAATGCTCCACGGCGGATATTCGCCCTCGGTCCCGATCGACAACTCGCCCTCGGCAGCGTGGGCCGTGGTGAGGCCTGCGGTGAAGAGCGTGGCGAGCAACAGACTTTTCAGCTTCATGTTTTGGTTCCCCATGTTGAGCTTTCTTGTTGGCTCTCGTCCGGGAGATCCCGGACGGGTGATGCCGGCGGTCAGAGCGTACGGGCCAGGAACTGACGCATGCGTTCGGAGCGTGGGTTCGTGAAAACCTCCGCCGGTGCACCCTCTTCCTCAACCTTTCCCTGGTGGAGGAAGAGGATCTTGTGCGAGACCTCGCGCGCGAACTGCATTTCATGCGTCACGAGGATCATCGTATTTCCTTCTTCTGCGAGCTGCCGGATCACGCGCAGCACCTCGCCGACGAGCTCCGGATCGAGCGCCGAGGTCGGCTCGTCCAGGAGGATGAGCTTCGGGCGCATGGCGAGCGTGCGGGCGATGGCGGCACGCTGTTGCTGGCCGCCGGACAGCTGGCCGGGATACTGGGCGTGCTTGTCGGTGAGGCCGACCTTCTTCAAAAGGGCATGGGCATGATCGACTGCCGCTTGCCGGCTTTCCTTCAGAACATGCAGCGGCGCCTCGATGATGTTTTCGAGGACCGTCATGTGCGGCCAGAGATTGAAGTTCTGGAACACCATGCCGACGCGCGAGCGGATACGTTCGACCTGTCGTATGTCGGCGGGCACCGCGCCGCCATCCGGCGTCTTCTTCATGCGGATTTCTTCGCCGTCGATGATGATGCGGCCGTCGTTCGGTTGTTCGAGCAGGTTGATGCAGCGCAGGAAAGTGCTCTTTCCCGAACCGGAAGAGCCGATCATCGACACGACTTCTCCCGGCCGCGCAGAGATGTTGACGCCGTTGAGAACGGCGAGGGGACCAAAGCGCTTGTGGATGTCGTGCACTTCGATGGCCGGCCTGTCGGCAAGTCTCGGCCCACCGGCTTCCGGATGGGCAACGATGGTGACGGCCGGCGCCGCCGGAACGGGCTTTTCGGCACCCGCCCCGCCGACCGACTTGATCTCTGCAAAGGCGCGGTCGAAGTGGCGCAGGGAAGTTGAAAGACAGGTGCGCTGCCAGTCCGCGTCCTCGGGAATGAATGCGGCGCGCAGGCTCTCCTTGATCCGGTTTCCGAGCGGCGCGTCGACCTTGCCGAACAGATGAAGCCAGTTGTCCGCCTGAACCGCATCGGAGACCGTGGCGCCGTCAAGGGTTCCACATTCGACGACCAGAGGCAGGACACGAGCCTTTGGCAGCGCAGTCCTCACCGCGGCTGAGACATAGCCCGTGGCAGTCGCGGCAATGCCCGTATCCGTCGTCGCATTCTCGCCGGTGAGGACGACCGAGAGCGCGGGTCCGAAGATGCGCCGCCCCCATTCCAGGCCCGCATGTTCCTTCTCGGCAACGGAGAGGAGTGCAGGATAGCCATAGGGGCCGGCGCCTGTGTGCAGGTCGAAGGCGACGACTTCTTCCGCCTGGTGTGCGAATGTCGAGAGGATTTCGATGAGGGTCCGGTTGGACCAGACCGGACCGTCGCCGCCGTAGAACAGACCGTCCGGAAAGTCATACTGCCCGGCTTCCACGATCGGAGCGATGCCGGCATAGCCGCCCAGCCGTAGTTTCGCGGCGTCGTAGGCTGCTAGCGCCGCGTCCCGCTCCGGCCCCTCCCAGGCGCGACAGACGAGGGCGGCGTGCAGGGCGGCATATGGATCGTTCTTCGGCGGGCCTTTCAGCCAGTCGATGAAATTGCGGTTGAGGTCGACATTGTCCTCGTTTACCCGGCGCGACCAGGCGGTGCCCCACGGGTTGATGAGGTGGATTGCCAGGACGGCTGTATCGTCAGGCAGTTGCCAGGGCGAATTCTGTGAAAGCCAGGCGGTCTGGCAAGCCGAGCCGAAAGGACCCTCAACGCCATGGGTGCCGGAGATCAGTACCAGGAGCTTCCTGGCATCTTCGCGTCCGAGATAGGCGACATCGGTCGCGAGACGCTCGCCGTTCGGGCCGTGCAGTGGATGTACGTACTCGACGACACTGGCACCCGCGGTGCGCGCTGCGGCGAGAAACCGGGCGCGCAGGGCCGAAAAATCGCCGGCGAAGAGACCGGCAGGCGTTGATGGGGACATGCGACTGGGCTCCCGGTTCATCTTGTAGAGGCTTGCGTTTCCGCTCATTGTTCGTTCCCGTGGGGCTTGGAGTGCCCCTTTGTTTTGTGTGAGGTGAGGGAGGCCGCAGGCTTCAGCCCTTGGCGAAAGCGCGAAGCGCGTCGAGAAAGCGGTCGTTCTCCGCGGGCGTGCCGATCGTTACGCGGATGAAGGTCTCGTAGCCCTTCTCCTTCCACGGCTTGACGATGATGCCGCCTGACAGGAAGTGGGCCATCGCTGCCGAACTGTCGCGACCGACGTCGATGAACAGGAAGTTCGTCTGCGATCGCGCCGACGCAAGCCCGATGGCGGCGACCGCGTTGGCCACACGAGCCCGTTCCCGTTTCAACGCCGAAACCGACGACGACATCCAGGCCTCGTCCTCCAGTGCGGCGACGGCGGCGACCTGTGCGGCGGCGTTGACGTTGAACGGTGTCTTGGCTGCCGTTACCGCCCGCGCGAGCCGTGCATCGGACATTACCGCGTAGCCGACGCGCAGGCCCGCAAGGCCATAGGCCTTGGAGAAGGTTCTAAGTACGACCCAGGAAAGGTCCGTGGCGGAGAGCGCGGCGAGACCGTCCGGCAAGTCTTCGTCCGTGAACTCGAAATAGGCCTCGTCCAGCACGAGGAGCGTCCCCGGCGAGACCGCCGCAAGAACGCGACCAAGGCTCTCGCGGTCGAGCGCCGGGCCAACCGGATTGGAGGGCGAAGAGAGGAAGAAGATCGCCGGCTCCCGCTCGAGCATGGCAACGATTGCCGGTATGTCGAAGTCGAGGTCGGCCCGCATGGCAACCTTCTCGACATCGGCGCCATTGGCCAATGCTTCGATCTCGTGCAGCCCGAACCCGGGACAGACCGTGCCTACGAGTGCGCCCGGACGAAGGACGGCGCGACAGACGGCCGCGATCATTTCCTCCGAGCCATTGCCGGCGACGATGCGGTCAACGGCAACTCCGAGTTTTTGCCCAAGTGCCGCGCGCAATACAGTGCAGGCGGGATCGGAATAGCGTGAGGGATTGAGGTTTGCGAGGGCGGCTGCGACACGCGGCGAACAGCCATCCGGATTCTCGTTGCTGGCGAGTGCTGCGATATCCTGGCGACCGCTTTGCAGTCGTGCAGCGGCAATGTTCATGCCGGCGTTGTATGGCGGCAGGCCGGCGACATGGGGGTTGAGCGGGATTTCGGATTGGAGCGGTTTCGTCACGGATCCTCCTTCGGGGATTGGACACCTTGGTTCAGGCCGCAGCCTCTTGTTTTGAGCGGTCAGAGATCGAGCACGATCGATGATTTCGGTCTGGTGCAGCAGAGCAGCACGCGGTCCGCCCGCACCTCGTCCAGCGGTTCCTCGAAATAGTCGACCTCGCCGGAGACGAGACCCTGTTCGCAGGTGCCGCAAACTCCTGCCCTGCAAGAGAATTCCGGTTCGATGCCCTGAGCCTCGAGAAACGCGAGGATGGATTCGCTTGCGCCATCCCAGGCCAGGCTGTGTCCCGATTTTCGGAGGACGACGTGCAGGCCGTCCCCCCCGACGTTTGGTTCCACTAGGGGCGCAGCCGCCTGTTTTGGGGCAGGGGCCTCCGACAGCAGGCTCGCCGGACCGAAGAATTCGTAGGCGATGCGGTCCTTCCGCACGCCGAGGCCGGTCAGAATGCCGTAAAGGGCCTGCATGAAGGGCGGAGGCCCGCACATGTAGATGTCGTAGTCGTCGAGCGGGAGGAGGCTCTGAAGCGTTGTACGTGTCAGAAAACCCGAGGAATTACACCGGGCAGATTCGAGATCGCTGCTCTCGGCGAAGCGGTAGCAGACGTGCAAGGTGATACCGGGTCGCAGGGTGGCCAAATGCTCGACCTCTGCCCTCAGGGCATGGACTGCAACGCTGTCGCAGGCATGGATGAACCAGACGGGACGATCGCTTTCCCGTGCCAGCACATCCAGCATCGAGACAGTCGGGGTCAAGCCGACGCCACCGGAAAGAAGCACGACGGGCCGGGCACTCGCGCGGTCGAGCTTGAATGCGCCGCGCGGCGGGTCGATCTCGACGACGGCGCCGGGCTCGATGTCGTCATGGAGCCAGCAGGAGCCTAGTCCCTCCGGCACGTCTTGTGTGGCGGCGGCCTCACGCTTCACGGTGATCCGATAGGTTCCTTCCTCGCGTGGCGAGGAAGAGACGGTGTAGTTGCGCAGGACATATCCGCCTTTGCGGTCGGGTACACGGATCGTCAGGAACTGTCCCGGCTCGAACGGCCGCCAGTGCTGGGGCTCGAGAGGGGCGAGACGGAACGACGTGATGGTGGTGCTTTCGCGGACCTTCGAAACGACTTCGAAGGGGCGGAAGCGTGAGGCCGCGGCATCGAGCATTCGGATCGAGCCCTATTCAGCAGCTGCGCTCGCCGGATCGGCTTGCGTTTCGGCAGCAATCAGCTGGGCCAGTTTGCGGCGAAAACGCATCGGACCGACGTCGATCTTCAGGTCGAGGTTCGGTGTGTGCATATTGGCCATTCCGTGATGGACCGCCTCCAGGACGACGCGGTCTTCCTCGAAGGCACCCCGTACGGATTTGGCAAAACTCTCCGATACCTTTGCGTCATCGGGCGCAAAGTTGCGCATCTGGAACCAGTAGTACTTGGTCCGGTTCTCATCGACCGGGGTCATGAAGTTGTAGCTGTCCATGAGGAAGGTGTTCTCAGGAAGCGTGCGGCCTTCGCCACCGGTATGGGCGGGCGCGAAAATGGCCTTGATGATCGCGTTGCTCGGATAGCGCACTTCGTAGTGCTGCTTGCGATCGGTGTTGCCCTCGAACTGCAGGAAGGGGGCGTAGAACGGGGCCGGTTCGGAGTCGATCATCCATCGCCAGACGGTGACACCGTCGTCCTTCACGGTCGTCTCGAGCGGCGTTTCCTCGCAGGCGGAGCTTGCGAAAGACGACTGGTGGACCCAGGCGACATGAGAGGGGTCGAGAAGATTGTCGGTCATGTAGAGATAGTTGCAGTTGAGCGTCATCGACTCGCCGCGATTGATGCCCCAGGCTGGATCGCCGAAATGCTCGACTTCGAAGATATCCTTCGGATCCGCCTGCTCGGCGTCGCCCATCCAGATCCAGAGCAGGCCGTAGCGCTCATGAACCGGGTAGGAGCGCACCTTGGCGACATGCGGAATGCGCTCTGCGCCCGGTACCCGGGTGCAGGTTCCCGAACAGTCGAAGGTGAGGCCGTGATAGCCGCATTCCACGTCGTCACCCTTGATGCGCCCCATGGAGAGCGGCAGTTTCCGATGGGGACAGGCATCCTCGAGCGCGGCGGCCTGGCCGTCCTGCTTGCGGTATAGGACGATGTTTTCGCCGAGGACCGTGAGGGGCTTCAGCTCGCGGCCGACCTCGTGATCCCAGGCTGCAACGTACCAGGCATTCTTGAGAAACATTTCGCTCTCCTTGCGTTTTGTTAAGTGAATGTTCGACGTTTTCTCTGTGCCAACAAGTTGCCAGCGCCTGCGTTCTTTTTTAGAAAATCTAAATTAGAATGGTTGGCCGAGGAGAATTTTATGATGCCGAACCCGTCCTTGCGCGGCTTGCAGGCCTTTGAGGCGATCGGTCGGTGTGGCTCTGTCAGTGCCGCAGCGGAAGACCTCGGCGTATCGCCGGGCGCCGTCAGCCAATTGGTCCGAAATCTGGAGCAATGTCTTGGCCTGACGCTGCTGGAGAGGCGCGGGAGGCGGGTTGAACTGTCCTCATGGGGGCGGTTGTACTATCGCGAAGTGGCGAAAGGCTTCCAGCAGCTTTCCCATGCCGCCAACGTTCTCACCCGCGCCCGGAACGAGACCAGCATCGTTCTAAGCGCGCTGACGTCGGTCGCGAACAAGTGGGTCAACCGCAAGATCTTCGATTGGCAATCGCTCTGTCCGGAATCGAGCGTGCGTATCCTCGGCCAGGAACAGGAGCCCCGTCTTGGGCTCGAGCAGGTGGATTTCCGCATCACCTACGGTCGGCGCTCCCACGCACATGAACACGTCGCCAAGCTGTTCACCGACTGGATGGTGCCGGCGTGTTCACCTGGGTTGATCGCCGGACACACGCTCGAAACGCCGCACGACGTCCTGAAATTTCCCCTCCTCAATGTGGAATGGGAGGCGGACTACAAGGCTTCCCCGCAATGGAGGGATTGGGCCGCGCTGGTGCACGCGGACGGCGGCAAGACGTTCTCGGGCCTTTCCTTCACCCTGTCGAGCAGTGCCATTGACGCGGCGGTGAACGGCAGGGGATTTGTTCTTGCACAGGTTTCCATGATCAAGGATGAGATCGCATCCGGAGCCCTGGTCGTCCCCTTCGACCTCCGTATGAAACTGCCGGAAAGCTACTACCTCGCCTGGGACCGGGCAGCCCTCGAAAAACCGTTCGGGCAGAAGTTTCACAAGTGGCTGGTCGGGGTCGCGCGGCAACAGGAGCTGCATTCTGCTCCATCCGCCGCATGAGCCACCTGACGTCCGCCATAGCCGGATGAGGAAGCCCACGTCCCGCATCTCGATCTTGAGAAATCCACCAATCGCAGCACGGAGATCGGTGCTTTTTCCCCCGATGGCTGACGGTTATGGCGGAGCAACCGGGGTGGGGCCCGTCACGCGGGGAATTGAGAAGGCGTCGTTCAATGCGCGGTTTAATTAGAAGTTGGCGGCGTTGCCAGTTGCACTCGGCTTCGAATGTGCAATGATCTTGAAATTGAACAACTTTAATTGACTGCGAATGCGAGAAGCCTTTGTCGCGGCGAAGCATTTCCAGTGGCACTTCCGGCGGACAGGGACTTCGAACAGCTTAAATACTCAGTGAGGGAATGTGATCATGCGTAGAATTCTTGCGTACCTGACGATCGCTTCGTTCTTCTCTACCTCCGCCTTTGCGGACCCGGCCGTTCTGACGGCCAATGTGAATTTCAGGGTGGGCCCGGGCACCGGATTTGACGCGCTGCGCGTCATTCCCCAGGGCGAGGAAGTCGATATCAAAGAGTGCGATGCGGAAGCTTCCTGGTGCGCCGTGAGCTACTCCGGAGCGAACGGGTTCGTTGCGGGCAAGTACCTCAACCAGTCCGATGCGACGGCACCGGCCTGGCCAAGGGTGTTCAACACCGAGAAGGGCGCGACGATCACGCTCTTTCAACCGCAGATCACAGCCTGGAAGGATTTCAAGGAGCTGGAGGCTCTCGTCGCCACCGAACTCAAATCGTCCGCCGACGCGAAGCCGGTCTACGGGATCATCGGGCTTTCAGCCAAGACCACGGCGGACGATGCATCCGAAAACGTCACGCTGACGGATGTCAAAACCACGCGGCTCGATTTTTCCTCTCTGGACCGCAAACAGCTTGCTGATCTCGCGCTGGACATAGGCAAGCTTGTTCCTACCGATCCGATCGTCGTGTCGCAGCAACGCCTGGCCGCAAGCCTTGCTGATTTCCAGCGGCTTGCAGACGTTCCGGATATGAAGGCTGATCCGCCACCGATCTTCGTGAGCGAGGCATCGGCGATCCTGTTGCAGACGGATGGCAAGGCCGTTACGGCTCCGGTCAAGGGCGTCGAGGGCCTGTCGTTCGTGGTCAATACGAACTGGGACCTGTTCAAGGTGGAACAGTCGGGCGACTACTATCTGCGAAGCGACAAGAACTGGCTCACCTCGAAGACGCTTGATACCGGTTGGGTCGAGGCGGAAACGGTACCGGACGTGTTTTCCAAACTGCCGGACATCGAGAACTGGAAGGGAGTAAAGGCCTCGCTTCCGCCGACGCGCTTCGGCGACAACAAGATCCCGAAGGTCTTTTATTCCGAGAAGCCAGCTGAGCTTTTGATCTTTGAAGGAAAGCCGGCCCTCGAACCGGTGTCCGCTACAGGGCTGGATTGGGTTTCCAACACGACCAGTTCGGTCTTTTTCCATCGGGCCAGCAAGACGTGGTACACGCTTCTCTCCGGACGATGGTTTTCATCAGCCTCGCTCGAAGGACCCTGGAGCTTTGCTACTCCCAATCTGCCGGAAGATTTCCTGAATCTGCCCGATGACGAGACCTACTCGGCAGTGCGTGCTTCGATCCCCGGCACGTCAGAAAGCGCAATGGCGCGCCTGCGGGCGAGCATTCCGAAGCTCGCGCGGGTTTCGACCGATGGGTCGTTGAAGGTCGACGTGCACTACAATGGAGAGCCAAAGTTCGAGCCGATCGAAGGCACGTCCATGTTTTATGCCGTCAACGCCAATGAGCAGGTCATCAAGGTTGCTGACAAGTATTTCGTTCTGAAGGATGGCATCTGGTTCGTCGGTGATACGCCGACCGGCCCCTTTGCCGTTGCGCGCGCTGTCGCGGATGAAATCTACACCATCCCGTCGTCGTCCCCGGTTTATAACGCGACCTATGTCCGCGTTTACGACACGGAGCCGGACGCTGTCTGGTATGGCTACACCCTCGGCTATCTCTATACGTATCTCGCCTGGGGCACCGTCGTCTGGGGATCGGGATGGTACTATCCGCCCTATTGGGACTATTACGACGACGACTGGCCCTATTATCCGCCGCCGATCAGCTACGGCTTTGGCGCTTCGTACAACCCGGCCTACGGAACCTTTGGCCGCTACGGTTACGCCTACGGTCCCGAGAGAGGTCTGGCATTCGGCGCAGCCTATAACCCCGTCACGGGTACCCGGTTCCGCGCTGGGGCGGTGGCAGGACCTGGCGGCGAACGAGGGTTCATTTCCGCCTACAACCCACGCACCGGCAATGCCATGGTCGCGCGCGGTGGCCAGAACGTCTACGGTTCCTGGGGCAGTGTCGCGGTCAAGCATGGCGGGGAGTTCGCCCGCATAAGCGGCGGGACGACGGGGAGCGCCGGCGGCCTGCGCTGGCGTAACACGGAAGGCAACAAGGGCTTCATCGTCGGCAGCAAGGGCGGCGACGTCTATGCCGGCCGCGACGGCAGCGTCTATCGCCGCCAGGATGGAACGTGGCAGAAGCACACGCCGGACGGCTGGCAGCCCGTTCAGCGGCCGGATGGAGAGAACCTCCGGAATGCTGCAGCCAACAGGCCGCAGGCGGCGCAACGCATTCAGAACCGGGCCGAGACGCGGCCGGCACCGCGGCGCAACCAGCAGGTTCGTCAGCGGGCGCCCGACCATCTTTCCTTCGACCGGGCCGGACGCCAGTTCGGCAACCAGAATGAGCTGAGCCGCAACTATGGCCGGCTCTACCAGGAATCTGGCCGCAACTTCCAAAGCTTTGACCGTGGCGGCGGCTATCGCGGCGGCGGATTCCAGGGCGGCAGCCGCGGCGGCTTCCACGGCGGTGGCGGTCGGGGCGGCGGGGCGGTCATTCGCGGCGGCGGCGGTGGAGGCGGGCGTGGCGGCGGCGGCCGGCGCTAAGCACATAGACGAGACCGGACAAAACCGCTTTCGACCGATCTGAACTCAACCGTTGGAAGCTGCAGATTGCGGCTTCCACCCCGGTGCCAGCGCGCCGGGACTTCTTCCACGAAACCTTGGCGTCGCCATAAAGCAGGCGGCAGGACAGCCGATGGACAGGTTGCGTCGCCTAGAACGGCGTCGGGACCGCACGGCTTGCCGGCGCCGGTTCCCGTTCGTAGGCGGGGTATGAGCGCGCGATTGCTTTCCCGAGAGAAGGAAGAGCCCACCGGGCAGCGATGCCACTCTGTCCCTCGACATGGCGCATGTCGCCAGCAACGTCAGCAAAAGGGAAACTTGAAATGCGGTTCACCCGAAACAAGCTAGCAGTGCTTACTTTCATCGGTCTGACGTCGCCTGCTTTTGCCGCGACGACCGTCAAAGTTGTCGAGAGCGGCGAGGCTGGCGGCTCGATGACCCTCACACTCGATCAATCGACCATCAAGGCCGGCGAGACGACCTTCATGGTCCACAATGACGCGATGACGGAAGAACACGAGATGGTGCTGATCAAGCTGAAGTCGGCCGACCAGAAGATCGATGTCGTCGCGGCCAAGCATCGCGTCAACGAAAAGCAGCTGAAAAGCCTTGGTGAAGTGTCTGACCTGAAGCCGGGTGCCGATGGCACGATGAAGGCGAAGCTTACGCCCGGATCCTATGTCCTGCTTTGCAACATCAAGGGACACTTCGAAGCCGGCATGCATGCCAGGTTGACGGTAACAGAATAACCCATCGGCCGATCGGACTGGCGGTCACCCGTGGGTGGCCGTCGGTTGCTCCGACAGCGGCTCACCACCGGCCGCCCAGGCACTCTGTCTTTGCCGGCGCTTCCATGGGGGCGTCCGGCGTCAACCTGAAGCGAGTTCGCGCCCGACAGACCTTTCCCGCCGCCCGAAAGAAAGCAGTTCGCGCGTATAGGGATCGGCCGGCGCGTCGATTATTTCTTTCGTCCTGCCGAATTCGATGACGTCACCGCGCCGCATGACCAGAAGCGCGTCGGAAACATGTGCGACGACCTTCAGGTTGTGGGTCACGAAGAGCATCGAGAGCCCGCGGCTTTCCTTCAAATCCGAAAGCAGATTGAGGATCTGGGCTTGCACCGAAACGTCGAGCGCCGAAGTCGGTTCGTCGAGAATGAGAAGGCTCGGCTCCAGCGCCAGGGCGCGGGCGATCGCCACGCGCTGCGCCTGGCCCCCGGAGAGCTCGCTTGCGCGTCGATCGAGGAAATCGGCCGGCAGTCCGCAGTCGGACAGCAGGCCCGCAATCTTCTTCCGCATGGCCGGGCTCTCCCGGCCGCCCTGTGCGAGGATCGGCTCGGCGAGAATATCGGCGATCGTCAGTCTCGGGCTTAGCGACAGGAAGGGATTTTGCAGCACGACTCCGATCTTCTGGCGTTCTCGGCGCAGCGCGCTGCCCTTGAGCGCCAGCCAGTCCTGACCATCGAGCCGTATCTGCCCGCTTTCCACCGGAAGGAGGCGAAGAATGGCACGCAGGAGGCTTGTCTTGCCGGAGCCGCTTTCTCCGACGACGCCGAGGGTCTCGCCCTTGGCAAGGCGGAAGCTTGCGCCGTTGACCGCGGGCTTTGGTCGGGCGGCAAAGAGGCCGGCGCGGTAGCGGATCAAGAGGTTCTCGACGTCGAGGATTGGGAGCGTGGTCATGCGGCATCCTCCGGCAGATGGCAGAGCCAGTGGTGCGCGGCGCGGCTGCGCTCGGGCGGCGGCGTGATCGCGCACTCGCGAAGCGCCTGGGGACAGCGTGCGGCAAAGGCACAGCCGGCGATCTTTGAACGCGGCGGCGGGATAGAGCCCTCGATGGCGGCAAGCCGCGCCCCATGCGGCGCGGCGTCGGGAAGAGCAGCGAGCAGGGCGCGGGTATACGGGTGGCCGGGGCGCTGCAGCACGGCATCGACCGGCCCGGTTTCGACGGAGCGGCCGGCATAGAGCACGGTCGCACGATCACAGGCCTCGGCGATCACGTCCATGTCGTGGGTGATCATCAATACTGTGAGGCCGCGCTCGCTCACCAATTTGCGCAGGAGCGCCAGGACTTGGGCGCCGACCGAGACGTCGAGCGCTGTGGTCGGTTCGTCGGCAATCAGGAAATCTGCACCGGTCGCCAGCGCCTGAGCGATGACCACACGCTGCTGCATGCCGCCGGAAAGCTGGTGCGGATAGCTGCGAAGCACTTTTTCCGGATCGGGCAGCCCGGTTGCGGCGAGCAGATCGGCTGCCTCCGCGCGTCGCGCCCGCTTCGGCAGGTCACGATGGGCGCGGATCACATCATCCATCTGGCTGGCGATGCTGAGGACCGGATTGAGAGCGGCGGCCGGATCCTGGGCGATCATGCCGATCCGCCGGCCACGCAGCCGCACCGCATGTTCCCGAAGGTCCTCGCCGTCGAAATGGAACCGGTCGGCGATGATTCGGGCACCCTTCGGCGCAAGGCCGAGTGCCGCCATCCCGGTCATGGTCTTGCCGCAGCCGGATTCGCCGATGACGCCGTGGATCTCACCACGCTCGATCTCAAGGCTGACCGCACGTACCGCGTGAACGTCGCCTTCTGATGTCGGGATGCTGACCGACAGGTTGCGGATATCAAGCAGAGGCACGGCCAGCTCCTCCCTTTCGGTCGCGCAGAGCATCGCCGAGCACGCTGAAGGCGAGCGCAATGACGAAGATGGTGAGGCCTGGCATGGCCGAATACCACCAGCGTGCGGGGAAGAACTTTCGACCGGCATCGACCATCTGGCCCCAATCGGCAGTCGGCGGCAACACGCCGAGACCGAGGAAGGAGAGGGCGGCGGCGGTGAGAAGCGCCGGCCCGACATCAAGGGCTGCCTGCACCGTCAGCGGCCTGCCGGTCGCCGGCAGGATATGGCGCAGGATGATGCGCCAATGCGAGACGCCGGAAAGCTTTGCTGCCTCCACATAGGGTTGCCCCCGCAGTACCAGCACCTCCGCACGGGCAAGCCGCGCATACCAGGGCCACCAGGTGACAGCGACGGCGATGACGCTGTTCAGGAAGCCCGGCCCGAGCGCTGCGGCCATCAGGACCGCCAAAAGCAGCGCAGGGAAGGCGAGGAAGACGTCGGTACCGCGCATCAGCGCTTCATCGATCCAGCCACCGAAGTAACCGGCGGCAAGACCGATCGGCAGGCCGATGAGCAGCGAGAAGGCGACGATCAGTATGCCGTTCGTCAACGAGACCCGGGTGCCATAGACAATACGGCTGAGGATGTCTCGGCCGAGATGGTCTGTGCCCAGCCAGTAATCTGCCGATGGCGGCGAGAGCTTGGCCACGACATTCGGGCCGCCGGCACCCTGGATGGGATAGGGGGCGATCCACGGCGCCAAGAGCGCGACGAGCACGAAGAGGAGGATGATGGCAAGGGCGAGGGTGCCGGGCCAGCCGAGGCGTTTGGTGAGCTTTTTCATGACAGCGCCACCCGCGGATCGACAAGGGCCTGAGTGATGTCGATCAGGAGGTTCATCACGACATAGCAGATGGTGACGACCATGGTGACCGCGGCGATAACGGGAAAGTCCTTGGCAAGGATTGCTTCGGAGACATAGCGACCGAGACCCGGCCAGGCGAAGATGATCTCGACGAGCACCGCGCCGGTCAGGGCATAGGCGAAGGAGAGACCGATCACGGTCAGTGCCGGTCCCATGGCATTCGGCAACGCATGACCGAACAGGATACGCGGTTCGGAGAGCCCGAGCGCGCGGGCGGCAACGATATGTCGGCGCTCGAGGATCTCGATCATGGCTGAGCGCGTCAGCCGCATGGCGACGCCGGCAGGATAGGACGCGAGCGTCAATGCAGGCAAGATCAGGTGCGTCAGCGCGTCGCCGAAAGCATCGAGCCGGCCGGCGAGTAATGCATCGATCAGGTTGAAACCGGTCACCATCGGCAGCGGCGCGGCGATTGCGATCTCTCTGGATAGTCGCCCGGAGAGCGGGAGGATGCCGAGCCACTGCGCAAAGATGAGCTGCAGGATCATGGCAAGGAAAAAGGTCGGCATGGCAACGGCGGCGATGGAGCCGAAACTGCAGAACCTGTCCGCCCAGCCGCCTTGCCGCGCCGCCGCGATGACGCCGAGCGGGATACCGATCAGCAGCGCAAGGCCGGTCGAAAAGATGGCGAGCTCCAGGGTGGCCGGCAGGTAGGCCCTGAGATCCTCGGCGATCAGGCGCCTGGACTTGTAGGAGATGCCGAAATCGGCGGAAACCATGGCCCCAGCGAATGTCGCGAAACGGGCCGGAAGGGGCGCGTCGAGATTGAGTTCCTGACGCGCCTTTTCGATTTGTTCAGCCGTGGGACGCGGGCCCGCATAGAGCGCTGCGGGGTCCGACGGAACGACCTGTGCCACCACGAAGACCAGGAAGGTCACGCCCACCAGCACGAAGGCCGAGAGGAACGTGCGGCGCAGGATGTAGCGTAGAAGTTCCATCAGACCCCCCGCGTGCCCTACCGGCTCAGATTGTTGACAAAGGTGATGTGCCCATAGGCCGGATTGTCAGCATAACCCTTGATGTCGGCGCGGATAATATGGACGTTGGGCTGGTCAAGCATGAAGATGGCCGCCGCGTCCTCGATCACCTTGCGCTGCGCCTCGATGAACAGTGCTTCTGCACGCGCGCGGTCGGTGCCCGAGAGCTTTGCCGCCTCGTCGATCTTGGCGTCCACCTCGGGGTTGGAATAGTAGCCGAGATTGAAATTCGGCTTCTCTTCGCTGTGGAACAGATTGAAGAGGTAGTCGTAGGGGGTGACGAAGGTCGGCCACCAGAACATGACGAAAATGTCCTGCGCCGCCTCGGGGTTCGACTTGCCGAGCTGCCATTGTGCCTCCCACGCCATCGGCTGGAGCTTCAGCGTGATCCCGAGCGTCTCCAGATTGGCTTTCCAGAGTTCGCCTGCCACCGCTTCGATCGCCTGGGAGGTGGAATAGGTCATGGTCAGTTCGAGGCCCGGTTCGATGCCTTCCTCGGCAAGAAGGGCTTTCGCAGCTTCGAGATCCGTTTTCGGAATCGGCGCATTGGCATCGTGACCCCAGATGCCGGCCGGAACGACCCCCTTGGCGCGCGTGCCGAAGCCGCTCGTTCCCGCGGAGATCACGTCGTCATAGGGAAATGCGAGCGACAGGGCCTGGCGCACCTTGACCTTGTCGAGCGGTGTGCGCTTGACGTTGTAGAGACCGAACAGCGTTTCGAAGGACGGATTGACGACCACGTTCAGGTCGGGATTGGACTTCAGCGCCTCGAGGTTCTCGTAGGGAAGGCTGTAGGTCCAGTCGGCCTGGCCGCTCTCGATCATGTTCTGGGCGAGCGTCGCATCCTCGACGATCTCGAAGGAGATCGTCTGGAAGGCGCCGTCCGGCACCTTGCCCCAATAGCCTTCAGCCCGATCGAGTATGGCGCGCTGGCCGGGCTCGTAACGCGAAATCTTGAACGCTCCGGTTCCTGCATCGTTGCCGGCGTTGAACCACTTAGCCTCCTTGTCATGCGAGGAAGGCGCATAGATCCAGGCTGCAAAGCCAGCCGATGCGATGAGGTCCAGTGGCTGCGGCTCGGAAAGCACGAAGACCACCTTCAGTGGCTCGGGCGTTTCGATGGACGAAACCGGGCTCCAGATGAACGAAGCACCGCCGCCGATTTTCTTGGTCCGTTCGATCGAGCCCTTCACCGCCTGTGATGTCAGCGGGCTGCCGTCATGGAACTTTACACCGTCGCGCAAGGTGAAGGTCCAGGTCTTGCCATCTGCACTCACGTCCCAGGAGGTCGCGAGCAAGGGTTCGATCCGGGCTTCGGCCGTGTCGGTCGCGGGGATGTAGCGCGTCAGTCCTTCATAGACATTGGCGAGCACCGCACCGTCGTTGGAAAACGAGGTAGCCGGGTCGAGGTCCGGAAAGCTCGTCGGATAGGCGAGTGTGAAGATGCTGCTGGCGCCCTCGGCCATCGCAAAATTCCAGCGCGACGCGGCGGCTGTGGCAAGAGCGGTGAGGGCGGCGGTTTTCAAGAAATTGCGGCGATTCATGTCAGGCTCCCAATCGAGTTCTGGAGGGGCGGACGGTTAGGCGTCTTCTTTGTAATGGGGTACGGCAGGCGCATCGGCGGAGACGCCCATTGGAACGAAGTCGAAATCGTAACCGAATGCGCGCGGGCCGACGGAGGCGAGCGCGATCTCACTGCGCAGCAGCACCGGAGCCGGCATGGACAGGATGTCGATGCGCAGGCCGTAGCGCAGCTCTTCCGTGCCGATGGCGCGACCGGTCTCCGAATCCACGATGCAGATCAGGTCCGGCACCATGGTGATGATCTCTTCGCCTTCGCGTGCGATCAGATATTCGTTCTGGATGTCGACGGTGAGCGTGCGGCCGGCATCCGCATCGAGCCCTGCAACGGTAAGCTTGCCGCGGGTGAAGCCCGCCATGACGCGGCGGCTGATATCGGTGACCTTGCCGCGCATCAATCGCACGCCGCCGGACTGCTTCAAAATGGCGTCGACGGGGTCTTCCTTCGCCGCCCGCGCGTTCATCACCGCGTCCCCGAGGCTCCAGGCCTGGCTTGTGGTGTGAGGCACACCGAAACGGCGGACGAATTCACCGGACATCGGCGCCGTCGTCATCAGCGCCGTGCATCCCATCGCAATGGTGCTGGCGCGCAGCAGCTTTTCCAGCATTTTCGGCGTCGTCGCGTCGGTGACGACGATCACGTTGCCGTCTGCATCGGCGAGAGCCGCGGGCTGTACGGCCTGGCCGTGGATGAAGAAGGTGGTCATCTGCACTTCCGGGAAGGCGCGGCCCATGCCGTCAGCGTCGACGACGGGCAGGTCGACCATAGCCGCCGTCAGCATCGGCGCAATGCCGTTGCCGCCGCCAACCTCATCACCGAGCAGCGCATCGACCTTGCGGCCGAGATGCCGTTCGAGAGCGTGCAGAAGCCGCACGCCCTCGCTGCCTTCGGGGATCTTTTCGATACCCACGGTCGGGGCGCCGATGCCGCCGATTCCGAGGATCTGGGCATCCGGCGCCATGTCGGCCGGGCGCACCATGCGAATGCGCTTGCCTTCTCGCAAAAGCGCCTTGGCGCGCAGCAGGCCGTGATAGGTGCTGCCGCCGCCGCCGGTTCCCAGAATGCCGCAGCCGATGGCGATCCGATCGATATCCGCTTCGCTGAGCGTCCAATACTTCATGCCCGCAACTCCCCAATCACTTTCGCGGCGACGCGAACGGCATTGCCGGGCAGGTAAGCCAGCGGCGTTTCTTCGATTTCGGCAAGGGTGGTCGTCTCCGCGTCAGCGCCCGCCTCGACGGCCCGCGCCCGTGCCTCGGCGACGATGGATTCCAGTGCGATTTCCCGCGTGGTGCCTTCGAGCGAAACCACGCTGTCCACCTCGCCGGACACCTGCGCGATCGCCGCGCCGATGGCGTTGGCGGAACCGAAATGATCGGGCTTCAACGAAACCGAGGTGCCTTCGAGCAGCCCTTCGACCAGCACCGAACCGCCGCCGACGAGAATGGCGGGAATGGGATCGGCGCTTGGTTTCATGCGGTCGAGAACCGTCTCGATGCTGGCCTTCATCTGGGCCAGCAACTGCTGCGCCAGTTCCGGCGTGATGTCGCTGAGACGGCTGCGGTCGCCGAGATCGACGAGGCCGGCCGCAACGGCGATATCGGTCGCCGTCAGCGTGTCGCCACCGAAGCAGAGCGCCTTTTCCGGCAGGCGGAAGCCAACCGAATCCGGACCGACCGTTGCCGACGGGCCCGGGCGTACGATGCTGCCGCCGCCAAGGCCGAAGGAATAGACATCCGGCACGCGGAAATTGGTCGGCACGCCGCCGATCATCGCGCCTTCGCTGCGGGTGCGCGGGAAGCCGGCAACCAGCATGCCGATATCGGTGGTGGTGCCACCGATGTCGATCACGGCTGCGTCGGAAAGCCCGGTGAGGAAGGCCGCGCCGCGCATGGAATTGGTCGGGCCCGAGGCGATGGTGAAGACCGGATAACGTTCCGCGAACTCGGCGGCCATCAGCGTGCCGTCGTTCTGCGTCAGGAAGAGCGGGCAGGTGAGGCCGAGGGCGGCAAAGGCCGAGCGGAAGGCGCCGACAGTCTCACGCCCGAGCGTATGCAGGCTCGCGTTGAGGATGGTGGCATTTTCGCGCGGCAGGAGGCCGGTGCGACCGACGCGATGCGACAGGCTGATTGCCGCGCCCGGCATCTCCTCGGCAACGATTTCCGCCGCGTCGTTTTCCATCTTCGGGTCGACAAGGGCGAAGACCGAGCAGATCGCGATGGCGGAGATGCCGCGAGCGCGCCAGTCGCGGCAGGCCGCGCGGATTGCCATATCGTCGAGCGGCGCAATTTCCGAGCCATCGTAATTGACGCCGCCCCCGACCAGGGCTGCGCCGCCGTCAACGACGGGGCGGAGCCTGTCGGGCCAGTCGATCATCGGCGGCAGCGAGCGCGTCGCCGCACCGCAAAGCCTGAGAACGCCAACCTTTTCAAGATGACGGCCCTCGACGATGGCGTTGAGAAAATGCGTGGTGCCGATCATCACGGCATTGACCGCGCCGGCCAAAACGCCGGCTTCCGCGAGCACGGTGCGGATCGCAGCGCTGACGCCCGATGTCACGTCCGCTGTGGTCGAGGATTTGACCGTGGCCAGGACCTCGGAGCCACGCAGCAGCGCCGCATCCGTATTGGTTCCGCCGACATCCACTCCGATACGAAGCATGGATTATCCCTTCTTCTTGCTGCCGAGGTCCGTGCCGCGGCTGATTGCGGTCGTCCTCGTGCCGAATACCTTGTAGAGGCGCAGCACAACCGAGCTGGTGACGCGCTTGACGCCAGGCAATTTGCCCAACTCTTGATCGATGAATTCGAGCAATGCCGCATGATCAGAGACGAAGAGCGACGCGCTCAAATTCGCCGTACCGCTCGTGGCGGCGAGGTATCCGATCTCGTCATATTCGGCGAGCAGGATGGCGACCTCTTCCTGCTTGCCCGCCTCGACCTCGATCAGGAGTTCAACCTGGACATCGCGTCCGAGAGCGACCGGATCAGGAATGGCGCCAATGACGATCATCTTCGCCTGCAACAATCCGGCGATACGGTTGCGGATCGTGCGTTCCGAGGCGCTGCCGATCCGGCCGGCGATTTCGGCCGCCGAAAGGCGCCCGTCTTCGGTGAGGTAGCGAATAATCTCGCGGTCCAGATCATCGACGAGGTAGCGTTGGGTCATCACCGTTTCCATTTCGGCCTTGATGAGCCGAGTAAATTTCCGAAACGGAATTGTGTCAAGAATATTTCAGTCATGTATGGCATTTTTTGTCGAAAATGTCCCGTTATAGGCGGGGATTCTTCCGGAAGTTGCCGAATCGGAAATTCGAGTTGGGCGGGAAAGTTGCCGAAACGGCCGATTTGGAGCGACGGATGTCTGATTTTCGCTTGGCCGGGGCTGTGCCCAGGGCCTGGAGCGCTGCCGGGTTGCGCCTGAAGAGCGTCCGATCGTCCGAAAGGAAGTCTTCCGTATCGATATGAGAGGAGCCGAGTGCGGCTGTGGAGGCTGTTCTCTTCAGGGATGGCGCTCGGCCGACAAGCGCGGCTCTGCCGGTCACGACAACGCGAGACCTGGTTCGATCGGCGGCGTTCACGTCATGCTGGGCGGCAGCAAGCCAAAGTCCAAAACGCGACCGCCTGCAGCGTCGCAGCCGGGCCTGGCACTCGCAGGAGAACGCTGGCGAACCGCAATGATCTCAGCCGCTTTTGGCGGGCAGGCCAGGGTGCGATGGTGTCTCGCGGCCCTCGGCTGTCGAGATCCGCTGGCTCAGTGGTACTTTTCCTGCTCGCGAACGAGGATCGCCGGAGCGTTCAGCCCGGCGATCGGTTGGTTGACATCTGTCGGAATGTCTCCGGTCAGTTGAAGGTCGAGATAACGCGCGCAGCAGACCCTGAGAAATGAAGTGAAGTTCCCGAGATCGTGGCCGGCATCGATGGATTCATGATGCAGCTTGGTGATCAACTGCGTGACGTTCATGCGATCGCGCTGTGCGATCTCCTCAAGCTTGGACCAGAAGAAATTCTCCAGGCGAACGCTGGTCACCATGCCATCGATGCGTAGCGAACGGGTCGTGCTTTCCCAGAGCCTCGCGTCCGCCTTTATGAACAACTCGCACATCGCGACCTCCCTTGTCCGCTTCCTCAGGCGGCGTCCGTTTGTAGCAGGGCGGAGGCGTCGAGCACAGCCATGAACTGCCGCAGCCACGACGGATGCGCCGGCCATGCAGGTGCGGTAACGAGGTTGCCGTCCGAGACCGCATCGTCAATCGCGATATCGGCGTAGGTGCCGCCGGCAAGTTCGACTTCTGGGCGGCAGGCGGGATAGGCTGAGCATGTGCGTCCCTTCAGCACGCCGGCCGCAGCGAGCAGTTGGGCTCCGTGGCAGATGGCGGCCACTGGCTTTCCGGCTTCGAAGAAATGCTGAACAGCCTTGATGACGTCGGGGTTGAGGCGGAGATATTCGGGCGCACGGCCGCCGGGGATGACGAGCGCGTCATAGTCCTCGGCGCGAATACTAGAGAAGGTGGCATTTAGCGCGAAATTGTGGCCGCGCTTTTCGGAATAGGTCTGGTCGCCTTCGAAATCATGGATGGCGGTTGCGACCGTTTCTCCTGCCTTCTTGCCGGGGCAAACGGCATGAACGGTGTAGCCGCAGGCAAGCAGCGTCTGAAACGGGACCATGGTTTCATAGTCCTCGGTGAAGTCGCCGGTGATCATCAGAATTTTCGAAGCTGTCATGTGTTCCTCCCAAAACCAATGGAAGGAGCCTAACAGGGCTGATGAGCGAGTAGGTACTAACTGAATACTACAATGAAGATTCCGGGAAAATTCCGGGCGGTTCCGACTGCTGCCGATTGGTGGAGCGATCGCCATGGGCGGCTCGATGAAATTGCCTGTCAGTCGGAGACGCCGCACCAGCCCGGCAAAAAGCTGGCGGATTTGCCATGTGCAAGGCCGAGCGCGTCATGCAGCGCCTTGCCGATGTCGCTGGCGATGAGCTTCGCGTCGATCCGCGTGCGCAGGAAGTTCGCCCACATGAACTCGCTATAGGGGGTGGTGTCCTTGGCATAACCGCCCGCCCGGCGAAGCGCGCCTGCCAGGGAGCGATAGGGATCGTCGACGAGGTCGGCGATGGTCTTCGGCAAGTCGTGGTGCGAGCGCCGCAGGCCCTGTGCGTCGAAAGGATACATCCAGTGACGATGGTCCATGACCGACCAGAACTCATCCTTGCCGAGATGGCTGAGGTCGTACACGATGCTGGTCAGCACATGTGCGACGCCTTCATCGTAAAGGGCGCGAACGAGGTGGTGGTGGTCGACGAGATAAGCGCGCTCTCTCGGCCCCAGAACGACCGGCACCATATGATGCCCCAGAAATTCCGAACCGTGTTTCTTGGCGTTTCTGCGCCACTCCTGCCGTTTGTCGGCGACTTCGAGGAGGCCGACGGTGAGCTGGGTCGGGCGAAGGTCGGCAATCTCCACCGGCTGCAATTGCGGCTCATAGACAGTTGTCATTGAACGGCTCCGGGTGCGGGGGTGGTGGCCCCGGGTTGAGAAACGGCGGCTACGGCGTCATCGACACTGTAGCTGAGATAGGCGAGGAGCGCGGGCGCTGCCAGTCCGATCAGATCACGAACGCGGTCATGCACACGTGCATATTGCAGGCATTTGCCCTGTGCGCGGACCAGCGTGTCGAATTCGAGCAACGCGTCGAGCGCGGTGCTGTCGAGGTCGAAGCTTTCTTCCAGGCTGACGACGATGGCGCGGACCGTCTGGTCCTTGCCGATCCTTGCCGCGGTCTCGGTGAGAATGGCATCAGCATTGGCAAAGAAAAGCGGTTGTGCCGGCCGCCAAATCGAAATCCCCGGAATGGGTTGGGCGTCAGAATGGCGGGCGAGGTCGACGAAATCGTGCCCCTGACCAAGGCGCCCAAGGGTAGCGACATAAGGAGTGGCCAGCCTGTGCAGCAGAACGGCCAGCGAGAGTGCGACGGCGATCGTGATGCCGTTTACGACACCGAAGGCGATGACCCCCACTGCCGCCGCGAGCGCAATGACGACGTCATGTTTCAGCTTCCACAGCCACAAGAAGGGGCGCGGATCGAGGGCATGGGCCAGCGCGGCGATCACCACCGCCGCCAAGACGGGTTCGGGCAGGCTCTCCACGAGGCCGGCGCCAACAATGACGAGGACGGCAAGGCCGATCGCAGCGATTGGTGCCGTCATCCGACTTCCAGCGCCGGCTGCCTCGGCGGCGGATCCCGCCGAAAAGCCTGCGCCAACGGGCATGCCTTGAACGACGGCGCTCGCCACATTCGCGGCGCCGAGCGCCAGCAGTTCACGATTGGCCGTGACGGTCTCTCCATGGCGCAGCGACAGCGAGCGGATCGTGCCCCAGGACTCGGCAAACAGAATGAGCACGAGCGGAAGCGTGTAGGGCACCAGTTGCCTGAGTTGGCTCCATTCCACCAGCGATAACGATGGCCAGGCCAACGCGATCGATAGCGGGCCGACCACTGCCACGCCATGGCTGGAGAGGTCCAGAAGCTTCGAGGCGAATATACCGCCGCAGAGCACCACGAAAGCTCCGGGAAGCATCGGAAGGCGACGCAAAAGCAGCAGGGCGGCGAGGGCCACAAGACCGACCGTGACGCTTACGGCATTCCACTGCGGATAGGCGGCGGCGAGGTCCGCGACCTGATGGAATATATCCGTGGCCGGCACGCTTACTCCCATAACGGCGGGCAGCTGTTTGATGATGATGGTGATCGCGAGGCCCAAGGCGAAGCCGCGAAGGACGGGGCGGGAGATGAAGCCGGCCAGATTGCCTAGCCGCAGCAGCGACGCCGTCACGAACAGGAGGCCGGTCAATGCCACGATCAAGGTCACGAGTGTCATCTTGTCGGCCGTCGAACCGGGCAGTGCGGCGATCGTTGCTGCAAGAATGGCGGCCGACGATGACGTCGGCGACACGATCGCGAAACGGCTTCTACCGAAGACGGAATAGGTCAGGCAGCCGGCAATGGCGGCTACGACCGCATGCTGCGGTGGCAGGCCCGCAATACCCGCATAGGCAACAGCTTCGGGCAGCATCAGTCCTGCGACGGACAGCCCGGCAATCCAGTCCCTGTTGCCCATTCTTGTCGTCACCTTTTCCTCATGCACGCCGGGACGCGCGGCCAAGCGCCGCCGAATGCGCGCGATACTGCGAGCATGCCGGAGCCAACTCAGCGTTTTATTATAGTCGAATAGACTTGATTTTTCGTTCAGGGCTGCAGCGCACTTGAGGTGCGACTGCCGGTTGAACGCACATGCTAGACAAGATGGCGCTTGGAAGCCTTTATCAAGGCTCGTTTTCCCGAAGGCGGCTCCTTGGTTGCGGGCGCTTTTTCACCGGTTCATTTCCGTGCGACACTTACGATGCCGCTAAGAGTCCCCGACACGGCTGATGCGGCCGGGGCGATTGCTTGCTGAGAGGACAAGGTAGCAAGACGTGCAATGTGGGCGTTTCCCCTCCCATTTTTCAATCGCTCATTGCGAGACGGAGTGTCACATATCTGTCATAAATGCAGTCAAGATTCTGGCTGCAATCCATTGGGACCGAGAGAGAAATGTCCGAGCAAATCTCGCTGGTATGCGAAGCGCTGCCGCAAAATGCTGCTCGTTCAATAACATTTGTCCAACAGGCAGGCGCGATCTGTTTTCGGATCGCAGCAGATGGTCATCCTGAGGTGCTGCTCGTCACGAGCCGCCGCAACGGCCGTTGGGGGATTCCGAAGGGCCGCATAGAGGAGGGCGAAACGTCCTGCGCCGCTGCCGTGCGTGAGGCCATGGAAGAAGCTGGCGTTGGAGGTCAAGTGTCGAGCGAGGTGGTTGGCTCGTTCCTTTATACCAAGGACGGTGCCGACCTCAGCTATCACCTCAACATTCATCTGCTCGAAGTTCAGGAAATTCTGGCGGACTTCCCCGAGAGGCAAAGTCGCAAGCTGAAATGGGCTCCGCTTGAAACTGCGGCCCGGGAGGTTTCTCAGCCGAAGCTTCGCGATCTGCTGTTGTTTCTGGTCGCGGAAAATCGGCTGCGTGTCGGGTTCGAGCTCGAGGCGCAATAGCGCCGCCACTGTCGGCCCCGATTGAGTCATGCTGCGCCAAAACTAGCTCGCCATGCGGACGAAGGTGGCGCCGTTGGCGGGCTCAGTTTGCAGTTTTTGCTCGTTGCAGGAGAACCTGCATTTCCTGAAATCGTCTCTTGCGCACGGGATCGTCTTCGTCGGCCGAGTAGCAAATGCGCGAAACGCAGAAGCGCAGGATCTTCTTCGGCGCGTTCGTCTTGTCGAACTCGCATTCGAAGGTGTCCGTCATGTCGGCCTTCTTCGTGTCGGCTCTCTCGGCATACTTGAAGCGTGCTCCAGGCGGCTCGATCTCGGGAAAGGACTGCACCACCCCGACATTGAGGGTATCGACCATGAAGAAATTCCTGGCGACCGCCATGCAGGTCGATTCAAGATCGGGGCTTTGCGCGTATGCAGGCCCTGCTGCGATACATAGGACTGGGAGAAGCCATTTCATCGCACACTCCATCCCCAGGGAACCTGCCCGCTCGGACTGTTGCGACAACACGAAAGTGGGGCAATTGTTCCATCGTGGGCGCTTGGGGCTGGTGGGGGCGCGAACCCGGAAACCCAGCAGCCCGACTTTGATCGCAAAGTGCGCCGGTAATCCGATCAGGATCGGTTTATGAGCGTTTGGCCAATTGGTGTTCGCGCCAGATCGTGAAAAGGCCTGCACCGACAACGATGAGGGCGCCGACGATCATGTTGTGCGTGATCGTTTCGCCAAACAGCAGGACGGCGAACATCACGTTGAGAACCAGCTGAAAATAGGTGACCGGCTGGACTTCCGCGGCAGGCAGCAGGCCGTAGGCCCGGATGAGGAAGTAGTGGCTGAGCGTGCCGCAGACGCAAAGGGCTGCCAAGGCGAACCAATCGGATGGGACGACTTCGGTCCAGTAGAACGGACCGATCAGCGAAATCGCCAAAGCCCCGACGACGCCCGCGTAAAAGAGGCTCGTTACGGCGGAATCCTCGCGGCTGACAGCGCGCGTGGCGATGCTGTAGAGCGCGAAGAGCACGGAGGCGACAAGCGGCAAAAGCAGCGACATGTCGAAGTGAACATTCACCGGATTGATGATCACCAGGACGCCGGCGAGACCAACCAGCACCGCCGTGCCGCGCCGCCATCCAACCACCTCTCCAAGCAGAGGGATCGACAGGATGGTGATGATCAGTGGCGTTGCCTGGAAGATCGACTGGCTCATGGCGAGCCCGGCGTGAACGTAGGAAAAGACGATGACGACGATCTCTGCGACCAGCAGAAGGCCACGAATGACCTGCAGCCAGGGATGCCGCGTTTGAATGGATCCGCGAAGGCCCCCGGGCGACGACGCGGCAAAGGCAAACACGAAGAGAGCGAAGGCCCAAAAGCGGATCATCGTGATGAAGAGCGCCGGGTAGCGATCACCCAGATACTTGGTTATCGCGTCCTGCCCCGCGAAGATGCAGATGGCGAGGAAGGCAAACAAATAGCCGCGGGTCTTGGGGCTCATCACACTAAAAACTCAGAATCGTTCGCCACTTGATTAACATAGTCTTTTCGGGAGCGCTCGAACCAAACGACGGGATCCTTCTCGGCGCATGTCACATGGGAGCGTGACGAGATGGCTCCGCTCGCTCGCGCAATTGTTTCGCTGCCGCATCGCGTCGCGCAAGAACGGCCACTCGACCAGTCGCGCTTTCGCTCACATCAGAGCAGACCGAGATGGGTGGCCAGTTCCCTTGCTGCCGCGCCGCCCGCCCTGTTTGCCCCGATCGTCGACGCCGAGGGGCCGTAGCCGACCAGGTGGATGCGCGGATCTTTCTCGACCCGCGTCGCGAGACGTCCGCCCATCACGATGCCGCCATCGTTCCCGCGCAGTTGCAGCGGCGCGAGATGATCGAGCGAACTGCGAAAGCCCGTCGCCCAGAGAATGACGTCGGCTTTCTGTTCCGTTCCATCCGGCCAGCGTACGGCGTGAGGGAGGATCTCGTTGAACATCGGCCGGCGGTTCAGCGCCCCACGGGCCGCTGCGGCCCGCAACGCCGGGGTCCACGGAATTCCGGTGACGGACACCACCGATCCCGGCACCAGACCGCTCCTCACCCGTTCTTCGACGGCAGCGACGGCGGCGCGGCCGTCTTCCGGGGTGAACGGCCCATCGTGAAACCGCGGCTCGTGGCGCGTGACCCAGGTTGTCGTCGTCACTTGCGAGATTTCGTCGAGATGCTGAAGTGCCGAGATGCCGCCGCCGACGACAATCACATGTTTGCCGGCAAACGCTGCCGCCGTTTGATAGTCGCGGGAGTGAAGCTGCTGTCCTTCGAAACGATCGGCGCCGGGGTAAACGGGAATGGAAGGGGTCTCCCAGGTTCCTGTGGCGTTGATAAGTCCCTCGGCCGAGAAGGTCTCGCGGTCGGTTTCCACCCGAAGCCGGCCGAAGCGTTCGCAGACCACCTTGACTGCGACCGGGCGATAGATCGGCAATTGGAATTTCTCTTCGTAGGCGGCGTAGTAGTTGGGAACCGCCGTCGAAGCCCGCGCCTCTGTTTCGCCAACCGGAATAACTTCCGCGAACTCCATGCCCGGCAGGTCGTGGAGGCGGTTGACCGTGCTCAACGTCAGTGACGGCCAGCGGTGCTGCCAGGCGCCGCCGGGTTTGTCGTTCTTGTCGAGGACGATAAAGTTCCGGCCCGGCTGAAGGCCGAGTTTCATCAGGTGATAGGCCGATGACAGCCCGGCCTGCCCGGCGCCAATCACGACAATGTTGACCTTGATCGCGGTCTGAAGCGTAGCATTCGTTGACGTCGTGGATGGCATGGCAGCAGTCGATCCTGATCTTTGGGCCCGGCAAGTCGGCTGCCCCGTGCGGCGCAAACCTTATGCTCTTCTGCGCATCCATGTGGTCCCATGCAGCCGGAAGCACAATCCCGTGTCCGGCGTCGGTCGGGGGAATTCCTCCATCGCGATGCCGGTCTGAAAAATCTTCTTCGCCGCGATCCGTTTCCGCGCTCCTGATCGTCCTTGGCATATCCGAAACCGAAGGAGCCATGCCATGGTCGACGAGCCTGCCATCCTGAGCAATTTGCGGCAGCATACGCCAGGGAAATGGGAAGCGCCGACCCACGCATGAAAGCCCTTTCCCGATGATTGCGCTGGTGAGCGTGGCTCCACGGAAACGCCTCCTTGCCTGCGGGACACAACAGACAAAAGGAGAACCACAATGGCCCATATGGTTGTGATCTATCGGACGCCTGCGGATATCGAGGCGTTTGATCGGCACTACTTCGACATTCACGTGCCCCTCGCCAAGAAGCTTCCGGGGCTCCGCAAATACGAAGTCAGTCAAGGTCCCATCGCAACGCCGGCAGGCGTCCCCGATGTCTATCGGATCGGGACGTTGCACTTCGAAGATCTCGCGGCGATCAAAAGAGCATTTGCGAGCCCGGAGGGACAAGCGGCCGCTGCCGATCGAAGGCTCTTCGCACCTGATGGTTCGGGCGTTCAAATATACATGTTTGAGAACAGGGAAGTCTGAGGTCGGCCGGGTCCGTACGATCCGGGCACGAGGTGCAGGTGGCGGCTAGCCTGGTCACCCGGACAGTCACTTGAAGCAATGACATCAGATCGAGGAAGGCGCAGCAATGACGGCATCCAAGGCAGTTTTCGTCCTGATCCACGGCGGTTGGCACAACCATTCGTCCTGGAGCAAAGTCACCCCAATCCTTGAGGCACAGGGCTTCACCGCGTTGACGATCGACCTCCCCGGAGCGGGCGTGCACGCGGTTGCGCCAAGGTCACGCGATCATCGTCCGTTCGACCCGCTTGCGTTTGCCCGTGAGCGCTCGCCCGTTGCCGAGGCAACGCAGGACGAGCGGACCGAAGCGGTGATCGCGTTGGTGAAGCAAGCCGCGTCGCTTGGCAACGGCAAGGTCATATTGATCGGGCATTCCGCCGGTGGCATGACGGTTTCTGCGGTTGCCGAGCGGGTTCCGGAACTGCTTCTCGCAGTCGTCTATCTTGCTGGATTCATGGTGCCGAAGGGCATGCCGTTGCTCACCATGCTTCAGCACGAAACCATGTCTTCGGCGCTAGCGCCCAAACTGTTCATCGGCGACCCCATCGCCATCGGCGCAACGCGGATACACGCCGGATCGACCGACGAGGCCTACCGGGCTTTGCTGCAGGCATCGTTCTACGCCGACGTGCCGGAGGCCGACTTTGCGCAGGCCGCATCGCAGCTCCATTGCGACGAATCCAACGCCGGCGCACTGGCTCCATCGGAGATTACGCCCGGAAGATTTGGCTCGGTGCCGCGCCACTACATCCGCTGCACCCGGGATTGCGCAGTTCCCCTATCCGGTCAGGATCATATGATTGCGACGGTCGACGGCTCCATTGACGGCAAGACGATCACCCACACATTGGAAAGCAGTCATTCGCCGTTCCTGTCCCAGCCGGCGAACTTGTCGAACATCCTTATCGACATCGCTCTCCGATCGAGCGCCGAACAGTAGCTCGATCGACAGTGACGAATGCCAAGGCGGACTGAAGGCGCGGCAGGCCGCCTTCGGCGCTGCCGTGTGTGTGGCTGAACCAGCGATCGCTCGGCTGATCTTCCTCGGGACATTTCCACGGTAGCCGCGCCATGTCCGCGTAGGTGAAGGGCCGGACGCGCAGCCCTTGCTGTTTGCAAATGTGTCTTTCGTCCGCCGAAGACCAGAGACTCTTGCAATGCTGACCCATATGTGAGTAAGCTATTTATATAAGAAGATATCTGGTTTTGCTCGCGGAGCATTTCTGCTCCGGCCGCCAAAATCAGGGACTGACTTAGCTATCGCTGCGCAAGGGTCTGCTCATGCATGAATTCACGCCGACCRTCGGTGTTTCCTCGACGCATCCCACGGATATGCCGCAAGACCATGCCGCCCTGCCGGTGTGGAACGCGGAAAACTGGTTTTATGAGGATTGGCCCGTCGGCCAACGTATCCGGTCTCTGCGCCGGACGATCGCCGAGGGTGACAGCCACCTGTTCAACACGCTGGTGGTCGACATCCACCCCTACGTCCAGGACCAGATGTTTGCCGAGCGAGACGGCATGTTTGGCCGCCGCCTTGTTGCCGGTGCCTTCGTCTTCTCCGCGGGGCTCGGGCTCGTTGCGACCAACTGCGTCAACGCCTTTTCCTATGGCTACGACAAGCTACGCTTCATCAAGCCGGTCTTCATCGGCGACACGATCTACACGATCCGAACCAACATGGACAAAAGCCCGCGCTACAAGGAGCTCGGGCTCATCCGAGCCAGCTACCAGGTCTTCAAGGGCGAGGGGGAGCTGGTGCTCTACTGCGAGCACTTGCAAACCGTGAAGTACAAGAACCCCGCCGATTTTGTCGGCAAGACCGAGAAATAAGATACCGATGACCGAAACAAACGAACTGCCGCTCTCGGGCCTTGTCGTGGTCGACATGAGCCAGTTTCTTTCCGGCCCCTATTGCTCCCTGCGCCTCATGGATCTCGGTGCACGCGTCATCAAGATCGAGCGCCCCGACGGTGGCGACCTGTCGCGCCGGCTCTATCTGAGCGACACCGAGATCGGCGGCGACTCGACGATCTTCCATGCGATCAATCGCGCCAAGGAGAGTCTCGCGATCGACCTCAAGAACGAGGCCGACCTTGCGGCCTTGAAGACGCTGCTCGCCAAGGCCGACGTCCTCATCCAGAACTTCCGGCCCGGCGTCATTCAGCGTCTCGGGCTCGACTATGAAGCGGTCAAGGCGATCAATCCGAAGATCGTCTATGCCTCGATCAGCGGTTACGGGGAGGAGGGCCCCTGGGTGAAGCGTCCGGGGCAGGATCTGCTTGCGCAATCCCGCTCCGGCGTGATGTGGCTGAATGGCGACGAAGGGCAGGGGCCGGTTCCCTTCGGTCTGGCGATCGGCGACATGCTCGCCGGTGCTGCGGCGGCGCAAGGCATTCTCGCCGCTCTGGTTCGCCGCGGCATCAGTGGCAAGGGGAGCCTGATCGAAACCAGCCTGCTCGAGGCGCTGGTAGACTTCCAGTTCGAGGTGCTGACCACGCACTTGAACGACGGTCGCCGGCTTCCGGCCCGGTCCGGCTTCCGCAGCGCCCATGCCTATCTGTCGGCGCCTTACGGGGTCTATCCGGCCGAGGACGGCTATCTCGCCATCGCCATGACGCCGATCCCCAAGCTCGCGGATCTTCTGGAAATGCCCGAGCTCGACGCCTACCGCGACGACCCGGCGTCCTGGTTCTCCGAGCGGGACAAGATCAAGGCGCTGATCGCCAAGCGTATCGCCGAAAACACCATCGACCATTGGCTTGGTGTCCTTGAGCCAGCAGACATCTGGTGCGCCCGAGTTTTGAACTGGAACGAACTGCTCGAAAGCGAAGGTTTTCGCGTGCTCGACATGCTGCAGACGGTGGTGCGCGAGGACGATGTTTCAATCCTGACCACGCGGTCGCCGCTTAGGGTCAACGGCAAGCGCGCCCAGGTGGATCGCGCCGCTCCGCGGATCGGCGAGCATAGTACCTCGATCCGAGAGGAGTTCGGCCTGTGAGCATCACGTTGAAGGGCATGACCTGGAGCCACCCGCGCGGCTACGATCCGATGATCGCCTGTTCACAGCTCTGGCAGGAGCGCGCCGGCGTCACGGTCGAATGGGAGAAGCGGTCGCTGCAGGACTTCGAGACCTATCCGGTCGAGGAACTTGCAAAGGCCTATGACCTGATCGTCATCGATCATCCCCACGTCGGCCAGATCACCAAGGAGAAGTGCCTGGCGCCGCTCGATGTCGAGGGCCGCGAAGCCGAGCGGAAGGCGCTTGTGAATGCAAGCGTCGGACGTTCCTACCCGAGCTACGCCTGGCAGGGTCGGCAGTGGGCCTTCCCGATCGATGCCGCCACCCAGGTTCAGGCGTGGCGCCCGGATCGGACGGACCGTATAGACAGCTGGACCGATATGTTGGCACTCGCACGACAGGGACGAGTGACACTGCCGATGCGCCCGCCGCATTCTTTGATGAGCTTCTACACGCTTGCCGCCAATCTCGGTCACCCCTGTCGCAGCGATGGTACTGGCCTGCTGATCGAGGCTGATGCGGGCATCGACGCCTTCGAACGCCTGCGTGAACTGACGGAACTGGTTGATCCCGGCTGCTTCTCGATGGACCCGATCGCCGTACTCGAAGCGATGAGCGAACCGGCTTCGAAGGTTGTCTGCGCGCCACTGATCTACGGCTATGTCAGCTACGCGATGCCGGGATTTCGACCGTCTCTCGTAAAGTTCGGCGATATTCCGGTTGCCGGAACCATCGGTCCGGTCGGCTCGGCCTTGGGTGGTACGGGCATTGCGGTTTCGGCCTTTTCGCAAGCGCGCGATTCCGCGATCGATTTCGCCTATTTCGTTGCGAGCGGCGAGGTGCAGCGCGGTCCCTATGCCGCCGGTGGCGGGCAGCCCGGCCATGCGGCCGCCTGGGACGACGACGTCGTCAATGCCGCGACCTCGGACTTCTATCGTGCCACGCGCAAGACGCTGGAGAAAGCCTGGGTTCGGCCCCGGCACGATGGCTACATGGCCTTCCAGCAGGCGGCCTCGGATCGCATCAACGACGGCCTCCTGCGCAAGGAGACGGCGCGAAAGGTCGTCGACGACCTCAATCGGCTGTTTGCGGAGAGTTTCACTGCGGCCTGATATCCGGGCTCCGGGACGCCCTCGGCGTCCCGGTCCTGTGACGACAAGATCTCGCTAGGCGAGATTCCAGATCCGGCGCGCATTGTCGGCGAGCAGCTTGCGCTTCTCCGCGGCACTGCAGCCTTCGAGAAGCGCGTGGGTGGCGCCGACCCAGGTCGAAAGATTACCGCCGAGCGTGCAGACCGGCCAGTCGCTTCCCCAGACCACCCGGTCCCAGCCGAAGGCGCCGATGGTGTGCTCGACATAGGGGCGCAACGTTTGGACCTGCCAGGCTTCGTCCGCATAGGCGACGACGCCGGAGATCTTCGCCGTGACATTCGGCCGGCGCGCGATCTCGCTCATATGCTCGCGCCAGGGGTGCTCGGCGCCGGCGCGAATGTCGGGGACGCCGCAATGGTCGAGAATGAACTGAACGTCGGGCGCGAGATCGGCAAGCGCGATCGCCTTTCCGATCTGGTGCGGCAGGACACAGAGGTCGAAGGTGAAGCGGCGGCCGCCGAGCTTGCGGATGTTGTCGCGAAAGCGTGATGCTTCGGACAGTTCATCCGGCATGACATGCAGCACCCTGCGGAAGCCCTTGACGAAGCCATTCGCTTCCTGCCGCTCCAGATAGGCTTCGAATCCATCGCCCTCGGGGCGGCAGGCGGCAATGGCGCCCTTGAGCAGGCTGTCCGGCCCGCGCGAGAGCCGTTCGATCTCTGCCGTTTCCTTCTCGATTTCCGAAGGCTCGACATCGACCTCCATGTGCAGGGAGGCTTCGATGCCGAGCCGGCGCGCTTCCCGTTCATAGGCTGCGTAAAGGAAGTCGTGGTCGAGCGCCGGTACGCCTGCGAGCCACGGATAGGTGAGCTTCGACCTGTCGATGAGGTGAAGATGGGTATCGATGATCAAGGCGATTCTCCTCCGGATAGAATTCTTACATAAGAATTGACTATTCAAATAAGAATTAGTGCCGTCTCAAGCGGTCGTCAATCGGCTGCCGGAACCACATCCGAGCCTGCAAGCGTCGATAGTTGTTCGGCGGTTTTCAGCAGCAGGGCGATTGTTTCGGTGATATCCGGCGCCGAAGGCGCGTTGACGAGCGCGATGTAGGGCACGGTCAACGCAGCGATGCCGCGACCGTCGGGGCCGAGGATCGGTGCCGAGAGGTTATAGACGCCGGCTGTCTGCGCACTCGCCATCATCTCGTAGCCGCGTTCGCGAATCTGGTCGAGGCGCGCGTAGAATTCCGGCCCGCGCGGGACTTCGTCTTTGCTCTTGGCATGTTCCGTAATCATCATCTCGCGCTCTTCGGCAGAGCGGAAGGCGAGCAGGATATGGCCGGAACCGGTATCGAACAGGCTGATGTGCGAGCCGACCCGGATCGAAATTCCCCAGTAGTCAGGGGCTTCCTGCTGGGCGATCACCACGGCCGAGCCGCGGTCGAACACCGCAAGGTGGTTTGCCTGCTTGGAGCGCTGCGCCAGATCGCGCATCAACGGTGTCGCATAGGAAGCGAGCCTGCGCACCGGTGCATGCAGCTGCGAAAGCCCGAACAGCTTCAAAGTCAGGGAATAGCGATCGCCGTCAATGCGGGTGACGTAGCCGCGCCGCACCAGCCGGTCGAGCATGCGGTAAAACTCGTTGGGGCTGCGGTTCAGGCGCTTGGATATCTCCGCCTGCGTTAGGCCGCCGTCGACGCTGGCGAGCAGCTCGAGAATGTCGAGCCCCTTGTCGAGGGCGGGCGCGCGATAGCGGTCGGACTCTTCGGTGTCCATGGGTTCCCTCCTTGGTGAATATTCATATCCATATACGCAGAGAAAGGCGCCGACAAAGGAAAGTTCTCCCTTGACGCTGGATAAATTTATTGTTTGTATATGAATTAGTTTCTCACAAATGAGAAAGTCGCGCCAGGATGAGGGCGTGAACCCAGGGAGGAGTGGAGATGAGAAGGCTGCTATCCGGCGTGTCCGCCGGAGTCATCATGCTTGCCGCGGGACTGGGGTCGGCTATAGCCGCCGACCTGCCCGGCAAGTTCGAGGGCGTCACGATCGACGCCAAGCTGATCGGCGGACAGCAATACGAAAAGCTCTATGAGCGGATCGGCGAATGGGAGAAGGCGACCGGCGCCAAGGTCAACATCCTGTCGAAGAAGAATCACTTCGAACTCGACAAGGAAATCAAATCGGACATCGCGACCGGCGGCGTCAGCTGGTGCGTGGGCTCCAACCATTCCTCCTTCGCTCCGCAATATCCTGACATCTATACCGACCTCCTGGCGCTGCTGCCGCCGGAAGAGATCGCCAAGTTCGTGCCGGCGCTGATCGACGCTTCGACGCTCGACGGCAAGCTGGTGATGCTGCCGCGCGCCCAATTCGACGTGTCGGCGCTCTACTACCAGAAGAGCCTCTACCAGGACGAAGCCAAGAAGACCGCCTTCAAGGCGAAATACGGCTACGATCTCGCGCCGCCGGACACTTGGGCCCAGGTCAGCGATCAGGCTGAGTTCTTCGCCGCACCGCCGAATTTCTACGGTACGCAGTTTGCCGGCAAGGAAGAGGCCATCAACGGCCGCTTCTATGAAATGCTGGTTGCCGAAGGTGGCGAGTACCTCGACAAGGACGGCCGCCCGGCCTTCAATTCCGAAGCCGGTGTCCGTGCGCTCGACTGGTTCGTCAAGCTCTACAAGGACAAGGCCGTACCGCCGGGCACGACCAACTACCTCTGGGACGACCTCGGCCAGGGCTTTGCCTCGGGCTCGATCGCCCTCAATCTCGACTGGCCTGGCTGGGCAAGCTTCTTCAACGACCCGAAGTCGTCCAAGGTTGCCGGCAATGTCGGCGTGAAGGTGCAGCCGGCCGGTTCTTCCGGCAAGCGCACCGGCTGGTCGGGCCATCACGGCTTCTCGGTCACCGAGGATTGCGCCAACAAGGAAGCGGCCGCTTCGCTCGTCTGGTGGCTGACCAACGAGGATAGCCAGAAGCTGGAATCGGCTGCCGGCCCGCTGCCGACCCGCACCGCCGTCTGGGAATACAACATCAAGCAAGCCGAGGGCGACGCCTACAAGACGGAAGTGCTTCAGGCTTTCCAGGAAGCCGCCAAGCATGCCTTCCCGGTTCCGAAGACGGCCGAATGGATCGAAATCTCCAACGCCGTCTATCCGGAGCTCCAGGCCGCCATCCTCGGCGACAAGACGTCGAAGGAAGCGCTTGATGCCGCCGCCCAGAAGGCGACCGGCATTCTCGAAGACGCGGGCAAGCTCTGATCGATAACAACGAGGCGGCGCCGATGCCTTGAAGGCGCCGGCGCCGCCTCAGCCATTTCATGCAATCCTCAGGACTGCCCGATGAAGCTCAAGAAATTGTCAGCGCCGGCCCTGCTTCTGCTACCGGCCTTTGTCGTGCTCGCGGCGGTGATCGTCCTGCCGCTGCTCTTCTCCTTCTATTCGAGCTTCACGCCTTTCCGTTTGACCAAGCCGGAGACGCTGTGGGTCTTCGTCGGCCTGCGCAACTACGCGACCGTTCTCGGCAACACCGAGTTCTGGGTCGCCTTCGGCCGCACCGTGCTGCTGCTGACGGTGGCCTTGAACGCGGAGATGCTGCTCGGCCTCGGCCTGGCGCTGCTCGTCAACAAGGCGACCCATGGTCAGCGCCTGCTGCGCACCATGATGATGTTTCCGATGATGTTTTCGCCCGTGCTCGTCGGCTTCCAGTTCAAGTTCCTGTTCAACGACAATATCGGCTTCGTCAACAATGCGCTGCAGTCGCTGGGACTGACGGATCAGGCGATCCCGTGGCTGATCGACGGCAATCTGGCGCTCCTCTCGATCATCATCGCCGAAGTCTGGTCCTCGACCGCGGTCTTCGCCATCCTGATCCTCGCCGGTCTGCTTGCCATGCCGAAGGATCCGGTGGAGGCCGCCCATGTCGATGGTTGCACACCGTGGCAGACCTTCCGCTACGTCACTTGGCCCTATCTCATGCCGTTCGCATTCATCGCCATGACGATCCGTTCGCTGGACGTTGCGCGCGCCTATGACATCGTCAAGATCATGACCGATGGTGGCCCGGCCAAGCGCACCGAGTTGCTGTGGACGCTCGTCGGCCGCACGGCTTATGCCGATGCCCGCATGGGGCTCGCCAACGCCATGGCCTATGTCGCGATCCTCTTGTCGATTGTCTTCACCGTCTATTTCTTCCGCAAGCTCGCCGCAGCGCGCCAGCAGATCGGAGCCGAGTGGTAATGGATATCAACGCTTCGCACCGCTTGCGCCGCCGCCTGTTGAAGACGGCGCACCTGATCGGCCTGTTTCTGGCCATGCTCGTCATCTGCCTGCCCGGTCTCTGGATCGTGCTGTCTTCGCTGCGCCCGACCGTCGAGATCATGGCGAAACCGCCGGTCTGGATCCCCGAGAGCATTTCGCTCGATGCCTATCGCGCCATGTTTTCGGGCGCAGGTCAGGGCGGCGTTCCCGTCTGGGACTATTTCCGCAATTCGCTGATCATCTCGGTGACCTCGACGGTGATCGCGCTCGCGATCGGCATGGCCGGCGGCTACGCCTTTGCCCGCTATCGTTTCAAGGCGAAGTCGGCGATCTTCCTCGGCTTCATGCTGACACGGGCGGTGCCCGGCATCGCGCTCTCGCTGCCGCTGTTCATGCTCTACGCCCGCACCGGCATCATCGATACCCACTTCTCGCTGATCCTGACCTACGTTGCGCTCAACGTGCCCTTCACCATCTGGCTGATCGACGGCTTCTTTCGCCAGGTGCCGAAGGATCTCGCTGAAGCCGCCCAGATCGACGGCTGCACACCCTGGCAGGCCTTCTGGCAGGTGGAGTTTCCGCTTGCCGGTCCCGGCATCGCATCTGCCGGCATCTTTGCGTTCCTGACGTCCTGGAACGAATATGCGCTCGCCTCGCAGATCACCCGCTCGGTCAATTCCAAGACCCTGCCGGTCGGGCTTCTCGACTACACCGCCGAATTCACCATCGACTGGCGCGGCATGTGTGCGCTCGCCGTCGTGATGATCATCCCGGCGCTGACCCTTACCTTCATCATTCAGAAGCACCTCGTTTCGGGCCTCACCTTCGGCGCGGTGAAAGGATAATCGTTCATGGCTCCTGTAACCCTCAGGAAACTGGTCAAGCGCTACGGCGCGCTCGAGGTCGTCCACGGCATCGACCTCGAAGTGAAGGACCGCGAGTTCATCGCGCTCGTCGGCCCCTCGGGCTGCGGCAAGTCGACGACGCTGCGGATGATCGCCGGCCTCGAGGACGTCAGCGACGGCGCCATCGAAATCGGCGGAAAGAAGGTCAACGACCTGCCGCCGCGGGCGCGCAACATCTCCATGGTCTTCCAGTCCTATGCGCTCTATCCGCACATGACGGTCGCTGAAAACATGGGCTTTTCGCTGAAGATTGCAGGGCGCTCGGCAGACGAAATCAAGACGCGGGTCGACGAGGCCGCCGCCATCCTCGATCTCGGCCATCTCCTGGAGCGCCGCCCGTCGCAGCTTTCCGGCGGCCAGCGCCAGCGTGTTGCCATGGGACGGGCGATCGTGCGTCAGCCTGATGTCTTCCTGTTCGACGAGCCTCTGTCGAACCTCGACGCCAAGCTCAGGACGCAAGTCCGCACCGAGATCAAGAAGCTGCACGCCCGCATGCAGGCAACGATGATCTACGTCACCCACGACCAGGTCGAGGCGATGACGCTATCGGACCGCATCGTCATCATGCGCGACGGCTATATCGAGCAGGTGGGCACGCCCGAAGAAGTCTTCCAGCGCCCGGCCACCAAGTTTGTCGCCGGCTTCATCGGCTCGCCGCCGATGAACATGGACGAGGCGATCGTCGACAACGGTACGCTGGTCTTTGTAAGCGGCGCGCGGCTGCCGATCCCGCCGCGCTTTGCCAAGGCACTGCGCCCGGGCCAGAAGGTCACTTTCGGCCTCAGGCCCGACGACATCTATCCAAGCGGCCATGGCCTGCATGCCGGCGATCCGGCGGCTGTGCACGAGGTGGAACTGCCRGTGTCGATCACCGAACCGCTCGGCAACGAGACGCTCGTCTTCATCCAATTCAACGGTCGCGACTGGGTCTCGCGCATGCTCAACCCGCGCGCGCTTAGCCCAGGCGAGAAGGTGCGCATGAGCTTCGACCTCTCGCGCGCCCATCTCTTCGACATCGATACCGGCAAGGCTCTGGAAGGCTGACATGGCAAGAATCGAGAAAATTGAACTGCGCATGGTCGACCTGCCGCCGAAGGTGAAGCGGACCGATGCGATCCAGAGCTTCGTCAGCCAGGAAACCCCAATCGTCACCATCACCGACAGCGATGGCGCAACCGGCACCGGTTACAGCTACACGATCGGTACCGGCGGTTCGTCGGTGATGCGGCTTCTCTCCGATCACCTCGTGCCGATCCTGATTGGCGAAGATGCCGATTGCATCGAGGCGATCTGGCACAAGATGGAATTTGCGACCCACGCCACAACGATCGGCCCGATAACGGCGCTGGCACTGGCTGCTGTCGATACGGCCCTTTGGGACCTGCGCGCCAAGAAGCAGAAGCTGCCGCTCTGGAAGCTTGCCGGCGGCGCCAAGGAGAGCTGCCCACTCTATACGACCGAGGGCGGCTGGCTGCACATCGAGAAGGAAGCGCTGGTCGAAGATGCACTGGCCGCCAAGTCCAAGGGCTTTTCCGGTTCGAAGGTGAAGATCGGCAAGCCGCACGGTTCCGAGGACTACGATCGTCTGTCGGCGATGCGCAAGGCGCTCGGCGACGGCTTCGAGATCATGACCGACTGCAACCAGGGCTTCACCGTCGACGAGGCGATCCGCCGGGCATCGCGGCTGAAGGAACTCGATCTCGCCTGGATCGAGGAGCCACTGCCGGCCGATGATCTCGACGGCCATATCCGGCTGGCGCGCTCGACGCCAACGCCGATCGCGGTCGGTGAATCGATGTACTCAATCCGTCATTTTCGCGAATATATGCAGAAGGGCGCCTGCTCGATCGTCCAGGTCGACGTTGCCCGTATCGGCGGCATCACGCCGTGGCTGAAAGTCGCGCATGCGGCGGAAGCCTTCGACATTCCGGTCTGCCCGCATTTTCTGATGGAGTTGCATGTCAGCCTCGTCTGCGCGGTGCCGAACGGCAAATATGTCGAGTACATTCCGCAGCTCGACGACCTGACGACCGAGGGCATGGAGATCCGCAACGGTCGCGCATTGGCGCCGTCCGAGCCGGGCATCGGGATCTCATGGGACTGGGATGCCGTGCGCGCCCGCTCGATCGGTGAATTCACCCGCGAGTTTCGCGGCTAGGGCAGGGAGGTCATCATGCAACGGATGGGAATGGTGATCGGCCTCGAAGCCTCGAAGATCACCGAATACAAGGCACTGCATGCCGCCGTCTGGCCGGAGATCCTCGCGCTGATCTCGGAATGCAACGTCACCAACTATTCGATCTTCCTCAAGGAGCCGGAAAACCTCCTGTTCGGCTACTGGGAATATGTCGGCTCCGATTTCGAAGCGGACATGGCCAAGATGGCCGCCCATCCGAAGAACCAGGAATGGTGGTCGGTGTGCATGCCCTGCCAGAAGCCGCTTGAGACGCGAAAAGAAGGTGAGTGGTGGGCGATGATGGAAGAGGTTTTCCATCATGACTGAGCATTTCGATCCGGGCGCGCTCAGGCAGTGGTTGCCGAAACCGAGCAATCCGCAACCGATCGTTATCTTCGGCGCCGGCAGCATCGTCGGCGACGCGCATCTGCCAGCCTATCGCCAGGCCGGTTTCCCGGTTGCCGGGATTTATGACCCTGACCATTCCAAGGCGGCAGTCCTGGCAGGCAAATGGGCTATCCGCGCCTTCGACAACGAGGCGGACGCGCTTGCGGTCGCCGATGCGATCTTCGACCTCGCAACCCCGCCGGCTGCCCACGCAGCCATCCTCGCCAAGCTGCCGATTGGCGCAGCCGCGCTGATCCAGAAGCCGATGGGCTCGGATATTGCAGCTGCAACCGCCATTCTCCAGATCTGCCGCGCGCGCAAGCTCAAGGCAGCCGTCAACTTCCAGCTTCGCTTCGCGCCGATGATGCTGGCGCTGAAAGACGCGATCGCCAAGGGATACCTCGGCGAGGTCGTCGATTTCGACGCCTGGCTGGCACTCGCTACTCCTTGGGGCCTGTGGCCGTTCTTGAAAGGCCTGCCGCGCATCGAGATCGCCATGCACTCGATCCACTATCTGGATCTCGTGCGCGGCCTGCTCGGCAACCCCTTGGGCGTTCACGCCAAGACGATCGGCCATCCGAACCATGACGTCGCGCAGACGCGGACGGCGGCGATCCTCGACTATGGCGATCGCGTGCGCTGCGTGCTCTCGGTCAATCACGACCACGATTTCGGCCGTAAGTTCCAGGCCTGCGAGTTCCGCATTTCCGGCACGTCGGGTGCAGCCTATGTGAAGCTCGGCGTCAATCTCGACTATCCCAAGGGCGAGCCGGACGAGCTTTGGATCAAGCCGGCCGGTAGCAGCGAGTGGGTTTCCGTGCCGCTGGAAGGCGCTTGGTTCCCCGATGCATTCGTCAACCGCATGGCCAGTCTGCAGCGCTTCGCCATGGGCGAGGATCAGGAACTGATCGGCTCCGTGGAGGACGCCTGGCAGACGATGGCCCTGGTCGAGGCCGCCTATCAATCGAGTGCCGCGCCGGCAACGGCGATCGCGCCACTTCCGGGACGCTGAGATGTCAGAACAGATCATCCATTTCGAAGATTACGAGTTGGGGCATGAGCGCCTGACGACGGGCCGCACGATCACCGAGACCGACTTCGTCGTCCATGCCGGCCACACCGGCGACTTCTTTCCGCACCACATGGATGCAGAGTTTGCCAAGACCCTGCCGGGCGGCCAGCGGATCGCCCACGGCACCATGATCTTTTCGATCGGCGTCGGGCTCACGGCATCGCTGATCAATCCGGTTGCCTTTTCCTACGGCTATGATCGTCTGCGCTTCGTGCGCCCGGTCCATATCGGCGATAYGATCCGCACCCGCGTCACGATTTCCGCCAAGGAGGACGATCCGAAGCGGCCGAAGGCGGGGCGCGTCGTGGAACGATTAGAAGTTATCAACCAGCGTGGCGAGGTTGTTCTCGCCGCCGACCATATCCTGGTCGTCGAACGCAAAGCATGAGGGATCGAGAATGACAGCGGATCTTAAAGGCAAGGTCGTCCTGATTACGGCTGCCGCTCAAGGCATCGGCCGCGCTTCGGCTTTGGCCTTCGCAAAGGCCGGCGCGAAAGTTCATGCGACGGATATCAACGGGGATGCGCTTGCCGCGCTCGCCAAGGAAGCCGATGTCGAGACGCACCGGCTGGACGTGTTGGACACGCAAGCCGTCGAAGCCCTGGTCGCCAAGATCGGCGCCGTCGATGTGCTCTTCAACTGCGCCGGCTTCGTTCATGCAGGCTCGATCCTGGAGATGAAGGATTCCGATCTAGAATTCGCCCTCGACCTCAACGTCAAGGCGATGATCCGCACCATTCGTGCCGTGCTTCCGGCGATGCTACAGCGCAAGGACGGCGCTATCATCAACATGGCTTCCGTCGCCTCCAGCATCAAGGGCGTGCCGAACCGGTTTGCCTATGGCGTTACCAAGGCGGCGGTCATTGGTCTCACCAAGGCCGTTGCCGCCGACTATGTCTCTGAAGGTATTCGCTGCAACGCGATTTGCCCCGGCACGGTAGAAAGTCCGTCGCTGCAGGACCGCATGCGTGCCCAGGGCGACTATGAAACGGCACGGGCCGCCTTTATCGCCCGCCAGCCAATGGGACGTCTCGGCACCCCGGAAGAGATTGCCGACCTTGCCGTCCATCTCGCGGGCGCCACCTATACGACCGGCCAAGCCTATGCCATCGATGGCGGCTGGACCATCTGACAACAGACAAGCAGGAAGCAGAGATATGAAACTTCTTCGTTACGGCCTCCCGGGTCAGGAAAAGCCGGGCATCCTCGATGCGAACGGCACCTTGCGCGACCTTTCCGGCCACGTCGCCGATTTCTCAGGTGCGGCGCTCGACCCGGACAAACTCGCCGAACTCAAGGCGCTCGATCTCGCCGGCCTTCCGGCTGTCGACAGCAACCAGCGGCTCGGCCCTTGCGTGGCCGGCACCGGCAAGTTCATCTGCATCGGCCTCAACTATTCCGACCATGCTGCCGAGACCGGCGCCACGGTTCCCTCCGAACCGATCATCTTCATGAAGGCGACGTCGGCGATCGTCGGCCCGAATGACGACCTGATCATTCCGCGCGGCTCGGAGAAGACCGACTGGGAAGTGGAACTTGGCGTGGTCATCGGCCGCAAGGCGAAGTACGTCACCGAGGCCGAAGCCCTCGACTACGTTGCCGGCTATTGCACCGTGCACGACGTCTCCGAGCGTGCCTTCCAGATCGAGCGCCAGGGCCAGTGGACCAAGGGCAAGTCCTGCGACACCTTTGGCCCGACCGGTCCGTGGCTCGTGACCAAGGACGAGGTGCCGGATCCGCAGAACCTGCCGATGTGGCTGAAGGTCAATGGCGAGACCATGCAGAACGGTTCGTCGAAGACCATGGTCTATAGCGTCGCCTATCTCGTTTCGTACCTGTCGCAGTTCATGTCACTGCAGCCGGGCGACATCATTTCCACCGGCACGCCGCCGGGCGTCGGCATGGGCATGAAGCCGCCGCGTTATCTGAAAGCAGGCGACGTCGTCGAACTCGGCATCGAGGGCCTCGGCAGCCAGAAGCAGTCCGTTCGCGCGGACGATTGATACCTACCGACTGGAGTGACCATGACCCGCATCACTGACCTGCGCGTCTTCGACCTGCGCTTTCCGACCTCGCAGAGCCTCGACGGTTCCGATGCGATGAACCCGGACCCGGATTACTCCGCGGCCTATGTCATCCTCGATACCGACAAGGAAGGCGTTGCGGGCCATGGTCTCACCTTCACCATCGGCCGCGGCAACGACATTTGCTGCATGGCGATCAAGGCCATGCGGCATTTGATCGTCGGCCAGGATACATCAGACATTCTCGCGCACCCCGGCCGTTTCTGGCGGCACCTGACCAGCGACAGCCAGCTGCGCTGGATCGGCCCGGAGAAAGGCGCGATGCATCTGGCGACCGGCGCTGTCGTCAACGCCGTTTGGGACCTGCTCGCCAAGGAAGCGGGCAAGCCCGTGTGGCGGCTTGTCGCCGACATGTCGCCGGAAGAGATCGCCGATATCGTCGACTATCGCTACATGACCGACGTTTTGACGCGTGACGAAGCGGTCGCCATCCTCAGCAAGGCCGAACCCGGCAAGGCGCAGCGCATCGCGACACTCGAGAAGGAAGGTTATGCTTGCTACACGACGTCGGCGGGCTGGCTCGGCTACGACGACGACAAGCTCCGGCGTCTCGCCCAGGAGGCGATCGACGAAGGCTTCAACCATATCAAGATGAAGGTCGGCCGAGACCTTGCCGACGACATCCGGCGACTGACGATCGCCCGCGAGGTAATCGGGCCGGACCGCTACCTGATGATCGACGCCAACCAGGTCTGGGAGGTCGGCGAGGCGATCGACTGGGTCAAGCAGCTCGCCTTTGCCAAGCCGTTTTTCATCGAGGAGCCGACGAGCCCCGACGATGTTGCCGGTCACCGCAAGATCCGCGAGGCGATCGGGCCGGTGAAGGTCGCAACCGGTGAGATGTGCCAGAACCGCATCATGTTCAAGCAGTTCATCGCCGAAGGCGCGATCGACATCGTCCAGATCGACTCGTGCCGCATGGGGGGACTGAACGAGGTGCTGGCGGTACTACTCGTCGCCGCCAAGTACGGACTGCCTGTCTGGCCGCATGCCGGCGGCGTCGGCCTTTGCGAATACGTGCAGCACCTGTCGATGATCGACTACGTCGCCGTCTCCGGCACGAAGGAGGGGCGTGTCATCGAATATGTCGACCATCTGCACGAGCACTTCGTCGATCCCTGCGTGATTGAAAACGCGGCCTATATGCCGCCGCAACGGCCGGGCTTCTCCATCGAGATGAAGCCGCAATCGATCGCGGAATACACATTCTGAGGGTGACCGAAGAATTCATATAAAAATATATCATTCAAAGTTCTGAGGCCGGAGCGATGGTCCATCGCTCCGGCTTTTTGCATTCGTCCCGGAAAGCGGCGAAGACGTGGGTGAGAGCGTATCCTTTCACTCTTGACGCAAAAGTTCATTCATGAATAGATCATTCATCCGTTGTGCGTTCCGGAGGGGAGTCCGGAAAGAGGAGGAACTGATGAAGACCTTGATCGTCGCAGCCGCTCTGGCTGCCCTTTCCTGTTGCGGCATTGCCAATGCGCAGGAGTACAGCCTGCGGTTCTCGACCTCGCAGGTGAACCCCAACGAGCCCATCGTCAAAGCGATGAAGACCTATGCCGAACGTGTCGGCGAACGCTCCGGCGGCCGCATCGCAATCACGGTCATGACCGGCGACCAGCTCGGCGCGCAGAAGAAGGTCAACGAGATGGTCATGAGCGGCGCAAGTCTGCTCAGCGCCACGGACTATGGCCAGCTCGGCCAGTTCGTTCCGGACCTGTCGATCCTGGCCGGACCCTATGTCTATCCGGATCTCGCCGCGACCGACCGTCTCTTCGCCTCGGATCTCTACAAGGAGTTGTCCGGCAAGCTGGAAGCGCAGGGCATCAAGATCATCATGCCGAATGGCCTCTTCGGCTATCGCCATATCATCGCCAACAAGCCGGTGCGCTCACCGGCCGACCTTGCCGGCGTCACCATTCGCGTGCCGTCCTCGCCGATCATGATGGCCACCTTCGGCAACTATGGTGCCCGCCCGACGGAACTGCCCTGGGGCGACGTCTACAACGCCCTGCAGACCGGTGTCGTCGACGCGGCCGAAGGTCCCTTCGGCTCGATCGCCGGGGCGAAGCTGAACGAAACCCGCAAGGTGATTTCGAAGACCGGTCACCAGATCATGTTCACGGCCTGGGTGGCTTCCAGTCAGTTTTTCAACGGCCTGCCAGAAGACCTGCAAAAGATCCTGCTCGAAGAGGGGCAGACGATCGCCAAGGAACTGACTGAGATGACGCTCGAGACCGATGATGCCTACGCCAAGCAGCTCGCTGCCTCCGGCGTCGAAATCGTCACCGACATCGACGTTCCGGCCTTCATCGAAGCCTCGCGCGCGGCCTACGAGAAGGTGCCGAACATCACGCCCGGGATGTACGATCAGGTGCAGAAGGCAATGGCCGAGTAATGCTGGGCCGGGCGTGGCTCGAACGGCCACGCCCGGACATTCTTTCGCGCGTCGCGGCGCGATGACGCCAGGCCGCGCGGGCATGTCCGCCCGTTCAGTGCCGCCGCTAATCCCATTCCGCCCCTAGGACTTCGAGGCAACCATGGAAACGTCACCACCGGAGGAAGCAATTCCTCTGCTCAGCCTGCGTCGCGCCGATGAGGCGATCGGCGTTGCGGCGCTGCTCGTCATCGTCTTTTCGATACTTTGGGGCGTGATCAGCCGGTACATCTTCCCGCAGCCTGCCGCCTGGACATACGAACTGGCGATCATGGCCTTCGCCTATCTCGTCTTCTTCGGCGCAGTCGCCGGTGTCCGCCTCGGTACACATGCCGCCATCGACGTTCTCGTCGCAGCCTTCCCCGAGGGCTGGCAGAAGGCTGTCGCCTGGTTCAACTATCTTCTGCTGGCGCTTTTCTTCATCGCCATGACGGTGCTCTTTGCATGGCAGGCCTGGACCTCGCGGCATGTGCACACGATCGCGCTCGACCTGTCGCGCAGTCTTTCCTACGGGCCGCTCGCACTCGCCTCGGCCGGCATGTTGATCCAGCACCTCATTACCGAAAGACCCTGGACCGCCCGCCTGCATCGCAATGTGGAATCGCTGATATGACCTTCTTCCATCTGGCTGGCCCCTCGCTCCTGGTCGCCGTTCTCTTCCTGCTGTCGACCCCGATCACCTGGGCCATGGCGATCGGAGCGCTCGCCTTCTTCGTCATCAACATGGACATGATCCCGCTGGCGAACTTCGCCCAGGAAATGGCGGAGGGCAGCCAATCCGTCTCGTTGCTGGCGCTGCCGCTGTTCGTGCTTGCCGGCTGCATCATGAACGCATCGGGGATCACCCGGCGCCTGCTGGCGCTCGCAGACGTGATGGTCGGCCACATGACCGGGGCGCTGGCGCAGATGTGCACCGTGCTCGGCACCTTGCTCGGCGGCCTGACCGCGTCGGCAAACGCCGATGCTGCGATGTTGGCGAAGACCCTTGGCGTCGAAATGGCGGAGCGAGGCTATAGCCGCGCCTTTGCGGCGGTCATCACGTCCTCGGCCTCCATCATCACCAGCCTCATCCCGCCTTCGATCGGTCTCATCGTCTATGGTTTCCTTGCGGAAACCTCCATCGGTCGGCTCTTCGCAGCCGGTGTCGTGCCGGGCCTGATCCTCGCAGCCGGACTGATGATCACCACCTATTTCATCGCCCGCAAACGTGGCTACAAGCCGCTTCGCAAGGAGCGCGCGACGCGGGCGGAGGGCACCCGGGCGCTGATCGACGGGCTTTGGGCATTGTCGATCCCGGTCGTGATCTTCGCGGGCACGCGCTACGGCATCTTCACCACCACCGAAGCCGGCGCCGTGGTGGTCGTCTATGTGCTTTTCGTCGCCGTCTTCGGCTACCGTGAATTTACGCTCCGGCAGATCCCGGAAGTGCTTGCCGAGTCGGTGCGCGATTCCTCCGTCGTGATGATCATGATCTGCGCGGCCGCGGCCTTCGGCTTCTATCTCGCCTGGGAACAGGTGCCGCAAGCCATGTCCGGCTGGCTGGGCGGCGCAACCGACAATCCGCTGCTCATGCTGCTCCTGATCAACGTTCTGCTGATTGTCATCGGAACGGCGATCGAAGGATCGGCTGCGCTCATCATCCTGACACCGATGCTGATCCCGATCATCGACGGTGTCGGCATCGATCGCGTGCATTTCGGGGTCGTCTTCATCACCAACCTGACGATCGCCGGCATCACACCGCCGGTCGGTGGGTTGATGTACATCTCGTCGATGGTGCTGAAAGTGCCGATGATGGCCTATGCGCGCGAGGTGCTGCCTTATCTCGCGATGATGATGGTTCTGCTGGTCATGCTCAGCATGTTCCCGCAGCTGTCGCTATGGCTTCCGAACCTCGTCTACGGAACGACGGCCGTGCAGTAGCGTACGCTCAGAAGGCCCTCCGCGCCGACGGAGGGCCTTACGGGGTTCGGAGACGTTCGACCGGCTCCGTTACCCTGGGTCCGTGGCAAACCGCTTCGACACGTCCGGGCGATCAAGGGCAAGGAACGCAGTCGGGACGCCAGGGGCCGCCGCCGTGTGAGGCCGTTCAATCGGTCGTTCGTTCGTTTTCAAAAACGCGGACGCCCGCCCATCAAGCGGGCTCCGGCGCGATCTGTCCGTCCATCCAGCCGATCGGGCCGTATCATCGGTTTTTGAGATGCACCTCGACTGAGGTCTGCTGCTTTGCCAGCGTATCGATTTCTTCGGGCGCCATCAGCGAAAACGCCGTTGAAAGGGCATCAGCCGTCGAAGCCTCCGGTGCAACGACCGAAACGCGAGAATACCGCTGTGCGGTGGTGCCGCTCCGCGGGTCGAGGATGTGACTGAACCGGCCATCGGCGTCGAACTGGAACCCCTGTCCGGACGAGGTAGCGACCGCGCGGTCGGTGACATCCAGGGTCGCATCGACCTCATCCGCATCCTCAAAGTCGGCAAGTCCGATCCGCCAGGGCTGCCCGTTGGCGCGTGCGCCGATGGCACGGTTCTCGCCCATGTCGACGAGACTGCTGGTGATGCCGGCCTCACGCAAGAGCACGACGACGCGATCTGTCACGTAGCCCTGGGCGATGCCGTTGAGCGTCAGTGCCATGCCGCGGCGAGAGAAAGCGATGCGATTGCGGTCGACCCGTACCTGCGCGAAATCGGCAAGGGCCAGCGCCTCGCGCACCTTGTCCTGATGAGGCCCGGCAGGGTCGGCTTCGGGTCTTGCGAAGTGTCGCGCATAGAGCGCCCAGAGGGGCTGTATAGCGGGCTCGAACCGGCCGCCGGTAAGGGCGTGAAAACGGCCCGATATCTCCAGGAGTTCGACAAGCTCGGTTGGCGGGTTTGCAAGAGCGCCGAGCCGATTCAGTTGGCTGAGTGCCGAATCCTCGCGATAGAGGCTGAAGATATCCTCGAGGCGGCGAACCTCTGCTACCACTCTGGTGATCAATGCCATTGCTTGCGCGCCGTCTTCATGGTTGAGGACAAGCGTCGCCGGCGCGCCTAGAGCTTGACCGTGCCAGACGACAGGTTCGACCGGTACCGCCGCCCGGCCCGTTCCTCGCAGCAGCGGCAACCCGGCGAAAGCCGCCATGATCGTGATGAAGCGCCGGCGGCTGACAGGTTTATCCATGATCGTGTCCTCCCGGTATTTCGGCCTCATCGGCGTTTCCTTCGCCCGCGCCCAGGATGTAGCTTTCGGGAAGATCGGCGAAATGCACGATGCGGCCACCGTTCTTGGCAATGAAGGCCTGGGCAGCCTCCTGCGAGGAGAAGGGCACGGCTTCTTCCGCGCCCATCCCGCCTCTAAGCCGGCTGTCGATGACGAAAACTGCCTTGCGCGCGTCGATCCAGTTATCGGCGCCGGGTTTCTCCCAGCTCGGCGCCTTGCCCATGTCGGATACGTAGATGGCAGCGATTTCCTTCGGCTCGTCCGGCAGCATGGTGAAGGCGACGGTGTCGCGGGCCGACGAAAACCAGATGGCTTCCGGTATCTTCTCAAGGATGATCTGGCCCTTGGGGCCGGCGTGTTCCAGAACATTCATGCCGCAATAGCGGCCCATGGCATCCTGGGTGAGGGCATAGGGCGCAGGCATTTCTGCCTGTTCCTTGTTTTCGCAGGCAGCAAGCACCAGCGAAGCTGCGACGATGAGGGCAAAGCGGACGGGTTTCAAATGTCCCTCCTGGAGAAAAGCAGGGTGGCAAGAGCGAGCGGTGCGGCTGTCCAGACGCAGAGTGCTGTAAGCAGGACCTCGCCCGTGAGGATCGAATTCTTGGCAACACCGCCCATGCCCGAGAGCGCAGCAGCGCCGCCGCTGCCGAGATTGAGAAGACGGTAGGCATCGGTGGGGTTGGCGAGAAGCAGGAAATCGAGCAGCCCGTCCGGCAGTGAACGGCCCTGTGCCGCCACGAGCCCGCCGAGGAGAGCCATGTCGTAGATCAGCACGAAGAACAGCCACAGGCCGATGGCAATGCCGCCCGCAGTGCTGCGCTCACCGGCACTTGCACTGATAAAATATCCGATTGCCACGAAGACCGCGCCCAGCAGGACGGAAGATCCTGTCATGGAAACGAAAGCCAGCCAGCTTTGCGCGTCCGTTGCACCGCCCATCAAGGCGAGTGCGATGGCGGCTGCGCCATAGCCGCAAATGGTCGCAAAGCACAGGATGGCGATGTGGCCGAGGAACTTGCCGAACACGATCTGGCCCCGCCCGATGGGGTAGCCGAGCAGCAGCAGCATGGTGCCGCGTTCCACCTCGCCAACGATGGCATCGTGAGAGATCAGAAGCGCGATCAGTGGCACCAGAAAGATCGTCAGGCTGGAAAGGCTGACGATCACCACGTCGAGGCGGCTCGCCCCGACATTGCCGGTGGGCGCGCTTCCGAGAAACGTCAGCGTCAGCGCGAGTGCGGCGAGGACCAATGTCGTGGCAAGGACCCAGCGATTGCGCATGCCTTCGCGAACTTCCTTGGCTGCGATAATCAGGATGTTGCGCATCACGCCGCCTCCTGGCTGTTCAGGAAATGAGCGTAGAGATCGTCGAGTGTCGGCTCTATCATCGTCAGCGTATCGATACCGGAGGCGGCATCGCTGAGGCGATGCAACAGTGGAAGTCTTTCGGCATGCGCCACCTCGGTTTCCAGGCTGCCGTCGCCTGCTTCTGTCCAGCGGACGCCGGTCTTTTCGAGAAGATCGGGTCTTTGGCCGGAGTCCGATCGCACCCGGATCCGGGACGGGAGGCTCGCGATCCGCCTGAGGTCGTCGATGGTGCCATCTGCGATCTGCGAGCCGCGATTGACGATGATCACGCGCCCTGCGCGATCCTCGAGCTCCCCAAGCGCATGCGAGGACAAAAGGATCGTTGTTCCGCCGGCACGCAGTTCATCGATGAGGGCGTAGAAGTTGCGCCGCAGCGCCGGATCGAGACCGCTCGTCGGCTCGTCAAGAAACAGCACCTTTGGTGCGCCGAGCAGCGCCTGCGCCAGGCCGAGCCTTTGCCGCATGCCCTTGGAATAGGTGCGGATGGGACGGTCCGCGGCGCTGGCCGCAAGCCCGACGCGCTCGAAGAGTTCGTCCGCGGACCTCACGTCCACCCGCTTCAGGCGCGCGTAGAAGGACAGGGTTTCGCGTCCCGTCAGTGCCATATGAAAAGACACGCTCTCGGGCAGGTAGCCAAGCGCCCGACGGACGCCGAAATCGCCGTTTGCCGGATCTTCGCCGAGGACGCGAACCTCGCCGGATGTCGGGCGGATAAGCCCGAGCAGCAGCTTGATCAGCGTCGTCTTGCCGGCACCATTGTGGCCGACCAGCGCAACGGTCTCGCCTTCGTCGAGGGTGAAGGAAAGCTCCCGCAGGGCATCCACCTTGCCGCCGTATCTTTTTGAAACCCCTTTGACGCTAACGGTCGAGGTCATGGTCATTGTTCCTTTCGTGCCGGCATCGCCATCAGCGGGTGGCTGTCGGTGACGCCGCCGGGCAGAAGTGCTGGAAACCGGGCCTGGGCCCAGCGCACGACCTGAACGGCGGGGCTGCTGGTCAGCACGCGCGCCTGCGGTGCCGTCCAGAGCACMCGATCGATCAGATCGTTGGGGCGATAGGCGTTGTCGGAGATGCCGTCGCCGTCGAGATCGAAGGCCGGATTGTCGCTCCAGTAGTTGCCGCGCCCATCCTCGGACCAGTCGAGATAGCGGGCGCCGACATATTTCACCTGGTTGCGATTGCCGACGAAAGCGTTGCCGCTCAGCTTGTTGCTTTCAGAACCTGCGGTGAAATGGATGCCGATCGCACAGCCCTCGAACAAGTTGTCGCGCAGGCGGTTCTTGTTGGCATTGTAGATGAAGACGCATTTGTCCGGACCGGGGCGCATCCCCGTTTTGTCTTCGGCGGCGCTGTCATCGGCTGTCGGAATGCCGTGCTCCTGGGAGCGGACGCCGCGCTCGGCCCAGCGCGAGACCGGCTGCAGACGTCCTTTGACGATATTGCCGGTGATGGTTGAGCCGTTAGCGTAATTCAAAAGCAGACCGTGATCGCGATCGCCGTCGGAGATGTTGCCGGTGATCTTCAGCCGGCTCGAGAACATGATGGCATAGCCGACCGAGTTGCCGGTGGAGATGTTGTCGCTGATCTCGCTGTCGTTCGTGTACATGTAATGGATCGCGAAACGCAGATTGCTGAAGCGGTTGCCGCTGAAGACGTTGCGTTTGCTTGCGTTGGTCGCGATGCCGTCGCGCCCTAAACTGATGTCGTTTCCGGTTACCCGTGCGCCGGGTGCATTCCAGAGCGTGACGCCATTGCCGGTTTCGCTCAGCCGGCCTTCCCCTGTGCCGATGATGACGTTGTCGCGGGCAATAGAGTTCTCCGCGCCATGCAGATAGATGCCGTAAAGATTGCCTTCGATCCGGCTCTTTTCGACGATCGCCCGCTTGGCGCTTTGGGCGACGAAGACGCCCGAATTCATGTCTTCGAGCGAGCTTCCCGATCCTGAAACGGTAATGCCGCTGAAGACCACGTCTTCGGCGGTGATGGTGACGACGCTGCCCTTGCCGTTTCCCTTGATCGAGGCGCCCGGTTCGCCGCGCAGCGTGAGTGGCACGCCGATCGTGACCGGGCCGAAGAACTCTCCCTTCTCCAGCACCAGTTCATCGCCCGGCTTGGCAGTATCGACGGCTTGCTGGAGGGACGATACGGCAGCAGGCGCGAGGCGGATCGTTTCCGCCCCCGCCGTTGCCGGGATGGCGGCGACTGCCGCCATCCCGAGCAATGTCGCCTTGTGGAGACGCATCATGCCTTCTTCGGCTCCACGAACATCCGGCCCTTCATCTCCATGTGCATGGCATGGCAGAACCAGGAGCAATAGTACCACCACACGCCGGGCTTATCGGCGGTGAAGGTCACGGAAGCCGTCGCCTGCGGCGCAACTTCCATGTTGATGCCGTAGTTGATGATCGAGAAGCCGTGCGTGAGATCTTCCACCTCGTCGATGTTGGTGATGTAGACGGTCACCTCATCGCCCTGCTTGACCGAGAAGCTCTCCAATCCGAAGGCGGGCGCGGCCGACGTCATGTAGACGCGGACCTTGTTGCCGTCGCGGATCACTTCGGAATCGATCAGAAGGTCGATGTTGTCAGCCTTTGCCTGGGCGACCGCATCGGCAAAGAAGCTGTCGTCGCGGCTCCAGATGCTGACCGGGTTGATCTTCGAGTTGTGAACGATCGTCGCGTCATGCGGCTCGGCAAACGTCGGGTTGTCGTGAACCAGCACCATCTCGTCGCCGGAGATGTCGATCAACTGATCGTTCTCGGGCTTCAGCGGGCCTACATTGAGGTAGCGGTCCTTTGAGAACTTGTTCAGCGAAATCAGCCACTTGCCATCAGCATCCTTGGTCTGGCCCATGGATGTGTGGTTGTGACCGGGCTGATACTGCACATCGAGCTTCTGCCGGATCGGGTTGACCTTTTCGCCCTTGTAGGCGCGCCGCGCATCCTCAAGGTTCCACTTGCAGATCTGGCTGTCGATGAAGAGCGTCGTGTAGCAATTGCCCCGACCGTCATAGGCGGTATGCAACGGCCCAAGCCCGAGTTCGGGCTCGGCAACAACCGTGTCACGCGGCTTGATCTTATCGTCGAAAAGGTCGTCGAACAGGCGCACGTCCATGACGGTGACGGTCGGGGACAGCTTGCCGTTTGCGACGATGTGAATGCCATCCGGCGCCGTGTTCATGCCGTGCGGGCCGTTGGAAACCGGGATGTAGCGGGTGTAGGGCGAACCCTTGCGGCCGTCGACGACCGGGACGCCGCCCATTTCCTTGAAGTCGCCTTTCGCGACCGCTTCCTCGATACGCTTGAGGTTGAAGACGACGATCCAGTCCTGGTCCTTCGCCATCATCTCCGCGAGGTTCACGCCTTCTTCGGAGTTATAGCAGGTGGCAAAGGCATATTTGCCCTGGTAGTCGGCGTCGACGTTATCGAGATTGCCGTCGACCATGACCTGCCACGCGACTTTCATCGTGTCGCCGTCGATCGCCGAGAAGATCGCGTGATACTGCTTATGGTCGTCGAGAACCGAGCCGTCGTTCGGGATCGGCACGCGATCTTCGCCATTGGCAAAGACGTAGCCGGTGCGGGGGTACTTCTGTACGCGCAGGCCGTGAACCGTGTGCTGGTTCGGCAGCTGGATGATCTTGTCGCACCTCATCACGTCGAGGCGGATGCGGCAGACACGCGTGTTGGCCTTGTCGTTCGCGAAGAGGTAACGCCCGTCATAGGTGCCTTCGGTGAAGGACGGGTGCGGGTGGTGCAGGTCGCCGTTGAGATAGATGCCGCCCTTGTCCTTCAGATATTCCTTGGTCTCGGGCAGAAGCCCCTCGGTCAGGATCTTGCGGCTCTCGTTCGTCTGGCCCCAGCCGGTGGCGCTGTCGCGGTTGAAGACCGGAATTCGCATCAACTCGCGCATGGACGGCAGGCCGAGGATGCGGACCTCGCCGCTGTGGCCGCCGGAGAAGAACACATAATATTCGTCGAGTTCGCCGGGCTTCACTTCAATGGACTGGCCACCGGCAGCAAGTGCCGGGGCCGCCGTGACGGTGGAAATGGTAACCGCGCCGCCGACCGCGGCGGCACCCGCAACGGCCGCTGCGGCTGTCGAGCCGAGCAGCTGGCGCCTGCTGAGGGCGGTTGGGATGGTGGGATCTGACATGTCTATGCTCCTTTGATGATGGCTTCAGGCGGTCTCGCCTGTGGCCTCTTCCTTGCCGCCGATCGGCTTGCCCTTGTGGGTAACCACGGTTTTTGTGGACGCCTGTCCCCTCGATGCCGGGGTGGAAAGCGCCATGAATTTCTCTCGCTTCAACCGCACCTGGATCATGTGCGGGCAGCGTTGGTCGTCCTGGTAGAGTTCCTGGCAGTGCATGCAGTAGATGCACTCGTTGACGTTGATCTGCCCTTCCGGATGGATCGACTGCACCGGGCATTCCTTGGCGCAGCGCTGGCAGGGCGAGCCGCATTCGGGCCAGCGCTTCAGCCATTCGAACATGCGGATGCGGCCAGGAATGGCGAGTGCGGCGCCGAGCGGGCAGAGATAGCGGCAGTAAAACCGTTCGATGAAGAGGCCCGCAGCCAGCAGCGTCAAAGCAAAGAGGACGAAGGGCCATTCGCGCGCGAATTTCAGGATGATCGCCGTCTTGAAGGGCTCGATCTCGGCAAAGGTCTCCGCCAGTGCAACCGAATAAAGTGACAGGCCGAACAAGCCGAGGAAGATGATGTACTTCACCGGCCAGAGGCGCTCATGCAGGCCCCAGGGCAGCTTGATCTGCGGCACCTTCAGCCATTTGGCGATGCCGTTCGTAAGCTCCTGCAAGGCGCCAAATGGGCAGAGCCAGCCGCAGAACGGGCCGCGTCCCCAAAAGAGCAGTGCCGCCGCCACCGCTGCCCACAGAATGAAGATCAGCGGTGCGGAGAGGAAAAATTCCCAGTGAAAGCCGGTGATCAGCGAATTCACGAAGGTGAGGACATTGACCACCGAAAGTTGCGCATTGGCGTACCAGCCCAGCCAAACCAGGGCGAAGAGCAGGTAGCCACGTCGTACCCAGCCGAACAGTTTCGGTCGGCTCACCAGCCAGTTCTGGAAGAAGAAGATTGCGGTCAGAACCAGCAGTCCAGCGAAGGTGATGACGATGGAGAGACGGCTCATTTCCCAGATGCTGACCCAGAGTGGCACCTGTTCATCATCAAGCGGACCGGGCTCCGCTGCGGCTTGCGCAGGGGCTGTGAGCGCGGGCTGAACCACCGCTGGAGCGGGCGCCGCCTCGACGATCATGTAGCGCTCGGGCAGCGTGTATCCGAGATCGTAGGGCAGGGTGGCCTTGTCGCGCACACCGGTGCTGCGCTGGACCAGAAGTTGCAGTTCCCATGGCTCGGTGACGTCGAAGGCGAAGCTGTCAGGGATGATGTAGAGAGCGATTTCGCGCAAGCGAGGCGCGCCATCGGCGGCGATCTGCGTCAGCCGCGTGTGGTCGCGGTCGCGAAACCGCAAACCTTGCCCGTCCTGCAGCAGTTCGATGCGGTCGAAGATGCCGCCGCGCACATAGCCCGATCCCTTGAACGAATAGGCACCGTCGCCAGCGACCAGAATGGCGGACTGGCTCGGTTTCAGTCGCTTGGCGAGCCGCGCATAGCCTTCTTCGCCAAGCAGGCTTTTGCCGATGGATGGCACGCTGACCGGTGCGAGATAGAGATCGATGAAGCGGTCCTTGGGCTCGGCTGTTTCCGGCTTTTCGGCTGCGTCCTCGTGTCCGGCCCTGCGGAATGCCTCCGACACTTCGCCGACGTCGAGCCGAAGACTGCGGATCGAACCGTCACCGAGAAGGGTTTGCCAGTCTTGGGCCTCCTGTTTCGCAGCATCGAGCTTTCTGACCGGAGCAGTGCTGGCGATTGCAGTTGTTGCCTTGTCCCCGAGCCGGCCGCTCCGCACCAGCTTCACGGCAGAGCGCACAACGCTATCGCCCATCACAAGAACGGTAACGGTCGCGCCGCTGACGATGTCGACTTGAGGGGGACGTTCTGCGCCCGAGGCGACGCGGGAAAGATCACGGCCAATGATCGAGTTCAGCGCCTGGACGACGCGCGCTTCCGGTATGCCGATCAGGACGATCGGCTCCTTGTGGTCGACGAGCTTCAGCCCCCGCACCACGCCGGTCTTGTCAATCCCGACGACGATATGGATGGGCTTGCCTGAGTAACCGGTCGAGTTGGTGAAGTCGGAGTTGAGATAGGCGTAGCCGGCTATGTCAGCGCCCTTGTAGACGGGCACGATAGCCGGTTCGCCCAGGGGCTCACCGAAACGGTCGGCGCCGGCAAAAAGCTCCGTCGGCTGAACCTTGGCGAGGTATCCCGAGAGGCTACCGGCGGCAGAAACCTGGCCGGCTGCGGCAAGGACCGCGACGAAAAATAGGAGAAAAACGGCCAGACCGTGTTTTCGGATGGGGACGTTCTTCAGCATTCGCATTCCATCTGGCGCAGCGGCCGTTCTCACATCGGTCCTGCGCCACGCCGCGATGTTCGGCCCAGGAATTCGAGCGGAAGTTAGCGGCAAAGACGGCGTGATCGTTGAGCCAGATCAACCAACGGTTTTTTTGTTTCCGTAGGATGTGGGCGTTATTTTCGGAGAGACTTGATGCCCAAGCTGACTGAAGAGCCCCCGGTTGTGGACACCATGGAGGGCCTGATGCAAACGGCCGCGCGCATGGAACGGGAGGCGATTGAAGGATACGAAGCGCTGCGCGACAGGATGAGCGCCGAGGGGCGACCCGAGTTGGTCGCAGTCTTCGAACGGCTGATCGCCGAAGAAAAGTCGCACCTGTCTCAGGTCGCGGATTGGTCGAGGGCAACTGGCCTTGATGCCGCAGGAACTGTGACGGGCGCTCCATCTGTGCCTGATCTCTTCGACGCGGAAGGTGCCGATTTGATCCCGGCCGAAGCTCTAAGCGCCTATCGGGCCTTTTCGATTGCAGTCAGAAACGAAGAGCGGGCATTCGAATTCTGGAGCTATGTTGCCGGGAGGGCGCCATCACCAGAAATTCGGCGGGCTGCCGAAAGAATGGCCGGTGAAGAGTTGGGTCACATCGCGACGTTGCGGCGCGAACGGCGGTCGGCTTTTCACCACGCGCGAAAAGATGCCCCATCTGAAGCCGGCGTGACGCTTGCAGACCTCGAGCAGCGGCTCCATGCGCGGTTGTCAGGCATGCGGGATATTGCCGATGCACGGGAACTCACGCGCTTTGCGGACGAAGCGAAAGAACGCCTCGCGCAATGTCGCGACCTTCGCGTGGGTTTCAAGCCTAATGTCGATGGGTTTTCTCAGGCAGCGTTCGAACGCCCAGCCGTCCTTTGCGGCATCGTGCTCGACTGCTATCTCGACCTCATGGCGCGCGAGAAGGACGAACGTGGGCTGGTCTTCGCGCAGGAGGCAGCCTCCCAGTTGGTGCAATGTCTGCTGTTCCTACGCGGACTGCCGCAGAAGACATGATCTGTGGCCTACGGGGCACGGGAGTGGATTGCCTCGGAAGAAGGCGGGCGTGGGCTCTCGCGTAAAGTCGACTGCCTCGTCGCTTCGGCGCACCTCCGTCCGAAACACCTCTATGGCTTCGTGCGTTTCGCGCAACTTGCCAACTCGTCTAGGCCTGGTGGCCTCCAAGGGCCATGGTGACGAGCGTGGCAAACACCATGATGACGCCGTAAGGAATCTTGCGGCTGACACGGATCTCCTCGATGCGCATGACCACGGCATAATGCGCGAATGCCAGCGGCATCGGCACTTTCAGGGCCAGCATCGTCAAGATGCCTCCGATCAGCAGGAAGATGGCGAAGGGGAGCATGCCATGCCAGCCGACGAAGAGGCCGATCGGCAGGAACAGTTTGGCGTCGCCCGCGCCGAACAGCCGAAAAGCCCAAAGTACGACCCCGAGCGTAAAGAGGAGTAAGCCAGCTCCGACATCGCCTCCAACGCCGCTGAGTGAGAAGAGCGCGGCGCCGACATCCTCTACAGCGAGTAACTTCACGGCAGCGCCAAGCGCATAGACTGCGATGAGAGCGAGAACGGCGCCGTTCGGTATGCGCCAACGCTGAAAATCGCTCCAGGCCGCATAGAGAAAAACCAGTCCGGCAGTCCACGGGATTATGTTGAATACTTCAATCATGTTTCCTCGACTTGACAGAGCGCAGATCTCATCCGGAGTTTCCGAACTGTACTGCGTACGGCGTAATCACTTGTGGGCGGGAAAACTCAACAAATATTACGGGATGTCACGGTCGTATAAAGTTCATCTAAAATACCCTTAAAATCCGAGGGTTTATGATTTTAACCATACCCTGGAGTTGTTTCGTTCCACGTCGTATTAGAAGTTGACGATATAATAATTAAGGGATTATTAATCAACTTAGTCGGAGAGGCGGTCTCGATGACATGCGGGGGCCGGATAAAATAAAACGGTCGCGCAATCAAAGAATATTTGGAGGTAATTCTCGATGAAAGCACTTTTGTCTGAAGTACGCGCTTTCGCGCGGGAAGAAGAAGGCGTGGCGCTGACTGAATACCTGATCCTGCTTGGCCTGCTTATCGGCGGCGCGATTGTGGCTGTGACCGCCGCAGGAACGAACCTCAGTGCCGCATGGACTTCGTGGGGGACCTGGTGGACTACCACCGTCAGTGCTCCTCCCGCTGCATGACATCGCCCAAGAGGAGGGGGGTTTATTAACCCCTCTCTTCTAAATTAGCATTTAAGCATGAGTTTATTTTCGGATTTGTGAGTATCGGCAATGCGTTTTTCGACGATCATTAGTCTCGCAATCGCCTTTGTTCTTGCCCTTGCAGCGGTCTTCGCCACACGCACCTATCTTGCTGGGGAGCGGGCACGTCTTGCCGCGAACGGTGGCGTCAAACAATCGGAAAAAACTCTTGTCGTCGCCGCCAAGGCCATGCGTTTCGGTGACCGGGTGCGACCCGAGAACCTGAAGGCCATTCCGTGGCCATCCGATGAAAGACCGGACGGCTCCTTCGATGCAATCCAGGCGGTGCTCGGAGACAAGGATGAGCCGCGATATGCTATGGAAGCGATCGATCCGGGCGAGCCGGTGCTGACTTCAAAGATTACCGGCGCCGGTGAGCGCGCCACCCTGTCGGCGGCCCTCGACCAAGGGATGAAGGCGGTTTCCATTCGCGTCAACGACGTACTCGGCGTTGCGGGCTTCGTTCGCCCCTCGGACCGGGTTGACGTACTCCTGACCCGGATCATCCGCGACCCCAAGAACGGCAACGAGCAGACCTCGGTGGACGTGCTGTTGCAGGGTGTAAAAGTACTTGCCGTCGACCAGACAGCCGACGAACGCAAGGACGAGCCGTCGGTGGTGAAAACCGTCACGTTCGAAGTGACGACCGACGAGGCGCAACGTCTGACGCTGGGCACCAATATCGGCACTCTCTCGCTCGCACTCCGCAATATCGCTTCTGCTTCAGTCGAGCAGACCAGGCCGGTCACGGTGGCGGATTTGGGCGGTGGACCTATGGCTGCCGAATTCACGCAGAATACCGACGACGGCCGACTGGACCTGATCGAAGGCATGGTTCGCAAGGTTGGCGAGGACCTCAATGGCAGGATCAACTCCGTCGAAAGCAAATTGAATGCACCCAAGGGCGAAAAACAGGTGCAAATCGTGGAGCGCAGTGTCGAGCCGGTCTTGCCGGTAGAACCGAAGTGGGCAACCGTCGGCGTCTGGAGCGCAACCAAACGGGACGAATACCGGGTTGGGCAGATCCAGGAACTTGGAAATTAACCTGCCCTGGATGAGGGGCAGGGCCAGCTTCGAGGAGAGGGGGCTTTGGCGGGAATGAGGGTAAGCATAAGACACGCGGCAAGACGCAGGATCCTGGCAGCGACGGTCGCGATTATTTCGGGCAGCGCCTTTTTTGGGCCTGTCCTAGTCGGTTCGGCGGCGGCGCAGGAAAAATTCGTCACTCTCGGCGGATCGGTTCAACATGTCGTACTACCGCCGAACGATACGCTGACGATCACCACCGGCAAAGCGTTCGGGGATCTGGTAATTGGTAGTGCCGACCTTATCGATGTCGTACCGCTTTCCGACAAGTCTCTCTTCATTCGCGGCAAAAAGACCGGGGCCACAAACATCTCGGTCTATGGCGACGACAAGAAACTGCTTGGCGTCATCGACATCCGTGTCGCCAGCGACTTCACCGAGGTGGCGTCAGCCATCCGAGCGGCTTCGCCCGGATCACAGGTTCGCGTGATCAATTCTAATGATCGTATACGCCTGACCGGCGTGGTGAGGGATGCGACGGAGCTACAACGCGTCTTGGAGATTGCGCAGTCCTATTCGGACCAGCCCGTTCTCAACCAGTTGCGTGTCAATGATTCCCAACAGGTCATGCTCGAGGTTCGGGTGATCGAGGCTTCGCGCCAGACCGGACGCGACCTGGGTATCGGCTGGTCAGGGCACGGCCGAAACGGTATCGGCAAGGCGACGACCAGTCAGGGGATCGACGTAAAGGACGGCTCACTCGTCCGCACCCTTACGGATGCAGCCGGTGCGGCAACCGGCATGCAACCGTTCGGACAGTTGATCGCCAAAGTCCTTGAGATTTCCGGCGGCCAGATCGATGTCGTCATCAATGCGTTGGAGCAAAAGGGACTGGTGCGGCGACTTGCCCAACCAAACCTGATTGCGATGAGCGGCGAAACCGCAAGCTTTCACGCCGGTGGTGAAGTGCCGATCCAGACGACCGTGGCAAACGGCGCGACATTGGCGACGCAGACCGATTACCGTCCTTTCGGTGTACGGCTGACCTTTACACCAGTTGTGCTCGACGGGGGGCTCATCAGTCTCAAGGTCGAGCCGGAAGTCTCCGAGATCGATACATCGATCAACGTCAACGGCAATCCCGGCTTTATCTCACGCGCTGCGAAAACGACGGTGGCGCTGCGCGATGGTCAAAGTTTCGCATTGGCGGGCCTGCTGCAGTCGGTCAACTCGAAAGATATCCAGCAATTGCCCGGGTTGGGGCAGTTGCCGGTGATCGGAGCCTTGTTCCGCTCGACAAGCTTCTTGAAACGGGAGTCCGATCTCGTCATCGTCGTAACCCCGCATATCGTCCGCCCGGCGGCGCCGGGTGAGGCGCTTTATAGCCCGCTCGACCAGACGCGTTCCTCCAACGATGCGGAGCTTTTTGCACTTGGTGTTTTGGAAGTCGACAAGGACATGCTTCGCCGCTTCCGCAATGGCGAAGGCGTCACCGGTCCCTATGGCCACAGGCTTGATCTCGATACGGGAGGCGTCGTTGCTGTTGTTAAGAAATAAGCGCGCGCCTCTGGTCCTGGTCTTGGCGGCGACCAGCCTCGTTTCGGGTTGCGCCGACTACATGAACCACCGGGATACGATCACCTTCGGGGCTGGCAACGCCGTGGAGGCCAATAAGGCCATCCATATTCAGGATCCTTTTCCGAGGGTGGCGCAGAACACGCGAATCGCCATGGACGGCAAGACGATCGACAAGGTCATGCGGAATTATAACGGCGCCGGCCCGAGCGCAGGTGCAGCGATGCCAACGGCGGTGATCCTGCCGACGGCCACACCGCCCATGGGCACGAACGGTTATAGCGGAACGGCAAATTGACCGTGATGGCATAGCAGGCAGGCGGGGAAGGCCCCTGAAAGGAATGCAATAAGAACAAAGTGTCACGACGGTGAGCCGCCGCGATCGGAGAGGCGTGTCTATGTTGCACAGGACGATCAAGAGGTTTTGGGAAGACCGACGAGGCTACGTCATTGCGTTGACGCTCATTGCCATGCCGTTGTTGCTCGGCGTCTCTCTCATCGTCATTGACGTTGGCCGCAGCGCCAATCTCCATACGGATCTTCAGAGCGCGGTCGATGCCATGGCTCTGACGGGAGCCCGAGAACTTGACGGGCGGAACGATTCGATCACGCGGGCGCAGGCCGCGATCGAAAAGCTTGCCAATACTGCCGCCTTCGGCAACGGCGGCAGTGGCATGTCGCTCGGTTCGTACATCACGGTTGCTTACAAGGCCGGAGACGATACCGCCAGTACGGTGACCGTCAGGTTTCTCAAGGGCATCCCCGGCGACGGCACGTTCGCGGGCGACGACGATGACCCCATAACGGCGGCAATGATCACGACGAATCCGAACGACGCCGGCTATGCCTGGGTCACCGCCAAGAACCAGGCCATGCAGACGATCTTCCCGGTCCCCGTTGGTGTCACACGCTCTACGATCAACGTGTCGGCCGACGCTGTGGCGGCGTACCGGGTCAGCGCCTGCGACGTAACACCGATCTTCATCTGCAATCCTTATGAGCCGGCCGGCAACAGCAGTGCGACTGTCAGCGAGCAGGCGGCCGAGCAGTTACACACCAAATTTGCGGCCGGTAATCTCTATGGTGTCCAGATCGAGCTGCACAGTACGTCGTCTTCCAGTCCGGGGCCGGGCAACTTCGGTTTCCTGAGGACCCCTTTGGGCAATGGTGCGTCCGTGCTGGCCGATGCCCTGGCGACGGGTAACCCCGGAACCTGCTACACCAAGGATAACCTCGACACAGAGACCGGCGCCAAGGCTGGGCCTGTTGAGGACGGTGTGAACACCCGCTTTGGTTTCTATTCTTCATCGTTCAACAAGGTTAGCAACGACGCGCGCTATCGCCCGGCGCAAAATGTGCGCTCTGCGCAGAGCCAGACGGGTAACGCCAACAAGAAGTGCGACACGTACAACCCGGTCACCTCCGGAGGCGCGATCGGAGACGTCACCAAGGCGGTGCCACTCGGCTACGGCGCCACCATGACGGCAATGGGCGGCGGCAAGATCAGCACGGCCAACAACTGGAATTACAATACCTATTGGAACGTTGCGCAGGGTGGCTCGGCGCCGTCCGTCACCGCCGTTCTCAGTAACTATTCGAGCTATCCCAGTGGCGCCACAGGGCTGCCGAGCCGCCCGTCGGCCTACGATGTCTATCGCTATGAGCTCAACAACCCGTCGCTGATCAGCCATGCTTCGGCGAGCGGCGAGAAAGGCACCCCTGGAACCGGCGGACAATGCTATTCGGGGCCGGCGCTTTCGAACTACACGGCCGATGAATATGGCGATCGACGCGAGATCTTTTCCGCGATCGTCAATTGCGGTTACGAGAAGTCGGTCGGGCATTTGAATGGCCACAAGGCGACGAAGGCGATCGCCTTCGCGCGCATGTTCCTGACAAAGCCCGCGGTCAAGGAGAGCAATGAGCGCTATATCTCGCTGGAAATGATCGACATCAGCGGCAAGGGTGGGCGCGGCACCCTTGACGAGTTCCTTCGCGAAGAAGCGGAGTTGGTCAGATGATGATCGCGCTGCGAAACTCCGTCCTTAATCGTTTCCGCCACAGCGATGACGGAGCCGTACTGACCGAAGCGTTGGTTGCCATACCTTTCGTTACCCTCTTTGCTGCGGGTATCCTCGAGTTCGGTAACATCTTCTGGGAACGGATGCAGATCGACGCCGGTCTGAGGGACGCCGGCCGCTATCTCGCTCGATGCCGACCGGATTCGGGAACGTACGACGCAACCTGCGATACGACGACTGCCAAGCTGATTGCTTTCTATGGAACACAAACCCCGGCCGCAAACGCTGCGTTGCGTGTACCCGGTTGGGGACCGGCCCTCACCAACATCACGATTACGCCAGTGGACGCGAACGGCACGATTACCGTCCAGACTGCACATGTCTACCGGAGCTCGCCTATTTTTTCCTGGCTCGGCATCGATGCGATCACAATCCGCTCCTCTCACCAGGAGAGGTACATCGGATGGTAAGCCTTCGATCGCCCATTTCCTTCTGGCAAGACCAGCGCGGTGTGACGCTGACCGAAGGCCTGATATCGCTGCCGCTCGTGCTTCTGGCGATTTCTGCACTCGTTGAGTTCGGTTATGCCATGTCGCAATGGAACCAGACGGTTAAGGCCCTGCAGGCCGGCGCCCGTCTCGCAGCCGTCTCAGATCCGCTGACGAACAACTTCGCCGCCGTTTTTCCGACAGATGCCAACAACCCTCTCTATAATGGCGATGCGACGCCGAATGATGCGACGATATCGTCGACCTGCGGACCGAATCTCGCAAATTGCAGCGCGGCATTAACCCGGATTGTCATGGGCAGCGACGGCGTCTGTGGGGTGGCGGGTGACCCGAACCCAGGCATTTGCGACATCAACTGGCGTATCCAGCCGGCGAACGTCGTGGTCACCTATCAACGCTCCGGTCTGGGATATTGGGGACGGCCGAACGGGCCTGTGCTGACCATGCGGCTGGAAGTGCGCGGCGTCACTTTCGATCTGCCGCTTCTCGGCGCTTTGCTGGGATTAAATCGGATCGAAGTTCCCGCCCATCCGGTGACTCTGACGACGGAAGACCTCAAGACATGTTCAAGCTGCTGAGCCCTTCAATTCTGCGTGGGGAAGCGAGATGACCGCACACATGAACTTTACAACGACCATAAAGATCCTCGTTCTCTCCGACGATGCGGCGGCGGCGAGCCTCATGCTGGATACGTTTGGGTCGCTTTCGCGCTATGAAGCGCGCCATATGTCGTTGAGCGCACTTGGCGAAGCCGGGAAGGTTGATCCGACACAGTTCAACTTGATCGTGCTTGATGTCGATAATGGCGAGGTCCTTTCCCGGCCGGAAATCACTCAGTTCCGCGCCAAGCATCGCAACGTTCCAATGGTCGTCGTATCCGAGGTTCTGTCCGATGAACTGATGCGGCTGCTATTTCGCCTGAACGGCGATGATTGGCTGAAAAAGCCACTGGAGCGCCGCGCTCTGATCGACATGATCTCGACGCATGCGCCGGGCGTCAGCGGCAACGAGAGCCGGGTGCACGCGATCGTCGCTGCAGTTGGTGGTGCCGGGGCGAGCGTGATTTCATCTTCGCTTGCACAAATATTGGCGCAGCCGACGAAAGGCGTTGCGCCGCGTGTTGGCCTCTTCGATCTGGATTTTTCGTCCGGGGCCCTCGGCTACTATCTCAATCTCGTCAACGACTACGATCTGAGGGCCGTTGTCGCGAACCCAGGGCGTGTCGATCTCGAATTTATCGATCTCGTTCGCAAGCGGCATTCGGCCGGGTTCACGCTGCTGTCGTTCAAGCAACCCTCCATATTGCTGGAACCGAAGGGCGCCGAACTGGCGCTGCGAATGCTTGATGTCGCGGCATTCGAGAGCGACCACATGGTCATCGACGTGCCTTACTATGAAACGCCATGGAAGAGCGACGTACTGGCCTCAGTCAACAGCATTTCCATCGTCACTGAAATGACGATCCCATCGCTCCATCAGGCCAAGGATCTATTTGCTCGTCTCGTACGCCTGCGCGGCGGCGCGGATGGCATTCAGGTCGTGATCAACAAATACCGCACCAAGCTCTTTGGCCTTGGCGTGCGCCGCGAACAGGTCGACAAGGTATTCAAGGACACGCACGCACACATCATTCCGTATGATTGGGATACGCTGAGCGAGGCGGTAAATCGCGGCGTCCTGCCCCACGAGGTCAATTCTCGCTCTCCATTCTGTGGTGCCGTTGGCAAGCTTGGGGCGCTCGTCAGATGAGGGCATTCCTGCGCGCCAGCATCAGATCACCAGGGCGAGGCGACGGGGTCGCCAGGTTCCTTCGATGGACGCCGGCCGTATCGCTTCTGGGTGTCCTTGCAATTGCGCCGCAGGCTATGGCAACTGGCGGAACGGTACCACGCAGTCTCGGACCGAAAACGAGCACGGTCGTATCGATCGACAGAACCTACCCGGCCGGTACGATCGTCGTTGCCAGCGAGGCAAGGACGCTGGACCTCGTCATCTCCGGTAACCGCGCGATCCGTTATCGGATCGGGGTCGGCCGCGACGGCTTCCGTTGGAGCGGCGTGGTGAAGGTGGGGAGAAAAGCCGAATGGCCCGACTGGCGGCCGCCGGCCGAGATGAAGGCACGCGCACCGGAACTGCCGGAATTGGTGCCTCCCGGCCCATTCAATCCCCTCGGTGCCCGCGGCATCTATCTCTACCGGGGGAAAGCTGACACGCTTTATCGCATCCACGGAACGAATGAGCAGTCGACGGTCGGGCAGTTTGCATCCTCCGGCTGTTTCCGCATGAGCAACGCCGACATCATCGATCTCTACGAGCGGGTGAGGGTCGGAGCGACGGTGATCGTCGAATAGCCGAACAAGGTGGGAAGCAATGGCAACCGGGTTCATTGGACGTTTCTACAAGCAGCAGCCAGACGAAAACGTTCGGGAGGCTCCCGAGCCCACCTCAATGCCCGTGGCGGTAGCTACCTCGATACACGGTACAGAGGCCGCCGGCGCTGCAGCCAGTGCGGGGCTCGAGGAGTCGCTCGGGCTCGACATGGTGGCGGAGCGGGTCAATCTGCATCGATACCTGCTCGATCGCATCAATCTCGGCATTCTCGACACGATGGACGACGAGGAAATCGCCACCGAAATCAGGCCGCTGGTCAAGGACTATATCCGACGCAACAATTTCCCACTCAATGCGAAGGAAATCAGCGACCTGATCCGCGACATCACTGACGAGATGCTCGGGCTCGGGCCCATAGAGCCGTTGCTGGCTGACGACTCCATCGCCGATATTCTGATCAATGGCTACAACAGCGTCTACGTCGAAAGGCGGGGGAAGCTCGAAAGCACGGCGGTGCGTTTCAAGGACGAAGATCACCTGCTGCGGGTGATCAACAAGATCGTTTCCGCTGTTGGGCGCCGTGTCGATGAAGCGACGCCGCTGGTCGACGCTCGCTTGAAGGACGGATCGCGCGTCAACGTCGCCATCCGGCCGATCTCGGTCGACGGACCGCTCGTCTCGATCCGCAAATTCACCCGCAAGCCGCTGACGCTTGAGCGTCTGGTCGAGTATGGCGCCATGGCCAATGCGATGCGGATCCTGCTGAGCGCCGCCGTCAAAGGCAGGGTGTCGATGGTCGTTTCCGGAGGTACCGGCTCGGGCAAGACGACCCTGCTTAACGCCCTGTCTTCGCAGATATCGGCCAACGAACGCCTGATCACCATCGAGGACGCGGCCGAACTGCAGCTGCAGCAACCACATGTCGGACGGTTGGAAACGCGACCGCCGACCCTCGATGGACGCAACGAAGTGCGCCAGCGCGAGCTCCTGAAGAATGCGCTGCGCATGCGGCCTGACCGCATCATCGTCGGCGAAGTCCGCGGCGAAGAGGCCTTCGACATGCTGCAGGCGATGAACACCGGCCACGAAGGCTCGATGACGACCATTCACGCCAACACGCCGCGCGATGCGGTCGGCCGGCTTGAGCAGATGGTCGGTATGGCGGGCATGCCCATGTCGCAACAAAGCATCCGCTCGCAGATAGCCTCGGCAATCACCATCATTGTTCAGGTTCAACGTTTGAGTGACGGCAGCCGCAAAGTGGTTTCGATCTCCGAGATAACCGGCATGGAAGGCGAGGTCGTGCAGATGCAGGAGATCATGCGGTTCAGGCGAACTGCCACCGACGAGAACGGCCGCATCCACGGGGAGTTTCGTGCCACCGGCCTTCGACCGCGCTTCGTCGAGGAATTCGCGCAGCTCGGAATCATGCTTCCTGCGGCGATATTCGATCCGGGAAGACCATTGCAAACGGGGGTGATTGAACCGTGAACCTGCTGCTCCTCTACGCCGCAGTCTTCGTCGCATCGCTGGTTTCCGTCGAGGCGCTGTTGCGCAGCTACTTCCGGAAGACCGAGCGCCAGCGCGCCGTCAATGATCGGCTGGGCCTGCTCGATGCGAGCGAGGACCACCTCAAGACCTACCGCGCAATGCTGAAAGCGCGTGGCGTCGACAGCGAATGGCGATCCCTGCCGCTCGTCCAGCGTGTTCGGCAACTCTATACTCAGTCAGGCATCAAGTTCGACGCGCAGCGGTTTGCGCTCTATGGGATCGCCGGTGCGGTTCTGGTCTGGCTTGCGGTCAGGTTCCTGCTTCCTGGCATCCTGGTCCAGATATTCGTCTTCCTGGTGATCTGCTTTCTCGTTCCAGTCATTGTCGTCTGGCGGACTCGGGCCAACCGGATCCGCAAATTTACCCTCAAGCTTCCTGAAGCACTCGACGTTGCCAATCGCAGCCTGTCCGCAGGTCATCCGCTGCCTGCGGCGATTTCTCTCGTGGCGCGCGAATTGCCCGATCCGGTCGGGACGGAATTTGGCCTGCTCTCCGACGAGTTGACTTACGGCACCACCCTGGATGACGCGCTGGTAAATCTGAGCCTCCGCGTCGGCGCGGAAGATCTCAATCTTTTGGCAATCGCCTTGAGCGTCCAGGCGGGTACGGGCGGCAATCTGGTCGAAATCCTGCAGAATCTCTCAAAGACGCTGCGGGACCGTACGATGCTGAAGGCCAAGGTCAAGGCGATTTCGTCGGAAGGGCGGATCACGGCGATTTTCATGTCCGCCTATCCATTCCTCCTCTACGCGTTGATCAAGACGCTGGCACCAACCTACTTCGATCCGGTTTGGGCAAGCGGCCATGGAACGACCATCGTCGCGGTACTCGTCGCCATTATGGTTGTGGGCAACGTCATTCTCTACAAGATGGTCAACTTCGAATACTGAGGCCGCCATGGGCGAGTACGGAATTTACATCGTCGTCTTCTTCGYCGTAATGATATTTGCCGGCGTTACTTCGGAGCTGGTGTTTCGTCGACGCGAAGTTGGCGTGCGTCTATCGGAGACGACTGCAAAGGCAGGTGTCGACGACCTCCAGTTCACCGAAGGCGCCCTTCTCGGCCTGGGAGAGGCGGAGAACCGCCTGATCCGCCGCTACTTCGAAATTACCCGGCGCGACCAAAATGCAAACTCCACACAGAACCGGCTGATCCGCGCCGGCTATTTCGGCGCCCAAGCGGTGACCGTATTTCAGGTGATACGGGCACTCCTTTGCGGCGTGGTCATGGTCGCAGCGGCCTGGGCTTTGGATCGGTTCGCTCCGCAGATGTCACGGCCTGCGATCCTGGTCATCGCCATGATTGCGACCGCCGCCACCTTCATGCTGGTGAACATCTACATCGACCGGCGGGGTGACGCCAAGGAAAGGGAGTATCGGCGGCTGTTTCCAGACTTCATGGATATGCTGACTGTATGCCTGGACGCAGGCATGAGCGTTGAGGCGGCAGCGGACCGCGTCGCCCGGGAATTCGTCCAGAAACGCCAGGATTTCGGCCTTCACCTGTCGATCATGATGCTGGAGGTGCGCGGTGGCCGTCGACTGCGCGAGGCCCTCACCAACCTCGCGACGCGTTTGCGGATCGACGAAGCGCGCTCGCTCGCGGTGCTTTTCCGTCAGTCGGAGGAACTCGGGACGAGTGTGACCCAGACGCTGCGTGTCTACAGCAAGGAAATGCGCGATCTGCGGATCGTGCGGGCAGAGGAAAAGGCCAATGCACTGCCGATCAAAATGCTCTTGCCGCTCGGCGCTTTCCTGTTCCCTGTCAGTCTTATCATCGTACTCGTCCCCATCGTCCTTCGCGTCATAGGCCTGCTCACCGGCTTGAGACCGGGTGGCTAAGTAGGAGTGAGGCTTCATGCAGTATTCGCCCAGTCAAGACCGAGAAGACTTTGCCATCGCGCTTGACCCGCGCATGCCGGTGGTGCCGCTAAGCCTTGAAGAAACCGGGCTGGAACCGTCGTTCCTGTTCCGGCTTGCCGCGAAATGCGCGACCGAGCAGGACACGGTGACGGCTTCGCACCTCGCCGACCGGATGAAGCTGTCGAAGGTGCTGACGAACCTGCTCATCAAGGAATTGGTGAAGCTGTCCTATCTCGAGGCGCGCGGGCTTGCTGGTGAGGACGTCAGGTCCGACATCCGCTACGCGCTCTCGTCAAAGGGCCTGGACTACGCGCAGGTGGCGCTGAGGCAGTCGGAGTATATCGGCCCGGCGCCGGTGTCGCTCGATGCCTTCTGTCGCCAGATCGGTTTGCAGTCCATCCATCACGAACGCGTCACCTATGAGCGGCTCATCCGAAGCCTGGACGGGCTGGTGTTGTCCCCGGCACTGGTCGAGAAGCTGGGACCGGCGGTCAATTCGGGCCGATCCATTCTCCTTTACGGTCCTCCTGGTAATGGCAAGACCAGCATTGCAGAGCGGACTTCCGAGCTCTTCATCCAGACGATCTGGGTGCCCTACGCCATCGAGGTCGGTGGCTATGTCATCAGCTTCTATGACGAGGCGACGCACCAGGCGGTGAGAGAGCCGACGAGCAAACCGAACGCGAAGACCGACCAGCGATGGGTCGAATGCCGGCGGCCCGTTATCAAGACGGGTGGAGAGCTCACGCTCGATCTGCTCGACCTCACATATAACCCCGCATCGCGGGCCTATGAGGCACCGATGCATTTGAAGGCATCGGGCGGCGYGTTCATCATCGATGATTTCGGGCGCCAGCAGGACCGGCCTCAAGCTCTCATCAACCGCTGGATCGTTCCGCTTGAGCGCGGATACGACTTCCTGACGCTGCACACAGGCAAGAAGTTCAAGGTGCCGTTCGACGAGCTCGTCGTCTTCTCGACTAACATTCCGCCGCGGGAGCTCTCCGACGAAGCTGGCCTGCGGCGCCTCAAATATAAGATATATGTGAATAACCCGTCGCGAGATGAATATCTGCGCATCTTCGAGTCCTACGCCCGCTCGGTCGCGATAGACTTGGTGGACGATGATTTGCACCTGTTCTACGACCGAAAGTACAGAGGAGATACGCTGGCGTCCTGTTACCATCCCAAGTACCTCCTGGATTTCATCTCCTCCTATTGCGAGTTCAACGAGCAGCCGAAGGTTGCTTCGCTGAAGATGCTGGAGCGGGCGTGGGGTGGGGTGTTCACATTGGATTGAGGCGGGAGACAGCGCCGGACGGCAGGCGAAGATGCGTGGCGTCCTTGTTAAGAAGTGGCTGAAATAATAAAGCAGAGTGACGATCGGCGCGGGAGCGCGGAACGTCTGACGTGAGGCGATCCAGCGGGATCACGTGGGTTTGGGTGCAGGTAGCGTGGGGCCGCGGCCCAATCCGTGACGGAGGAATTCGATGACACATATTTCGAATGTCGATGTCGAAATCGTGCCCGACGTCCGAGCGCGACGCAACGAGCACGCCGCGAAGGAGCCGAGCCGATCGCGGAGCATGCCGATCATCGCGCTGGCACTTGCAATGCTGCCGCTGAATGCCGGAATTCTGCTTTACACCGCCAAGAATGCCGCGGACGTCCGCGAAAGCCGAGAGGCCCTTTCAGCGCTCAAACGGTCGATCGACGGCCTGAAGCAGCAGATCAGCAAGCAGACCGTGAACATCGCCGGCGGAGCCAAGGGCGACGACATGGCGGCCGTTCGCAAATCGGTTGAGGAATTGCAGAAGGATGTTGCCGATCTCGCTGGTCGCGTGACTCCGAGCATGTTCGCGTCTAGCGGCAGCATGATCATCAGCGCGCCGGGGAAGGAAGTTCCCCAGCGCTTGTCGCCATCATCCTATTCGGTTTCCGCTTCGGCATCCGCTGTTGATGACGTGCTGGCTGCGGCCGATCCCCAGGGCGGTTCCATTGCCAACTTGCCGCGCTACGAGCGAACCGTCTCGGCGGATGGCAAGCTTGTGCTGAGGAAGGTGCGCTAGACCGAGCCCGCCTTTAGGCAGGTTATTGCCTCCAGATCCCTCGAAGCGCCGCCGCTGTGACATCTCAAGTATCGGGGCCGTTCGGTGTTATCTGCGCGAGCGTGGTGTAGTCGCGGACTTGCCCTCTTAGAAGAATTTGCGCAAACAAATCCACCCGAGGCGGTCTTGCGCGCCGAAAGACGTGAGGGCCGCCGCAAGCAGCCTATCGTTGCGCGTATTTGACGCTGTTCTTCATCAATTCGAGATTCTTCGCCGTGGTCTCGTTCGAGGGGTCGATCTCGTATGCTTTCAGGAAATACGTGCGGGCGCCGGGCAGGTCACCACGCAGCAGGTGCGAGTAGCCGATATTGTTGTAATAGACGGCTGTGCCGCCGATCATCTTGGAAAGCTGCACATAGGCACGATCCGAGGTATCAAACCGACCGACCATGTCGGACGAGGCAGCAAAGCCCAACCATGCGGCCGGGTCCCGCGGATAGACCTCAACTGCCTTCTTGTAGATCGCGTAGGATTTTCCGTAGTTCTTCTCCTGGAACTGGAGCTTGCCCGTGGTCACGAGTTCATCGTCCTTATAGAAGGCTACCGCCGAATCATCGTTGAGTGTCTTTGCGCTATCGCCGAAGGCGGCGACATCGTCGAGTGCGTCCGATTGGCACCCGGCCAGCAGCAGCACCCCGGTGAGCAGTAGTGTAACGCGACGTTTATTGCTCCGAGACATTTCCATTAYGTTCCCCCAGTTGCGGGTATCCTAGCCTCGCCTACGAATGCGCTCACCGGAAATCTTCGTGAAAAATAACTAATAAAGGAAAAATTGAAATTGGGAGTCGCAATAAAGAGACACATGCCGGCTGGCTGCTCGCGTCTGTCTCCGCAATTCCGCCTTGGAGCCTTGCTAATCAACGGGTTGAAGCTGAAAGACACCGACCCGCAAAGGCCTGTTGGGACGCGAGATATTCCGCTCTCATCGGCAAGTTTCGTAAGCCTCAATTAAGCATCATCTTATATTTTCTGTTCGAGACGCCCGAGTCGAATATTCGGGCATGAAGGAATAGAACCATGCGCGCCTCAGTGCTGACCATCATTCGACTTGGACCTTGCGCAGCCTACATGGTTGCCGCCATCTCGCTTCTGAGCGTAGTGCAGCTTGGCAACGCGCCGTCCAGCCCGCTCGCTTGGGCCGTATACACGACGATGCTGCCGATGACGCGCATACTTGTCCTGACGCTCGTAAGCGCTTCCGATGTGGTCTTTTGGGGCGCGACCGTGTTGCTCTTTGTCGCCGCCGCCGTCGGTGGCTATCTGGCGCTTCGGCCGGAGCGATTTCTGCGATTGCGCTTTGTTCACGCGCACGCAGCGCTCATAGCCTCGGGGCTCGCGGTGCTCCAGGTGTCGCAAAACAGTGCGGGGCTCGCCAGTGCTTCGTTTTCTCAACTCCCGCCGCTTGGCTGGACGTTCGGTGCCGGGACGTCAGCCGCGTTCGCCTTGTTTGTTCTGATACTTTTGGCGTGCCTTAGCGCTCATGTGGCGATCATCAAGAACATCTGCGGCTCATTTCGCCAAATGAACGTGCAAACTGGCTGAGGATGCGCTGTCTCTAGTGAGGCTTCTCGGACTTCAGATTCGGAATCGAGAGCGCCGCTCGCGCGTCGATCCGCCGTGACGAAACAAAGCTTCGGAGTCTCACCGGAGCTTTCGGCCGGAAAATTGTCTACTTTTGCGGCTGTGAGTTGGCTGACACTAGCCACTTCAAGTCGAAGCCACATGCGCGAAAGTTATTAAGAGTACCCATGGAGTCGCCATCAATCGTCACCGATTTTGCCTCGATCATCCAGACGTCCTTGGCACCTGTTTTCCTGCTTGCCGGTACGGCCGGGTTTGTCAATGTCTATGCGACACGTCTCGGCCGGGTTTCCGACCGGGTTAACGAAGTGGGAGAGAAGGACGGGGAGGGCGGATCGCGGCGGATACAGCTGGACTATCTGCGCCGGCGAACCCTTGCCCTTGAGATAGCGGTCGCCTTGGGGACCTTGGCCGCGATTTGTACCGGCTGCGCCATCCTTAACCTGCTCGCTGGTGCGCTGTCGTTCGGATTCCGTGAGGAAAATCTGTTCTGGTTCTTCGGCGGCGCGATCGTCTCGCTCATCGTCTCGCTTGTGGCATTCCTGTATGAGATGCTCATCGCCGGGCGTAACATGTTGCGCCAGATGCGGATGGATCAGCTGCCTGCCGGGCGCGATTGAGGCTCGCGAGACGACGGTGGGCTGCGAGCGCAGCACACCGTTTCCCGTCCAACTTGGTCTGGTCTTGGCCTCTATCGTGCCTCGGCAGGCCCCTTCCCTTGTCCGTCAAGCAGCCAGGCAATATTCACCTGCAGAATTCGCGCCAGCATATCGAGGCGGTTGGCCCTGGGCTCGGCGCGATCGTTTTCCCAACTGGTCCACGTATCTTCGGTCACACCGGCGACGGCGGAAATCTGCTCGACGCTAAGGCCCGCGGCATCGCGGGCGAGGGAGATGCGGCCACCAATCGTGTCATCGCTGGTATCGCGTGCGACACGCGGTGCAAGGGTATCGTTCAGCATATTGATGCTCCTTTGTCTCTGAAGAACCGTCCGCGGACTATGCCGCGGGCAGAAGCGGAAAATCGGCGCGTCGGGGTCAGCCGCCTTCCTTGGCGAGCCAGGCCTTGATCTGGTCCGGGTGGTCCGCGATGTATTTATCGACGGCCTTCTCGTAGGAGGTCTCCTGGGCATTGAACATCGCCGCCTCGAGATCGCCGATCGGCAGCTTCATGCGCGACAGAAAACCGGCGACCTCCGGATTGTCCTTCTCAAAATCCTTGCGGGCGAGCACGTCCACGTGTTCGGCTTTTCCGAGCGCGGTCTTCGGGTCGTCGATGTAGCGAAGCTCATACTTGCCGAACATCCAGTGCGGGCTCCAGGATGTCGCGACGAACCATTGTTCATTGCGCATTGCCCGGTCGATGGAGGTCAGCATCCCGGCCTCGCTGGAAATCTGCAGCTTGTAACCGTCGAGTTCGTAGTCCTTGACGGCTTGCGCGGACAGGCGCGTCAGGCCCGCGCCGGGATCGATGCCTTCGATCCGGCCCTTGAGCTTGTCCTTCACATCGTCCTTCTTGAGGTCGTCGATCGAGGCGATCGCGTCTTCGGGAATGTATTTGGGCACTACCCAGCCGAGTTTGGCGCCGTCATAGACGGTGCCGAGCGTCGTCACCTTGTCCTTAATTTTGGCAAAGTAATCGGCGTGGGTTTCGGGCAGCCATGCCATCATCATCGCGTCGAGGTCGCCGCGGCTCACACCCTGGTAAAGTGGTGCGATGTCGGTCTGAACCAGCTCGACCTCGTGGCCGAGTTCGTCCTTGATGAGCTTTGCGGCGAGCTTGGTCAYGAATTCGGCGTCGGACCAGGCGGCCCAGCCAATCTTGACCGGGGTCTTGTCTTCGGCGAAGGCCGAACCGCACGTGCCGGCGGCGATACCGGCCGCGAGACTCACTGAAACGAGGGTCTTGAACATACTTGCTCCTTTTTTGAAGGTTCGCATTTGGCGGCGCGAACGCCGCCATCTTTGGCGCAAGTCCGCCGGTCGTCAGGCCGTGGCGGCCGAGACCTCGGGCTGTTGCGTCTGTCGCCGGAAGAGGCGGAACCCGAGGGAGGCCCGCTCCTTTCCGAAGCTCTGGGTAAGGCGGTCGAGAACGACCGCGAGAATGACGACGGCGAGGCCGCCTTCGAAGCCGGTGCCAACATCGAGCCGCTGGATGCCGGTCAACACCGTGTTGCCGATGCCGCCCGCGCCGATCATCGATGCGATCACGACCATGGATAGGGACAGCATGATCGTCTGGTTGATGCCGGCCATGATCGAAGGCATGGCGTTTGGAAGCTGTACCTTGCAGAGCAACTGCAGGGCAGTGCAGCCGAAGGCATTGCCGGCCTCGATGAACTCCAGATGCACCTGCCGGATGCCGAGATTGGTAAGGCGCACGACCGGCGGCATGGAAAAGATGACGGTTGCGATCGTCCCCGGTACGGCGCCGAGGCCGAAGAACATCGCAGCCGGGATCAGGTACACGAAGGCCGGCATTGTCTGCATCAGATCGAGCACCGGCCGAACGATGGCGGCAACCCGGTCGCTGCGGGCCATGGCAACGCCGAGCGGCAAGCCGATCAGCATCGCAACGAGGGTCGAAGCGAGGACCAGCGACAGTGTCTCCATCATGGCGGACCAAAGCCCCATGTGGTCGACGAGGAAAAGCGAGAGGGCGGTGAAGACCGCGAAGCCAAAGCCGACGCGCCACAGCGATAGCAGCACGAAGACGGCGAGTCCGACGGACATGGGGGTCGCGAGCAGCAGCGCCTGGATGTTGTTCGTCACGGCGCCGATGGCCGCAGCAATGAGGTCGAGCAACGGCGCGAAATTGTCGAGCACGTAGTTGACGGCGCTGTCAACGCCGTCGCCGATATCGAAAGTCATGATTTGTCTCCGAACTGGCGGGATCAGGCGGTGCGATCGAGCGTCTCGAGAAGCGCAGATTTGCTGATGGAACCGAGGTAGCGGTCGGCTTCGTCGATGACGGGCACGGGAAAGGGGCTGGCCGCGACCGTGCCGAGCACATTGGAGAGGCTCTCCGATGCGAGGATCGGCGCGATGTCCGGCAGGAAGGCCCGCCGGTAGGAATGGCCTGCACCGTCGCGTGCGGTGTCGATCAGCGAAGTACGGCTGACCATGCCGTGATAGGTCTTGTCTCGGCCGAGGATGATGGCGACTTCCCTGTCGAAGTGCTCCATGCGCTCCAATGCAGCAGCGGCGGAAACACCTTGACGCTCGATGATGGTCACCTGCGTCTTGCGCGCGACGTCGCCGGCACGAAAGACCTGCGAAACGTCGACGTTGCGAAAGAACGAGCGCACGTAGTCATTGGCGGGCTTGAGCACGATCTCGTCGGGCGTGCCGACCTGTACGACCTCGCCGTTCTGCATGATGCAGATGCGGTCGCCGATGCGCATGGCTTCGTCGAGATCATGGCTGACGAAGACGATCGTCCGGCTGTGCTCGGCCTGAAGCCGGACGAGTTCGTCCTGCATTTCGGTGCGGATGAGCGGATCGAGCGCAGAAAAGGCCTCGTCCATCAAAAGCACCGACGGTTCGCCGGCCAAAGCGCGGGCGAGGCCGACGCGCTGCTTCATGCCACCGGAAAGTTGATCAGGGCGGCTATTGTCGTAGCCATCGAGCCCGACAGCCTGCAGTGCTGCGCGGGCCCGTTGCTTGCGTTCCGCTTCGCTGACGCCGGCGACTTCGAGACCGAAGGCGGCATTGTCTATGACGTTGCGGTTGGGCAGAAGCGCAAAGGACTGAAAGACCATACTGATGTCGCGGCGGCGCAGTGCGATCAGCTCGCCGCGCGGCACGCGCGCCACGTCCCGTCCCTCGATCTCGATCGAACCGGTCGTGGGTTCGATCAGGCGGTTGATGAGGCGCAGCATGGTCGACTTGCCCGAGCCCGAAAGGCCCATGATGACGAAGATCTCGCCGGCGCGAATGTCGAAGCTCGCGTTGTTGACGCCGATGGTGCAGCCCGTCGCTGCGTGGATTTCAGACTTGGTCTTGCCGGCGTTCAGGAGACGGAGGGCCTGTTCCGGCCGCTCACCAAACACCTTGAAGACGTTCTTGATACTGATCTTGACCGGTCGGTCGTTTGCCGAGGGGTCGCTCTCAGTTGCAAATGCCATATGTACTGGGCCCGGCTCCGGAAGCAGGGCACTCTCCTTCGTTTGATGGGGGCTGATGAAGCAATCAGCGAAAAGGGAAGACGCGCTCACCAAAATGCTTCGCAAATACGATGGCGCGTCGCAATATGGATATCTATTGGCACGTTCGTGCTGAAAAGTCCATGATATGGGAATATAAATCTATAAATATCAAGGATCGCCATGTGGATGTGGAATGGCTTCGCAGCCTCTCTGGACCGCCAGGCGAACGGATCCCGACTATTCAAAGGGCCGCGCTTGCGCTGGGGGGCTGGACGTTCGAGGTGCGGCCGTGCGTCCCGGCGGCGTCTGGCCCAGGGTGAGTGTCTTTCCTTGAAGACCCGGCCCTCATCTTCCGGTAGCGTCAGGCGATATGCGCGGCGAGGTAGCGAAACATGGCAACGATTCTGGTCCCGGGTTTCATGCTCGACGCCGATCTTTGGCGCGATGTGGCGCCCGCGTTGAGCGACTTTGGTCCCGTTTCATACGCAGATCTTTCGCAGGACAGTTCGATAGCGGCCATGGCGCGCCGCGCTCTCGCGGAAGCGCCGCCCAAGTTCGTGCTCGTCGGCTTCTCGATGGGCGGGTACGTCGCTCGGGAAATCGTGCGGCAGGCTGCCGGTCGGGTCTCAGCCCTTGTGCTTGTCGCAACATCCGCACGCGGCGACAGCAACGTCGAATTTCAGCGAAAGGCCGCAATCTCCGGGCAGACAGGCAGTGCCGTTTTCAAGGGACTGAGCAGGGTGGCCGTCGCCTCGTCCCTGCATCCCGACAATGCAGACCGCGCAGACATTGTCGAGCGCATTCAGGCGGCGGGGCAGCGGTTGGGAGGCGATGTCTTTCGCAGGCAGTCGCTGATCGATCGGCGAGATGAACGGGATGATCTGAAAACGATCAACTGTCCGACCCTCGTCATTGCTGGGGAACAGGACCGGTTGAGGTCTCGAGCCGAAGCGCTCGAGCTTCATGAGGGGATCGCCGGCTCAAGCCTCGAAGTTATCGAAAACACCGGGCACATGGTTCCGATGGAGGCGCCGCAGCGCCTCGCGACCATCATGGGGGAGTGGCTCGATCGACAACGCGCCGGATGGTGATGGGCGCTGCTGGCGCGGGCTCAAGCCACACCATGCTTGCAGAGGTTGGGCGGCGTAGGCCGCCCATTCGATTGACGGGTTCGCAACCGGCTCGCTTAGAGCGCGATGACGGCTTCGATTTCGACCTTTGCGCCCTTTGGCAGTGCGCTCACTTCGTAGCAGGCGCGTGCGGGGAACGGCTTGGCGAAGAAGCCGGCATAAACCTTGTTGATTTCGGCGAAATTGCCGAGATCGGTCAACAGGACCGTCGTCTTGACGGTGTTGGAAAGGCTCGTGCCGGCGGCGGCTGCGATGGCGGCAAGGTTCTTGAGGCACTGATCTGCCTGCGCGATCGCGTCGTCCGAGTTGAACTCTCCGGTCGCCGGATCGATCGGCAACTGGCCGGAGACGAACAGCAGGTTGCCGACCTTGATCGCCTGCGAGAAGGGGCCGACGGCACCCGGCGCGTCGTTCGTGTGGATTTCCTGGATCATGATTTGTCTCCTCGAAAGTGGTTGAACGGAGCCGCTTAAGCGTAGCGGGCGATTGCGAGATCGGTCGCGTCGATCTCAGGCTTGCGGCCGCTGACGAGATCGGCGATCACCCGAGCCGAACCGGAGCTCATCGTCCAGCCGAGCGTACCGTGGCCCGTGTTGAGATAGAGACCCTCGACCTTCGTTGCGCCGATGACGGGCGTACCGTCCGGCGTCATCGGGCGAAGGCCCGACCAGAAGCTCGCCTTCGACACGTCGCCGCCGGGGAAGAGGTCGGTGACAGAGTGTTGAAGTGTAAGGCGACGAGGCTCGCCGAGATCGTTGGTGTAGCCGGAAATCTCGGCCATGCCGCCGACGCGGATGCGGTCGCCGAGCCTGGTGATGGCGATCTTGAAGGTCTCGTCCATCACGGTCGATTCCGGCGCGCGCGACGCATCGGTGATCGGGATCGTCAGGGAATAGCCCTTGACCGGATAGACCGGCAGGCGGATGCCGTGCGGCCTGACGAGGAGCGGCGAGAAGCTGCCAAGTGCCACCACAACGGCGTCGGCCTGCAACGTCCCGTGCGCGGTGACAACGCCGCGGACGCGACCGCCTTCGACGTCGAGGCCGCGGATGATGCTGCCATAGTTGAAGCGTACGCCGAGTTCTTCGGCCTTTTTCGCGAGCGCGTTGCTGAACTTGAAGCAGTCGCCGGTTTCGTCCTTCGGCGTCAGCAGGCCACCGACGATCTTTTCGCGCACATGCTTCAGTGCCGGCTCGACGCGGATGCAGCCGTCGCGGTCGAGGACCTCGTAGGGAATGCCGTCAGCGGCGAGCGCCTTGACGTCCTTGCCGGAGGCATCGAGCTGCTGCTGCGTGCGGAACAGTTGCAACGTGCCCTGCATCCGCTCGTCATAGGCAATGCCCGTCTCTGTACGCAGCGTGGCGAGGGAGTTGCGGCTGTAGTCGGCAAGGCGCAGCATCCGGCTCTTGTTGATGGCGTAGCGCTTGGATGTGCAGTTGGAGAGCATCTTCACCATCCACGACAGCATGGCCGTGTCGACCTTCGGCCGCAGGATCAGAGGCGCATGCTCCATGAACAGCCACTTCATCGCCTTCATGGGGATGCCGGGTGCTGCCCAGGGCGAGCAGTAGCCGAAGGAGACTTCGCCGGCATTGGCGAAGCTCGTCTCCAGGGCAGGGCCGGGCTGACGGTCGATGACCGTCACCTCATGTCCCGCCTTGGCGAGCTGGTAGGCCGACGTCACGCCGATGATGCCGGCGCCGAGAACGATAACTTTCATGATGCCCTCAAGCAAAAAGAGAAGGGGTCAGCGGTATTGCCGCTCGTAGCGCTGGCCGAGGCCGGTCAGAATTTCATAAGCGATGGTGCCGGCGTCGCGTGCAATATCTTCAAGCGTCTGATGGGGGCCGAGCACCTCCACGAGGCTGCCGAGGTGCAAGCGACCTTCCGGTAGAGCGGAGATGTCGACGGTGATGCTGTCCATCGAGACGCGACCGACGATCGGCAGGCGAATCCCGTCACAATAGACGGCGCCCCGGTCGCTCAGGCACCGCGGCAGACCATCCGCATAACCGGCGGCAATGGTGGCAAGACGGGTTTCGCCAGCGGCAATATGGGTACCGCTGTAGCCGACGCGCGCGCCGGCGGGGACCGTGCGGGTCTGCACGACCGCAACATCGAGGCGCAGGACGGGGGCCATCGGATTCGGTTGGTCGGCGATCGGTGCCCCGCCGTAGAGCGCGATGCCGGGGCGGGCAAGTACACCGTGATAGGGCCTGCCGAGGAAGATGCCGCCCGAATTGGCGAAGCACAGGTCGAACTCCGGGAATTCAGCCGTGATACGGCTCATCTCGGCAAGCTGGCTTCCGTTCTGTTCGCTCGCAGCCTCGTCGGCGGAGGCAAGGTGGCTCATGATGAAGCGGACATCAATGTAGTCGCCGAGCAGGCTGGCAACGGCAGCGCGTTCCGCCGGTGGAATGCCGAGGCGCGACATGCCGGTATCGAACTGCAGCGCCGCCGGCAGCTTGCGGCCGAGCGTCCTCGCAGTCTGGCTCCAGCGCTGCAACTGCTCCAGTGAATTGATGATCGGCACGATGCCGCGCTCGGCGCAGGCCGTTTCATTGCCGGGCTGAAGGCCGTTCAACACATAGACAATGGCATCGGCGGCGAGAGTTGGCTGGAGGCGCAGGGCCTCGACGAACTGGGCGACGAAGAAGTGGCGGCAGCCGTGTTCGTATAGCCTGGCCGCGACCCTGACGGCGCCGAGCCCGTAGGCGTCCGCCTTGACGACTGCTGCGGCACGCGCCGGCGCGACTTCCGCCGCCAGCTTTTCATAGTTGCGAGCAATGGCCGCAAGGTCGATGGTCAGGTAGCCCGATGCGCCGCCTGTGGCGGTCGCCGCACCTTGCCTTTTCGCCTGTACTGTCCCGTCCATTCCAGCCTCCCCGTATTGGCGCGAGACTAGTGAAACGATCGTGAAATTTCCGAGGAAAGAATGATTGATCGTTGCGTGAAATCATGATCATTGAAAGAAACAAAGATGAATTGGAATGATCTGTCATGTCCGCGCTTGATGCGATAGACCGCAATATTCTTCGCCTGCTTCGGCTGGATGCCCGACGAAGCAATGCGAGTCTCGCCGCAGAAGTCGGCCTCTCCCCATCGGCCTGTCTTCGGCGCATAAAACTGATGGAACAGGCCGGCGTTATCCGCGGCTATACCGCTCTGGTGGACACGTCGAACGTGGAAGCTTCCATTGCCGTGATCATCAACATCACGCTCGATCGCCAGACGGAGGACTACCTCGACCGTTTCGAGGCCGCGATACGCAGGCACCCGGAAATAAAGGAATGTTTCCTGATGACCGGCGGGTCGGACTATCTCTTGCGCGTCGAAGTCGCCAATGCCGGCGAGTTCGAGCGCATTCACAAGGAAATCCTCTCCGCTCTTCCCGGTGTCTCGCGGATCCACTCGAGCTTTGCGATCCGTAATGTGCTCGCTACGCGGACCGGCACGAAGCGTTCAATGCGACAATAGAGACGACGAGACGCAGGTGCAGATTCCGCTTGCGTGAGGTGCACACGCGTGCAAATGTGCACGCGTGTGCAATGGAGTCTTCCGATGAACGATCACAATCCGCGCTATTCGAATGACCTCGCAGGACGGGCGTCGTTATGTCGGGACGTCATTCGCTCTGCCGGCGCATTGGTGCTGAGCGGCTTCAAGGAGAGTTCCGAGCGCGGCTTCTCGCTGAAGGGGCCACAGGATTTCCTCACGGAAACCGATGCCGCATCCGAGGCCCATATCCGTCAGGCTATCACCACGCACTTTCCTGGAGATGCGTTTCTGGGCGAGGAGGGCGGCGGCTCGATCGGCGACCGCGTGTGGGTCGTCGACCCGGTGGACGGCACCGCCAATTTCGCGCGCGGAATTCCGCATTTCTGCATTTCGATCACCTATGTCGAAGGGGGCAGGGCAGAGATCGGCGCGATCTACAATCCGGCCCAGGACGAGCTCTACTTTTGTCGACGAGGCGCTGGTGCGACTTTGAACGGCAAGCCCATAAGCATCTCGTCGACGGTCACCTTCGATGCAGCCTCCGTCGAAATGGGCTGGTCACGCCGGGTGCCGGACGAGACCTATCTACAAACCATGCGGTTGATGCTCGCCAAGGGCGCCAATGTCCGGCGCGGGGCGTCCGGAGCACTGGCGCTTGCCTATGTGGCTGATGGGCGCTCCGATGCCTATGTGGAGCTGCACATGAACTCCTGGGACTGCCTCGCCGGGCTCCTGCTCGTTGCCGAGGCGGGCGGCGTCGTGTGCCCGTTCCTGCAGATCGGCAGTCTCCAAGACGGAGGACCGGTGCTTGCATCGACGCCGGCCATCGCCGACGGTGTCAGCGAAGCCTCCGGCATTCCGATCCTTGCCCACGAACGGACCGCGGCGCTTCAGCCGGCGTGAACCCACGATCGGCGGGAGCGCCTTATTCGACGACATCAGAAGGAAACTACAATGGACGCACCGGTTTACGCGCGACCCGCAATCAGCCTGATCGCCACGGAACTTGGCCCTCGTAGAGCGGATCTCTATATCGGCGGCAGCGACGGCGCGCGCGACATGGAACTGCTCAAGCGTCACGGGATCACCATCGTCGTCAACTGTGCGGTCAACCTCGATATCAATCTCGTGCGTGAGGAGGAGGTCGCGGTCAATGACGACCTCTGCGCAAGTGGCTACGCCGACATACGCTACTACAAGCTCGGCATGATCGATGGCGACGGCAGCCCGGACACGATGATGCTTGGCGCCTACTACATTCTCGACGGAGCCCTGCGTCAAACGATGCCTAAACGCCCGACCTACCCCTTCGTCGACGGCGGCAACATTCTGGTGAACTGCCGCGGCGGGCGCAGTCGCTCCGTGTCGCTGGTGGCGCTTTTCCTGCACAAGCAACAGCCGCACCTGTTTCCGACCCTAGACGCCGCGGTCGCCCATATCCGCGAGCATCGCGAGCTGCGGCCGGACGAATGGTTCGAAACACCGAAGCCGATGCTGTACGAGGCGGCGCGGCGCGCCTCCACCTGGATCGATCTCGTTGACGCATCCCGCGCGGAGGCGAATGCCAATGGCTGACTTGCCGCGGATCGCTGTGATCGCCGACGCCCACTTTCATGATCTTGAGACCGACTTCGCGTTTCCAGCCATCGAGATTGATGGAAAGGCGTTGGCCATCAGAAGCTGGGCCGATACGCGCGAGTCGACCCGCGTATTCAACGAGAGTGCGAGGGCACTGGACGAGGCATTGGCGGAGGTGGCCCGGCGCGAGATCCGTCACGTCGTCTTGCTGGGCGACTATACGGATGACGGCCAGCGGCAAACCGCAGAGCGCCTGCGCACCATTCTGGAGCGGCATGAACGCGAGAATGATACGCGCTTCTACGCACTCCCCGGCAACCACGACATTTTCGGCCCCAGGGGCCGCCATCACACCAAGCAGTTCCTGGATGTGAATGGTGCGAGGGTCCTCGTCACCAGCGATGCGGAAAGGGCCGGTCCCGGCACCTACGCGACGCCGTCCATGTATTGCGAGGGGTATCCGACGGGCCTCGCTCCGATGGCCGCATTCGGATACTTCCGAAGGTCCGACGATATCCATTGGGAGACCCCGTTCGGCGCTTCGGACAAGGTCGAAGACCGTCTCTACGACGTTTCGTCCCCTGATGGCCGAAACCGCTACGCGCTGATGGACGCTTCCTATCTGGTCGAGCCGGAGCCCGGTCTCTGGCTGATGATGATCGACGCCAACGTGTTCGAGCCGCGCGACGGCACGTTCCCAGAAGGTGACGAGGCGGCTTTCGTCGATAGCACCGGAGCCGGCTGGAATGCGCTCTTGAAGCTGAAGCCGTTCATCATCGATTGGATCGCCGACGTCTCGGCACGCGCCCGCAGGCTCGGAAAGACGCTTCTTGCCTTCTCGCACTATCCGGTTCTCGATCCCTTTGATGGGGCAACGGGTGCCGAAGGCGTGCTTTTCGGTGAGACGAACATTGCTCGCAGAACGCCGCGCAAGGAAGTCGCGCAGACACTGATCGATGCGGGGATGACGCTGCACTTCAGCGGGCATCTGCATGTCGAGGGCGTCACGCGCCGAGGATCCGGCGAGGGTGTGCTCACCAATATCGCCGTGCCGTCCCTGGTGGCCTTTCCGCCAGCCTTCAAGATCGTCGAGCCATCCGCTTCTGCTCTGCTGGTCGAAACCGTCGAGCTGTCCTCCAGCGCCGTCGATCCGCGCATCTCGTGTGGCTATCGGCGAGAAATGGCCCATCTCACGGAAGAGGCTGATAGCGCCTTTGACGTCTCCGACTACGGATCGTTCCTGAAAGCGCATAAACGCGCCCTGGTTCAGCATCGCTACTTTCCCAAGGAGTGGCCGAAGGAAGCCGTCGAAGAGATCTCCGGGCTCACTGTCGAGGATGTCTGCAAACGCCTCGGCGGGCCGGGCGCGATCGAGAGTGTGATCGCGGCATGCCCGCCCGAGGACGCCACTGACTTGGTTCGCCTGGAAATGCTTGAGCTGATCACCGATTGGTATTGTCTGCGCCAGGCCTCCGTGCTCGCGCTCGACAAGATCTCCGCGCCACGCCTCAGGCTCTATCGAGTGCTCGCTGCACGGTTCGGTAGTGCTGCGGAAGGTGGTTGGGACGGCTCGACTGACACTTTCCTCTCGATCTTCTTCGGTGCGTTCGACGCCTTTCTTGATCGTGCCGAAGCCGGCAGTCTTCGCGTCCACATCGAGAGCACGCCCTCCAACGTGGAGGCGGCCTGAACATGGTCCATCAACTGTCCGTCACTGCCGCCTCGATCGCACCTCCGGCGACTTTTGTCGAACTGCGGGAGTCCTGTCGCCTCGGTGTACGGCGGTTGAAGGGCGGGCGGCTGGAGGTGGCGAGGTTCGTCCTTGGCCATCCCTATGACGTTGCCTTTGCGAGCGCGCGCGAAGTGGCCGAGTGCAGCGGCGTCTCGACGACGACGGTGATGCGTCTCGTCAACGATCTTGGCTTCGAAAGCTACGCTGCCTTTCAGCAGTTGTTCCGGGCGGAATTGCTGCGGGGCCGGCAGTAGGGCTTCTCAAGGGGAGGGAGCCGTGGATTCGGCGAATGTCAGCATCAATATCTTCGGCGCTGTGGCCCTTCTCCTCTTCGGCCTCGGCCAGGTGCGCGAGGGCATGCAGCGCGTCTTCGGCGTTCGGCTGAAGGCTGGCCTCGCGGCCGGAACGCGCGACGGCTTTCGCTCCTTCTTCTCCGGCCTCGTCGCGACCGTTGCGCTGCAGAGTTCGACCGCGACTGCCCTGATGGTGGCGTCATTCGTCGAGCGTGACCTCATCCTGCCGCGCATGGCGCAAGTGGTACTGCTAGGCGCCAATGTCGGAACGGCGATGACCGCCTGGATCGTCGCATTGGGCCTTGGATGGCTTTCGCCGCTTTTGCTGCTTTGCGGTGTCGTCGTCGGGCGCGGAAGCTCGAATGCCCGCAAGGGGGCGGGTGCCGCGCTCGTCGGTGTTGGGCTGATGTTGCTGTCGTTGCATTTGATCGGCGCTGCCACCGAACCGCTTCGCACGTCGGTGGCGCTTTCTGCCTTCCTCGTGCTCCTCGACAATGCCTGGCCGGTTGCGTTGGTCATCTCCGCGGGCCTTGCCGTCCTTGCCTCGTCCAGCCTCGCGATCGTGGTGCTGATCCTGTCCCTTGCCGCGTCCGGCCAGCTTTCGACGGGGCTGCTCATCGTACTCGTTCTTGGCGCAAATCTCGGTGGGGCCGTGCCGCCCGTTCTTGCAACGCTCCATGCGGCGACCAGCGCCCGACGTGTCGCGCTTGGAAATCTGATCGTCCGGGCAGTTGGTTGCCTCCTGGCACTGCCGTTGGCCGGCTATTCCGGCCATTTGCTCGAACTATTGCCGCTGTCGCATGACAAGCTGCCGGTCGACGCGCATCTTGGCTTCAATCTCGTGCTGGCGGTCCTGGCCGCCCCGTTTGCCCGGCCGCTTTCTCGTCTCACGGGGCGGCTGCTGCCGGACCCGGCGAAGGCTGAGGATGGCCCGTCGTTTCTGGAACAGGGCTATCTGCAGACACCGGTTGCGGCCCTTGCAGGAGCCAGCCGGGAGGTCCTCGGCGTCGGTGACATGATCGAGCGCATGCTCGTTCAGGCAAACGACGCCTTGCAGCAGACGGATCTTTCCAAGCTCTCGACGATCAGCACGCTGGAAGGGCGGGTCGATCGCGTGCAGCACGAAATCAAGGTCTATGTTTCGCGTGTCGGCCAGTCCGATATCGACGACCAGCATCGCCGGCGTGCCGCCGATATCGTCGACTATGCCATTAACCTCGAGCACATCGGTGACATCATCGAAAAGGGTCTGCTGCCCGAACTTGCAAAGAAGATCGCCCGGGGCCTGACCTTTTCCCGCGATGGCCACGAAGAACTCTCGCGGCTGTTCGCGATCACGATCGACAATCTGCGCATGGCGCAGGCGGTGTTTGCCACGCGCGACAACACCATGGCGCGGCGCCTTGTCCAGGCGAAAGAGGACGTTCGCCGGCTGGAACGGCAATCGGCCGAACAGCATCTGCAGCGGTTGCGTGACGGACGCGCCGACAGCATCGAGACCAGTTCGCTTCATCTCGACATGCTGCGTGATCTGAAGCGCATTAATGCGCATATCGCCTCTGTTGCCCACCCGATCCTCGATCAGAGCGGACTGTTGATCGAGAGCCGCATCCGGCAGGCGGCTTCCTGAAACTGCGGCTTAGCGCCTTGCCGTCTTGCGTTCGACCATCGCGACCGGAACGACCTGGAGGCGGGTTTCCGCATCGTCGGACTCAAGCGCGGCCAACACGTGATCGGTCAGGGCGGTAAAGGATTGGGCAACGGTGGTGAGTTCGTAGCTCTTCCAGCTTGCCTGCGGAATATCGTCGAAGCCGACGACGGAAAGGTCGGCCGGGATGCGGCGCTGCATTTCGGTGCGTGCCGCGTCGAGAAAGCCGAGTGCCAGCAGATCGGTGACGCAGAAGGCTCCATCGATGGCCTGGTCTTTCAGGACCTCGCAACCCGCCTGATAACCGCTTTCATAGCTTGTCGGGCCGCCAGACCAGGCAACGACGTCGATGCCGGCCGCCGCCATTTTCTGCTTGAACGCCGTTGCCCGGCGAACCTGCGCTGGCGTCTGGCTGCCGCTCGAAACAACCGCAACCTTCTTGCATTGGGCCTCGATCAGGCGCAGTGCTGCGAGATCGGCGCCTCGGGAATCGTCACTCAACACCATGCTCGTATCGGTCCGGTCGAGTTTCTGGTTGATGAGGATCAGCCTGACACCGTTGGCGATGCACTGGTCGACGATTGATTCCGGCGGTTCGCCGGAAAGAACCACGATGGCCTGCGCGCGGAATTCGAAGAGAAGCTCGATCAGCGGAGCAATATCCTTGCGGGCATCCGCTGCATTGAGCAGCAGGCACTGCAGTCCCTGGCGCAACAGGCCGATGCTCAGAAGATCGAGCTGTTTGGATATGAAGGGTGAACTGAGATTGGCCCCGACGACACCGATCAGGTTCGATCGGTCGTTGTTCAAGCCCTGCGCGAGCCGGTTGACACGGTAGCCGAGCTCTCTTGCAGCCTTCAACACCTTGCGGCGGACCGCCTGGGAAACGCTGGCGCCGGGCGTGAAGGTTCGCGATACCGCCGAGCGCGAAACGCCCGCGCGCTTTGCGACTTCCTCGGCGGTTACGAACCCTCTTGCCATGCATTCCCCCACTGAATCAGAACGTTCCCATCAGGGCCATAAAAGCTGCCCCATTCCAACGAAAAAGTGCGAACTAGCGGCCACAGCCGGTGCTCCGCAGCCTCCGCCCGCACGTTTCCCTCACCCGCAAAACGACCGCCAATCGTTGTACCGGAAAGCGCCTTCTGATGCTGATTGCTCACGTGTTCGAAAAATAATAGACATTCTCCATAAAAATATCAATAAAAACAACGAAGTAAATCAATGCGCACGTGTGCAATTTTTTGATTGACAAGGCGCCCCTGTCATTGGATCATACATTCCACTGACGGAGAAATTTTGGAATATTTGTTCCGTTTGAATTCGCGACAATGGTGGCGCCTTTGAGGAGTTGGTGTCGTCGTTTTGGCAGGGCATCCGGCCTGTCCGCGAGTGGGGAGGAGAGCAGCCAGGAAGGCGGGACGGCTCGCGTCGTTCGCGGCTTTCAATGCGGCCGCATCAAGTGCGGCCCGGCATCTATTTCCCCATCAGCATTACTGGAGCGCCGCCAGGCTTCGATCGCCGCAGCAGGTTGCGCATGTCGAGTTCCAAGGGGAAGAGCATGGCCTTATTGAGTGAAACAGCCAAGGCGTCGACAGTGTCAGACGACGCGACGGCGCCGACAGCATGGCAGCGCTGGCGGTATCGAGCGAAGGTCGCTTCCCGCGAGCCGACAACATTGGTCGGCATTCTGACGGCGCTGTTGTTCACCTATCTGATCGTCGTGCCGATCATTTCGATCGTGCTCGATTCCGTCCGGGTCCAGTTCGGGCACGAGCGGCGGCTCGGCAAGGATTTCGGCGACCTGACGCTCTACTATCTCGACCGGGCGTTCCTTTCGCCTGTTTCTGTCGACCTGTTCTGGCGGCCGCTTCTTAACACTCTATCTGTCGCCGTCGGAGCTATCAGCCTGTCGCTGGTGATCGGCACGGTGCTCGCATGGCTGATCAGCCGGACCGACATGTTCGGGCGGCGTTGGTTCGCAACCGCACTCATCGTGCCTTACATGCTGCCGGCCTGGACGTTCGCGCTCGCCTGGACCACGCTCTTCAAGAACCGGACGGTCGGCGGCCAGCCGGGCTGGTTTGAAGCGATGGGCCTGACGCCTCCGGACTGGGTTGCCTATGGGCGCTTCCCGATCGTCGTCATCCTGGCGCTGCACTACACGCCCTTCGTCATCCTGCTGTTCGGCTCGGCCCTTCGCCGCTTTGATTCCCAGCTTGAAGACTCTGCCCGCATTCTTGGTGCGAAGCGCTACCAGGTGGCGATGCAGATCATCCTGCCGCTGATGCGCCCGGCATTGCTGTCCTCGATGGTGCTGATTTTCGCAAAGTGCCTCGGTGAGTTCGGTGTGCCCTATGTGCTTGGGCTGCCCGTCAAGTTCGAGGTGCTCTCCACGTCACTCTTCCGTAGCATCGCTTCGCGCCAGACGGGTGTCGCCGGCGTCGTCGCGGCCTCGATCATGCTGATCGGCATCATCACCCTAATGATCGATGCCCGGCTTGTTCGTGAAGCGCGCCGCTTCGTCACCGTCGGGTCCAAGGGCTCGATGAATCGCCAAAGCCGGCTCGGCAAGTATCGCCTGCCGGCGACCGGTTTCGCAGCGCTCATCTTCCTGCTGAGTGTCGGGTTGCCGCTGCTCACCCTGTTCCTGTCGACGATCATGAAGCTGCCGGCCCAGTTCACCCTCGACAACTTCACGCTGGACTACTGGATTGGCCGCGATCTCCATACCGTGGCGCTGCAAACGGGTGTGTTGCTGAGCCCGGATCTATGGGCGGCGGCGAAGAACACGCTGATGATCGTCGGCCTTGCATCGCTGACCTCGGGTATCCTCGGATTGCTCGTCGGCTACGTCGTCATCCGCACGCCGGTAAAGGCACTGTCGGTCTACCTGAGGCAGGTTACCTTCCTGCCGTATCTGGTGCCCGGGATCGCTTTTGCTGCAGCGTATCTGTCGCTCTTTGCGGTGCCACGCGGACCGATGCCCGCCCTCTACGGTACGGTCACCATCCTCATCCTGGCGCTGATTGCCGACCAGATGCCCTATGCCTCGCGCGCCGGCATCTCCGCCATGACACAGCTCGGCAAAGATCCCGAAGAAGCGGCCCAGATCGCCGGCGCCGGCTGGTTCCGCCGCATGATGCTGATCGTGATCCCGATCCAGAAAGGGTCGCTGGTCACCGGTGTGCTGTTGCCGTTCATCTCGGGCATCAAGGGATTGAGCCTGTTCGTCATCCTCGCCGTGCCGAGCACCGACGTCCTGACGACCTACTCGTTGCGGCTCGTCGATTACCACTACACCCAGGCGGCAAATGCGGTCGTGCTGATCATCGCCGCCATCGCCTATCTCGGAACACTGGCAGCCCAGAAGCTGACCAAGACCAATCTCGCAGAAGGACTCGGAAGCTGATGCCCACCATCAATCTCAGCGGCGCGCAGAAGAACTATGGCGTCAATTCCGCCAATGCCGTTTCGAACCTCGATCTCGAAATCCGCGATGGTGAGTTCATGTGCCTTCTCGGCCCCTCCGGCTGCGGCAAGACCACGACGCTGCGCATGATCGCCGGCCTTGAAAACCTCTCCGATGGTGAAATCCGTATCGGCGAAAGGGTGGTCGACTCGGTCCGGGCAGGGGTGTTCATTCCGCCGGAAAAGCGTGAGATGGGCCTCGTCTTCCAGAGCTACGCGCTCTGGCCGCACCTGACGATCGAGCGCAACACCGATTTTGGCCTCCGTCTGCGCAAACTGCCGAAGGAAGAGCGCGAGCAGCGGGTGGAGAAGGTCATGCAGGCGCTCGACATCGCCAAGTATCGCGACCGCTACCCCTCGCAGCTCTCCGGCGGCCAGCAGCAGCGCGTGGCGCTTGCCCGCATGCTCGCGGTCAATCCGGGGGTTCTGTTGCTCGACGAGCCGCTTTCGAACCTCGACGCGCGGCTACGGCTCGAAATGCGGGCCGAGCTCAAGCGCATCCACAAGGAGTTCAAGACGACGATCGTCTTCGTCACCCATGACCAGTGGGAAGCGATGACGCTGGCGACGACCATCGCCGTCATGAACGAGGGCACGCTGCAGCAGATGGGCACGCCGAACGATATTTACGATCGTCCCGCCAATCGCTTCGTTGCGGAATTCGTCGGCAGCCCGCCGATCAACATCCTTACCTTCGGCTCGCCTGCAGCCTCGGAGATGTCGCGTGCGGCCGAAACCTATCTTGGCGAGCGCCATCCGTCGCTGCGCGGCATCGGCTCGGTCGGCATCCGGCCCGAGGCGATCGGGTACGCAATGGAACCAAAGGGTGTGCCTGCGGGCAGCTTCACCGGCGAGATGACGGTGACGGGCGTTCTGCCGACCGGCGGCAGCTGGATCCTCGAGCTCAGGAACGACAACGACACGCTTTTCCTGACCACGAATGCCCTGCCGCGCGTCGAGACCGGTGCGAAGGTTTCCTATTTCGCGCTGCCTGAGGCGCTGCACGTCTTCGACAAAAACGGTCAACGCATCGGCGAAGCCGATGCGCTGCTGCGCAAGAGCACACTGAACTAGGGCGCTAGGCGCCAGACGGCATACCGAAACAGAATCTGAGGGAGGAACAGACGATGCAAATTCGGAAGACTGACAGGATGCAACGTACATTCCGGCGCGCCTTGCTGGCGACGACGATCGTGGCGATCAGCGGGCCGGCACTGGCGGAGGAGGCGTTCGACCTGAACGCCCTCATCGAGGCGGCACGGAAAGAAGCGCCGATCACGGTCTACGACAGCACCGGCAAGATCGTCGAAATGGCCAAGGCCTTTGCGGAGAAATATGGCGTCGCTGCCGAGGGGTCGAAGGTCAAGGCGACCGCCCAGCTCGAGATGATCATTCGCGAGGCCCGCGCCAACAACATCCAGGGCGACGTGTCGATCATCAGCGATGCGCCGGCTGCGATGGCCCAGCTCATTCCGCAGGGCTTTGCCGAAAGCTGGCTGCCGCCGGATCTCGCCGCCAAGATCCCCGCGGAGTACCAGGATCCGCTGACTGTGGTCACCAGCGCCAACGTCTGGGCCTATAATACGGAACTCTTCGACAAGTGCCCGGTCAGCAACATCTGGCAACTGACGGGACCGGAATGGAAGGGCAAGGTCGCGATGCAGGACCCGCTCGGCAAGGCGTCCTATGTCGACTGGTTCAACCAGATGGCCAAGCACGGCGACGACAAGGTAGCTGCTGCTTACAAGGAGCTTTATGGCAAGCAGCTCGAAACCGACGACGGCAGCGCGACGGCCGCCTGGGTGAAGGCGCTTGCCGCCAACGCGCCGCTCCTGACCGATGCGGATGCGGCAGCCGCCGACGCGGTCGGCGCGCCGGGGCAATCGCAGCCGTTCATGGGCCTGATGAGCTCGGCAAAGTTCCGTGACAATGCCGACAAGGGCATGAAGCTAGGCCTTTGCAAGGACCTGAAGCCGTGGCTCGGCTGGATGTATCCGGGCGTCGGGCTGATCACCAAGGGCACCAATAGCCCCAATGCCTCGAAGCTCTTCATCCATTATGTGATGACGGCCGAAGGCATCGCGCCGCAGGCCGAAGACGGGAAGATGTCGACGAACCAGGATGTTTCGCTGCCTGCCGACGAGCCTTCAGGCATCGGCGCAGTTATCGATCAGGTCATGCCCTACCAGATGGCAACGAGCCTCGACGACTGGGACGCGCGCGAGACCTGGCAGGACCTCTGGCGGCTCAGCTACCAGAAGTGAAGCGAACTCCGAGGGTAACTTTATGAGCAATCAGATCATGACGACGCGTCGGCTTGGGACGGTCGCGTCCGTCTCCGCCTGGGCTATCGCCGCCTCTGTTTCGTTGGCTTCCGTAGCCCATGGCGAGGAGAGCTTCGACCTTGACGCGACGATCGAGGCGGCGAAGAAAGAGCCGCCGATCACGGTCTATGCGGTGACCGGCAAGATCGTCGACACCGTCCAGGCCTTCAACGAAAAATACGGGCTCCAGGCAAACGGTAAGAAGGTGAATGAGGCGACGCAGGTCGAACTCATGATCCGCGAGCATCAGGCGGGCAACGTCGTTGGCGATGTCAGCCTCGCCATGGATGTCGCTTCCGCAGTCGGGCAGATGCTTCCCGAAGGCATTGCCACCAGTTGGACGCCGCCCGATCTCGCGGGCGACATCCCCGAACCGCTGCGTAATCCCTTGGTGGTCGTCTCCGATCCGCACGTGTGGACGTACAATACGGAGAAGTACGAAAAATGCCCCATCACCAACATCTGGCAGCTGACGGAGCCGGAGTGGAAGGGGAAGGTTGCGATGCTCGATCTGTTCGACAAACCGCTCTATGCGGATTGGTTCAACCAGATCGCCAATCATCGCGACAAGGACGTCGCGCGGGCCTATGAGGTGCAATACGGCAAGGCACTCGATACACAAGGTGAGAGTGCCACGGCCGCCTGGGTCAAGGCATTTGCCGCAAACGGCCCGCTGCTCGCGGATTCGTCGACTGTCGCCGAGGCTGCCGGCGCACCCGGTCAGGCCGAGCCGTTCTTTGCGATCACCTCGACCGCGAAGTACCGGGAAAATGTAACCAAGGGGCTGAAACTCGGCATTTGCGTCGGCATGGAGCCGTTCACAGGCTTCCTCTATCCCGGCTTCGGCCTGATTGCCGCTCAGACGAAGAGCCCGAACGCTGCAAAGCTTTTCGTTCGGTATCTGATGACGGCCGAAGGGATCGCGCCGCAGACCGTCGACGGAAAGATCTCCGGCAACAGGACGATCGCCTTGCCGGCTGACGAGGCCTCCGGCGTTTCCAAGCACATTGAAGAACTGATGGTCTTCGATGCTGCGACGGCCGGCGATGATCTCGACAAGCGCGAAACCTGGCAGGACCTCTGGCGGATCAACTACCGGAAGTAACCTCGTGAACCCTGAAACGGTCTCCTTGGGAGGGGAAACCATGAAAAGAGGCAACAGCAAATTACTGGCAATGGGGGTGGCGTTGGCCGCCCTTGCGACCGCCGTCGCGGTTGAGGCGCGTGCCGAAGAGGCGTTGGATCTCGACGCCTTGGTCGAGGCGGCCAAGAAGGAAAAGCCTATCAACGTCTATGACAGCACCGGCAAGATCGTCGAGATGGCCGAAGCCTTCACCGCGAAATACGGGGTCAAGGCAACGGGCGTGAAAGTCTCGGCCAACAGCCAGCTGGAAATGATCATCCGGGAGGCGCAGGCCGGCAATGTCCAGGGTGATGTCGCGTTGATTACCGATGCGCCGGCAGCGCTCGCCCAGCTTCTGCCGCAAGGCTTCGTCGAGAGCTATCTGCCAAGGGACATGAAGGACAAGATACCGGCAGCCTTCCAGAACCCTCTGGCGATTTCGACCAATGCCAATGTCTGGGCCTACAACACCGAAACCTACGACAAATGCCCGGTGAGCAACATCTGGGAGCTGACGGAGGCGAAGTGGAAAGGCAAGATCGCTCTCGTCGATCCCCTGACCAAGAGCACCTATACCGACTGGTTCAACCAGATGGAGAAGCACGCCGACAAGGCGGTGGCCGACGCCTACAAGAGCCACTTCGGCAAGGATATCGAAACCGGCGAGAAGAGTGCGGCGGCAGCTTGGATCAAGGCGCTCGCACAGAACGGGCCGTTGGTGACCGACGGTGACGATCCGGTCGCCGAAGCTGTCGGCGCGGCCGGCCAGAAGGAGCCGTTCTTCGGTCTTTTGAGTTCGGCCAAGTTCCGCGACAACGAGGGCAAGGGCTACAAGCTTGGCCTGTGCACGGAGCTTCAGCCCTGGGTCGGCTGGACCTACACCAAGCTGGGCCTCGTTGCGTCGAAGAGCGCAAGCCCGAATGCCGCGAAGCTCTTCATTCATTACGTGCTGACGGAAGAGGGCATTGCACCGCAGATGAAGGACGGCAAGCTGCCGACCAACATCGACATCAAGATGCCGGCGGACGAACCGTCGGGGATAATGGAAGTGGCGGACCGCCTGTTCCCCTACAATGCCGCAACGGGTCTTGAAGACTTCGACCGGCGCGAGGAATGGCAGGACTTCTGGCGCGTGAACTACAGCAAATAGAAACTCGAGGCCCGGCGCGACATGACGAGGACAGGTCGCGCCGGCCGCACCCGCATGAACGGAAAGAAAGCATGAGCAACGCTTATCCGGCGGCAAGCCCCAGTCCCGCCGATGAAGCGGGCAAACTTGCCCGATCACGCCACCTGATGCAGATCGCGGAGGGCGCGGCCCGGGCCGTGGGGGCGCCACTCCTTGCGGCATTTCGCTCGGAAATGGCGGTCGACTACAAGCGCGACCTGCACGACATCGTGACGATCCACGACAAAAACGCCGAGGCACTGATCCGGGACCACATCTTTGCGAACGAGCCGAACTCGGCCATGCTCGGCGAAGAGGGCGGTCAGGTCGGTGCGGGTGAAATCCAGTGGTATGTCGACCCGATCGATGGAACGGCGAATTTCGCTCGGGGGCTCGCCTTCTGGTGCGTGTCGATCGCCGCAGTCGAAGAGGGGGTGGTCGTGGCAGGGGTCGTCTACGACCCGGTCGCCGACCTACTTTTCTCGGGCGACCTCGAGCGCTCCTATCTGAATGGAGACGTCATCACTTCCAAGGCAGTGAGCGACGAGAGCCGCGCGACCCTGATCACAGGCTATCCCGTTTCGAGAGACTTTCGTCTCGATGGACAGGATGTCGCCCTTCGTCGCTTTGGCGACCTGGTCAAGACCTTCTCGACATTGCGCCGGCCCGGCAGCGCAGCCCTCAGCATCGCGCATGTGGCGGCCGGCTTTGTCGACGCGGCCGCGGGTTTCGGCGTCAATGCGTGGGATGTCGCCGCTGCGACGTTGATCCTCAGAAATTCCGGCGGGCGCTACCGCCCCCTACCGCTCGGCAAAGTGCCGGTCGGTTCTGCCGATTATCTGTGCCCCGGTTATGTGGCTTATGGCGCCGGTGCCGATTATCCGACCCTGAACCGCGTCGCGCAGGCCATTTCAGATGGCCGTACGGCCAAAGCTCCAGCGCCATGAGCGGAGACGAGGAAAGCATGCAAATTGAACCAACCGAAACGATGGCCGCCAACAAGGCGAACAGCGAGCTGCCAAGGCTCAGCCTCATCTATGCCAGGCATCCGACCTATGACGTCGACATCTTCATCTCGGGCAAGGAAGGCGCGAGTGATCTCGATCTCCTGCGCCGCAACGGCATCACCACCGTCGTCAATTGCGCGGTCAATCTGGATTTCAATTTCGTCCGAGAGCCGCAGCTCGTCTCGGATCACCGAAACAGTGTCCATGGCCCAGGCGAGATCCGCTACTACAAGGTCGGGCTTATCGACGGCGATGGAAACCCGGACACGCAGATGCTTGCGGCGCACTACATCTTGCGGGCCGCGCTCGAGCAGGTGCTGCCCGAGAAACCGTCCTATCCCAGACGGGAGCGCGGGGGCGTGCTGATCAATTGCCGTGGCGGACGCTCGCGCTCCGTTGCTGTCGTGTCGTTGTTTCTCCATCTCACGCTGCCGCAAGAGTTCCCGACCCTGGAGGCCGCGATCGACCATGTTCGCGACAAGCGCAGGCTTCCTGAAAACGAGTGGTACAAGGCGCCCAAACCCGTGCTGACCGAGGCGGCGCGACGCGCTGCCGGATGGGCGCGCTCAATTGGTTGCTGACACGTCGGGCAAACGGCTTCCGCTCATGTGCGGCAAAAGAAAAGCAGCGCGCCAGGCACCCGGTGCGCTGCAACTCCGTAAGCAGAGGTGGCAGGGGAGCAGGCAGGCCTGACCTGCCAAGCTCGCGTTAGTTCTTGGCCGCGACGACCACGACTTCGATGAGCCTTTTCGGGTCGCCAAGATCGGCGACGCCGATGGTCGCGCGCGAGGGCAGGTCGTCGCCGTCGAGCCATTCGAGCCAGGCTTCGTTCATTTCTTCCTTCTTCGACATGTCGCTGATGTAGATCCGGGCGGAGACGAGCTGGGTCTTGTCCGAGCCGCATTCGGCCAGCACGCCGTCCAACTTCTCGCAGACCTGCTGCGTCTGTTCCTTCATGCCGACGGAAATGTCGGTGGCTGCGTGGCCGCCGACAAAGATGAGGCCGTTGTGCTCGACAGCCGCATGCATGATACGGTGTTTCCGGTAACGCGTTACCATGATTGTTCCTTTTCCATTGATGTTGAGTTCAAAGCCGACCGGCGATTTACGCCGGGGCGTAGCGCGTGAGATCGACGTCGAGAGGAGCGTCTGTCAGCAACTCGGCGAGTTGCTTTCCGGCGAACGGGCCGATGGTGAGGCCGGCTGCGCCGAGGCCGTTGCCGATCGTCAAGCCCGAGAAACCGGGAACGCGGCCCAGAATGGGCTTCATGTTGCTCGACGCCGGGCGAAACCCGATGCGGGTTTCTATGTGCGTCGCGTTCGCAAGCCCCGGGGCGATCGCCAGTCCGGCGTTCAGGACTTCGGCTTCGCCACCTGCGGTCACGCGATAGTCGAAACCGGAATTGTCCTCGCGCGTCGCGCCGATCACGACACGGGAGTCATCGAACGCCAGCAGGTAATGGCTGCCCATCGGCAGGAGCACGGGCCAGTTCGATGTCTGGACGCCCGGCAGGCGAAGATGAATGATCTGGCCCTTCTGGGGTGCGACCGGATGCTGAAGGCCCAGCGGGTCGAGAATCTGCGATGCCCATGCACCGGCCGTGACGACGACCTCGTCCGCTTGAAGTGCTGTTCCATCGCTGGCGGTGCAGACGGGACGTCCATCCCGCAAGGCCAATGAAACGCGATCCTGTCTGACCTTCGCGCCGAGAGAGCTTGCGGCCCGCAGCATTGCGGCCGCGAGCAACCGCGCATCGACGCGCGCGGCCCCGGGTATGAAGATCGCTTCCATCCCTTCGCGCAGCGGCGGGAACTTCTCGCGCGCCGCAGCCGGGCTCAGATGTTCGACCGTGCCCGCTTCAGGCACATTGGCAACGCGCCGCGCCACGCGCTCGGCGGCAGCCTCGAACTCCTGCCTGTCCTCGGCCACGACCAGCGCGCCGACCTTGCCATAGCCGAGATCGGCTTCGCCGAACGACTTCAGGCCTTCGACGAGGGAGGCATAATAGGCTGCGCCGGCGGCGTACATGTCATAGAAATCGCCGTCCTCGAGCTTCGTCGCCCACGGGCAGACGATGCCGGCGCCGGCAAGAGTTGCCTTACCCTCGTGCTGGGCGTCGACGACTTCCACGTCGACGCCCTTTTTCGCGAGGTGATAGGCGGTGCTGGCCCCAAGAATGCCAGCACCAATGATCAGGACTTTCATGTTTGCTCCAATGCGAATGCATGGCTTGCCCGGTGTGGCGAGCCTAGTCGACGGTCACGCCTGAAAAGCGGCTCGTACCGAAAATGGCGGGCTGGAAGCCGTGCACGGTCTTGCTGACGGCCGTCAGTGTATCGGCTCCACCGAGGATGACCGCAGGCGCTTCCTCGTGGAAGCGTGCCTGTGCCTTCTTGTAGAGCTCGATACGCTTCTCCTTGTCCGCGATACGCCCGGCTTCGTTCATCAGGCTGATGAACTCACTGTCGCACCAGGCGCCTACATTGGAGGGGCTTGGCTTGCCGTCGGAATCGCAGATGAAGTAATTGTTCGGGATCTGGCTCGGGTCCGGAAAATCATAGATGCCGCCGAACATCGCGACCGGGGCCTCTCCCGCCCTGGCGCGCTGAATGTACTCGCCCCACTCGAAGGTAACGACCTCGGCCTTGACGCCGATCTTGGCCCAATCGGCCTGGATCATCTCGGCGGCGCGGCGACCGTTCGGCATGTAGGGACGATAGACAGGGATCGCCCAGATCTGGGTCGAAAAGCCGTCCGGGTATCCGGCTTCCTTGAGAAGCGCCTTTGCCTTTTCCGGATCATAGGGGTGCGGCTTCAGCTCGCCGTCATGTCCCCAGAGAACCGGAGGGATGAGTGCGCCGGTGGCGATGCCCATGCCGTTATAGACGGTATCGACGAGTGCCGGGACGTTGATCGCCTCGGCCAGTGCGGTTCTGACCCGCTTGTCCCTGAACTTCTCGTCGCGGAAGTTGAAGTCGATGAACCCGGTCGATGCCACCGGCGTCTGCATCAGTTCGAGCGTGTCGCTGTCCTCGATCTGGGCGCGGTCGGCAAGGTTGGGGTAAAGCGCAATCTGGCATTCGCCGGCCAATGCACGTTGCAGCCGCACCGGGGCATCGGCGCTGATCGCCATTACCAGGGCGTCGACCATGGGCGTGCGGCTCTTGTCGCCGATGGCCGCCCCCCAGGTTTCGTTGAACGGCACGAGCCGGACCACGGCATCCTGTTGATAGGCCTGCAACGCGAAGGGACCCGTCCCGATCGGGACCATGTCGAACGTCTCGGGCTTGCCCGCCTTCATCAGGACGTCGGCGTACTCGGCCGATGTGATGGCGAGAGATTGATGCGCCATGATGCCGATGAACGGAGCGAGCGGCTCCTTCAGCGTGAAGGCAACGGTGTAGTCGTCGATCTTGGAAACCGCTTTCAGGCTATCGGCAAGCTTGGTGTTGAAGGTGATGTAGGTGCCGTTGCTGATCTTCGCATAGGGATGATCCGACTTCAGCATCCGGTCGAAGGTGAACACCACGTCATCGGCGTTGAAGTCCCGCGTCGGGGTAAACTGATCGTTGGACTGCCACTTCACGCCCTTGCGCAGCTTGAAAGTGTAGGTCCGGCCATCCTCCGAGATCGTCCAGCTTTCAGCCAGTGCCGGTTCGATGTCCGAGCTGTTTGCCTTCACGGACACCAGATTGTCGTAGATATTGGCCAGCACGTTCGACGTCGTTCCGCTGCTGCTCAGCTGCGGATTGAAGATTTCCGGCGATCCCTCCACGCATACCGACAAGACGCCGGCATACGCCGATGTTGAAAGCGCCAAAGTCAGTAGGGCCGTTCCCAAGGCTATTCTCATTCTCGTTCCCTTTTTGAAGCAGATCGAACGCCCGATCCGTCGTGTTTGGTTGGTGTGAGAGAAGCGAGACGGGATATGATTGTCAAATATCAAATTATCCGCTCATTATAACCGAAACTCATGTTGCTCGATTCCAAGCAGAGGCATACCCATGAACATCCGCCAGTTGGAGGCGTTCCACAACACCGTCGAGACCGGGTCCGTCACGCTGGCCGCTGAGCGCATGCGGATCTCTCAGCCGGCGGTCAGCAAGCTACTGCGCAGCTTTTCCGATGCCTGCGGCTTTCAGCTTTTCGTTCGAGCCGGTGGCCGGCTCACGCCAACGCTCGAAGGCCGTATGCTCGCGGTCGAGGTCGCCAAGATGTTCTCGGGGACCGCACGCGTGGCAAGGCTGGCCGATGCTGTCCGCAATCAGGAATGGGGGGAGATCACGCTTGTCGCCCCGCCGGCGTTGACCACGCGTTTTCTCGCACAGGCGCTTTCGCCCCTGCTTGCCGAACAGCCCGATATTCACTTCACGATGCGAAGCCTGCCGTCGCCGCGCATCATCGATCTCGTCGCGGCCCAACAGGTGGATATCGGCCTCAGCGTGCTGCCGTTCGAGCATCCCAACGTCGATGCCGAGCGCCTGATGCGCTTCGAAATGGTCTGCGTGCTTCCCGCGGGCCATCCGCTGGCGGACAAATCCGTCATCGATCTGGAAGATCTCGGCGGCGATCCTTTCGTCTCCCTGGCGCGCGACGACTGCTCGTTAATGACGATTGACCGTGCCTTCCAGATCAAGGGCGTACAGAAGAGAAACCGAATCGAGGTTCCGCTCTCGGAAACTGCCTGTTGTTTCGTTGCCAATGGCGTCGGCGTCTCCATTGTGCCTTCGTTCGTCGGACTCGATTTTGGCAGCGACGTTCTGGTGCGGCGGAGTATCGTTCCGGAAACGACGATCGATCTGTGGCTGCTTACACCGAGGAACCATCCACGATCGCTCGCGGCCAGCAAGCTCATAGATTTTCTGCGACAGGCGGTCGCTCCGTTCGACAAGCTTCAGTCCCGGTCGAGCGTGCCTGAATGACGGCGCGCCGGATCATGCGAGACACGGTCGTCTCGCCTGATCCGGCCAGCGACGGCTACTTGTAGGCCGAGACGACCACTTCGATCAGCGTGTCACCACCGAGATCGGCAACGCCCACGGTCGCGCGGGTCGGCAGCTCTTCCGGGCCAACCCAGGCCTTCCAAACGGCATCCATGTCCGGCTTCTTGCCCAGGTCGGTCACGAAGATCGTGGCGGTCAGGAGCTTCGTCTTGTCGGTGCCAGCTTCCGCCAGATAACGATCGATCTTCGCCAGGATTTCGCGGGTCTGGCCGGCCATGTCGAGGCTCTCGTCGTCACAGGTCGTGCCGCCGACATAGACGATGCCGTTGTGTTCAACGACGCGGTGCATGATGGGCGTGCGGAGATGACGTTCTGCCATTTTTGTTTCCTTTGTTGAGGGGTTAGCTTCTGTCGGAGTGGTCGCCGGTAACGGCCTGAACGGCATCCGGCGTGAGGGGGAGCGAGGCGAATTCGCGCAAGGGGACGGGCTTTATCGGTGTGCGAAGCCTGTAGGTGCCGATATCGGCGGGGGACCGCTGTTGCACGTCAGCCAGAATTTCGGTGATGGTCGCCGTGCACATGCGCCCCTGGCACGGCCCCATGCCACAGCGCAGCATCGTCTTGAGCTGGTTGGGGCCGACCACGTTGCGCGCGGCGGCATCACGGATGGCACCTACCGTCACTTCTTCGCAGCGGCATGCGATCGTCTCCCGATCGGTCGGTGCGCGAAACGCCACAGCGGGCTGATAGAGCGTGTCGATGAAGGTGCGCCCGCGCGACAAGACCCTGCGCCGCTTTTCGTGCTTCGCCAGGAGCGGTCCGATCTGGCGCGTCTTCTCCGGAAAGAGATCGAGACAGGCGGCCAGCGCCGCTATCCGCCCGCCGACCTCCGCGACAAGCGCGCCGCCTATGCCGCCGCCGTCACCGGCGACGTAGATCGCCGGCAGCGAGGATCGACCGCGTGTGTCAAGGTCTGGCTGAAAACACTTCTGACGGTCATTCCAGGCAAGAAGACATCCGGTCGCGTTGGCCAGGCTGTTGTTCGGGACGACTCCCTGATGCAGGAAGACGCTGTCGATGTCGATTTCCTTCGTCCGGCCCTTGGCCTTAAAGCGGATTGCGGTGGCCCGGTCCTGACCGATGACCTCGATCGTCCCGACGCCGGTGAAAACCGGCACCGAGCGCCGGACCTTCGCCAACAGCGCCAGGCCTTTCAGCAGATAGGGCGAAACCAGAAATGGGGGCAGGAAAGGCAGCGCCTTCGTCCAGTTCGAACGCGGCGTGGTGTCGAGTACTGCGACGAGGTTGCCACCTGCCTGCAACAATTGGCCGGCAAAGAGATAAAGCAGGGGGCCGCTGCCTGCCAAAACAACGCGGCCGTCGGGCACCAGCCCTGAAGATTTGAGTGCGATCTGGGCCGCCCCGATCGTCATCACGCCCGGAATCGTCCACCCCCTTACGGGCATCGGCCGCTCCATCGCGCCGGTGGCGAACACGACCCGTCGCGCATGAACGATGCTGCTCTTGCCACCGGCCGAAACGCGCAGTTCGACAGATGTCTTTCCATCGGTCTCGCCTTGCTCGACACTCCAGACAAGTGCTTGGGGCAGGTAGGCGGCGTCGCACTGAAGAAACGCCTTAAGGACGCCCTTTCCCTTCCAGTAGTCCTTGCCGAGGAAGGCGCGCCTTGTTGGCGAATTCCTTTCGATCGACCGGTAGATCTGGCCGCCGGGGGCGGGGTTTTCATCAAGGAGGATCGTTCGCGCGCCAGCGGCGGCCGCTTCTGCCGCCGCGGCCATCCCCGCCGGCCCTGCACCGATGACCGCGAGATCGTATTCGCGGTCGAGAAGATGAAGATCGTCGATTTTCCGGAGCGCCATCGTCAGCACCCTTCGCCCAGAGAGCGGGCACCGCTTTGCGATGAGATCGCCATCCCGTCACGCACGACGGTCATGCAAGCCTGCCGGTTTTGAATGCCGTCTATGGTGACCAGGCATTCGAAACAGACACCCATCAGGCAATAGGGTGCACGTGGGCGATCGCCGACGACGCTCCTGCGCAACGTGCTGATACCTTGGCTAAGGAGCGCCGCGGCCACCGTCTGCTCGGTGTCGACGCGCATCGGGATACCGTCGAACGTGACGACGACGGTTTCCGCTGCTTTATCAATTCTGCGAAACATGAAATCTCCGGCCGGGGAATGTGTTGCCGGCAAGTACGGCCTGCCGGGTGGCGATCTCACCGGCGACGACAAGCGCGTGGATTGCGGCAAGCGTCACGCCGGAATGGCACATCGCCACATAGGCACCGGGATGGGCGGTCGACTGCTCGTAAATGGGAAAACCGTCGGGCGTCTTGACGCGGAAGCCGGCCCAGGAGCGAAGGACGTTGACGCCACTCAGGCAGGGAAATGTCCGGATGGCGCGATCGGCCAGAACCGCGCTGATGTCCTGGTTGGTGGCAATCGAGTCCGTGTGGGTTTCCTGGCTGTCGCCGATCATCACGCCGCCTTCGTCGGCTTGCCTGAGCGTGGCCGAGGTGTAGGGGAAAAACGGACGGCATTTTTCGGTGACGAGGATCTGCCCCTTGCTGCGCACGGAGGGCGCGTGAATACCGACCATCGCGGCAAGCCGGCTGTTGCCGACGCCAGCCGTCAGGACGATGCGTTTGGCAAAAACCTCGCCCCAGGAGCCCTTCAATTGGAACCCGCCCGATCGGGGGGTGATCTCGTCGATCTCACAATGCGGCTCGTAAGCAGCGCCTAGATGTATCATGCCGGTATGAAGCGCCCGGAGCAGGCGGAGCGAGTTCACGTCGCCATCCATTGGAGAATAGACGGAGCCGACGACATCCCGCCCGATCGCCGGCACCAGTTTCGCCGTCTCTGCGTGGTCGAGCAGGGTATGTTCGGTGGCATCATCGCCAAGTTCGCGCGCAACCGTCACGACATCTTCATGCGTCCGTTCCAGCTCGGCTTCGCTCAGCGCAAAGGTGAAGCCCCCATTTTGCTTCAGGGCAACATCGACACCGGAAGTCTCCTTTAATGCGGCCGCGAATTCCGGCCAAAGGCGGGTCGAGCGCATTGTCCAGCGTGCATAATGGGGAGCGCCGAGCCCCTTACCCTGAACCCAGATCAGCGCAAAGTTGGCGCGAGATGCGCGCAGCGACAGATCTTCTCCGTCCAGAAGCAGCGGCCGCTCACCCGCGCGCGCAAGGCCCCAGGCGAGGGCGGCGCCCACAAGGCCTGCTCCGATGATGACGATGTCCTGATCTGGTAATCTGCGCATGCATTTCGGTCCGTATGCCGGTGGCGTGGCCCGTCCGAAGCTCGGACGGGCCGGTTTTCGAGGCTTATTCCTGCGGGCTCACGTCCACCTTGAACCACTTCTCGGAGAGCTTCTTCACCGTGCCGTCGGCGACGGCAGCCTTGATGACGTCGTCGAAACGAGCCTTCAGTGCGGTGTCTTCCTTGCGCAGTCCGACGCCGATCATGCCGAACACCTTGCCCGAGAAGAGCGGGCCGGTGAGTTTGGCACCCTTCATGTCGTCCTTCTCGAGCGCTGCTGCGAGAACGGTCGCATTGGCCACGACTGCGTCGAGGCGGGCGCTCGCGAGATCGAAGTTGTGCTCTTCGGTGGTCTTGTATTCGCGAACGTCGGCGCCACCTTGAAAGTACTGTTCCATGAACGCGGAAGCCGTGGTGGAGCCCTGTACGCCGACAGCCTTGCCCTGGATCTTCTTGGCAATTTCCTCAAGTACGGGCTTGGCGGCTTCGGAATCGACCGAAAGCGGCTTGCCGGTTTCCGGCAGGTTGGCGAGATCGCTGTCTTCCATCACGGCAAAGGAGTTGATTGCAGCCGCGTAGGGGGCGGAGAAGGCCATCACTTCCTCACGCTTCGGCGTGATGCTCATGGCCGCCATGATGGCATCGTATTTGCCGGCGGTCAGCGAAGGGATGATGCCATCCCAGTTCTGCGCAACGATTTCGCACTTGGCCTTCATGCGTCCGCACAGGTCGTTCGCCAGGTCGATCTCGAAGCCTTCCAGCACATTGTTGGGGCCGGAAAAGTTCCACGGCGCATAGGCGCCTTCGGTGGCGATGCGGATCACGTCCTCCGCTTGCGCGACATGGGCCGTTGCCAGCAGGCCGACGGCAGACAAGACAATCTTCAGTTTCATGCGTTCTCCTCTCTTGGTTTTTTCAAAGTTGGTTTCAGGCGTTGTGCTTGGAAATGAACTGGCGAAAGCGCTCGCTCTTCGGGTTCGAGAAGACCTGCTCCGGGCGACCGTCCTCTTCAATCAGCCCCTTGTGCAGGAACAGAACCCGGCTCGAGACGTCGCGGGCAAAGCCCATCTCATGGGTGACGACGAGCATGGTGCGGCCCTCGGCTGCGAGATCGCGCATGACCTTCAGCACCTCGGCGACCAGTTCCGGATCGAGTGCCGAAGTCGGTTCATCGAACAGCATGATCTTGGGTCGCATGGCGAGTGCGCGGGCAATCGCCGCACGTTGCTGCTGGCCGCCGGAAAGATGCGCCGGATAGAAGTTGCGCTTGTCGGCGATCCCCACCCGCTCGAGGAGGGCTTCGGCCTCCGCGACGCATTCGGCGCGCTTGCGCTTTTGCACATGGACCGGCGCTTCGATCAGATTTTCAAGGATCGTCAGGTGTGACCAGAGATTGAAGGACTGGAACACCATCGTCGCTTGGGAGCGAAGCCGCAGCAGTTGCTTCGGATCGGCGACGCGCGGTGCGAAGCCCGAACGCTGCGTAAGCCTGTAGCTTTCACCGTGAATGGAGATTTCACCCGCATCCGGCACTTCCAGCATGTTGATGCAGCGAAGCAGCGTGGACTTGCCGGAACCCGAGGCCCCAAGGATCGAGACGACTTCGCCCTGGTTGGCACTGAGCGAGATGGAATGCAGCACCTTGTAGGCACCGTAGCTCTTCTCGAGCCCGGTGATCTTCACGGCCGGCGCGAGGGGCGCGTTCATCATGCATTTTCTCCTGCGGCACGTCGGTTGAGGGGTTGGCGCTGCGCGGCCGAAAGCCGGTATTCGAACAGCTTGAACAGCCGGCTGACGATGAAATTGAGCAGCAGATAGATCGCGCCGGCGGCGATGAAGATCTCCACGGGCCGGTAGGTCGCCGAGATGAGTTTTGCCGCCAGCCCGGTGACTTCCATCATGGTTATGGTCGAGGCCAGCGCCGTCGATTTCACCATCAGGATCACTTCGTTGGAGTAGCCAGGCAGCATCTGCCGCAGCGCCTGTGGCGCGATGATGCGGCGAATGAGAGTGAAGCCGCTCATCCCATAGGCACGCGCGGCTTCGATCTGCCCCGCTGGCACTGAGAGCACGCCGCCGCGGATGATCTCGGCGCTGTAGGCTGCTGTGTTGAGCGCGAGGGCCAGCGCTGCGCACCAATAGGCCTCCCGCAGGAACGGCCAGAGGAAGGTCTTGCGCAGTTCGGGAAACTGGCTGAGGCCGTAGTAGATGAGATAGAGCTGCACCAGAAGCGGCGTGCCGCGAAAGATGAAGATGTAGATCCGCGCCAGAAGGTCGAGCGGTGTCCAGGTCGACAGTCTCATCGCTGCGAGAACAATTGCTAGAACGGCGCCGGAGGCGACGGATACCGCCATCAGTTGCAACGTCAGCGGGATGCCGCTGCAAAGCTGCACGAAGGCGTCGTAGATGAAGGGAAGATCGATCATAGTGCCCGCCTGATCCCGCGCATGGCGCGCTTCTCGGCAATCCGGAACAGGACGCCCGACACGAAGCTGATCAGCAGGTAAAGCACCGCAGCCGTCAGGAAGAAGGTGAAGGGTTTGCGTGTCGAACCTGCGCCGATCTGTGCCTGCCGCATCAGTTCGATCAGCCCCACCACCGAGATGAGTGCGGATTCCTTCAGCACCAGTTGCCAGACATTGCCGACACCCGGGATTGCGAACCGCGTCGCCTGGGGGAGGATAATGCGGCGAAACAGAAGGTGGTTCGGCATGCCGTAGGCCCTTGCCGCTTCAATTTCGCCCTTGGAGAGCGCGAGCACCGCACCGCGATAGACTTCGGCCTGATAGGCGCCTGAAACCACCCCGATCGCCAGAGCGCCGGTCAGGAACACGGGGGCGCTGATGAAGCCCTCGGATCCGAACAGAGCGCCGAGTTGGCTTAAAACCGCACTGCTGCCGAAATAGAAGAGATAGATGACGAGCAGGTCGGGAATGCCGCGCAGGATGGTGGTGTAACCATCTGCCAACATCCTCAGAGCGCGCAGCGACGAGAACGACGCCGCCGCGGAGAGACAGCCAAAGACCGCCCCGGCGGCAAAGCCGCTGAGGGCAACGCAAAGCGTAACGCCTGTCGCCTTGAGCATATCCATGCCCCAGGCTCCCTCGGCGAACCCCATCAGATCGAGATACGCGCTCAAAGCACCCACCAGTGTGTTCCCTTGGTGCGGCGCCGGTTCTGCCAGGCGCCACGGTTTGTTGGTTTGACAGCTTGATTCAATACCGTCAAATTCGTAATTGGACCGAGAGCATAACCAAATATTATGGTGATCCATGAACCTGCGTCAGGTAGAGGCGTTCCGAACCGTCATGTTGACCGGGAAAATGACGGCGGCGGCGGAGCTGATGTCTATCACCCAGCCGGCGGTGAGCCGGCTGATCCGCGACTTCGAAATCGATACGAAGCTGAAGCTGTTCGACCGGCGGGGAAACCAGCTGACGCCCACGCGGGAAGCGCTGACGTTGCTTCAGGAGGTGGAGCGGGCCTATGTCGGCCTATCGCGCATCAAGACGTTTGCCGAGGAGATCAGCCGGCAGAACGCCGGCATGCTTCGGATTGCCGCCATGCCGGCCCTTGCCAACGGGATCATGCCGCGTTTCCTCGCGTGGTTCCTGCGCGACCGGCCGAACGTTCATGCGTCGCTCAACGGTATTCCGTCGTCTCTGGTGATCGAGGCGGTCGCATCGGGGCAGGTGGACCTCGGCTTTGCCGACGGTCCGCTCGACCGTCCCGGGTTCCTGATCGAGACCCGCCCAATACCGGCAGTCGTCGCGGTTCCCGCTGGTCACAGGCTTGCCGACCGGGAAAACATCATGCCGGCCGATCTAGCCAATGAGCGCATGATTACCCTGGAGCCCGGCACGCTGTTTGCCATGCGGGTGGAGGTGGCGCTGGCCGGCATTCCAAGGTCATCGACGTTGGAAACGCGCCTTTCCCATACCGCGCTGACGCTGGTCTCCGAAGGGGCGGGCATTGCGATCATCGATCCATCGTCCGCGACCGAATTCCGGGGGCGCGGCGTCGTCGTCAGGCCGTTCGGGATCTTCGTCGACGCCGGCTTCCTCGCGATCCGTCGCAGCCAGGGTTCCGATAGCGTCCTTGCCGAACGCTTCGTCACCGAATTCTGGAGCTATCACGAGGCGTTGCTGCGCGGGGACCAGGACTTCCGCGTTCAATCCGCGCCATAGGAGCCGGCACGGCCGCCTGGACTGTGGAAGGCCTGCTGGAAATAGGAGCGAAGCGCGGTCATTGCCGGCGTGAACTCGGTGCCTCTGCGCCAGGCGAGGCCGACATCCATCGCCGGAACCGCGTCGCGCACGTCGATCGTTTCGATGCGGCGCCCTTCCAGCGACCAGGGGCGGTGAACCATGTCCGAAAGGATCGCCACGCCCTGGCCATTGGCGACGAGAGACCGAACCGCTTCCACCGATGACGTTCGAAGGATGACGCGCGGCTGAAAGGTCGATGCGCTCCAATATTTGAGCGAGGTGTGGGCGGCCTCATCAACCGTCAGCATGATGTAGGGCTCCTGGGCGATCTCACGAAAACCAACATTGTCGCGCGCAAGCAGCGGGTGCTGGGCGGGAACCCAAAGCCGCCGCGTCGAACTCATGAGCTTCTCGGTCTGAAGCGCGGGATTGAGGATGTTGGACGTGAGCAGCACCGCCATATCGTATCGGTTCGTCAGCAATCCTTCCTCGATCGACTCGCGATTGAGCTCGAACAGCTGAACCTCGAGCTTCGGGAACAGCCGCCGCAGCCGCTCGATGTGCTGCGGCAGGAAGTAACCGATCACCGTATAGGTGGCTGCAATGGCGAGCGTCCCCTCGACCGAGCTGCTGACGACGTTGAGATGCGTTGCCTCGTCCACCTTCTTCAGGATCTCGTAGGCATGCGAGAGAAACTGACGGCCCGCCATGGTCAGGTCCATGCCGCTCGGTGTGCGCAGGAAGAGGCTGGCTCCCACGATGCGCTCCAACTCCTTGATCGCGGTGGTGATGGCCGACTGCGAAATGGAGAGATCGACAGCAGCCTGCGAGATCTGCCCGAGTTCGGCGGTGGCGACGAAATAGCGAAGCTGGCGAAGGCTGATCGACATCGACTTCTCTTCTGATTTTTCGATAACGCAGGCCAGGAAATCAGAAAGCCTGCCCGCTCCTTGTGCAGATATTTGATCGCGTTTCAGGCAGATCCGCATAAATAGCGGTTTCAACGGTATTTTCTCATGAACGATATTGCAACTGCGAATTCTGAAAAACAGATATAAGGCATATGAAAATAGAATTTTTCAAATGCACCAAATGCTCCTAGCGTTTCCTTCATTGAAGGTTTGGCCGGCTTTCGAGGCGGCCCTGATCGAAGGGAATGATCTTGCTCGACGTCGTCGACATCAACTGTGACATGGGAGAGGCCTTCGGCCGCTGGCATATCGGCGACACCGACGATGCGACGCTCATGGCGCTGATCAGCTCCGCCAACATTGCCGCGGGCTTCCATGCCGGCGACCCCAATCTGATGGACGAGACCGTGCGGCTCGCAGCCGAGCATGGCGTCGGCATCGGGGCGCATCCGGGTTACCGTGATTTGCAGGGCTTCGGTCGCCGCAAGATCGCGGGTACCGCACGCGAACTGGTCAACGATATCGTCTACCAGGTGGGCGCCATCCGTGAGTTTGCAAGACGGCATGGCACGAGCCTGCAGCATGTGAAGCCGCACGGCGCGCTTTACATGGAGATGGCGGTCAACCGCGAACTCTCGCAGATCTTCCTGCAATATATGCGCACGGTGGCACCGACCGCCTTCGTTTTCTGCATGGCCGGTTCGGAGACGGACATCGCCGCACGCGAAGTCGGGCAGCCGGTCATTCGCGAGTTCTATGCCGATCGCGACTACGACGACAGTGGTTCGATCGTCTTTACCCGTGACGCCGGGCGTCCCGACCCGGCCGCGATCGCGCGGAAAGTGGTGCGCGCCTGCAAGGAAGGGCGCGTGCGAACCGTGACCGGCAGCGACATCGACATCGCGTTCGAATCCATCTGTTTCCATTCCGATACACTCGGTGCACTCGATATCGTGCGCCTCATGCGGGAAGCGCTGGCGGCGGAGGGTATTCGCATCGCTCCTGTTTCACAGCTTAGAGCGGGATGAGGAAAAATGTGGGCGGCCTTTTCGCCCGCATCCCACTCTAAGTTATTAGAATCAATCATGCTTTTTGTCAGTCCGATCAAAAGCATCAAGACCAAATGACAAAGCGGAGGCAACCATGAGCAAGCACGAAATCCGATCGCCCCTTCCAGGAACCTTCTATCGGTCGTCTGCTCCGGATGTCCCACCGTTCAAATCGGACGGCGATGCGGTGGCCTCGAATGAGCCGATCGGTCTGATCGAAGTGATGAAGACCTTCCAGGAGATCCAGGCGGGCGTCACCGGCGGCAGCATCCGGTTCCTCGTCGACAATGAAGAGCCGGTCATGGCCGGTCAGGTGATCGCCGAGGTGGAACAATGACCATCCGTTCAGTCCTGATTGCCAATCGCGGCGAAATCGCCGTGCGCATTATCCGGGCGGCAAAGGCGCTCGGTATTCGCACGGTTCAGGTCTATAGCGCCGCGGACGCGGATATGCTGGCCGTGAAGCTCGCGGATGAAGCCATCGAAATCGGTCCACCGGCGCCGAAGAAATCCTACCTTGATATTGCCGCCGTGATCGCGGCCGCCAAGCGTGCCGGCGTCGATGCCGTGCATCCGGGCTACGGCTTCCTGTCGGAGAACGGCGATTTCGCCGATGCGGTGGTTGCTGCCGGCATGATCTTCATCGGCCCTTCGGGTGACGCCATCCGGCTGCTCGGCGACAAGGTGCAGGCCCGTGTCGCCGCCGAGAAGGCAGGTGTGCCGACGGTGCCCGGCAGCAACGGCCGGATTTCGAGCGTGGAAGAGGCGCACGCGGTAACGGCTGAGACCGGCTTTCCGGTCATGATCAAGGCGGCCGCGGGCGGTGGAGGGCGAGGCATCCGCATCGTCAACGATCTGGCGGAGCTCGACAAGCAGTTCCCCCAGGCGTCGGCTGAGGCGCTCGCCTCTTTCGGCGACGGCGGCCTCTACCTCGAGAAAGTCATCACCCGCGCGCGTCACGTCGAGGTGCAGATCCTCGGTGATGGCGAGAACTTCGTGCATTGCTTTGAGCGCGAGTGCTCGCTGCAGCGCCGCCGCCAGAAGGTTTGGGAAGAGGCGCCTTCGTTCCTCCTGCCTGCAGATGTGCGACAGAAGCTCTGCGACAGCGCCGTGGCGCTCGCCCGGGCCGTCGGCTATCGCGGCGCCGGCACCGTCGAATACCTCTATGACGACGAGACGCGAGACTTCTACTTTATCGAGGTCAACACCCGCATTCAGGTCGAACATCCCGTCACCGAGATGATCACCGGCATCGACCTCGTGCAGGAGATGTTCCGTGTCTCCGGCGGCGCGTCGCTCTCCGTGCGTCAATCGGACATCGCCGTGCGCGGCCACGCGATCGAGTGCCGGATCAATGCCGAGGACCCGGCACGCGGCTTCATGCCGGCGCCCGGCAAGATTTCCCGTTTGAGCGTGCCTGAAGGCGAGGGCGTTCGTTTCGATACGATGCTCTATGAAGGCTACACGATACCGCCCTTCTACGACTCCCTGCTTGGCAAGCTGATCGTCTGGGGCGAGGACAGGTCAGCGTGTCTCGCCAGACTTTCGCGAGCGCTTGCCGATTTGAAGATCGAAGGGGTGCCGACGACGATCGCCCTGCATCAGGCGCTGGCCGCTGACGCGCAAGTCGCGGCCGGTGCGTTCCACACCCGCTTTCTCGAAACTTGGCTGGAAACCGAATTCGCCGCCCTGGGCGGCCGCACCGCGGAGGTCGCGTGATGCCGACACGTTATACGTTTGGAGGCGACGAGCATCTGTTCGTCGAATGCAGCGACGAGATGTCGCTCGAAGCCTTCTTCAAGAGCCTTTCCATGGCGAAGGGCGTGCGGGAGAGCCGCATCCGCGGCGTCACGGAAATCTGCCCGGCGAACGCTTCTTTCCAGATCAAGTTCGATCCTGACGTCATCAAGCCGGATGACGTATTGAAGGAAGTCCGGGCGATCGAAGGGGCGGCGGAGCGGGCTGAGCCGGTCATCCGCACGCGCATCGTCGAGATCCCGGTCTTTTACAACGACCCCTGGACGCACGAAACGCTGATGCGCTTCCGTGAACGGCACCAGGATCCCGGCGGTACAGACCTCGACTATGCGGCGCGCATCAATGGCTACGACGCTGTGACCGACTTCGTAGCCGCCCACTCAGGCTCGCCCTGGTTCGTCTCAATGGTCGGTTTCGTTGCGGGCCTGCCCTTCATGTATCAGATGGTCGAGCGGCAGCGGCAGATCGAGGTGCCGAAGTATCTCAGGCCGCGGACCGATACGCCAAAGCTGACGGTCGGCCACGGCGGTTGTTTCGGCTGCATCTATTCGGTGCGGGGCGCCGGCGGCTACCAGATGTTCGGCATCACGCCGATGCCGATCTTCGATCCGACGCAGACGACCAGCTATTTGCGCGATTTCATGGTGTTCTTCCGCCCTGGCGACATCGTCAAGTTCAAGCCGATCGACCGCGACGCCTATGATCAGGCGGTCGAGGACGTCGACAAGGGCCGCTTCGCGCCACCGATCCGCGACGTCAGCTTCGACCTGCGCGAGTTCCAGAAGGACATAACCGGATACAACACCAAGCTGGAGGGTGTGCTCAATGGCCATTAACGTGCTGCATCACGGTCTTGCGACCACCATCCAGGACCTTGGCCGTCCCGGCTACTTCCATCTCGGTATCCCGATCGGTGGCGCAATGGATCGCTACGCGATGCGTGCCGCCAACCTGCTTGTCGGCAACGATGAAGGCGCTGCCGGGCTGGAGGCGGTCTTCCTCGGGCCCAAACTCGAATTCACCGAGGATGCGCTCGTGGCCGTCACCGGCGCCGACATGCCGGTCAAGGTCGACGACGTGCTGCAGCCAGGCTGGACGGCCTTTCGGGTGAGGGCCGGCCAAACCCTGAGCTTCGACTTCCTGAAATCCGGCGCGCGTATCTATATCGCCGTCTCCGGCGGCATCGACGTGCCGGAAGCCCTTGGCAGTCGCTCGACCTATCCGATCGGTGCGCTTGGTGGATACAAGGGACGCGCGCTTGCAGCCGGTGACGCGCTGCCGGTTGGGCAAGCGAGCGTCGGCCGCGAAGGACTGACGGTTGACGAAAGCCTGCGCCGCAAACCCGCGGCACCTGCCGCACTGCGCGTGCTGCCGGGGCTCTACTGGGATCGCCTGACGGACGAGGCGAAGCAGAGCTTCTTTGCGGACGAGTGGAAGGTGGCGCCGGAAGCCGACCGCATGGGCTATCGCTTCCGCGGTGGCCGCAAGCTCAGCTTCGTCGATCGCGACCAGCCATTCGGCGCCGGCTCCGATCCTTCGAACATCGTCGACAGTTGCTATCCCTACGGCTCGATCCAGGTGCCGGGCGGAACGGAGCCGATCATCCTCCATCGCGACGCGGTATCGGGTGGCGGTTACTTCATGGTCGGAACTGTGATCTCGGCGGACATGGACCTCATTGGTCAGTTGCAGCCGCATATGCCGACCCGCTTCGTCGAGGTGACGATGGAGGAAGCGTTGGCGGCTCGCGCCGGAGAGGGCAGGCGGCTCGAAGCCTTGCGGGCGGCGATTGCCGGACAGGCGTGACACTAGCGGCGATCGGCCGCCCAAGCGGCCGTTCGCCCTCAACATGAACAGTTCGATTGCGGCCGGCGACTAGGCGCTATGGTGACGGGAGGGCGAATGATGAGGAGGGCGGACCTGACTTTGCGATCGGCGTCGTCCGCATCAGTTCGCGGCGCCCGTCTCGCATCGTTGCACCCGCTATTCGACGACCCGTGTCAGGTAGGCAGCGGTGACGCTGGGGCCGGGAATGATCGCCACGATCTTCATCTGTGCGATCGTCCGGTTCAGCGACGCGTCGATATGGCTTTCAAGCATCGACGCCGCCGCTGCATTGGCGCCGCGCGTCATCAGCTCGACAATAAGCTTCAGTTCCGCGATGACTGCCGGGTCGCCCGGCAGACCCAAATGCCGAAGCAGTCTCTCCGTGGCCGTCACCGGCAAGAGGTTGTTGCGGATCAGTTCGCGCAGGCGTTCGTTCGGCATCGCAAGCACGCAGGCCTCGGTGAATTCCACCAGAATGTCTTCAAGGCCCAGCCAGCCGTCCACGTCCTGCGTCTGACCGAACTCGACGAGCCGGTTGAAAAGCGCTGTCAGCCGGTCACGGTCGATATGCGGCGCGCCAAGCGCCAGCGCCTGCGGCTCGAGCAGTCGGCGCAGCATGAAATGATCTTTCACCGTCTGGGCCGTCAGCGGTCCGGCGATCCAGTGCGAGCTCTGGTTCTTGCGCACGAGCCCACGCTCGCGCAGGCGGGTCAGCACGTCACGCACAACCGTCCGGCTGACGTTGAAATGGTTGGCAAGCTCGTTTTCGATAATGCGGTACTGGCCGAAGATCACGCAGCCGGCCACATCGTTCTCGATCTCGTCGTAGATACGCTCCCAGGACGAGCGGCTTTGCAGGGCCTCGTCGGCGTGTTGCGGAACGATGAGGCCGAGCGTCTTGATGTCGGTTCGGTTCGGTTCGATCGCCCGGCCGGGTGGACCGACGAGATAGCCGCGGCCTTTGAAGCGGTGCACGAGCCCGTCGCTTTCGAGCTGCAGCAGGGCGCGCTGCACCGGCGCGCGCGAGATCTGCAGGATATCGGCGATCGGCCCTTCGAGCAGCACGAGGCCGGGCGGCAGCGTGCCTTCGGCAATGTTCGTTCGCAGCACATCCTCGGCAATTTCGTATCGGCGCTGCGGATTCTGGCCGAGGCGTGGCTCGCTCATGCGGTCTGGCATCTTCCGTTTGGCTGGCAAAGTCGTCTCCTTTCTTTACGCCACTTGCCGGTGACCGTGACAGCGCAAAATAAATGCATATTGAATACATATGTGCATTTTTTCTGCACGTTTGTCCATTGCGATGTCATGTAAAGGCGTTTTGCCTCTGTATGAGCGCGGAGCTTTGCGAAGGCGGCAGGGGCTGCGGCCAAGTTGATCAGTTGTGGCGGTTGCGCCTGATGAAATGCGCAATTCCACAGTGTTTCGCAGATGGCGTGATGGCGCTGCTTGGCGAAGGATGGGAGTGTCGCCTCCTTGGGTTAAGGTGCGATATTGCCATGTACATGCATCTGACAAAAACCGAATAAAAGTCTATTGCATACAAAAATCATTCATGTCATGGTTCGTGACATGCAAGCGCTCAGAAGAAGCGTGCAGGTGGAACCTATTTTTTAAATCGCAGAGGACCGTGATCTCAGCCGCGCATGTGACCCATGCGTGATCGCTATCGCATGTGCGTTCGGATGCCTGATCGGCGCCGGCGAGGGCGAAGCGTTGGCTGGTAGCCGGTCGGCGATAACGGGCAGGAAAACGATGTCGACAGTCCTACAGCTCAAGAACGTCACCAAGGCTTTTGGCGAGATGCGTGCGCTCGATGGTATCGACCTCGCGCTGCCGGGCGACGCCTATATCTCGCTCCTCGGGCCGAGCGGCTCCGGCAAGACGACCTTGCTGCGCGTCATCGCCGGCTTCGAGGACCCGGATGGCGGCAGCATCCTGTTCGATGGCAAGCGTATCGACACCGTGGCGCCGCATCAGCGCGGCATCGGGTTCGTGTTCCAGAACTTCGCACTCTTCCCGCATCTTTCGGTCGCCCAGAACATCGCCTTCGGACTTGAAAACCGCGAGGTCGACGCGGTGACGGACCGCCGTGTGGTCGAAGGGCGGGTGAAGGACATCATCGCTCTCGTCGGTCTGACCGGTCTCGAAGGTCGCGCCGTCACGCAGATTTCCGGTGGCCAACGGCAACGCGTCGCACTGGCGCGCACACTCGTCACCGAGCCGCGCATGGTTCTGCTCGACGAACCGCTCGGCGCACTCGATGCCAACCTGCGCGCCCGCATGCGCACTGAGCTTCGCGCCATTCGGGAACGCTGTGGCGTGACCTTCCTGCACGTGACGGGAAGTGAGACCGAGGCCTTGGCAATGGGCGACACGGTGCTGGTGCTCGATCGCGGCCGGATCGCGCAATCGGCCGATTCCGACACGATCTACAACCGTCCGGCGTCACCCGCGGTCGCCCGCTTTCTCAATTGCTACAACCTCTTTCCCGGGCGTCTTGAGGGCGGCGCCTTCGTCGGCAGTGCCGGGTGCTTTTCGCTGGGCAACCGTCCGGCAACCCGCGCGACGCAGCCGGCCTATGCGATCCGCTACGACCGTGTTGCCGTGCGCCCGCGCGAAGCGGCGATAGGGGACGATGAGGTCCGCGTCGAAGGCAACTTCGTCGCCAGCGAATATTCCGGCGCTGCGGTCAATTCCTTCTTCACCCTAGATGACGGGCGGGTCTTCGAAGTGGAGACCCATCTCAGCCATGCCGCCCCCGAAGCCTATGAGGATCAGGGCCGCTACGCGCTCGTCTGGAAGCGGGAGGACGCCCTTGTCTACGCTTGAAACGCCTATGCCTGAAACGCCGACACCTGACGCGCGCGCAACTGAAACTACCAGAGCCGGTGCCTCGGTGCTGCGCTGGTCCCCGGAGATTGAGAGATGAGCATGATGGCCGTTGCGGAACAGACGGAAGCGGAAACCGTCACGGAAAGGAAGCCCACCGGAAAGGCGCTATGGCTACTCGCCCCTGGCGTCCTCTGGATGGTCCTGTTCCTCGTCCTGCCGATGCTGATGATGGTTTATGTGTCCTTCTGGACGCAGACCACCTTCAAGATCGAGCCGACGCTGACGCTGAAAAGCTGGATCACCTTCTTCACCAGCGATACCTATCTCGGTGCGCTGTGGACGACGGTACGCATCTGGCTGATCGTGCTCGTCGCGACGGTTCTCGTCGGATACCCGGCCGCGCTCTATGTCGGGCTCTTCGTCAAGAACAAGGCGCTGCAGACGGTGCTGCTCGTCCTTTGCGTTATTCCCTTCTGGACCTCGTTCCTGATCCGCGTTCTCGCCTGGCGCCCCATGCTCGGCAAGGAGGGAGCGATCAACATGATCCTCATGAATCTCGGCATCACCGATGCGCCGATCGAGGTCCTTTTGTTCTCGGAACTCTCGGTGATCATCGGCATGACGCAGATCTACTGCGTCTTCATGGTCGGGCCGATCGCCTTCATGCTGGGCCGTATCGATCACTCCGTCATCGAGGCGGCGCAGGATCTGGGGGCCGGCTTCTGGCGGATCTTCCGCACGATCATCCTGCCCCTCTCCATGCCGGGTGTGGTCGTCGGTGCGATCTTCGTCTCGGTCATGGTGCTCGGTGAATTCGCCACCTCCGCTGCGCTTTCCGGCCGCAAGGTCAACCTGCTCGGAAACATCATCGTCACCCAGGTCGGCTCGTTGAAATGGGCATTTGCCGCGGTCGCCGGCGTCGTCCTCACCATCCTGATGGGCGCCGTCATCGCCGCTCTGCTCAGGGTCGTCGACCTCAGGAAGGAACTCTGATCATGAACGCCAGCGGCATGAAACTCGGCCTCGGCGCCTATACCGCGCTCTTCCTGGTCTTCCTCTACGGACCGCTTGCGGTGCTCGCGATCCTTTCGTTCCAGACCGGACCGGAAGGCGGACCGCAGTTCCCGATCATCGAGTGGTCGACCTATTGGTATCAGCATCTCTTCGGCCTGACGCCGCCGTCGCGCATTGCGCCGCTGCCGATCGAACAGGCGCTGGTACGCTCGCTCGGTCTTGCCGTGATGACAATGATTGTCTCGACCGTTCTGGGAGTCACCGCAGCGCAGGCCTTCCGCCGCAAGTTCCGCGGTTCGGGCGTGGTCTTCTATCTCATCGTGCTCGGCATGATGGTGCCCGGCGTGCTCGYCGGTCTCGGCATGGCGCTCGTTGCCAATACGCTCGGCATTGACCGCCACTGGTGGGGCACCGCCTTCGTGCTGCATGTGGTCTACACGTTCCCCTTCGCCTTCCTGGTGATGCTTGCGATTTTCAATCGCTTCGACCCCAGCATGGAAGAGGCGTCCTGGTCGCTTGGGGTCACCCCGGCGCGTACCTTCCGCAAGGTGACGTTCCCGCTGATTTTCCCCGGCGTGCTCTCGGCAATGCTCTTTGCCTTCACGCTCTCCTATGACGAGTTCTCGCGCACGCTCTTTGCCTCGGGCCGTGACCTGACGCTGCCGCTCGCGATCTACGGCACCTTCTCGGTCGAAGTGCATCCGAACGTCTTCGCATTCGGCGTGCTGACGACGCTGTTCTCTTTCGCGCTGCTCGGTACCTATGCCGCCTTGATGACGCTGTCGGTGCGCCGTGCCAAGCGCATTGCGATCCAGGAGGAGGCGTAATGGCAGACGCTTCCTCTCCGGCCGCGATCGTCACCGGCGCCGGATCCGGCATCGGTCGTGCCATCGCCTTGAGGCTCGCAACCGACGGATATGCGGTGCTGGTCAACGATCTCTCTGTCGAGCGCAGCGAGGCCGTCGCCGCCGAGATCATCGCAGCAGGCGGCCGGGCGACCGCGGCGGCCGGCGATGTTTCCAGCGAGGCCGATGTTCGCAGGATCGTGGAGGTTGGCCAGCGCGCCCATGGCACGACAACTCTGCTCGTCAACAATGCCGGTATCGCCCATCAGGCGCTGTTCGAGAACCTCGAGGTCGGCGACTTCGACCGCATGTTCGCGGTTCACGTGCGCGGAACGTTCCTGATGACCCGGGCGGTGCTGCGCCCGATGCTTGAGCGCGGCGAGGGCGTGATCGTCAATATCGCCTCGCAGCTCGGTCAGATCGGTGGCGTTGAACTCGTCCACTATTCCGGCGCGAAGGCGGCGATCATCGGCATGACCAAGGCGCTGGCCCGCGAGGTGTCGAGCCGCGGCGTTCGCGTCAATGCCGTTGCGCCCGGGCCGATCAATACGCCGCTCGTCATGGAACTCTCGGACGACTGGCGCGCAGCCAAGAAACAGCAATTGCCGCTCGGCCGCTTCGGTGAGCCGGAAGAAGTCGCAGCCACGGTGTCCTTTCTGGCGTCGCCGGCAGCAAGCCTCTTCGTCGGCCAGACGCTCGGGCCGAACTCCGGCGACGTGATGCTTTGACAGGAAAGATGGAAATGACAAATCCTCCCAAGACGTTCCGCATTGTCATCGTCACCGGTGCCGGCATCGGTATCGGCCATGCAACCGCCAAGGCCTTCGCGGCGGCTGGCGACCATGTGATTGTGACCGATATTCTCGAACGCGAGGGCGCGGCCACCGTCGAGGCGATCCGTGCAGCCGGCGGCTCGGCCGAGTTTGCCTATTACGACGTGCGCTCGACGTCGGCGACGGATGCGCTGGTCGCCGACGTAGAGAGCCGGCACGGCCGTATCGACGTTGTCGTCGCCAATGCCGGGATCGCCCATCGCACACCGCTTGGCCAGCTGACCGACGACAAATGGGATCTGACCTTCGATATCGACTTGAAGGGCATCTTCCGGCTGGCCCGGGCGGTCGCTCCCGGCATGCGCCGTCGTGGGGCTGGCAGCATCGTCGCGCTCTCGTCGATCATGGGCGTTGCCTATGGCTGGGACGAGCATGTGCACTATTCCGCCGCCAAGTCCGGCGTCGTCGGCCTCGTCCGCGGACTGGCGGTCGAGCTTGCGGCTGACGGTGTGCGCGTTAATGGCGTTGCGCCCGGCTACATCCGCACGGCGCAGCTGCTGTCTGAAGAAAATTCGCTAGGTCCGGTCGGCGCTGAAGCGGCCGCCGCCTTCATTCCGATGAAGCGGCTCGGGACGTCTGAGGACATTGCCGACGTGATCGCGTTCCTGGCGTCCGACGCCGCCCGCTACATGACCGGGCAGGTCCTGGTCGTCGACGGCGGCCTGCTGGTCGGGCGCTACTGACGTTTCTGAGATCGTGCGGCGGCCGCGTAGGGAGCGACTGGGCTCCAGGCCGCCGGACTGAGTGCCGCGATGGCGGCGAATGATGAAAGGAGGCCGCTAAACGGCCTTCGGGGAACAACGAAAACTGGAGAAGAGACAATGCCTAGTATGGAACTCAATCGCCGCTCGCTCCTCAAACGCTCCGCCGGGATGATGGCGCTCGCGATCGGAGGCGGAACGCCATTCCTCTCCTCGCGTGCAGCCTTCGCGCAGGCGAGCGATCTTGCCAGTCAACAGCTGCGCACCATCGGCCTTTCGGTCACCGTGCAGGAACGCATCCTCGAGCAGTTCAAGGCGGCCGCCGGCGTCGGCGGCACGTCCGGCACCGCTGCCACGTTCCCGGACGCGCAGACGAAAATCCTCTCCGGCTCCAAGGATTACGATTGCTGGGAAATCATCGCCGAGCGCCTGCCTTCTATCGTCATGACCAACAATGTCGAGCCGATCCCGGCCTCGGCGCTGAAGAACTGGGCGAACATCCGCGATACCTTCACCACCGCCAGCGACAAGTGGGATCGCGCCGCGCAGATCGTCGGGCAGATCTGGACCGACGACAGCCAGGCCTCGCTCAACATGGTGCCGGCCGTCTACAACTACGACTCCATCGGCTATAATCCCGACGTTCTTTCGGCCGAGGAGGCCAATAGCTGGGCGGCGATCTTCGATCCGAAGTGGAAGGGCAAGTCCGGCATCAACACCGATCCGCTGATCGCGATCGGTCAGGCGATCATGGCGATGAACTCGCTTGGCCTTTCCGACGTCAAGAACCCCGGCAACCCGACCGCGGCTGAAATCGACGAGGCCGCCGCCTTCTTGATCTCCAAGAAGAAGGAAGGTCAGTTCCGCGCGCTCTGGGGCGATTTCGGCGAACTCGTCAACCTCATGGCATCGGGCGAAATGGTGGTCTGCGACGCCTGGCAGCCGGCCGTCATGGCGGTCAAGGCGCAGGGCAAGCCATGCCGCTATGCCGTGCCGAAGGAAGGCTATCGCGGCTGGGCGATCGGGCCTGCGATGATCGCCGGCACGACGAACAAGGAAGCCGTCATCGCCTATGCCGACTATTGGCTCTCTGGCGAACCGGGCATCACCGTTTCGGAACAGGGCTACTATTCGCCCTCGACCAACATCAAGAACGTCATGGCGCCGGAAAAATACGCCTTCTGGTACGAGGGCAAGCCCTGGGTCGGTGCTGCGGAGCGCGGCATCAAGGAAGGCGACCTGCGTGACGGCGGCTCGCTCGAGGAGCGCGCCAAGAACGTCGCCTACTGGCACCAGTGGCCGGATGAATACGACCACCTGATCCAGAAGTGGGACGAGTTCCTGAACGCCTGATCGAACACGCCGGGCGGCGCGCCGCCCGGCTTTTGAGACATGGCGCATGGCCCCGAGCGACCACCCGGTCGTCTCACATACGAACCGGTCGGGATGGCCGGGGCCATGCGCCGGATAGCCGCGATTTCAGACAAGCTCCGGAGAGCCACGATGATCTTCGACCTCGAACTCAACAATGTCGGCAAGGTCTATGACAACGGCACGCCTGCCGTGATCGACTTCAACCTGTCCGTCGCCAAGGGCGAGTTCATCGCGTTCCTCGGCCCCTCCGGCTGCGGCAAGACGACGACGCTCAGGATGATCGCCGGTTTCGAGGCGATCTCCTCCGGCGACATGCTGATCAAGGGCAAGCGGATGAACGACGTGCGGCCCGAGCATCGGCCGACCTCGATGATCTTCCAGAGCTACGCGCTTTTTCCGCACATGACGGTGCGCCGCAACGTCGGCTACGGTCTGGAGGTGAAAGGCATGGCCAAGGCGGAACGTGACGCGAAGGTCGACCGCATCCTGGCGACACTTGGCCTGGAAGACATTGCCGATAAGAAGCCCGACCGGCTCTCCGGCGGCCAGCGGCAACGCATCGCTCTGGCGCGCGGCCTGGTGGTCGAGCCCGACATTCTGCTGCTCGACGAACCGCTCGGCGCGCTCGACGCCAATTTGCGCAAGGCGATCCAGAACGAGCTCAAGCTGCTGCAGAAGACGCTCGGCGTGACCTTCATCTTTGTCACGCATGCCCAATCCGAAGCGCTTGCCCTGTCGGATCGGATCGTCGTCATGAACCAGGGGCGGGTCGAGCAGATCAGCCCGCCGCATCAGCTTTATACACGGCCGAATACGGCCTTCGTCGCCCAGTTCATCGGCAACAACACCATCTTCGATGGCGAGGTGGATGGTGCCTCCGGCGAGCGGGCTCTGGTGTCGACTGCCGTCGGCCAATTGTCCGGACGCGCCAATGGCGCCTTCGCCGGCCGGTCTCGCGTCAACATCGTCATTCCGGCAGAGGCGATCGAGGTTCACGCAGCCGCACGTGTCGACCGCGACCGTATCGCCGCGAACTACGGTGGCAACGTCGTCGGCGCCAACGTGCGGCGCTTCGACGTCGTCGGTCATGTTTCGCATCTGACGGCGGCACTTCCGGACGGACGCACCGTCTCGCTGGAGGCCCATGTCGACAAGTACCAGCCCGACGCCTTCCCCGTCGGTGCCGACATTCTTCTGAGCTGGCAGCCGGGCGAAGCAACCGTCATCCCAGCCTGACTTTTTGAACGAAAAACACGAAGGAGACATACCATGGCCAAGGAAATCCTCTGCAGCTTCGGCATCGACGTCGATGCGGTTGCCGGCTGGCTCGGATCCTACGGGGGCGAGGATTCGCCGGACGATATCTCGCGCGGTCTTTTTGCCGGCGAGGTCGGCAGTCCGCGGTTGCTGAAGCTGTTCGAACGTTTCGGCATCAAGACCACCTGGTTCATCCCCGGGCACTCGATCGAGACCTTCCCGGAACAGATGCAGGCGGTCGCCGATGCCGGACACGAGATCGGTATTCACGGCTACACCCACGAAAACCCGATCGCCATGACCCGCGAGCAGGAAATCGAAGTGCTCGACAAGTGCATCGAGCTCGTCACCAAACTGTCGGGCAAGCGGCCGACCGGCTATGTCGCCCCCTGGTGGGAGTTCTCCAACGTTACCAACGAGCTGCTGCTTGAACGTGGCATCAAGTACGACCACTCGCTGATGCACAACGACTTCACGCCCTATTATGTGCGTGTCGGCGACAAGTGGACCAAGATCGACTATTCGAAGAAGCCATCGGACTGGATGGTGCCGCTCACGCGCGGCAAGGAAACCGATCTGATCGAAATCCCGGCCTCCTGGTATCTCGATGATCTGCCCCCGATGATGTTCATCAAGAAGTCGCCGAACAGCCACGGCTTCGTCAATCCGCACGATATCGAGCAGATCTGGCGCGACCAGTTCGACTGGGTCTATCGCGAGATGGACTATGCGGTGTTTCCGATTACCATTCACCCGGATGTCGCCGGACGCCCGCAGGTTCTGATGATGCTCGAGAGGCTCTATGCCCACATGATCAAGCATCCGGGCGTGAAGTTCGTGACGATGAACGAGATCGCCGACGATTTCGCCAAGCGCTTCCCGCGCAAGAAATAACCAGCCCAAGGGGGCGGTTTGCCGCCCCCTTTAGACATTTTGAACGGACAGCATCATGTGTTCCCTTTGCGGCATCCTCGGCGGCAACGAACATTGGGCGGACGCCGTGGCGCGACCCGGTGTCTTCACCCGCAATGTCGAGCGGATAGATCGCCGGCGTGAACGCGCGAACCGTGTGCGCATCGCCAACACGATGCTTGCGCGCTTCGGCCTGACACTTGCCGATTGGCAAGGCGCATCCTTCGTGCTGTCGACGCGGACCGGCAAGAGCGAGATCATCGAGGATCTCGGCCATTTGTGGCCGGCGGCCGAACGGCTCTGCGGCCGGGTCTGCGATCCGCTCGATCCTGCCTTCATTGCCGTGGCGGAGGAAATGTGATGGCCGAGGAGATACCGCTGCTCACGCCCATCAACCTTTTGACCGGCTTCCTCGGATCGGGCAAGACGACGCTGCTGTCGCGGCTGCTTGCCGACCCGGCGCTCAGCGACGCCGCGGTGCTCATCAACGAGTTCGGCGAAGTCGGTCTCGACCACCATCTGGTCGAGCGTATCGACGACACCATGGTGCTTCTGCAGTCCGGTTGCCTCTGCTGCACCGTCCGCGGCGAACTCGCCGACGCCATCAGGGACCTGCATTCCAAACGCGAGCGCGGGCTCGTGCCGCCGTTCCGGCGGATTGTCGTCGAAAGCACTGGGCTCGCCGATCCATTTCCGGTGCTGTCAACGATCAAGGCGGATCCGGTATTGCGCCATCACTTCCGGCCGGGAAACGTCATTACCACGGTCGATGCCGTCAACGGCCTGACGCAGCTCGAAACCTACGTCGAATCCAACCGCCAGGCTGCGGTCGCCGATCGCCTGGTCGTCACCAAGTCGGATCTGACCGATGCCGGCACTGTCGCGGCACTGTCGGACAAATTGCGGATCATCAATCCGGATGCGCCACTGGTGCTGGCTGGCGAACCGGACATCGACCTTGCCGCTCTCATCGACGAACGGCCGACGTTGCGCGCGAACGGCCTGCAGTCGGCGAGCGGTTTTTATTGCGATGCGCCGACGATTCTGACAACGGCTGACGGTACCGCGCATGCCTCCGCAGTGACCTCATTCGTGATGACGGTCGAAAGGGCGGTGGATTGGACCGCTTTCGGCCTCTGGCTGACGATGCTCCTCAATCGCCACGGCGAACGGGTTCTCCGGGTCAAGGGCATCCTCAATATCGCGGGGGAGGAGCGCCCTGTCGCCATCCACGGCGTTCAACATCTGGTGCATACGCCTGTCCACATGGAGCGCTGGCCGGATGAGGATCGCCGCTCGCGCATCGTCTTTATCGTTGACGGTCTCGATGTCGGACTGCTCAAACGGTCGTTCGAGGCATTCGCGCTCGATCGGTCGCCCGCATTCGCCCCGGGTGTTGCCGAAGAACCGGTTTTGCAGGAACGCCTTTCGTCCCCATGAGCAAGCACAAGCCTGATCAATCGACCGTCGCCACGCCCGCCCTGCATCTGGCCGGGCGGCCGAAGCTCCGGGTGCTCGGTACGGCGATTTCCCTGCTTGAGGAACTGCGGCTGCGCGCCGAAGAGGACCTCGGCATTGAGGTGGTGTTCGACAACAACGACTTCCTCACGACCCAGCACAAGGCGGCGCAGGAGCCGGACAGCTACGACATCTACGACCAGTGCTTCCACAATCTCGACATTGTCTGGTACTGGCGGGCGATCCAGCCGATCAGCACCGGGCGGATTGCGCTCTGGGACGAAATCAACGATCTGACGAAGACCGGGCATATCGGGCCAAATGCGCGGCTGGGGCAGGGGGACGCGCCGGTCAAGAAGCTCTTCGTCCAGCCCAATCTGGAATTGGGCGATGCGCAGTCGACGTCGATCTCGATGTTGCCGACGACCCATAACTTCGACAGCTTCGCCTATCGCACGGATGTGGCGCCCAACGCGGTTGCTATGAACAGTTGGGCGGCACTGCTGGACGAGCGCTGGGCTGGTCGCGCCGCACTGGTCGACGAGCCGGCAATCGGTATCTTCGATGCAGCGCTCGCGGCTCAAGCCGCCGGCCTCATGAGTTTCGACAATATCGGCAGCATGAGTGTCGATGAGATCGATCGCCTGATCGGGCTTCTCGAGGAGCGCAAGAAGGATGGCTACTTCCGCGCCTTCTGGCGCACCGCGGAGGATGCGGCCCGCCTGATGTTGCGCGGCGAAACGGACATCCAGAGCATGTGGTCGACCGGCATCAACATCCTCAATGGCCAGGGTGTGCCGGTCGAGCAGGCAGTACCCGCCGAAGGCTACCGCGCCTGGCACGGGGGACTATGCCTCGCGCGCCATCTCTCCGGGCGCATGCTCGACGTCGCCTACGAGTATCTCAACTGGTGGATTTCCGGATGGCCGGGAGCCGTGGTTGCGCGGCAAGGCTACTACATCTCGACACCCGAGCGCTCGCGGGCATTCATGTCGGCGGCGGAGTGGGACTATTGGTATGGGGGGCTGCCGGCGGCGGAAGACCTGCCGGGGCCGGATGGCACGATCCGCATCAAGGCGGGCTCGGTGCGCAGCGGTGGCTCCTATTGGCAGCGCGCCAATTGCATTGCCGTTTGGAACACGACGATGGACGAACACAATTATCTGGTTCGTCGCTGGATGCAGCTTGTGGAACGATAACGCGTTTGCGGTTCTGGTGGAACTGCAGGAAACAACTTTATCGTTTTGTTTTTGCGTATTTATTGACGGAGTGTAACTCCTTGCCTTTCGAGAAATGCGCTATGGAAGGAGCCAATAATGCAGGATTTGGGCGAGCGCTCGATTGCGCAGCTTTCCGTCTTGTTACAATCCGGTGCGCTGGACCCACGCGCGCTCGCCGAATGGACGCTGGGACGGATACGGGACCATGCTGACCAGGCGATCTTCACGATCGTCACGCCTGAGCGGGCGATGCGGGAGGCCGAGGCATCGCACATGCGGCTTTGGTCTGGCCGTTCACTCGGCCTTCTCGACGGTATCCCGGTCGCCTGGAAGGATCTTTTCGCGATCAAGGGCCTGCCGACCACCGCCGGCTCGATCGTGCTGAAGGATGATCCGGCGGTCACTGAGGATGCGGCCGTCGTCGCTGCTCTCGACAAGGCCGGCATGGTCAGTGTCGGGCGGGTCAACATGAGCGAATTCGCTTTCTCCGGTCTCGGGCTCAATCCGCATTACGGTACGCCGCGCAATCCGCGCGCCGAAGACGTAGAGCGCGTGCCCGGCGGATCGTCCTCGGGCTCGGGCGTTGCGGTTGCCGCGGGCCTCGTGCCGGTCTCGATCGGCACCGACACCGGCGGATCCATCCGCATTCCGGCGGCGCTGAACGGCATCGTCGGTTACAAGGCGACACGCGGCCGCTATTCGATGCACGGGGTCTTTCCCCTGGCAAAAAGCCTCGATTCGCTTGGGCCTCTCTGCCGCACGGTACAGGATGCCGTCTGGGTTGATGCCGCGATGCGCGGGCTTTCCGCATCGGAGGTGCGCAGGGGCAGCCTTGAGGGACTTTCGATCGTCGTGCCGACCAATGTCGTGTTCGATGGTGCGGAAGACGGAGTGGTCGCGGCCTTCGAAGACGTGCTGTCGCGGCTCGAACGGGTGGGCGCACGGGTCAGGCGTCAGGCGTTTCCGGCTTTCACGCGCATCTTCGAGATCATGGCTGCGCACGGCCCCCTGGTGACCGCCGAAGCGTTCGCCCTGCATCGCTCCAGGCTTGAAGGCTCCGACGCCGCGTCCATGGACAGGCGCGTCGTTACTCGGGCTCGGCTTGGGGAAAAGATCGCACTCTCCGACTATATCGCAATCCTTGACGCCCGCGACCGGTTAATCGCCGAGGTCTCGGCGTCGGTCGGCCCGAGCGAGATCATCGCCTATCCGACGGTTGCGCACGTTGCGCCCCCAACGGCGCCGCTCGAAGCGGATGACGCCTTGTTTGTCGAGACCAACGCCAGGACGCTGCGCAACACATTGATCGGCAATTTCCTCGATTGGTGTGGCGTGTCGCTGCCCTGTGGCACCGGCGAAGCGGGTATGCCGGTTGGCCTTCTGCTCTCGGCTCTGCCGCACCACGATACGCATCTTCTATCCGTGGCGCTGGCTGCGGAAGAGGTGGTGTGTGCGGGCTGATACCGGTGGACTGGCGGGCTTTTGCACTACGCCCACCGACAAGAGCGAGCGCACTTTGCGACTAGCCGGGCCACCGAAGCCGTAGTTAACTGACCCTACAGCGCAACGCGCCTTATGAGATGGGCAAAGGTCGCTGTAGCATTTTGCAGGAGATCCTCGCGAAAGCCTCACGCGCAAGACACGAAAGATGTCGCGAAACGAAGGCCGGTGGGATCGGAGAACGACCGAGATCGGCAGCGCTTGGCACAAAGGGAACAGCCGCGCGACGGGCCGTTGGACTTGATGGGAGCTTCGCATGGACGTGAGTTATTCCACGGCAGGCACCGCTGCGTTCGAACGCAAGCGTTATTGGGACGAGGCCGTGTCGAGCACCTATTTCCCGCTCGACCTGCGTTTCCAGAACGCGCAGGAGTTCTCCGGCGAGCTTAACGTCTGGGATCTCGGTGCCGTCTCGCTGTCGCGGCTGGAATCTGATGGTCTGCTTTATCGCCGACAAAAACGGCATCTTCTGCACGAGCGTGAGGAGAGCTACCTGATCACGGTGCCGGAGAAGGCGGAGATCAGTTTCGAGCAGAGCGGCAAGGCCGTGACCTGCAAACCCGGCGCCTTCCTGGTCGAGCGCAGCCATCTGCCCTATGAATTCAGCTATAGTGCGAAGAACACCCTTTGGGTGCTGAAAGTGCCGATCGTCGCGCTGCGCCCCCGCGTGGGCCTGCCTGAGCGCATTGCCTCGCTGAGCTTCGATTCCACCCGCGGCACCGGTGCCCTCTTCGTCGACATGATCCGCCTGATTGCGCCGCGGCTCGTCGAAATGGACGCATCGGCTCGCGACATGACCGGCAAGCACCTCGTCGACATCCTGGCGATGTCGCTGACATCGGACGAGCGCATGCTGATGTCCGATGCGACATCGGTTCAGCTCGGCCACCTTCACCGTGTCGAAGGCTTCGTGCGGGCCAATCTCGCCAGGGCTGATCTTGGACCACAGACCATTGCCGAGGCGTGCGGTATCTCGGTGCGCTATCTGCACCAGCTCATGAAGCAGCAGGGGACCTCCGTCTGCCATTGGATCCGGCTGCAGCGGCTGTTGCGTTGCGACGAAATGCTTCGGGATCCCGCCTGCCGCAAGCTGGTTTCAGAGATTGCCTATGCATTGGGCTTCGGCGACCACGCCCAACTCAGCCGCCATTACAAGGCGCATTTCGGTCTCAGCCCGACCGAGGCACGCGAGCGATACCTGATGGCGCGCACCGTCGCGACAGGGTGATCAGGACAGCAAATCCAGCCAAAGTGCGCCGCGGTCTCGCGCCTGGAATTGCGTGAAAACAAAGAGATAGAGCGTTTCCAAGAACTTCTTCCTGAACGGAAACGCTCGCAACGACCACCAACACTGCAGCGCTTGCCGCGGCCGCTTTCGGCCGACGGCGAAGCCTTGCCCGATTTCTACTTTCGAGACAGGAGACGGAACTTGCAGAACCTTCGTGTAGCGGTCGATGTCGGCGGCACCTTCACCGACATTTGCATCATGGACGAGACGACGGGTCTCATCCGGGTAGAGAAGACTTCATCCTCGGTCGATCCCATCGATGGCATCATGTCGGGTGTGGAAAAGGCTGGCATTGATCTCAAGAAGGTGGCGCTGTTTTCGCACGGCACCACCGTTGCCACGAACGCCCTGATCACGCGGCGGCTGCCGCGCACGGCCATGGTCTCGACGAGAGGCTTCCGCGACGTCATCGAGATCCGGCGCGCCAACAAGGAAGACCTCTGGGATACCTACAAGGATGTCGTTCCACCCTATGTGCCCAGGCGCGACAGGCTCGTTGTTTCGGAGCGCGTCGATGCGCAGGGGGAGGTCGTGACGCCGCTCGACGAGGAGGAAGCCCGCGAGGTCGCCCGTATCCTCAAGCGCCGCAACGTCGCCGCCGTCGCGGTCTGCTTCATGAACGCCTTCATGAATGGCGAGAACGAGCGGCGGATGAAGGAGATCCTGATCGAGGTGATGCCCGGCGTGCCGGTCTCGACCTCGTCGGAAGTGCTGCCGGAGATCTTCGAGCACGAGCGCTTTTCGACCACCGTGGCCAATGCGGCACTGAGCCCGGTGGTCGTCGACTATACCTCCAGGCTCGGCAAGCGCCTTGCCGCGGACGGCTACCAGCGCGACCTCCTGCTGCTCCATACCGGCGGTGGCGTGATGACGCCGAAGAGTGTGGAGGACTTCGCCGCCCGGCTCGCCGGATCCGGTATCGCTGCCGGCGCGATTGCCAGCAAATACATCGCCGAACTCTGCGGCTTCAAGAACTCGATCGGTCTCGACATGGGTGGCACGTCGACCGATGTGTCGCTTGCCTATGATGGCCAGTCGCGGGTGACGAAAGACTGGTTCATCGAATTCGGCTACCCGATCCGCTTCTCTTCGATCGAGGTGCTGACGATTGGTGCTGGCGGCGGATCGCTTGCCTGGACGGATGAGGCGGGTTCGTTGCGCAACGGCCCCCAATCGGCCGGCGCAAACCCGGGTCCGGCTTGTTATGGCAAGGGCAACAAACAGCCGACCAACACCGATGCCAATGTCGTCCTCGGTCGCCTGGGCACCAGTCTGGCCGGGGGCAAGATCACGCTTGATGCGGGGCTGGCAGAGGTTGCTGTCAAGGAGGGCGTGGCCGAGCCCTTCGGTCTCGGTGTGCACGAAGCCGCGGACGCGATCATCCGTGTCGCCAATGCCAACATGTCCGATGCCGTGCGGCTAATCTCCATCAGCCGCGGCTATGACCCGCGCGACTTTGCGCTCGTCGCCTTCGGTGGCGCAGGCGCGCTTCACGGGGCGGCGATTGCGCGCGAGCTCTCGATCCCCGCCGTTATCGTGCCGCCCAATCCCGGTGTGACCTCGGCGCTCGGCTGCCTGCTCGTCGACATGCAGCACGACTTCTCGGAGAGCTACCTGAAGGCGGCGGCCGATGCCGATCCTGCGGCGATCGAGGCAGCCTTTCTCCGCCTCGAAAAGGAGGCGCTCGATCGGCTTGCCCATGAGGGCGTCGCTGAAAAGGATGTCGTGCTCCAGCGCAGCATCGACATGATGTATCTCGGCCAATGGCGGTCGCTCGCGGTTTCCGCCTCTTCGGGCATGACGGAGATAGCGACGCTCGTCGAAGCCTTCCATCGCGAACACGAACGCGAATACAACTTCCGCCGCGACGAAACGCCGGTCAGCCTCTTCCGCATCAATCTGAAGGCGATCGGCTTGGTGCCGAAGGCGACGCTCGCACGCCACGAGCCGACGGGCATCGTGCCCGAGCCGAAGACGCGGCGCATGGTCTGGTTCGATGGCGAACGTGGCCTGGATACACCGGTCTACGAGCGCGAAACCCTGCCGGCCGGGCTTGTTCTCGCCGGGCCCGCCATCGTCGAACAGCTCGATTCCACGGTCGTCATTCCACCGGACACACGCGCCGAAGTCGACCAGTTCCACAACATCATCATCCGTATCGAAGGTGAGAAGAATGTCTGAACTGCAGAGCCTTGACCCCGTAACCTTCGAGGTGCTGAAGAATTCCTTCATCACCAGCGTCGACCAGATGGCAGAGCAGATATTGAGGACCTGCTATTCCTTCGTCATCTACAACCGCGATTTCTCCAGCGCGCTGCACGATGCCGAGGGCAATTCGGCTGCACAGGGAAACCAGGACATCGCGGTGCATGTCGGCACGCTACATTTCACCTGCAAGGACGTCATCCGCGCCTTCGACGGCGACATGCATCCGGGCGACGTCTATGCCATCAATGATCCTTACGCCGGCGGCACGCATTTCAACGACGTGCGTCTGATCCGTCCGATTTTCGTCGACGGCCGTATCATCGCCTTCAGCCAGTCTAACGGCCACTGGTCGGACCTCGGTGGCAGCGTGCCGGGCTCCTTCGACGTGGCAGCGAAGGAAATGTTCAAGGAAGGCATGCGCATCACGCCTATCCGCCTCTTTGATCGCGGCCGGTTCTGCAAGGACGTCGCCAACCTCATCGCTTCGAACACGCGCGATCCGGCCTCGATCATCGGCGACATTCACGCCCAGGCGCAGGCGACGCAGGTCTGCGAACGCGAAATCCTTCGTCTGGTCGGCAAATACGGTGAAGGCACCGTGAAGCAGGGCCTCGGTGCCGTGCAGGACTATGTCGAACGCGCCATGCGCCAGCGCATCGCAGCGCTGCCCGACGGGACCTGGGAAACGCAGGACTTCATCGACCGCGATCCGGCCGGCAGCGAGGGCATGATCCCGATCAAGGTCAAGCTGACGATCAAGGGCGACCGGGCGATCTACGATTTCACCGGCAGCCACCCGACGATCGGGTCCATCTACAATTCGGCCTTCGGCGCCACCTTCTCGGCGGTCGCTGCGGGCATGAAGACGTTCTTCCCGGACCTTCCGCTCAACAGCGGCTTTTATCGCGTCTTTGAGATCATCGCCCCGGAAGGTTCTATCGTCGATGCGAAATGGCCGGTGGCGGTCACCGGCTTCCTGATGCCCTTCGAGAAGATCATGAACGCGATCTACGAGATCTGGTCGAAGATCATTCCGGAGCGGGCCATCGCCTGCGCCTTCAACCTCGAATATCTCCTGACCGGTGGGCGCGATGCCCGGGCGAAAGAAAAGCCGATCTTCATGTTTTATGACTGGCTGCCCGGTGGTTGGGGCGGGCGCAACGGCAAGGACGGCTGCAATGTCACCACCGCCTGCTTCGGCACGGGACTGATGGCCCAGCCGGTGGAAGGACAGGAAAGGGCGAACCCGATCCTGACGACCGAGTTCGAGGTGCTCAAGGATTCTGCCGGACCAGGCAAATGGCGGGGCGGAGCCGGGGTGCTGAAGACTTCGCGCATGCTCGAGGCGGAGAGCACGGTGATCTCCTATATCTGCGACCGCGAGAGGGCGATCGTCTGGGGTATCGAGGGCGGCCTGCCGTCGATACCGCACGGGCTGACGCTGACGCGCGCGGCGAGCGGAAAAAAGGAGTGGCTCGGCGCGACCTTCTCGGATGTGGCGATCGAACCAGGCGATGTCTTCTCCCGTCCGACCGCCGGCGGCGGTGGTTTCGGTGATCCGCTGGAACGCGATCCGAAGCGCGTGCTGGAGGATGTCATCGACAACTATGTCTCGGTCGAACGCGCAGCCAAGGACTACGGCGTCGTCATTCAGCCGATCGATCCGGAAATCTGCACCTATGAGATCGACAAGGATGCGACCGTTGCCTTGCGTCGGCAGATCCGCGCCGAACGCAACGATTGGCTGGCGGCTGATCCGGAGGATGTCTCCAGGCGGTTCAAGGCCGGCGACATCGATGCATTGGACGCCGTGCGTCGCTACGCGGTCATCCTCGACTGGGACAGCGGCGATCTGCTGCCGGTCTCCACCGATCAGTTCCGGGAGATGTATCGCAAGCGTTCGGCGGCTGCCTGGCAATAGTGTCGAAAATGGCTGGCGGGTGGGCGGTTCGCCCACCCAGGGTCGGGGGTAACAATGGGTGATATCACGATCGTCGCCGCAGCTGAGGGCGACAGGTCCGCGTGGAACGAGCTCCACGCGGGGTTTGCCAGCTACTATGGCGTCGAGCAGACCGACGAAATGCGTGATCGGGTCTGGGGCTGGATCTGCGACGGCCGGCTTGAATGCCGGCTTGCGCTCGATGGCACTGGCCGCCCGGTCGGCCTGACACATTTTCGCGAATACATCCGGCCGTTATTCGCCGCGCGCGGCGGCTTTCTCGACGATCTCTTCGTTGTACCCGAGGCCCGTGGTAGCGGTGCAGCCCCTGCACTGATCCGCGCCGTCGCCGAGATCGGGCGGGACCGCGGCTGGAACGTCGTCCGCTGGATCACACGCGACAACAATTATCGTGCACGAACGCTTTATGATCGTGTCGCGTCACGCACCGATTGGATTACCTATGATATCACGCTTTGAAATTGCAGCAGGGAGACGCCAATGACCGCACAGCCAAATTCCACCGAAGCGCGGGACATGGCGTATCACCTCCATTCCTACACCAATCCCCGACGCCTGGAACGCGAAGGGCCGATGGTGATCGAGCGGGGGGAGGGCATCCATGTCTTCGACAACAGCGGCAAGCGCTACATCGAGGGCATGGCAGGGCTCTGGAGCGTCGCCGTCGGCTTCGGCGAGAAACGCCTGGTCGAGGCTGCGCGCAAGCAGCTGAGCCAATTGCCCTACTACCACACCTTCTCGCAGAAGTCGCACGGGCCCGTTGCCGATCTGGCGGAGAAGCTGGTATCGCTGGCGCCCGTACCGATGTCTAAGGTCTATTTCGCCAATTCCGGGTCGGAGGCGAACGACACGGCGATCAAGCTCGTGTGGTACCGTTCGAACGCGCTCGGCAGACCTGAGAAGAAGAAGATCATCTCACGAATCAAGGGCTATCACGGCGTGACGGCGCTGAGCGCCAGTCTGACGGGTCTGCCAAACAATCATCGTTCCTTCGATTTACCGTTCCCGAATATCCTGCACACTACCTGCCCGGACTATCGAACGGGAGCGGAACCGGGCCAGGACGAGCTTGCCTTCTCGCGCTGCTGCGCCGAGGAGCTGGAGGCGATGATTCTTGAGGAGGGACCGGAAACGATCGCCGCCTTCATCGGCGAACCAGTGATGGGCGCCGGCGGCGTCATCGTACCGCCGGAAGGCTATTGGGCCGCCATCCAGGAAGTGCTCGACCGCCACGACATTCTGCTCATCGCCGACGAAGTGATCTGCGGGTTCGGCCGGACCGGCAACATGTTCGGCTCGGAAACCTATGGGCTGCGCCCCGATATCATGACGGTCTCCAAGCAGCTCTCCTCGTCTTACCAGCCGATCTCGGCGCTGATGATCAACGAGCGCGTCTTTGAGCCGATCGCTTGCGAGGCAGACCGGATCGGCGTGCTCGGCCACGGTTACACGGCAAGCGGCCATCCCGTCGCCGCCGCCGTTTCGCTGGAGAACCTGGCGATCATCGAGGAGCGCGATCTCGTCGGAAACGTGCGCCGGCTGGCACCACATTTTCTCGAGCGCCTCAACGCACTGGAGCGGCATCCCCTTGCCGTCGAAGCACGCGGTGTCGGGCTGATCGGGGCCCTGGAACTGGAGGCCGCCGACGGCGCGCCGACGGGAACGATGGGCGCCAGGGCGGCGGCCCTGTTGCAGAAGAACGGCCTGATTTCACGCAACATCGGCGACGCGATTGCCTTCTGCCCGCCGATGATCATCACCAGGACGGAGGTCGACGAGATGTTCGATATCGTCGAGCGGAGCCTCAAGGAACTGGCGGGATCTTAGGGCGCAATCAAAGCCGCGTCCGTCACCGGGCGGGCGCGGCAGTTCATTCGGTTCTCACGCCGTTCTCGCCTGGCAAAGGACATGAGGAGGTCGGCCTAAGCCATTGTACATGGTTCCTTTTCTGGATTGATTTTGACATCCTTCCACTCACGTGAACCTGTCGTCGTGACGCGCCGGTGCTTCTTCGCTCTTATGGAGATTGCGAACGCACTGTACCGGAGAGGCGGCACGTAGCCGTGTGCGCCCCAGATCGGGTGCGCCGGCGCTGCTGCCGGATTGGCGCTCAGAACGAGCTGCCCGCATCCCCTTTTCGCAGATCATCCCATGCGGCGTGAATAAGCGACGTTCCGACTTGGCGCCGACGAGTCTCAGCTGTCAGGGCGACATTCAATTCGCTTGAAATTCGCGTCTTTAGGCTTCGTTGATGCTGCTTGGTATGCCGGCCCCGGAACGTCTCGTGGAGCCGACTGTGTAACGGTTCGACACCGTAGCCAAGCCATAAGGCCAGACGGTCCAGAAGAAGCTGTTTCCCGCCATTCTCCCCCAAGTCTCACGCTGCGATCGGGGAACGTGAAGAAGGCTGTTGACAAAACACACCTATCGCTGGCAAATGTCAAATGTGCGTAACGAACGCCACTTAAGCCGGTTGCTTCAGGGGAGACAGGAGCAAAAATCGCCGGCCTAGGGAGCGGTTTCAAGCTGCGCAGACACCAGGGTGGGAGGAATGATCTTGGCTTTTCAGGTGGATCGACAGCTGGGCTTTCTGGCGACCGTCAACGTCGCCGCCGTCGTGGCCGGCGCGGTGCTCGTCGGCGCCAGCTTCGTCGAGCTCTATAACTTCCAGTCGATGGCCTCGCAGGTTCCCGAGCTCGGCTTCCTCGCCCTCGGGGTGATGCTCGCCATGATGTCCGGCAATGGTGGCATTGACCTCTCCGGCATCGCTCTGGCGAACCTTTCCGGTGTTGCAGCCTACTTCTTCCTGCGTGATGCGATCTCCGCCGACGATGCGCCGCTCCTCTTCACGTGGAGCTTCATCGGCGCGGCACTTGCGATCGGCCTTGTCGGCGGCATGCTGAACGGCTTGCTGATCGCCCGGCTCGGATTGACGCCGATCATTGCGACGCTCGGCACCCAGTTGCTCTTCACGGGGCTTGCCGTCGTCCTCACAAATGGTTCGGCGCTCAGCCTCGGCTATGTCGAGCCGCTCGATGATTTCGGCAATGCCTCGATCCTCAGTATTCCGCAATGCTTTGCGCTCTTCCTTGTCGTCGCGCTCGGCATTGGGGTGGTGCTGCGCTTCACGCCCTTCGGACAGCGCCTGCTTCTGCTCGGCAACAATGCCAAGGCGGCACGCTACGCCGGCATTCGCGAAAAGCGGATTCTGTTCGTGACCTACACGGTGTGCGGCCTGCTGGCGTCGGTGGCCGGGATCGTGATCGCCGCACGCACGTCGAGCATGAAATGGGATTACGGCAGTTCGTACGTCCTCATCGCGATCCTCATTGCGGTCATGGCGGGCGTTCGCCCGGAGGGCGGCTACGGACGGGTCATCTGCGTAGTGCTCTCGGCAACTTCGCTGCAGATGCTATCGAGCCTCTTCAACTTCATGAACATCTCCAATTTCTTTCGGGATCTCGCCTGGGGTGTTCTCCTGCTCATCTTCATCGCGATCTCAGGCTTCGATTTCAAAGCCTGGCTGAGATTCGCCCGCACCTAACCCTCTTCCTCATCAACGCCGGCGCGGGCCTTCGCACGCCAGCGGCTCTTTTCCCCGAAGGCACAATGGGAGGAACTATGTCTGATTTTCGTAAGCTTGCCGCCTGCACCGTGGCGCTCAGCACCATCTGGGGTGCGGCGATCGCTTCGGCCGATGAAAAGCCGTCCATCGTCACGGTCGTCAAGGTCACCGGCGAGAACTGGTTCACGCGCATGAACGAAGGCGTGACGGCCTATGGCAACGACAACGATACGGTCGCCACCAGCCAGATTGGCCCCGGCAAGGCCGACGCTGCCCAGCAGGCACGTCTGATCGAGGATCTGGTCGCCAAGAAGGTCAGCGCCATCGCCGTCGTGCCGATGGACGCGGCGTCGCTCGAAGGCGTGCTGAAGCGTGCCGCCCAACGCGGCATCAAGGTCGTGACCCACGAAGCCGATAGCATGAAGAACACCCTCGTCGACATCGAAGCATTCGAAAACAAGGCTTTCGGAGCGCGGTTCAACGAGAAGATCGCCGAATGCATGGGCAAGTCCGGGAAGTGGACGTCTTTCGTCGGCTCGCTCGGCAGCCTGACGCACGTCCAGTGGGCTGACGGCGGCGCCGAGAACGCCAAGAAGTACCCGGAAATGGAACTCGTCTCGGAGAAGAACGAGTCCTTCAATGACGCCAATCGCGCCTACGAGAAGGCGCGCGAAATTCTGCGCAAGTACCCCGACATCAAGGGCTTCCAGGGCGGGTCGGCGATCGACGTCATCGGCATCGGGCGCGCGGTCGAAGAGGCCGGCCTCCAGGACAAGACCTGCGTGTTCGGCATCGGCTTGCCGAAGGACACCGCTTCCTATCTCGAATCCGGCGCCGTTGATGGCATCAGCTTCTGGGACCCGAAGGACGCCGGCTACGTCATGAACAAGGTGGCGGACATGGTCATCAAGGGTGAGGAGATCAAGGACGGCATGGACCTTGGCGTTCCCGGCTACGAAAAGGTGGCGGTCAAGAAGGGTGCTGGCGATGGCATCATCGTCGTCGGCGAAGCCTGGGTCGAYGTCGACAAGTCGAACTACGGCAAATATCCGTTCTGATCGGCTCAACCGGTCAATCCCATCGCGCCGGCTCCGGCGCGATGGACTCCTTTAGAGCGTCGATCCATGCAGCATCAGGACAAATCCATGCAGCCTCAGCCCAGTGCTAGCGAACCGCACCCGCGGCAGCAGTCCTTGCCTCCGTTTCTGGAGGTGCGCAACGTCGAGAAGCACTTCGGCGGGGTACGCGCGCTCAAGGGCGTGAGCTTCTCAATTGAAGCCGGCAACATCTATCACCTGATGGGCGAAAACGGCTGTGGGAAAAGCACGCTTATCAAGATCATTTCCGGGGCTCAGGCTGCGGACGCCGGCGACCTGTTGATCGACGGTGAGACGGTTGCCGATCTGACGCCCGTGGCGGCTCTGGCTGCTGGTATCGAGACGGTCTACCAGGACTTTTCGCTGCTCCCGAACCTTTCAGTTGCTGAGAATATCGGCCTGACACAGCAATTGGTGGCTTCCTCGGGCAAGCTCGCGCGCCGGCTCGACATACCGAAGATGCGCGCGACCGCCGAGCGCGCGCTTGCGGCTGTGGGATTGCCGACAAACCGCACCTTCCTTTCGACGCGAACGGACGAATTGCCAATGGCAACGCGTCAACTAATCGCGATCGCCCGCGCCATCGCATCCGACGCCCGTCTCGTCATCATGGACGAGCCGACCACGGCCCTCACCAAACACGAGGTCGACAACCTCATCGCCGTCGTCGACCGCCTGCGCTCCAAGGGCGTCGCGGTCTTGTTCGTCACCCACAAGCTCGATGAATGCAAATCGCTCGGTGGGCGCGCGATCATCATGCGCGACGGCCAGAAAGTTGCCGAATGTGATGTCGACACCCACTCGAAGGCAGATCTCGCGTTCTGGATGACCGGCAAGGTGCTTGACGACGCGCGCCAGCGCGCCGCGGTCACGCTCGGTGAAAAGCTGCTCGACATCGAAGGCTTGGCGCGATCCGGCTACTTCGAGGACGTGTCGTTTTCGCTGCGAAAGGGCGAGATCGTCGGTATTACCGGCCTGCTCGATTCCGGGCGCAACGAATTGGCCCTTGCGCTCGCTGGCGTGTCGTCAGCGGAAAGCGGCGGCGTCCGCCTGGAGGGCAAAGAGATCCGCCTTCTGAGACCCGCCGACGCCATCGCCTCGGGCATTGGTTACGTACCGGAGGACCGGCTCTCGGAAGGCTTGTTCCTGTCGCAATCGATCCGGGACAATATCGTGGTGCCGGTGCTCGACCGGCTCCGAAACGCCTTCGGGATCCTCGATGGTCAACGCAGCCGCAGGCTTGCCGAGCAAACGGTCGGCGATCTTCAGGTCGCTTCGGCTGGTGTCGACAAGCCGGTCCAGTCGCTTTCCGGCGGCAATCAGCAGCGTGTGCTTATCGGCCGCTGGCTGACGATCAATCCGAAACTTCTCATCCTTCACGGCCCGACCGTCGGCGTCGACGTCGGCTCCAAGGACACGATCTACCGCATCATTCAGCGACTTGCAGGCGAGGGCATGGGCGTCATCATCATCAGCGACGACCTGCCCGAACTTTTGCAGAACTGCGACCGCATCATGGTCATGCGCAAGGGCCGCGTCGTCAAAACCTTCACCGCCGAAGGCTTGGCGGAAGATGTCCTCTATCGCGCGCTCACCGACGATACAATCAAGAGGCTGCAATGACCGAAACCACCTTTTCCGCAGCTGAACCCCGATCGGGCAGTGCAGGGGCCATTGCCGGCGCCTGGACTTGGCTCGTGCGGCATCCGCCGGTGTTTACGTTGGTCCTCATCGTGGCAGTCGCGCTCACGGTTGGTGCGATCAATACGGACTTCTGGCAGACCTCGAATCTCTTCGACATCTTGCGTGCTTCGGTAGTTCGCGGTCTTTTCGCCCTCGGCGTGCTCGTCGTCCTTGCCTCGGGTGGCATCGATGTCTCGTTCACGGCGGTTGCCGCCTTCGTCATGTATGCCGTCACGATGCTGGTCGTGAACGTCGTGCCGGACATGCCGATCCTGGCGATCCTTGCGCTCGGCGCTGTCGGCGGCGCATGCTTTGGCGCACTGAACGGCGTCCTGGTTCATACGCTGAAAGCACCGTCGCTGATCGTGACGATCGGCACGCAATATGTGATCCGCAGTTTCCTGCTCACCTTTGTCGGCACAGCGTTGTTCATGAACATTCCGGCGGCAATGGACGCGTTCGGAAAGCTTGCGCTCGTCACGCATCATAGCGACAACGGTTCGACTTCGACCCTTCCGGCCTTCGTGCTCGTGCTGGCAGTGGCGTCCCTCGCCACCTGGTGGATCCTCGAACGAACCCTGATTGGCCGCGCTGTCTACGCCGTTGGCGGCAACGCCAATGTCGCCCAGCGCCTCGGCTACAATCTGCGTACGGTTCACATCTTCGTCTTCGGCTATGCCGGGCTTCTTGCCGGCATTGCCGGGATCATTCACGTCTCCAGCAATCGCCTCGCCAACCCGTTCGACCTCGCTGGCGCCGAGCTCGAGATTATCGCTGCCGTTGTTCTCGGCGGGGCGCGGATCACGGGCGGTTCAGGCAGTGTAGTCGGTACGCTCCTGGGTGTGATCCTGATTACACTCGTCAGCAACGTGCTCATCCTCGTCGGCATTCCGAGCACCTGGCAGTTCGTCATTGTCGGTATCTTCATCATTCTGGCCGGCGCCATCTTCTCGATCCGCGGCAAACAATCATGACGGCCCGGCCTGCGGTCGCCGGTAAGGCGGCTGGGGCCGACGTCGGTTGACTACTATGTTTCAAGAGAAAGGTTTGAGTGCATGGCGCACGATGTATCGGTAATCGGACTTTACATACTCGACATCCTTGGTCGCCCCGTCGACCGCATTCCTGCGGGTGGCAATGTCGAATTCATCGATGAAATCCGCCTGACCGTCGCCGGTACTGCCGGCGGCACCGTTGTGGACCTGGCGAAACTCGGCCTCGCCTGCCTGGCCGTCGGCGCTGTCGGCGACGACGAAAAAGCCGATTTCGTCATTTCGGCGCTTCAACGCTTCGGTGTCGATACGGCGGAAATGCAGCGGCTCCCGGGTGTTCCGACCTCCGCGACGATCCTTAATATTCGCCGCAACGGCGAAAGGCCGGCGCTTCACGTCCGCGGCGCATCGGGCCATTTCGAAATCGCGCCCGACGCGCTCGATCGCGTGACGATGGCGCCGATCGTTCACCTTGGCGGGACGGGCCTGCTCGATCGCCTCGACGGCGAGCCGAGCCGTGTGCTTCTCGAAGAAGCAAAGCGCAAGGGAAAGACCGTCACCTTCGACCTTCTCGGCGCCAGCGAGAAGACACTTTCCCTCATCCGTCCGCTCTTCCCCTACATCGACTATTTCATGCCCTCCGTAGAGGAAGCCATGTTGATTTCCGGGCGCAAGACGGCCGAGGATGCGGCACTGTTCTTCGCCGATCTCGGCGTTCAACACTGCGTCTTCACGCTGGGTGGCGACGGTGTCTACTTCATGGACCCCGCGAGAAAGAGCCTGAAGTTGCCGGCATTCGAGATTGATATCGTCGATACGACCGGCTGCGGCGACGCCTTCAATGCCGGCTTCATCGCCGGCCTGCACCACCGCATGGACACGGAAACCTCGCTCAAGTTCGCTCAGGCATCTGCGGCACTGGTGGCGACGGGTCTCGGGTCCGATGCCGGCATCACCTCCTTCGAGGCGACGCTGGAATTCATGAGAACGGCGCGCGTCAAGGCGAACTGAGGCCGATCCCTGAGGCGCTCCGTTCCGAGCGCCTCAAGCGCCCTCCGCCAGCAGCAGCTCGGCGGTTTCCGTGTCGGTGACGAGGTGCGTGGCATAGCCGCCTTTCATGGTCGCGCGGATAGCGGCGACCTTGTTGGCGCCGCCGGCAACGCAAAGCCGGCTCGGGATACGCACGAGTTCATCGAGCTCGATGCCGACCATGCGATCGTCGAGTTCGCCGTTTACCTGACGGCCCGCTTCATCGATGAAACGGCAGATCAGAACAGCGACAGCGCCGTGTGCCTGATAGGAATCGAAGTCCTCCTGGCTTGCCACATTCGCCGAACGGATCAGCGTGTCAGGCCCGATGTCGCCGACGCCGAAGACCAGGATATTGGTGGAATGGATGAGCTCGAATTGCTTGACGAGCACAGGTTCCGCAAGCAGCCAGCGCTTGAGTTCCGGCGTCGAGAGCAGGGCAGGTGCAAGCAGGTTGACGCACCGCGCATGAATCCGCTGCGACATCAGCGAGGTGCAGAATTCCGGCGAGAATTCGGGATTGGCGATCGAGCTGCCCGACACCTGGACGACCGTAAGACCGCCAAGGGGCTCTGCCAGCGAAATCTGGTCGGCGACGGCAAGCACGGTCCGCCCCCAGGCCACGCCGATCGTGTCGCCTTCCTTCACCATGTCGGCAAGCAGGCGCGCGCCTGCTTCGCCGAGCCTCGTGACCAGCGAGCTCGGCTCGCCGGCTGGAATGACCAGCGCACCTTCAAGCCCGAACGCCTCTTTGAGCTTTCGCGCAATTGCAACACGCCCGCCGATGTCGGTGTTGACGCGGATCGAAACGAGCCCCCGCTCACGCGCTTCTTGCAGGTAGTTGACGATGGTAGCGCGCGACATGCCGAGTATCTTGGCGATGTCGCTCTGGGTCAGTTGATCGACGTAATAGAGCCATGCGGCCCATACGACGCCGTCGTCGAACTCGGGCGGCAGCGATTTGCCTTCGCCGATCATCCAGCTTGCCCGTCCGCTATCCGTCATCCTTCACTCCGCCTGATATCGTTTGCGCCACCTCAAACCGGAAAAACCTCTGACGTCAAACAAATTCGAAAGGTCAATTGACATTTGACACTCTATGTTGTCATTTGTTTGTGTCACGTTGCAACGGACAATCGACATCGGATTCTCGCTTGGGCAGTCCGCCGCGAATGCGGACGTGTGCCTGAGAGGAGGCCGAGGCAAACGCAGGATCGGAACTGGCCTCCAGGCGCGGTCCGTGCCGGTTGCCGCCCCCAATGCTTCCCAAGCGCGCCTTCCCCTGTCAGCCGTGTGCGGTGCGGCAGGAGCGGTCGTGCCACACCCATTTTTGTCCGGAGCCTTAGCAGAGGATGTGCGAGCGCCGGCAGCAGAGGAGCCTTTCATGAAGTCGAGATGGTCCGAGACCGACTATGCCAATGTCGTCGATACCTATGTGCGCAACGGCATCAACCGCGACCTTGCGATCCGCACTTACACGACGCGCCTCCTCGGATCCGATGCCGAGCTGGTGCTGCATGGTGGCGGCAACACCTCGGTGAAGACCACGTACGTCGACCTCGACGGTTCCGAAATTCCGGTTCTTTGCGTCAAGGGAAGCGGTTGGGACATGGGCACGATCGAGCCGGCAGGTCTGCCGGCCGTCCGCCTGCAGCCGCTGCAGGCAATGGTCGGGTTCCCGACGCTCAGCGATGACGACATGGTCATGCTGCAGCGCCGATTGCTGCTTGATCCCGCCGCTCCCAACCCGTCGGTGGAGGCGATCCTGCATGCCAACCTGCCGTTCAAGCACATCGACCACACCCATGCCAACGCGATCGTCTCGTTGACGAACCAGCCGCATGGCGAGGAGATCGTCCGCGAACTCTTCCCCAATTCGATCATCATTCCCTATGTCATGCCGGGCTTCGACCTCGCCAAGGCTTGCGACGAGGCCTACCGCGCCGACCCGACTGCGGATGGCATGATCCTCTTGAAACACGGGATCTTTACCTGGTCTGAAGACCCGCGCGAATCCTACGAGAAGATGATCGCGGCGATCGACAAGGCCGAGCGCCGCATTGCAAAGGGTAATCCGCGGCCCTTCGTTCAAGTCAGGCAACCTTCAGGTCTCGCGACCGCTGCCGAAATCGCCCCCATCCTGCGTGGCGCAATTGCGATCGATACGGGTGTCGAAGGCTCCCCGAAGCGCTTCGTCTTGGAGCATCGTGCAGGCGATGCCGTGCTCGAATTCTGCAATGCCGAGAATGCCGCGGACATGGCGCGGCGGGGCAATGCGACGCCGGAACATGTCATTCACATCAAGCGCTTTGGCCTTGTTCTGCCTGCACCGTTGGCCGCCGACACGGCCGCCTGGGCGGAGAGCGTCCGTGCGGCGGTGGCAGACTATATCGCCGAGTACCGGTCCTACTTTGACCGCAACAATGCCCGCGTCGGCGGCAACAAGACGATGCTGGACCCCATGCCACGCGTTTTCTACGTATCCGGCATCGGTCTCTTTGCCGCCGGGCCGACCAAGAAGGCTGCGCGCGTGGGCGCCGACGTCGCCGAGGCGACGATCAACGTCATCCGCAATGCCGAAGGCATCGAAAGCTTCGAGGCGCTTTCAGAAGAGGATCTGTTCGATATCGAGTATTGGTCGCTCGAGCAGGTCAAACTGACGAAGCAGGTGGAGAAACCGCTCAGCCGGCAAGTTGCGGTGGTGACGGGTGGCGCGGGCGGACTGGGCCTCGCGATCGCCGAGGCGTTGCGTGCCGAAGGGGCTGAGATCGCACTGTTCGATCTCGCCGAAGCAGCGGTGAAGAAGGAAGCTGCCCGTCTTGGCGGACTTGGCCTGGCCTGCGACGTGACCAAACCGGAAGCAGTCGCAGCCGCCCTTGCCGGAGTTGCCGAACACTTCGGTGGCGTCGACATCGTCATTTCCAATGCCGGTGCCGCCTTCCAGGGCGCTATCAGCGAGGTGCCCGACGAGATTTTCCAGAAGGCCTTCGCGCTGAACTTCTGGGGACATCACTACATCGCGCGCACTGCGACAAAGATCATGAAGGCGCAACGCACCGGCGGTGCGCTGGTGTTCAACGTGTCCAAGCAAGCCGTCAACCCGGGGCCCGATTTCGGTCCCTACGGCACCTCGAAAGCTGCACTTATGGCGCTGATGCGGCAATACGCGGTCGAGCATGGCGCTGACGGGATCACGTCGAACGCCGTCAATGCCGATCGCATCCGCACCGGCCTCATGACTGACCAGATGGTGGAGGAGCGCAGCCGCGCCCGTGGCATTTCCCCGGATGCCTATATGCGCGGCAACCTCGTCCATCGCGAGGTTGCCGCCAAGGATGTCGCCGACGCGTTCGTGCATCTCGCCAAGGCGCGCACCAGCACAGGCGCGGTCATCACCGTCGACGGCGGCAATGTCGCGGCCATGATGCGATAGAGTAAACACGGGCGCTGCGAAACGCGGCGCCCGTGCCACTCGGTTGCCAAGTCGCTGTATGGAAACGTCGGGGGCTACCGTCAGCTTGGGTTCTCCAGATTGAATTGCCGCAACTCTTCGTCGTAGCCGAAGAGTTCGGCGTAGCGGCCCCATGAAATGACCGCACGCACCGTGTGTTCGGCGTTTTCCTCCGACATGTAGTCTTCGAGTTCCTCTGAAAAGCGCGTGAACGGTGCGCGGTGGCTCGGGCGCTCGTCGAGCACCCGCCGGATGAGGGCGGCGAGCGGCACATAAGCGAGAAGATGTTCAGCGAACAGGCGCTTGCGGGTATCGACTTCGGCGCCGGCGAAGTTTTGCCCAGCCTCCGTCAGCTTCACGTCTCCCTCTTCCAGCTCGGCAAATCGCATCAGTTGCAGCGTTTCGAGGATCGAAAACAGTTCGCCCGCCTCCATCTGAAGCGTGGACGCGAGATCGGGGAGATCGGCTCTGCCGTCGTATGGCGGCAGGGCGAGCGCTTCCAACAGACCGGCAAGACGGTTGGTCGACAGGCGCGGCAGCGCCATGGCGATACCAACGCCGGCGAAGCCGCTTGCGGCATGTTTCTCCATCTTTTCCTTCGGCGCACGCTGCGTCATCCGGGCATAGATGTCGTCGACCAATTGCCGGAAGGCTGGATCGAGCCGGTTACGCGGGTGGACGAGGTCGACCTTGATCTCGGCAGCGACGCGCCCCGGATTGGAGGAGAAGATCAGGATGCGATCACACATGAGTACGGCCTCCTCGATGTTGTGCGTCACCATCAGGATCGACCTGATCGGTAGCCGCCCCTCGATCCAGAGGTCAATGAGGTCGGTGCGGAGCGTTTCGGCGGTCAGGACATCCAGCGCCGAGAAGGGCTCGTCCATGAGCATGAGGCGTGGATGCACGACGAGCGCCCGGGCAAAGCCGGCGCGTTGGCGCATACCGCCGGACAACTCCTTGGGATAGGCACTTTCGAAGCCGTCGAGGCCGATCAGGTCGATGGCATCGATCGCGCGGCGGCGCCGTTCGGCCGCAGGAACGCCAAGCGCCTCGAGCCCGAGCTCGACATTCTCGAGCACGCTCAGCCAGGGGAAGAGTGCGAAACTCTGGAACACCATTGCGACGCCTTCGCAGGGGCCGGTAACGGGCAGGCCGCGCCACATTACCGTGCCGGTGGTTGGCGCGATCAATCCGGAAACGATACGCAACAGCGTCGACTTTCCGGAGCCTGAACGCCCAAGCAGTCCGACGATTTCACCTTCACCGATCGAGAGCGCGACGTCGTCGAGCGCGACAAGGTCGGGACTGTCGCTCTTGTGATAGATCTGGCGCACGCCTTCCAGTTCGACGAGCTTTTCGCTGGTGAGGTGGGTGCGGGGTTTTGTGATTTCGACCGAAGCCATGTGGGAAACCTCTCTCAGTCGAGACGCAGGTGGCGGCCGGCAAAGGCGTAGAGCGGACGCCAGAGCAGACGGTTGAACAGGATGACGAACAACGACATGACGGCAATGCCGAGCACGATGCGGGGATAGTCGCCCGCCTTGGTCGCTTCGGCGATGTAGGCGCCAAGGCCATGTGCCGTGAGCGTGGTATCACCCCAGCCAACGACCTCGGCGACGATCGACGCGTTCCAGGAACCGCCGCTCGCGGTGATCGCACCGGTCACGTAATAGGGGAAGATCCCCGGCAGGATGACCTTGCGCCACCAGTTCCAGCCATGGATGCGGAAGGTTGCCGCCGCCTCCTTGAGATCGTTCGGAAAGGCGCTCGCTCCGGCAATCACGTTGAAGAGGATGTACCACTGTGCGCCGAGCACCATGAGCGGCGACAGCCAGATGTCCGGGTTCAGCCCCAGGTGGACGATCCCGACGACGGCGAACGGAAAGACGATGTTGGCCGGGAACGCGGCCAGGAACTGTGCAAGTGGCTGGACGCGCTCGGCCACCCGCGGCCTCAGCCCGACCCAGACCCCGATCGGGACCCAGATCAGTGTGGCAAGCGCCATCAGGACGATGACGCGCAGCATGGTCAGAAGTCCGAGCCCCAGCACCAATGCAACATCGCGGAAGGCAAGCTCGGTTCCGATGAAGCGGGCAATCAGCCAGAATGCATAAGCCGAAACGAGTGCGACGAGCGCAAGCCAGACGCGATCCCCGAAAGCCGTCGCCTTGGCCCCGTGGAGTTGGGGCGGCAGGACGGAGGGGATTGCAAGGCGCTGCTGCGGCAGGCGGGCGAAGAGCATTCCGACAGGCGCARGCAGAATTTGAAACAACTGCGTTCTGCGAACCACATCCAACAGCCATGAGCGGGGCGCCGTTCCGCTTGCTGAAAGTTCGACGCGAAACTTGTCGCTCCACGCCACAAGTGGTCTGAACAGGAATTGATCGTAGATGAGGATCACCGCGAGCATGGTCGTCACCGCCCAGCCGACGGCGGCAAGGTCTTGTTGTGCGATGGCGAGCGCGACATAGGAGCCTATGCCCGGCAGGGTGACGGTCGTGTTGCCGACTGAAATTGCTTCCGACGCGACGACGAAGAACCACCCGCCCGACATCGACATCATCGTGTTCCAGACAAGGCCCGGCATCGAAAACGGGACCTCAAGACGCCAGAAGCGCTGCCATGCAGAAAGACGAAAGCTGCGTGCTGCCTCATCGAGGTTGCCCGGGACGGTCTTCAGCGACTGGTAGAAGCTGAAGGTCATGTTCCAGGCCTGGCTGGTGAAGATGGCGAAGATTGCTGCTAGCTCCACACCGAATACGTTCCCGGGGAAAAGGGACATGAACCCTAGAACGGTGAAAGACAGAAATCCCAGCACGGGCACCGACTGGAGGATGTCGAGGAGCGGGATCAGCACCAGCTCGGCACGGCGGCTCTTGGCCGCGAGCGCCCCGTAGACGAAGGTGAAGGCCAGTGAGGCGGTGATCGCCGCCAGCATGCGCATGGTGGTGCGCAAAGCGTATTCCGGCAGCATGGCCGGATCGAGGGAAACGGGCGAGGCCGCAAGGGAAGAGAGCGGCGCGAGCGTCTCGTGTCCACCGCGAATGATGAGAATAAGGCTGCCGAAGAGCAGGCCGAATGCAAACGCATCCCATAGATTGGGTGCATAGCGATACCGGCGAACGGCTTCCATGGCGGGATGATGCATGGTCATTTTGACAGCTCGTCCTATCGAATGAGAACAAGTCCATGCGTGGTGGCGCCGTGTCCTGACGTCACCGTTCTATTCGGTCCTCGCGGTCGGCAAACCGAGGGGGCGGGCTGGTGAATGCGGAAGGTTTGGGACCGCATGGCTCACCTTTCAATCCCGAGCCTGCCTGCTGGGACCGGTGAACCGGACGCGAAAGGTCAGGTCCGCAGGAGCGCGGGCAGGCTGTTTCTAGGTCGACTGCTGGAACCGTTCATCTCGGCAACAATCCTTGCGTGCTTTCTGAACTTCTTGCCGATTGTGCGCCGCACGCAGCCATAGTCAAGTTGTTAAATTGWCGCGAAAAATGGCCGCACGATGCCGCCGGGCAGGCGAAGGGCGAAGGGCGAGGGGTGGGCACCGTTTCAGGTGTCGCCGGCTTTGTCTGTTCATTCTTCTCTGAATGCGCGCATCATCTGGTCTGTGAATGGTTTGCTGATATAGGAGATAGCGGTTCGTTCGTCGGTCTGGACGAAGACTTCGACGGGCATGCCTGGCATGAGCTTGCGGTTGCCGAGCCTTTCGATCGGGTCGGTGATTTCGACGGTTGCGAGGTAGTAGGGTTGTCCGGTTGCCCGGTCGATGGCGGTTGCGGCGGCGACGACGTCGATCCGGCCGTCGAGTTCCGGGGTGGTGCGCTGGTTGAAGGCGGTGAAGCGCATGCGGCTGGCCTGGCCGGGAGCGATGCGGTCGATGTCGGCCGGCGGGATGCGGATCTCGACGGTGAGGTCGTCGTCCTCGGGCACGATCGACATCACGCTGGCGCCGGGGGCGATGATGCCGCCGATGGTGTGGACCTGCAGGTCGTAGACGAGGCCGTCGACGGGGGCGCGCACGTCCATGCGCGACAGCCGGTCGCGGGCGGCGACCTCGCGTTCGCTGAGTTCGGCGATCTTGGCCTCGATGCCGACGATCTGGGTCTGGGTTTCCTTGCGGGTGTTCTGGTCGATCGCCATCAATTTGATGCGCAGCTCGCTGATCTGGCCGACCGCCTCGGCGATGCGGGCGACGAGTTCGCCCTTGGAGCCGTCGATGCGGGCCATCTGGCGCAGGAGATCGCGGTGTTCGGAGACCGGCACCAGGTCGCTCTTCAGCAAGGTCTCGAGCTTGGCGATCTCCTTTTCGACGATCAGCCGTTCCGTGTCGCTCGAGCCGGTCTGGGCCTTGAGGCCGCGGATCTGCTCCTCGAGCTGGGTGATCTGCAGGCGCATCTGCTCTTCCTGGCTGGTGATCATCCGGCGGTTGGCCTCAAACAGCTTGAGCTCGCTGACCTTCAGTACCTCGCTGACATCGAGGCCGTCGAAGGAGACGGCGGCCTCGCCGTCGCGCTCGGCCTTCAGCCGGGCGCGCATGGCGTAGAACTGCTGCAACTGGCCGCGCACGATCGCCAGCTCCACCCGGGTCTGGGTCTCGTCGAGGCGGATGAGGACGTCGCCCTTGCGGACGTGGTCGCCGTTGCGCACCGCAATGTCGGAGACGATGCCGCCGTCGCGGTGCTGGATGAGCTTGACCTGCTGCGAGATGGCGACCTGGCCCTGGGTGATGACGGCGCCGGAAAGCCGGGCATGGGCGGCCCAGCCGCCGACGCCGAACAGCAGCGTGGCGGCAAGGGCGGCGGAGACGACGACGCGCGAGGTGATGCCGAACTGGTTGCCGTCCCTTGCGATCGTGCCGTCGGCCCTGGCGATCGTCTTGTCGTTCTGTCTGGTGGTCATGGCCTTCTCCCGGGTAACGCGTGACAGCTGTGGTTTGATGCGGGTGGTGTCGCCTGGCGATGGATCAGGCGTCTCTCTGCTCTGCGGCGGTCTCGAAGGCCGCGAGGATGAAGTCCTGTTCGGTCAGCGCGTGGCGGCCGGCGATCAGGAATTCGAGGTCCTCGTCGCGCTCGAGATCGATGACGGCGCGCACGACCGTGCGCTCGCTGTCGCTGAAGGTCTCGTGGTAGAAGGTGATGCGGTTGACCGGCGCCGGGCTGCCGTCGTCGACAAACGGCGCAAAGGCAAGGCCGCCGAGGGCTTCGGCGATCTTCGACAGGTCGATGCGGTCGCCGACCTCAAAGTCGCGGATCTCGTCGCGGCCCTCCCCGCCATTGGCAAGGGCGGCAAGGCTGCGGAAGACGAAGATATCGGCGCCGGCACCCCCGGCCAGGAAGTTGACGGCATCGCTGGCGACGATGATGTCGTTGCCCTTGCCGCCGACCGCCGTCTCGACCGATCTCAAGCTGTCGTTGCCGATCTCGGCGCCCGCGGCGATGCCGCGATCGAGATCGATCACCACGGCCTGCGTCGCCGCCGATGCGTCGTAGCCATCGACGCCGGCGCCGCCGTCGATCGTATCGTCGCCGTCGCTGGTGCCGGGCAGAAGGACGACGACGAAGGTGTCGTTGCCGTCTTCGCCCTTCAACTCGTCGTCGCCGGCGCCGCCGACAAGCACGTCATCGCCGTCGCGGCCGCGCAGCCGGTCGTTGCCGTGGCCGCCGAACAGCATGTCGTCGCCGCGGCTGCCGGAGATCCGGTCGCTGCCGCGCCCGCCGACGATGATCTCGAAGTCGTCGATGCGATCCTCGCCGATCTCCTCGCCTGTGGCGATGCCGGCCTCCATGTCGGCGAGAACCGCCTGCACCAGCGCGGACAGGTCGAGCGTGTCGATGCCATCGCCACCGCTATAGCTGTCGTTGCCGTCATGGTCGGCGTCGCCGCTGCCATCAAAGGCGACAACCACGATGGTATCGTTGCCGCCGCCGCCGGAGACGACGTCGTCGCCATTGCCGCCGATCAGCGTGTTGCAGCCGTCGTCGCCGGTGATGATGTCGTTGCCGGAACCGGCGATCACGTTCTCGATGTTGGCAAGGGTGTCGGAACCGATCTCCGCACCGGTGGCGGTGCCCGCCTCGAGATCGATGATCACCGTCTCGCGGGCGCTGCCGGCATCGAGCGTGTCGTTGCCGGTCCCGCCGTCGTAGTGGTCGTCGCCATCGCCGTCGCCGTCATCACCCTGAGACGACGGTGCCTGCACGGCAACAATGATCGTGTCGTCGCCGGCGCCGGCGCTGACCACATCGTCGCCGTTGCCGCCGACGAACGTATTGTCGGCGTCGTTGCCCTTGAGCTGGTCGTCCCCCGCGCCGGCAATCACGCTTTCGATGCTGTCGATGGTATCGGAGCCGATCTCCGCCCCGGTGGCGGTTCCGGCTTCAAGGTCGACGACGATGGTCTCGCGTGCACTGCCGGCATCGAGCGTGTCGTGGCCCTCGCCACCGGAATAGTGGTCATTGCCGTCGCTGCCCGGCGGCAAGGCGCTGCGGGCCTCCTCGGCGCTGAGGCCGGTGACGATGATGTCGTCTCCGGCGCCGGCAAGCACGGTGTCTTGGCCGGAGCCGCCGGTCAGCCGGTCGCTGCCGGCGCCGCCATCGAGCAGGTCGTTGCCGGCATCGCCATCGAGAACGTCGCGGCCTTCCTCGCCGAACAGGCGATCGTCGCCGCCGCCGCCGGAGAGATAGTCGTCGCCGGCCTCGCCAAGCAGGATGTCGTCGCCCTCCTCGCCATAGAGGTGGTCGTCCCCCGTCCCACCGAACAGGATGTCGTTGCCGCGCCCGCCATGGAGACGGTCGTTGCCGGCCTCACCGTAAAGCGTGTCGTTGCCGTCGCCGCCGATGAGCGTATCGTCGCCGCTGCCCCCCAGAATGATGTCGTCGGCTTCGCGGCCATAGACGATGTCGTCACCGCCAAGGGCCGCGATGATGTCCTTTTGCGGCGTGCCGCGCATCACGTCGTCGCCCTCGGTGCCCCGGATCTCGTTTGCCGGCCAGTCCATCAGCGTCATCAGCGCGCCATTGACGGAACGACCGGTGCCATCGAAGACCGAATAGGTGAAGGTGACCTCACCGAGATCGCCGCGTTCCGGCGTGTAGAGCCACATGCCCTCGCCATAGGCGCGCACCGAACCACTGGAGACCGTCAGGTTGGCGATCGACAGCCTGTCGCCGTCCGGATCGACGGTATTGGCGAGCAGGTCGTCCAACAGGATGACGGCCGAGAGGTTCATCAACCCGTTGGCGAGCACATTGCGCCCGGTGACGACAGGCAGCCGGTTGCTGCGGGCACTGCCGTCGTCATCATCGTCGTCGCCCCCGCCGGGACCACCCGGGCCACCGGGGCCGCCCGGACCACCATCGTCGTCGTCGTCATCATCATCATCATCGTTGCCGTCGCTTCTGCCGGACGGCGGGCTGCCGAAGGACGCAAGCCCGGGGAAGTCGAAGCCCTGCAGGCCGTTGTCGTTGGCCGGCCGCGTGCCGGTCTTGAACGGCCGCTCGTCGATGAGATCGGTGTTGGGCGCACCGTCGTCGAAGGCAAGCCGCACCGAGGAGCGCAGGCGGCCGAGCTTTGCCGGCATGACCTCGTCGGGAAACGCCAGGTCGGCCAGCAGCCCCTGGATGTAGGCGGCGGCATCCTCGATCGCCTCGAGCGCACCGGACATGTCGAGCGCTTCGCTCGGCGGCTCGGAACCGACGGGCTCGGGATCCGGGTCGTGGTTTGCCGGTTCGCTTTCGCCGTCCTTGCTGCCGAGCACCGAGCCGAGCGCGCCGAGGAACAGCGCCGACAGCACCAGCCGCCCGCGCTTGCGCTCAGGCTTGTCGGCGATCGCGTACCGGTTCATCGGTGCGATCGCCTGCTGGCTGTCGGGTCGCTTCAGGATGAGCTTCTCGTCCATGACATCCTCCTCGGCTCGGGGCCGAACCTCTCGGGTCTTTCACTCCGCCGCAGCCGACACCCGTTGCGGCGGCTGCCCGCCGGCGTCGGCGCGCCGCGTCTTCTCGACCACCAGTGGCCGGGTCTTTTGCTGCGGCAGGATCTCCTCCTTCGGACCGAAGGCGACCAGCCGGCCGGCCTGCACCAGGCCGATCATGTCGACCGTCTGCAAGGCGCTCGGGCGGTGGGCGACGATGACGACGATGCCGCCGCGCTCGCGCACCTTGAGGATCGCCCGGTTGAGCGCTTCCTCGCCTTCGGCATCCAGGTTGGAGTTGGGCTCGTCGAGCACCACGAGAAAGGGGTCCCCATACAGTGCGCGGGCCAGCGCGATGCGCTGCCTCTGGCCCGCGGACAGGGCGGTTCCATGGGGACCAAGTTCGGTCTGATAGCCGTTCGGCAGATGCACGATCATCTCGTGAATGCCGGCGGCCTTGGCGGCGCGGATGATCGCCCGCGCGTTCGGCGCCTCGGCGAAGCGCGAGATGTTGTCGGACACGGTGCCATCCATCAGCGCCACGTCCTGCGGCAGGTAGCCGACATGCTGGTTGAACAGCACTTCCGGCCACTGGTTGAGATCGGCGCCGTCGATGCGCACCGCCCCGCGTAAGACCGGCCAGATGCCGAGCATGGTGCGGGCGAGCGTCGTCTTGCCGCCGCCCGACGGGCCGATCAGCCCGAGCGCCTGGCCGGCCTTCAGTTCCAGGCTCACCTCGCTCAGAAGCACMGCRCCKGTCGAAGGCGCGACCGTCGTCACCTTGTCGAGGCTGAGGCTTAGCTGCGGCGCCGGCAGGTCGAGATTGCCGCTGCGTTCGTCGAGCACGCCGAGTGTCTCGTTGAGGCGGTGATAGCTGCGGCGGGCGGCAACGACGCCCTTCCACTGCGCGATCGCCAGGTCGACCGGCGCCAGCGCCCGCGCCGTCACGATCGATGAGGCGATGATCGAACCGGCCGACATCTGGCCGCGGATCGCCAGATAGGCGCCGAGCCCGAGGATCGCCGATTGCAGGATCATGCGCAGCACCTTCGACAACCCCGACAGCGTGCCGCCGACATCCGAGGTCTTGGTCTGGCAGTCGAGGTGGCGGCGGTTGGCCGTCTCGAAGCGGGCCACTGCCCGGCCGGTCATGCCCATGGCGTGCAGCACGTCGCTGTTGCGGGCATTGCTCTCGGCAATCGAGCTGCGCGCCACCGACGCCTTGATCATCGGGCTGGAATGACGCCGCGTCATCACCTCGGCAATCACCGTCAGCAGCGCCAGCACCAGGGCGCCGCCAAGCGTGAGGTAGCCGAGCATCGGGTGCAGCAGCCAGACGAAGGCGAGGTAGATCGGAATCCAGGGCAGGTCGAACAGCGCCACGGGTCCCTGGCCGGCGAGAAAGCCGCGCAGCGTGTCGACGTCGCGGCCGCGTTCCGTCGCCTCCGCCGTCGAATAGCCGAACCGCGGCATCTCGATCACCACCTTGTGGGCGAGCGGCGCCAGTTCCGCGTCGAGACGGGCGCCGAGGCGCACCAGGATCTGCGAGCGGATGACGTCGAACAGGCCCTGGAACAGGTAAAGCCCGATCGCCAGCACCGACAGCGCCACCAGGGTGGAGATGCTGCCGCTGGTCAGCGCCCGGTCGTAGATCTGCAGCATGTAGAAGGCGCCGGTCAGCGCCAGGATGTTGATGATGCCCGATAGGCCGAAGAGATAGATCAGGATACCGCGCATGCCGCCGATCTTGTGTTGCGGCTCTTTCTTCTTGCTCATGATGAGATCCCCTTTTGCCCGCCCGCCCAGTTGYCCGCCCAGCAGACGTCCCGGCCGACATCGGCCGGCCGGGACCTGTGCGTCATGTTCACGAGACGCCGTTGAAGTCGGCGACCTTGAGGTTGTGGGTGCCGTCGAGCGTCAGTGCGAACTCGGCATCCGGGTCGGCATCGACGCTGCCGCGGATCACCGTCACGTCGGCGCCGTCGCGGGTCTCGTGCGTCACCACGATCTGGCCGGCACCCGTGAGCGTCGTGCCGCTGGAAAGCGTGAAGCCCTGCTTGCCCGCCTGTCCGCCGTTGGCATCGATCGCCGAGAAGTCGATCCGGTCGCCCGGCGAGAAGCCGTAGATCGTGTCGCCGTCGGCCGCCGCCACCGAGGTGAAGCGGAAGACGTCGTCGCCAAGCCCGCCGTCCATGATGTTGACGGCCGTCGAGGCGGTGATCTCGTCGTGGCCCGAACCGGCGATGATGTTCTCGAAGCCGTAGATCGTGTCGTTGCCGACCTCGGCCCCCACCACCTGGCCGCGGCCCATGAAGCCGTTGCCGAGATCCACCTTGAGGTTGCCGGTGGCCACCGAATAGTCGAGCGTGTCGACGCCATCGCCGCCCCAGTAGCTGTCCGAGCCGTCGTTGAGCGTGGCCAGCACGATGTCGTCGCCGTCGCCGGCCCAGACCTTGTCGGCCCCGGCACCGCCTTCGATCCCCGCCAAGCAGGATGTCGGAACCCGCACCCCCCAACAGCACATCCGACGCACCAGTCCCGACAACCGTCCGAGCCGCAACCGGCAACGGCAAACCAGAACCATCATCATCATCATCGCCCGAGCCAGCGCCGTCGTCGTCATCGTCGCCACCGCCGCCGACCGGATCCTCATCGTCGTCGCCGTCGTCGCCGCCGCCAACCGGATCGCCATCGTCCTCGTCTTCGTCATCGAGCCCATTGGTCTCGAAGATGCGCTCCGGAAGATCGGTCATGCCGGTGTTGCGTGCGATGATGTCGGCAAAGTCCTGACCGTCGATGATGTTTTCATAGAAGTCGAAGTTGTCGAACCGGCTGCTGTAGTAGAAGCGATCGGCTTCCTGCAGGCGGTCGAACTGTTCGTGCAGAACGATCCAGAAGGTTTGGCCGACCATGCCACCGTTGACGTGTTTCTCGGCAAGACCGCCGACCCAGAGATCGACCCGGTCGATGCCCTTGACCACTCCGGTTCCGTTGGCCTGGATCGCGACCTGGATGCCCGGGTTGATCGCCTGGAACGCGGCGATGTCCTGAGACTGCAGCACGAGATCCGGATAGGCCTGCTTGAACTGGTTGATGACGGTGTTGCTGAGCCCGTTGCGGACCTGGAAATCGTCCCAGGAGGCATAGGGCGAGAGGTTGCCGGCATAGCTCAGGGCTTCCCTGACATAGGGATCCTGGGATGCTGCCAGATCCATGCGGATCTGGTTCAACGTGCCAAGCCCGACATCCCAACCGCGAGCCACGTTGAACGAGAACAGGTCGGCGCTGATGCGGACGAGATCGTTGCGCACGGCATCGACGATGTTGAAGTCCACTTCTTCGGCGGCCTGGGCGATGGTACCACCGAGAATGGCGTTGACGCCGAGTTGTTCGTAGCCGGGTTGCGGGACGTATCCAGGAGGCAGCGGGGCCGTGAAGGCGCCGGCTTCGTTCGTCGGGTTCAGGAACGCATCGAACAGGGCCACCTGCTTCGGCTGCCCATCCGGGCCTATGACCGTCATGGTCTGACCGATCAGCGAATGTCCGACGCGATAGACCGCAGCCGCGAACTCATGCGAGATGCCAGCCGACGCGTCGGGATTGTACTCCTCGAAGCCATGGGTGCCGAGGCCGCGAATACCGCCGATCAGCATTTCCGCGAACTCGTCGAAGACTACGCGCTGATATTCCGCCTCGTTGATCATCTTTGCGGCCTGGTAGAGCTCTTCGGCCGTTCCATCGAAGCCGGCGGCTTCCAGACCTTCCACATGGAAATTGTGGTTGCGGGCCCAGATCGTGTGCATCGAGGTCAGTGCGAAGTTCTCGTTGCCGCGACCGTCGCCGACCACATAGTGATCGAGCGCGCTGATGAAGGGGTTGGCGTCGAGAAGCAACGCATGTGTGCTGCCCATGAAGTTGGACGTCATGGCCGGCAGCATTGCCTGGTTGATCACACCATTGGTCACCAGACCCGCGTAGTAGCTCTGGAAGCTCACCTGGCCACCGGGCAGCGAGGGCGAGTGGAAGACGGTGTTGTTTTCCCAGTGGTGCAGGATCAGTTCGCGCAGCGTCGGCAAGAGCTTGAAGTTGCCGTTCGACGGATCGTTCGCACCTGCCAGGAGATGTGCGCCGAGCCCGCCGGAACCATCGCCTTCGCGAAGGAACTGCCCGACCAGCTCGTTCGAGCCATAGGCCTGGTTCTGGTCGACGAACGCGGAGGTCTTGTTGAGATGTTGCGGGACGCCGTTGTCATAGGAAACGACTGTGCCCCGGGTCAGGTCCGCCGGATTGCCCGATCCCGGAGCACCGCCGCCCGCCGCACCGATCTGGATCGTGCCATTGCCGCCCTTGCCGAGGAAATCGAGGCCATGGTCGAAGTACTGACCGAAGGCCATGAAGAAGATGTTGGCATCCTTTTCATTCTTCGGCAGGTCGGCCTCCTGGCTGCCCAGGATATTGCTGATGTTGCGCGGATCGAGCCCGGCAAAGATCGGGTTGATGTGATTGTTCCCTGTGGCCGCGTCATAGGCGCCGTAGTGCGAATTGGTGATCCGGATGAACGGCGTATCCGCTGAACCCCATTCCGGATTGTCTTCGTTGTTGCCATGTCCGGAGAGCGTGCGAACGCCGGTGAAACCTTCGCCGTCATCATTCTCGTCGAAGGCCCGCAGCCCGTTGACGAGGTTCTTCAGACCCGCAAGGTCATTCGCGGTGTATTCGAAGTGGCCCGAGACGCCCTCATCGTTGCCTTGCGACGGAGGGGTGTTCTGGAATTGCGGCGGGACCGCACCGGTGAAGGTGATCGAATGGGTGCCGTTCGAAAACGTCTTCGTGCCGTTCGCATTGGTGGTCATCGTGTAGTCGGAAATGTTGGTTCCCGGCGCCACCTGCACCACGTCCTGCGGCCGCAGGTTACCGACGATCGTGTCGTTGCCGCCATTGGAGCGGAAGAAGATGCGGTGCGCCGACTGCAGCGCGGTGAAGTCCACCGTGTCGTTGCCCTCATCACCGTTGATCGTGATCGTATTGACGCTGAGGCCGGTCGACGAGAAATCGCCAATCGTCAGAACCGTGTCGGCGCCGGCGCCCGTGTTGACGACGATTTCTTCGATGTCGGCGAGTTCGGCCATGACCGAGGCGAAGTTCGTGCCACCGCGGGTGACGACGATTTCCGTCGCCGCATTGAGGTTGTTGAGATTGTTGCCAGCGACGGCTCCCCATTCGGCGCGGGTGTAGATGCGGAAGACTTCAGCGGTAGCATCGCCGTTGATCACGACCGTATCGCCGTTGGCGTCTTCGCTTTCGCCGTTGATGAAGTCGCGACCCTCGCCGACGTCGACGGTGATCGTGTCATCCCCGGCACCGGCATTGATCGTATCGTTGCCGCCCTGGCCGTTGATCTGATCGGCGAAGACCGACCCGGTCAAAGTGTTGCCTGTGCCACTGCCATTGATGGCGGCGGGAGCCGGCGTGTCGGCGAGGATAAAATCGGCGATGCTGATGTCGTTGGGATCGACGGCATCGACGAGGATCGTGCCGATCGTCGCCGTGCCGGTCGCGTCGCGGATGGTCAGCAACGTATCATCCGTTCCGGGAACGACCACGCGTGTTTCGAGCACGCGCGTCGCAAAGTTCGCTGCGGTGATACCCAGGCCGCTCAGATCGATGAGGTCCTGGCCCCCGGCCGCGTTGGCGTCGAAGCTGTTGATCGTGTCGTTGCCGAAGTTGATCGTGTCATAGGCATAGACGTCGTTGCCGCTGTTGTCGTTGAAGGTGTCGTCGCCGGCACCGCCGCGCAACTTGTCGTCGCCGTCATCGCCGTCGATCGTGTCGTTGCCGTCGCCGCCGGAAAGCGTGTCCGCCCCGTTGTTGCCAAGCATCACGTTGGCAAGGGCGTTGCCGACACCGGTCATCGCGCCGGCACCGGTCTTGGAGAGATTTTCGACATTGGTGCCCAGCGTGTAGTTGCCAAGTGTCGTCTGAACCGTGTCCGTACCGGCGGATCCGGGTGACGTTTCGTCGACCACATCGCCAATATTGTCGACGACATAGGTGTCGTTCCCGGCGCCGCCGCTCATCGTGTCGGCACCGGCGCCGCCGTTCAGCGTGTTGTTGCCGGCGTTGCCCACGATGATGTTGTTCAGGTCGTTGCCGGTACCATTGATATTGCCGGTGCCAGTCAGGTTGAGGTTTTCGACATTGGCCGCCAGCGTAAAGGTGGCGGAACTGTTGACCGTGTCCGTGCCGCCGTTGGCTGCTTCGACGACCGTGTCGCCGGTCCCGACGACATAGGTATCGTTCCCGGCACCGCCCGTAAGGATATTTGCGCCGGCATTGCCGGTGATGGTGTCGTCGAAGGCGCTGCCGATGACGTTTTCGATGTCGATCAACGTATCGTCGCCATCGGCGCCACTGGCCGTTCCGGTCGCCAGGTTGACGTTTACCGAACCATTGGCGCCAGCATAGGACGCCGTATCCGAGTCGCCCGTTCCACCATGCAGGCGATCGTTGCCCAACCCACCGACAAGGACGTCGTCTTCGTCCTGGCCGAAGAGCGAGTCGTCGCCAGCTCCGCCAACGAGCGTATCGTTGCCATCGTCGCCATATTGAACGTCGTCACCAGCCGTGGCGAAGACCGTCAGGTTGTCGCCGAGATTGCTGCCGGTCCGGATGGTGAAGGTTTCGTCGTAGGTGTTGAGGAAATCGTCTGTCGAGCGGACGATCAGCGTATAGGTGGTGTTGGCCGCCATGGCGCCGACACGACTGACAACGCCCGCCGGGGAAACGGCAAAGCCGGCGCTGCTTCCGGGCTGTAGCGAGTAGGTCCAGGCCGTGCTGTCGTCGTCGACCGTCGCAAGATTCGCAATCGCCCCGATCGGCAAGTCGGTGTTGTTCGGATTGATGGCGTTCCAGCGAATATCCGTCGGCGCTTCATTGGCCAGATAGATACGCGTGCCGTCCGCGAATTCCGCCCATTCGACGTTGCGCAGCCTGTCGATGCCGTCGGAGACGAGATTGCGCCCCGTCAGCGGGTCGACGACGTTGCTGACGTTGATATGCGAGATCGTGGTGGTTCCGTCGGCATTGCGCGTAACCGTGTAGTTCGCGTCGCCGTTGGCGTCGAGGAACGCGTCGTTGTAGTAGGCGGTGTCGACGTCACCAATGCCGTCGTCTTCGACGATCTCGCGAACGATGTGCAATTGCGTCGGTACGATCGTGCGGGAGATCATCAGGTCGAAGAGCGACTTGCCGACCCAGCTCGGATGAGCGGCGTCAGCGACCGTGAACACATGCTTCAGGCTGTCGACCGTGGAGATTTCGTTGGTCGCGATGTTCTCCGCTCCCGGCGCAGTAATGCGGATGCGAACGTTGAGCCAGGCGTCGCCGTCCAGGAAGTCGTCGCCACCGTTGCCGCGAAGATGGTCGGAACCGCCACCGCCGAGCAGTATGTTTCCGCCGGTGAAGGCCGCAATTGCCTCCAGCTGGGCCTCGGTCGCGCCGCCCGGCGCGTTGGCGATGAGATTGCCAAGCAGGGTGCGCAACCCCTCTATCCGGTTGACGCCAGCCTGCGACAGCTCATCGTTGAAGAAGATACCCTCCGTCGTCGCCGCCGTGTCGCCGGGCAGAATATCGCCCGCGACGCGATCGTCACCCAGCAGGGTGTCGTGGTGGTCCCATCCGGACAAGGCCTCGACCTTGTCAAAGCGGTTGCGCAGGATGTCTGCCGCCTCCGTGGTGAAGATCGGGATGCGCATGTCGGCATAGCCGTTCAGCGCCATGCCCTTGAAAATCGCCCAGTCGAAACCGAACATGCCTTCGTTGCGCATGACGCTTTCGCCCTGAACCATGATGTCGTCGCCGGATTCTGCGTCGAAGTCATGTTCCTCGTTGCCGGCGAACATGACGTCGTGGCCCTTGATCGCGGAGTTGAAGAACAGTTCGGAGTTGTCGCCGGCGGTGGTATCGAAGCCGCCCCCAGCTTCGATCCAGTCGTTTCCTTCATTGCCGAGCAGGAAGTCGACGCCGTCACCACCGAGGATGAAGTCGTCACCGGCACCGCCGAAGACTTCGGTGTCGTCGACGCCGACGAAGATGACGTCCTTGCCATCGCCACCCATCAGGATGTCGATGCCGTTGGAGTTGGCGATCACGTCGTTGCCTTCTTCGCCCTTGATGAAGTCGCCGGTGTCGCCGCTGTCGGTCAAAATGTCATCGCCGCCGCCGCCGTTGACGAGGTCGACGCCGGCACCGCTTTCGATGCGGTCGTCGCCGTCGTCGCCCCAGATGGCGTCGTCGCCGAAGTCGGTGATGATCGTGTCGTTGCCGTTCGTGCCGCCGACGACGATATGTTCGCCACCGGTAAAGCGCAGATAGTTGGTTTCGATGGCGGCCGTGCGGGGATCGTCACGCACCACCTTGCCCATCCCGATCGCTTCGAGCGCCGGGTCATTGCCCTCCGGATCCGGTTCGCCCTGATTGGCCTGATTGACCTCGAGCACGAAATCGTACTTGGCAAAGGAGTCGACGCCGATGTGGCGGGCGATGATGTCGTCGGCCGTGCCTCGAATGCCGTCGGCGCCTGGCTGTGCCAGCTCCGTATTGGCGAGGATCATCTTCGAGAAGGAGTTCTGCTCCAGCTGATTGAGGAAGTTTTGGCCCTGCGTGCGGCTCAGGTAGTAGAAGCGGTCACCGTCCTGCAGATTCTCCAGCTGGGCTTCGAAGATCGCATTGAAGGTCGAACCAAGCATGCCACCGAAGGGCATCTTCTTTTCGGCCAGACCGCCGATCCACAGGTCGATTTCGTTCAGGCCGCTGTTGCCCGCAGTCCATTCGCCCGTGCTGTTCAGGAACTCGAGGCGATCCGAGGGCACGATGATCGTGCGCGTCCCACCCGGTGCGCCGGCATCCGCGACGACCTGATTTTCACCGAAGACGATTGCCATTGCGGCGGCGCGCTTGCCTGCAAGCGTTTCCTCCCCGTCCACCAGTTCATGCAGGCCGTAGGCGGCGATGAAGTTCACCACCGAGATCGGGTTCTTGAGGTTGGCAGCAAAGTCTGCCCAGCTGTCATAGGGCGTGAGGAAGGTAGAGCCACTTGCCGCGTAGAGCTGGGCGCGCGCATCGTTCAGCGAGGGGACGCCGGTGTCTCGACCGCGGGCGATGTTGATCGTCGCCAGGTCGAGCGGAAGACCGAGCAGATTGTTGCGCAGCGATCCGACGATGAATTCGTCGATTTCGTTACCGCGTTCGATGGTCATGCCGCGCACGATGGCCGCGGCGGCCGCATCCTGCGAAATCGCGCCGTCGAGATCGAACTCAACCGGATTGAGGAACGCTTCGATAAGCCCGATCTCCGGATTGATCGCAACGCCATTGCCATCGAGACGCGGCATGTTGTCGGACAACATGGAGTGGCCGAAGCGATAGACCGTGTTGGCGAACTCGGCGAAGATTGCCGGATTGATGTCTGTCACGCTGTTGAAGACGAAGGGATCGATCGCCGGCTGGATCTTGCGGGCGAATTCTTCGAACACCAGGTGCTGGTACTGCATTTCGGTGGCGAAGCGGGCCGCCTGAAAAATGCGCTCGCCATCCCATGCGAGGGACTCGAGAAGCTCTGCCCGTTCGACCGGGTCGGCCGGGAAGGTAACAGGAAGCGCGTCCAACTGCTCCTGGGTTAGATCGACGACCAGCCACTCATTGATGAAGTCCAGATCCCGGCTTTCAAGGATCGTCATCTTCTGCATGTCGGTCTGACGATTGTGCTCGGAATGGAAAATATGGTGCACGGCCGTGAGGCCGATGTTCTCGTTGCCGCGTCCGTCGCCGGTGATGAAGTGGCGATCGAGCAGTTCGTTGTCATAGGCAAGATTGCGGCCAGTCTGCGAATTGACCGGAACGTCATTTCCCGTCAGGCCATCGTCATCCTGGCCGGCGTTGACCGTGTCAGGCACGAGATTGCCCTGCGCATCAAAGACCGGCACGGCATTGTGGGCGATGTCGTCCAGGAAGGCATGGCCAATACGGATCGCGCCGGCCGTAAAAGTGTTGACTGGCGCTGCCGGATTGCCCTGAACGACGATGTCGTCAGCGGTATTGGGAGCTCCGTCGGGGCCAAGTCCCGTGACCAGCAGCGGAAAACCGTTCGGGCCGCGAATGAACTCGCCATAGGCGTCCGTCCGGATCAGCGGAATGTTGAAAATGTCGGCATCCGTCAGCTGGATGCCAAGCACATTTGCCGCTTGCGCCTTGATATCGGCCCAGGTCGGCAAGCCATTTGCCGAGCCGTCAAGCAGGCGGCCAGTCGCAACGGGAACACCGCCGACGGTCGCATATTCGCGCAGGAAGAACTGATGCGACGCATGTGACGTATAGGTCTGGTTCTGATCGACGAACGGGGTCGTCGTATTGGTATGGGAGCTGCCGTCCGGCGTCGCCCGCGTCAGGACCATGAAGCGCAAATGGGCCGGCAGATCGTCGGCAGTGCCGAATTGGCCATCCGCCCCCATAACGAGGGGATCGTCGTTCTGCAGCGGCACATAGACGGTACCATTGTTTCCCTTGGTAATGAGATCGAGGCCATGGTCGAAGAACTGGCCGAAGAAGGTCATCCAGGCGTTAAAGGGTGCAGAAAGGCCTTCGTCCGGTGCCACGTTGGGAATGGACAGGTTGCCTTCATCGCCGATGACCAGCCCGAGTTCCGTTGCAAGGGCCTCCAATGCCGCGGACGGATCCTGAGCCACCAATTCCGCCGCGGCCAGCGCCTCCTCGGCGAGGGTGACGGCATTCGCAGCCTCCTGAATGGCATCAATGCTCGCAGGATTGCCCGGCGTGTAGCCGGCGACCGCCAGATCAAGCGCATCGTTCGCGTCGCTGAGTGCATCTTGCGCAGCGACCACGGCGGCGTCCGCCTGCTGTTGGGTGACACGAGCGGCAAGCAAGCGCTGCATATCACCTTGCGGATCTTCCGAACCGGCAAAGGTCAGGGCGGCAATAACGGCCGCCGGATTGTTGATCGACATGTCGACGATGAGGTTGGAGATGATGCGGGGGTCGGCATCAGCAACGTTACCCGGAGTGCCGTAGTTTGTGTTCGTGACGGGCAACGGCACGCCAGGCATGGGCGGCCCGAAAGACATCGTGTCTCCGTCCCCGTCGTCGCGATAGTCTGCGTCCAGGAGCCGCGGCATCGCCTGGTCGGCCGACCCCCAGGTTTCACGGCCGGGCACGATGTTGTTGTAGGTGCCGTCGACGGTGCGAAGACCGTTCGGGACATGCGGATCTGGAATGGCAAGCTGCGCACCGGGCGTCCCGGCAGAGACGACGTTGCCGTCCGCGTCAACATAGATCTGCCTGAGGTCCTGTGCGTTGGCGCCGGAATGCGCGGTGGAATTTCCTTCTGCGATCTTGATCTGGCGCAGAATGAACATCAGGTCCTGAAGATTGAGCTTGAACGCGGCCATTTTCCCTCCGTCGAGACAAAGCGATCCCGTCGGAAGGCCACAGGCCGTTCCGCTGAAACGAGGTCGCGTTACTGGTACTGGTCGCTATTAGCGCACCGTGGTGTCGATCTGCGTAGAGAACAAAGTCGTGTGAATTTCGCGACCAAGGACGAACCTTGCCGATGACCTTGGTCCCAGCTGTCTTCAGACCTAGGTCCGAGTTTCCTTGTGGCCATTGGTCCCGACGGGGATACTGTGCTGCAACGTATATATGACCGGTGGAGCAGGCCTGCCATTGACGCACGCCTTGTTAAGGGGTGAAAAATATAATCGCCTGAGCAATGAACCGGGAAACAGTCATGGACCCTGGCCAAAACGACTTTCCATCCGCCAAACAGTTCTTTCCTCTGAGCTTGCGTCGACCCGTCGCCGTCAGAAGCTTGCTTCGGTCCTTTCGCCGCCTGCGCCTGGAAACCCAGTTCATCATCATCGCGACGTTCATTGTACTGACCCTGATGATCGCCCTTGCTGTCCTGACCACGAACCGGCTGGAGAAAACAGTCCTGAACAGCGTTGGCTCGTTGGGAGCGGGCTATCTGGAAGCCTTCGTTGCGCCGTTGATTTCGCAGGAGGACATCGAACGCGGCGCCCTGCCCCCGAGCGTCGAGGAGAAGCTCCAGGCCCTGCTTGGGACCAGTGCCCTCGGACAGCACGTGCTGGAATTGAAGATCTGGCAGCCCGACGGCAACATTCTGTATTCGACCTCCGGTCAAAGCGTCACCGAAAAGGTCGTCTTCGACGAATTGAAACGCGCGCTTGCGGGCGAGATCGTCGTGGGGCGGGATGAAGAAGAACATGAAAACACGAGCGGCGAACAGCACGGCATGTCCATCGAGGTCTACGCGCCGCTCGTCCGCGACAGAGCAGGCAAAGTCGTCCTCGTCGGCGAATTCTACGAGCGGCCGGACGCATTGTTGGCGGAACTGTCGGGCGCCTGGCGTTCGACAATCAATACCGTCTTGCTCCTCACCGTCCCCATGCTTGCACTGCTCTTTCTGATCGTTCGCAGCGGCAGTCGTCTCATCGATCAACAGCATGGCGCCATCAGACGCAGTCTCTCGCGGGCAGTCGAGCTTTCGAACCAGAACCGGCGTTTACGTTCGGCGGCCGATTCCGCCAGGCTCGAAGCTGGGAAGCTCAACGAGATGATCCTCAATCAGATCGGCAGCGACCTGCACGACGGCCCCGTGCAACTGTTGACACTGCTCAAGCTCAGACTGAGTGATATTGCCGACCCCGGCGCCACCGATCAATCTCGCGAACTGGCGAGCAGACAGGATGTTGGCAAGCTCGTCGCGACCGTCACCACCGTGCTCGAAGATCTTCGCAACATATCGTCGGACCTTGTGCTGCCGGAACTGGACGAGATGCGGCTCGGCGACGCTATACAGCTGGCAGTCTCGCGCCATATGGATCTGACGGGACGCGATGTCGATGTTGTCGGCGAGATCGAATCCCGCAGACCCGATGGGCATCTGAACATCTGTGTCTACCGCTTCATCCAGGAAGCATTGATGAACAGTGAACGCCACGCACCTGGCAACCGCCAGCATGTGCGCTTCGCCCTGAAGCGTAACCGGCTGTTCGTGAGAGTAGCCGATGTCGGAGTGCGACCAAGCGAACAGGCGCAGCAAAGAACGACCCGTTCGGGCATCGGCACGCTGACCCAAAGACGCCGGATCCGCGCCTTCGGTGGCCGGATGCGCACGATCCGCCGCCACAATGGAACTGTCGTGACTGCCGTTTTGCCGCTTGACCATAGCGCAGGCGCTCTCAACGGCTAGGAAGGACGCGCGCGGCCGGATCGAAACATGGTTTGAATGCGGAAAAGAGCCGCTAGTTGACGCGTCCGGGTGCAACACGGTCGGCACTGCCGTCCGCCAACACACCCAATCGCTGAGCCGCGAGCACGACCTCGAGCCGATTCCTGGCGTCAAGCTTCTGCATCAGCACGGTCATGTAATGCTTGACCGTCTTTTCGCTGATATCAAGACAGGTCGCGATCTCACGATTGGTGCTGCCCCTCATCAGATGACGGACGATCTGCTCCTCGCGCAAACTGAGGCGCTGCTGTATCTGTTTCAGCCGGCGCATTTCTATCGACTTCATGGCCATGATGACCTTCGTGGCGAACCCGGCAGAGATAAACACTTCGCCGTCGTGAACGGTGCGGATCGCCTGGTGAAGGTCGGTGGCGCTGCTGCCCTTGAGCACGTAGCCGGCCACGCCGTAATTCAGAACCTGGATCGCCGTCTCGATGCTCGAGTTCGCGGTGAAGACGATAACGCGCGTCTCCTGGTATTTCTGCGCAATCAACTCTATTGCCGCAACCGCATCGCCAGGCATGCTTAAATCGAGCACGAGAACCTGCGGCGAATATTCTTCGACTATTTTCAATGCGTCGACTGCATTCTCGCCTTTGGCGACGATATCGAGGTCGCTTCTTCCGGCGTACAAACTGACCAACCCTTCCAGCAGGATCGGATGGTCGTCGACAAAAGCAACTGAAATACACATAATTGCAGTCTCCATCTGTAATAATTTTTACGATATTCAGATGTATTTTCGAAATTTTATTTCATAGCTTCATTAATTAATACATTATCCATGGATATATCAGCTTATACTCGGAATTCCATTCCAGTCTTGGCGTCGAATTGCGAATGCTACTGAACTCAGTTCCTTCCCTCTGTACTGGTGCAAAATCAAATCGGGATATCGTTCCGTAGAGGATAGTAGTCCAACAGGTTTTCATTTTAAAGTGACCGCTTAAACATAGGTTAATTTTGAAAGCCTGCAGCAGTCTCGACGAACTCTAAGGCAGCGGTATCGTCACAGGGGATCTTTTCATGTTCTTGACACGCATCGAGCTAGACGATGCCATCCAACGGTGGCGCGACATCCTCTTGACGTCATTGCCGCAGGATAGGCTGAGTGGCTACGTCGCACTTCGCAAGCATGATCTGACCATCGAGCTTCACAACATGGAAGAGGAGAGTGATCTTCTCGTCTTCGTGACGGATGGTGAAATGTTGATCGACAGGTTCCGGTTGGCCTATCCATTCATCGTTACATATGGAGGATGTCCCGGTTACCCACTGGAATACCTGGTTTGGCTTTCATTCCAAATGCAGGCCAACTTCGATAGGCTGGGCGCGCTTGAGATGAGCGCGGCTCATGCGGGCGAAGACGACGAACCGGAAAGCATGGAGGCGGTGGCGCTGGGCTTTTCGCGACAAGCCGACCTCCAAGACTTCATGGCACGGTTTGACGGCAAGGATTTGAGCCGGGATTCGCTGTTTGGCTACGAGGCATATGTGTCTGAGGTGGCACAATTCGGATAATCGCCGAATGAGTGGATCGGCATGTTCCTGGCACCCATCACGCTAGACAGGACCACTTCCCATTCCGTTCGGCAGATCAGCCCCCAAAAGCGCACACACCGGCATCGAGCGCTTCGGGATCGCGATTCTCGATGCCGTGCAGAATGTCGAGAAGCGGAAACGTCATCCGGTAGAAGCGCATGCGATCCCTTGCCGCGCTGCCGAGCGAAAAGTGCTTGAGCACCAAATCGACGAACCGCCCCCCGAACCCTGCCTCGAGGCTGGCGAAGTCGTAAGCAGGATCGCCAGGGCCGCAACCCGAAAAATCGATGACGCCCGAAAGTCGGCCAAGGTCGACGAGTATATTTCCACTCCCGAAATCCCCGTGAATCAGGCAACGCGGAAGCGTGTCACAGATGGCGAGGAAATCGGAAAAGCTCTCGCGTATGGCGGTGACGGTTCCAGGCGCGAGCAGCGGGAAGGCCAGAGTTTCGCACTGCGCCAGAAGTCTGCCCCATTCGGACGAAGACGCCCCGGCCGGCTGGGCCGCCACACGATCTGTCGGAACCGAATGCAGGGCATGCAGAAAGGCGGCAACGTCCGCTGCGAAGACCCGCTGCTGCCCTTCGCTCAGACCACTCAGGTTCGTCAACGGCTTGCCGGCGATTTTGGTGTGGAGCGAAACGAGCTGGCCGTCGACGCGGCGCACATCGAGATCGGGAACCGGCACGGGAAGGAGCGGCCGCACGGCAGAAAGAACTGCCGCCTCCTGCAGGAGGTCGCGTTCGGCGCCCGTGTGGCGCGGCATACGAAGGACCGTCCCGCCAATATCATAGGCGATAGAGTTCTGACCCGATCCAATTGGGACAGCCTTAACTTTGGATGGTAGGCCGAGTTCTCGCACAATCTGCTTCACCGCCGGCCCGGCGCGAATGGCCTCAGCCTCCCCGGGCATGGATGCGGACGCGACTGGCGCACCAGCTTGATCTTCCGTTGCTTTCATCGATCTCTTTATCACTGTGGACGCCTTGGCATCGCTGTCGTGGAAGGAAGGCCGCTGGCGTTCTTGGCATATATTTGGTTATCGTCTCGCCGGCGGACCAGCCGCGAAACGAACGTGCCTTCAACAATTTCCGGGTCGAGCAGGCATCCAGCAATGTGCAAGGTCAAGGGAGACACCTGCCCTGCCCGGCAGGAACACGTCATTCCCCCGAAAAATCCGGTGCGGCATACAACGGATCGTTTACATGAAGTGCGAATAAGCGGTTGCCCGTCCATCGGACGATGCTTAAGCTCCTGCGGCGGCAGTACGCCGCTTCGATCACGAGGACACTATGGCAAGCGGAACGGTTAAATTCTTCAATCAAGACAAGGGTTTTGGCTTCATCACCCCCGATAATGGCGGACCGGACGTTTTTGTCCATGTGTCGGCGGTACAGTCCGGCGGTCCGCTGCGGGATGGTGCGAAGGTTACCTACGACCTCGGCCAGGATCGCAAGACCGGCAAATCGAAGGCGGAAAACGTCCGCCCGGTCTGAGGAAACGCCTCAATCCAATCACTGCCGACGAGGCCTGCGGACACCGCTAGCCTCGTCTCAGCGTTTCCCAAAGGCCAAGTAAAAACCATGACCGCCGTCACCACCATGACGCGCGCCAAGACGCATCTTGCCGTGCTCGTCGTACTGGGTCTCACCCATCTCCTCAACGATCTCATGCAGTCGCTGATCCCGGCGGCCTACCCGATCCTGAAGGAAGCCTACGCCCTGGATTTCGTGCAGATCGGCATGATCACCATGACCTTCCAGATCGCCGGATCGCTGCTGCAACCGGCAATCGGCATGGTGACGGACAAACATCCGGCGCCCTATTCGCCGGTCGTGGGGATGATGTTTACGCTCTCGGGGTTGGTTAGCCTCGCTCTCGCCCACAGCTATGCGGTGATCCTCGTCTCGGTCGCCCTGATCGGGATCGGATCATCCATTTTTCATCCGGAAGCGACGCGCATGGCGCGTTATGCCGCCGGCGGCCGGCAGGGATTGGCACAGGGACTGTTTCAGGTCGGCGGCCAGGCGGGCGGCGCGCTCGGCCCGGTCTTTGCGGCACTGATCATTGTTCCCTGGGGACAGCCGAGCCTTGCCTGGTTTGCCGTTCTGGCGTTGCTGGCCATGGCGCTTCTGGTGTGGATCGGCAGCAAGCAGCGGGAAATCAGCGCTGCATTCGCGGCACTGCGGGCAGATGGCAAAAAGTCGGGCGGCGCGGCCCGTCATGCACCAAGGACGATCGGCGTGGGCCTGGTCGTCTTGACGTTGCTGATGTTCACCAAGAACGCTTATGGCGAGAGCTTCCGCTCATTCTACACCTTCTATCTCATGGAGAAATTCGGTCTCTCCATCCCCTCCGCCCAGATGATGCTGTTCATCTTCCTGCTGGCTTCGGCGGCAGGGGCGCTGATTGGCGGCATTATCGGGGATCGTATCGGACGCTACCGGATCATCTGGATTTCCGTCCTTGGGCCGCTTCCGCTAACGCTGATCCTGCCGCATGCCGACCTGTTCTGGACCGGGGTGCTGACGGTCATGATCAACCTGATCATGGCGAGCGCCTTCGCATCGATCCTGATCTACGCCATCGAACTGCTACCACACCGCATCGGGCTCATCGGCGGATTGTTCTATGGCCTGAATTTCGGCCTCGGCGGCATTGCCGCAGCGCTTCTCGGAATACTCGCCGACAGCTATGGCGTCGAAACGGTCTACTACTTCTGCTCCTTTCTCCCGCTTGCGGGGCTCCTTGCGTGGTTCCTTCCCAAGATTGAAGAAGGCCACTCTTGAGGGCAGCGTAAGAACATCCAGCGCCGGCTGCGCTCGCCACCGGAGTGCCGCTGGTCAACGTCGACGAGAGCGTGCCTTGCGGCGTTGGAGCAGCCGCGATGTTCGGCAATCTGCTCGCGCTCGTCGCCCGAGGAAGGATCGCACCGCCTCTGACCCAGCAATCCCAGGCGACACGCAGCCGAGATTTCACCGGATAGCGGCCAAACGTGTCGTGCAAGTGGGTCTTGAGAGGAGACAAACCGTCGCGGCTTGATGCCGGTTAACCGGCAGCCGTATCCAGCCAGATCGTTACTGGACCGTCATTGGCCAATTCCACCCGCATGTCGGCGCCGAAGACGCCGTTCGCAACGGTAACGCCAAGGGCGGTGACATTGGCAGAGAAATTCTCATAGAGGCGCTTGCCCTCTTCCGGCGGCGCCGCCGTAGAAAAGCCTGGTCGGTTGCCTTTCGTCTCGGCTGCCAATGTGAACTGGCTGACGATGAGAGCCGAGCCGCCTACATCGACAACCGAACGGTTCATGCGGTCCGCGTCGTCTCTGAAGATGCGCAGGTTGACGATCTTGCGCGCCAGCCATTCGCTCTCCTTTTCAGAGTCGCCTTTCATCGCACACACAAAGATCAACAGACCATTGCCGATTTCCCCCGTCACCCCACCGTCGACGGTGACACGCGCAGATGAAACGCGCTGGATAAGTGCTCTCATGGCAACGAATCTCCCTGTGATTTTCCGCCTTTATCGGCGCCGGGACCGTCGTGATCAAGCTCTGCCAAGGCACCCCGCGCCAAGATCGGGAGGTTGAGGTCATAGTCGAATGCCGCGAACGGGGTAGACGTGCGCTCCCGCCCGCCAATGGCAGACAAGGAAATACAGCCATACGGCCGGGAAGAGGTGAAGGCTGAGGCCTGACGACGGGCGAAGAATACCTGACCCCAGGCCACCAAATAATTGTCAACAAAGATGACAATTATAGTATTCACAATTGTCGACAATTACGTTGACAAGCCCTCTCAATGTGCGATGGTGCGGATCAGCAAGGCACGAGCTAGGGAGGAGCAGTGTTGATGCAAGGTCCTTGGAAGACCGTCGAGACAGCGTATCCGCTGGACTTTTTGCGACGGGCGTACACGCCGACACACGCCGTTGAACCGGCCAGTGTGACATCTTCTCACCCGATCGCCATTTTCCGCGTCCCCATCGAACGCAGCGTTCCGCAACCAGACCCGTGAGGGTTGGCGCAGGATAAGCCTCCGTTCGAGGTGACGCCTGTGCCAAGCCCCCACTGGCAGCCGATTGCCAACGGCTTTGGCGCTTCCAGCTGCACCGCCAAAATTTAACAGCGATACGGATTTCAAGGGTGAAGCCTTGATTACCCCCTGCTCGATGAACTCGACCGCCAGAAGCGGTGGTCGAAACGGCGGCGCTCGCGCTGGTTAAAGCTTATCCGGATTCCGCTGGACATCGCCGGCCGACGGCGATGTCCAGCGAGATCGCGCAGGTCGTGTGCGCGGCTGCATCAAGCCGCGCCACTGGCCGCGCCGCAGAAGATTCCCGTCCAGGGGATAAGTGACTTCAACAAAGGAGAACAGCAGAATGCTCAAGAAATTGATCCTCGCAGCCGCCATGTCGACTGCGCTTTCCGCGGCTGCTCACGCGGAGACGCTCAAATGGGGCTCGTCGCGCGATATCTACTCGCTCGACCCCTATTCCTATGGCGACAGCTACACGCTGTCTTTCCTCAATCACGTCTATGAGGGGCTCGTCCGCTTTGACGCCGACCTGAAGATCGAGCCGGCCCTGGCGACCTCCTGGGAGACGGTATCGGACACGGTCTGGCGGTTTCATCTGCGCGAGGGCGTCAAGTTCCATAATGGCGCCGAATTCACGGCGGACGACGTGATCGCCTCGCTCACGCGGGTCAGCGATCCGGCATCTCCGCTGCGTGGCAACCTTCCCGCCTACAAGTCGGCAAAGAAGGTCGACGACCACACGGTCGATATCGAACTGACCGGCCCCTACCCGCTGCTCTTGAACGACCTGACGAATATCCACATTTTCGACGCCACGTGGCTCGCCGATAACAATTCGCTGCAGCCGACCGACGTTGGCAAGAAGATCGAAGGCTACGCCACCTACCACACCAACGGCACGGGCCCGTTCGAGCTCGAGAGCCGCACGCCCGACAGCAAGACTGTTCTCGTCAAGAACACCGAATGGTGGGACCCGGCAAAATCCAACATCGATCGCATCGAGTTCACGCCAATCGTCTCGGCCGCGACACGCGTGGCGGCCCTGTTGTCTGGCGAGATCAACTTCACCGAGAATGCGCCGGCGCAGGATCTTCCGCGCCTGGTCGCGCAGCCGGACCTGAAGGTGATGGAGCGCACCGATCTGCGCACCATCATGATGGGCTTCAACCGCAAGCCGAAACTGGCTGACGGCGTCGACAACAAGTTCAACGACCTGCGTGTCCGCCAGGCTGTGGCCCATGCGCTCGACAAGGACCTCATCCAGAAGCGGGTGATGCGCGGCAAGTCGCGGATGGCGGGCGCGATCATTGCGCCGGAAATCCCGGGATATGTCGAAGCACTGGACAAGGTCGTGCCATACGATCCTGAATTGTCGAAGAAGCTGCTCGCCGAGGCCGGCGCAAGCGATCTCCCCTTCACCCTCGTCTGCACGAACGAGGCCTATGTCAACGAGGAGGAGCTTTGCCAGAGCATCGTCAACATGCTGAGCCGCGCAGGCTTCAAGCCGCAGCTCGACATTGGCCCGACGGCCGCACAGGCGCCCAAGCGCACGGGTGGCCTGGCTGACGTCTACATCATCGGCTGGGCGAACGAGCCGATGCTCGACAGTTACTCGATCCTGCTCCAGATGATCGAAACGAGGAGCGACAAGGCGGGTGTCTTCAACTGGGGTGGCTGGAGCTATCCGGAGATCGACAAGCTGGTCATCCAGGCATCGACCGAAATGGATCGAACGAAACGGCTCGAACTGCAGACCAAGGCACTGCAGATGGTCAAGGACGAAGTCATCATGTTGCCGTTGCACCAGCAGCCAATGGCCTGGGTGATGAGCAACAAGATCGATCGGGTCGCTCAGCTGGCGGACAACAAGCCGCGCCATTGGCTGACCCATTTCGCGGAGTAACTCTCCTGTACGGAGCCGGAACGCCTGTCGTTCCGGCTCCGTACATCCTTCTAAAAATTCCGCCGCATTTCCCCGAATGCCTTGCAGCCGACACCAGCGCACAACCGCCCGATCGTAGTGCCGACACCCGACCAGCTGCACAACGGACTTTAGAGTCCGGGCTGGCCCAGAACCGCGCATCACGCGCTCGGGCGAAGCCGGCAAGATGAGGATGTCGCACCATCGATCCAGCAATGTCCTCGTCTGTCGGCGCTACTTGGTCTTGCTCATTCTGGACGACAACACGTCTTCTACAGGCGCATGGCCTTGAAGCCTGCCCTGATCTCCTCGCTGAAGAGTTGCGGTTCTTCCCATGCGGCAAAGTGCCCGCCTTTCGAGGCGCGGTTATAGTAGACGAGCTCCGGATAGGCCTGTGACAGCCATTTCCGCGGTGGACGGTAGACCTCGCCCGGAAAGACGGTGACGGCCACCGGCACCTTGGCCGGCGTGAGCTTTGCACCTGCTTTGAGGTTTTCCCAATAGATACGTCCGCTCGAGGGGCCGGTGTTGGTCAGCCAATACAAGGTAATGTTGTCGAGGATGGCATCCTTGCCGAGTGCCCGCTCCGGATCGCCACGCGTGAACACCCAATCCGCGATCTTGTCGTAGAGCCAGGCCGCGAGCCCCACCGGAGAATCTGCGACGCCGTACCCGATCGTTTCCGGCCGCGTGCTGAGGATCGAGGCGTAGCCGAAACCGTTGTTCAGGAAGTCCCTGGTCTCGTCGAAAACCTTCCTCTCGTCGGCAGACATGGTTTCGGGAGCCGGGCTGCCGTCCTTCAACGCTTTCGCAGCGTCGGCTGGAAGCGTCGTCGAACGCTCCACCCTGTTGACATGGATGCCGAGCAGTCCGTCGGGTGCCTGACGCGCCAGGGTATCGCTGATGATCGCGCCCCAATCGCCACCTTGCGAGACATAACGGCTATAGCCGAGCCGCTTCATGAGGACGTCCCAGGCGATTGCGATCCGCCGCGCATCCCAGCCAGTCGCGGTCGGCTTTTGCGAGAAGCCGAAGCCGGGGATTGAAGGGATCACGAGATGGAAGGCGTCTTCGGCCTTGCCGCCATGCGCAGTCGGGGCCGTCAACGGGTCGATGACGTCAAGTAGTTCGAAGATCGAACCCGGCCACCCGTGGGTCATGATCAGCGGAAGAGCGTTCTCGTGGCGGGAGCGCACGTGGATGAAATGAATGTCGAGCCTGTCGATCCTCGTCAGGAACTGCGGAAACGCGTTCAGCTTCCGCTCTGCCCGGCGCCAATCATAGGAGGACTGCCAGTACTGCGCGAGTTCACGAAGCTTCTGCTGCTGGACGCCCTGGGACCGATCCGCGACGGTCGCGCTATCCGGCCAGCGTGTTGCGGCCAGGCGCCGCCTGAGATCGACGAGGGAACTTTCGGGAATGTCGGCCATGAATGGTTGGATGGCATCGCCCTTCGCCGTTTTGTTCACGATGTCGGCTGCGATGCCGGTTGCGGGCAACACCGCGGCGGCTACACCGATCGCGGCGCCGCCAAACAGAAACGAGCGCCGTGTGACTGGCCCTTTGCCAGCCTTGTTTTCCAGGTACATTTCTGAAACTCCTGTCCGCTAATCCAGAAAGCGCATTGGAGAGATCCGCGCAGAGCTCCTGTTCAAAAGATACGCTGACTCAGGTCGGGTGGGAGCTCGCCGAACGCGGCGGCTCCCGCGCTCCATTGATCATCAGGCCTCGTCGGGGCCTTTGCGGTAGACGAGAAACTTGTTGCCTTCGGGGTCTCGGAAATAGGCACAATAGGGGTCGCCGCCGTCCGGGCCTCTCGGGCCGGGAGCTCCTTCGTCGGAACCTCCTGCTTCCAATGCCGTGGCATGAGCCTGGTCGACCTGGGCGCGAGAGCGCGCTTCAAAGGCGACCATGGTGCCATTGCCGGCAACGGCCGTCTCTCCGTTAAAGGGCTTCGTCACACCGAATTCGAGGGTTCGGTGGCCGTAGTAGACGGCGCGCCCGGGCTGGACGAGCACGCGGCCGATGCCGAAGACGGCAAGGAGCTTGTCATAATAGGCCGCTGCGGCATCGAGATCGTTCGTGCCAACGGTCGAATGGCCGGCAAGCGCTCTTACCTTTTCCAGAGTCTCTTTCTGCGGGGAGGCAGTGATGTCGTTCATTTTCCTCAATCCTTTCGTCGCGAGCGACTGTCTTGTCTCGTTGCTTCGTTCGGGATCGTCGGTTGAACACCGGCGCTCCATGAATGACGGGAATCTACGGATGGCGTCCGCTGTCCGGAACTGAGCAAATCTGAGAGCCATCCTCTCGCTTGAATGCACAGCGTCCACTCGAAGCGCATCCGCCCGCGTTCAAGAGGGTGCCTCTCAAAAACTCCATCTGCCGACCGACTGCTCGATGCCCGATGCTCTGGTCACACTCACCAATCGGAGACAGGAAGGACCTAAAGACATGGCATTACTCAAGACCTTCGTCGCAACAGCCTCTGTTGTGATGGCGTCGACCGCAACAGGACACGCCGAGACTGCCGGCTCCGCGACGGCCCCGAGGATCGACTTCATCACGATCGACGAGAACATAACGCTCCGTCGGATGGTTTCCCGTGTTGCCGATCCCAACGGCACGGTTCTCTTCCTGCACGGGTTTCCGGAGACGCTGGCCGTCTGGACGAAGATCGTGGAAACTCTGGGCGCACAGTCCGAAGTGCATGCGTTCGATTGGCCTGGCTACGGCCAGTCGTCGCGTCCTTCCCCGGAGCAGTTCTCCTATTCTCCAAAGGACTATGCCAAGGTTCTGAAGGCCTATATCGACAGATCGGGCGTCGACCGGTCAAATTTGGTCATCTACGCCTCGGACATCGGCAGCCTCCCTGCCCTCCTTCTCGCCCTCGACGAACCGACGGTCGCGAAGAAGATCATCGTCGGTGACTTTGCGCCGTTCAACAGGCCGCATTGGATGTACGAGAGCCTGCAAAATCTGAAGGCTGAACCGACGGCAACACCGACACGGGCCTATATGAACAAGACAAGCGACGAGATCTTGGAGAACGTGCATCGGCGCGGCCTTGCACCGGAAAACCAGTTCGACCTGTCCTCCGGAGTGCAATCGGACATGAAGGAATCCTGGACGCGCGACGGCGTGACGACCGCCGACGCCTTCGCATCCTATTACGCCCACTTCACGCGGGATCAAGATTATCTCGAGGCCAATCTGTTTCGGCTCCGGACCCCGATCAAGGTGATCTGGGGCGAAAAGGACATCTACATCAAGCCGGAGATGGGCAAGGAGTTCGCCGATCGGACCCGTTCGCAGTTCGCCGTTCTCAAGGGTATCGGCCACTTCCCGCACCTTCAGGATCCGGCACGAACCATAGACGAAATTCGCCAGGCCCTCGCCGACTAGGCCTTTAAGGTATTGCATTGCCCGAAGACGGTGCGAAGACGAGGCAGGGCCCAGTCAATGAAGGAGCGCACCTTCAACGTGAGCATTCCCTGGCCGGAATAGACGATGTGGATCGGTCTCGGCGTACCGTCGAAACGCTCCAGAACCTGCACGAGGGCACCCGATACCAGCTCGTCCGGGACCTGGTAGTCGAACAAGCGGGCAATACCCGCTCCTCCGACCGCCGCGGCCACGCAATTGGCCGCGGTATTCACCTCAAGACGATTGCGAGGAACGGCTTCCACCGGGCGGCCGTCGACCTCGAACGTCCAGAAGAACGTCCGCTTGTTGAAGAGTATTCCGTCATGGCCTTCAAGATCGCCCGGATGCGCCGGTATACCCCGGCGCTCAAGGTATGCCGGGCTGGCGCAGGTCAGCAGGCGAAACTCTCCCGCCTTGACCGCATAGAGCGAACTGTCCGCGAGGTCGCCGAGACGAATGGCGATATCGACCTGTTCTTCGACAAGATGCACCGTTCTGTCGAGCGAAAGGAGCTTCAGCGAGACCTCCGGGTGCCTTTCCATGTAGCCAAGCGCGATCGGCATGATGTAGCGGGCGCCGAACTCCACCGGCATGGTGATCGTCAGCGTGCCGCGCGGTGTCTGGTATTCGCCCGAGGCCCGGCGCTCCGCCTCCTCCAGATCGCCCATGATCTTTCGGGCCGCCTCGACATATTCCCTGCCCGCATCGGTGAGTTGAAGGTTGCGGCTGGTGCGCACAATGAGGCTCGCCCCCAGGTGCCGTTCGAGTTCGGCAACCTTGCGACTGACGCTCGGCAGCGGGGCGTTCAGTTTCCTGCTCCCTGCTGAGATACTGCCGGCATCGACGACTGCGAGCAGCATTTTCATTGCTTCGAGGCGATCCATGATGCCCTCGCCAACTTGACCGCTGATTGTTTCGCGCCGCGACGCCCCCTTCACCCTGCCGAAGGGCAAAGCACTCATGCGTCACTTCACCTGCAATTGTTCCGAATTCCGACCGGAAAGTGCGCGCTGGCCTTGCTTCACGATCGTCTCGAGGAAATCGCCGACAACACGAATGCGCTTGGTGTCGCGGACCCCTTCATGAACGACAAGCCAGATGGCTTCCTCCTGCCTGCAAAGGTCGGGTTTGACCCGGACAAGCTGTTCCTCCGTGTCCGCAAGGATACACGGCAACACGCCGAGGCCGTTGCCCGCCTTCGTCGCCAGCACCTGCGCCTGCATCGTGTCGACCGTCAGGTTGGCGATGCCGCTTTCGACCCACGAGCGCAGGGTCTTGGGCAGGACAAGGAACGACAGGGGATCGCCCCAGGTAATCAGCCTATGGCCGGAGATCGGCAAATGATCTTCCCGGACGGGGTGGCTCTCAAGATAGGCTCTCGACGCGTAGAGGCCGAACGCAATCGTGCCAATCCGGCGCACCACATAGTTGCCCTGTTCAGGGCGGCAGAGCCGAAGGCCGATATCCGTCTCTCGCTGCGGAATCTGGGCGAAGGACGTGGCGTTGACCGAAACGCCCAACGAAAGATCGGGATAGGCTTCCTGCAAAGCAGGCAGGTTTGGCATGAGCAGATGATGTGCGAGCGTGTCGACGGTGATAATCCGAACCGTCCCCGAGACACGACCGTCCTGACCACAGAAGCTGCCTTCAAGTTCGCGCATGGCGGTTTCAATCGCCGTTGCTTTTTCGACCATCGCCCTGCCTGCGTCAGTGAGTTCATAGCCGGCCGGCCGGCGCTCAAACAGGCGCGTCTTCAGTGCATATTCGAGCGTCTCTATCCGGCGCGCCACCGTCGAAGCACTGGCCTTCACCTCACGCGCAGCGCCGGTGAGGCCGCCCTGGCGTGTCACTGCAAGGAAGTAGCGGACATCGTTCCAGTTCATGTTTCTATTTTTCGAAAACCCTCTTGCGAACTTATGCGTCGAAGTGCGCGAAGGGAAGGATTATCCCTTCAAGGATCGTGGAAACGGAGCTTGGCAACGAGAAATAGGCAAAGCTCGATCAGAACTCTGAGGCTATGCTCATGATGAACAGGCAGTATTCGGTCGGCGTATTTGCGGCGCTCTTTGCAGCCTTTGCCTTCTCCCTCAATTTCGTCGTGCCGTTCATAATCGGCGACTTCTCCACGTTCGACTTCGCTCTTATCCGGCACATCGTCTCGGCGATGGTTGGCATCGTCATTCTGTTTTCAGAACGGAAGACGGCGTTACACCACCTGACGTTTCGAAACGCCCTGACTGCGACCGATTTGGCCTTCATCGGCTATGTCGGCTACTTCCTGACGGTAACGGGAGCTGCAATCTTCGCCGGCCCGGTCATTGCACCTGCCTTCCTTGGCCTGGTGCCGATCGTGCTTGCCGTCATCGGAAACCGGGGGCAGCAGTCGCTGCCATGGCGCTTCTTGATGGCACCGCTCGCACTGGTGGCGATCGGCCTCGTTCTGGTCAACGGCACCGCATTCACCGCAGATAGTCTCGGTTCCGTCCGCTCGCTTTGGATTGGTATTCCGCTTGCTCTGGCCGCGGTCGGTCTGTGGGTGTGGTTCGCGATCGCCAATCAGGCGGCGCTGGCAATCCGCCCGGACATGCCCTCGGGCATATGGTCCGCACTGATCCTGATGGGCGGCGGTGTTCAGATGCTCGCTTTCTACCCGATCGGTGCGGCAACTGACCTTTTTCAGCTTCCGAAGCTCGGTTTCGGCTGGGAGGCTGCTGGCTCCCTCTATCTGTGGGGAACTTCGCTGGCACTGATGGCGACAGTGTGCGGGGTGTGGGCTTGGAATGTCGCGTCGCGGACCCTGCCCGTCGCGCTTGCGGCGCAGTTGATCGTCTCGGAAACGGCCTTCGGTGTGATTGGTGGACTTGTTGTCCATGCGCGTTGGCCGACGACGGTGGAGGCGGCCGGCGTCGCAGCGCTCCTCGCTGGCGTCGTCCTTGCCATCCGCGTGTTCTACGGCCAGCAGGCCCAAATGAACGGAGCTATTCCACAGCCGTCTTGACGTTGGCGGCGGTGAACCCAGGCGTCCGCAGCCAGTGATCCCCCGCCAATTCAGGCGTGTCGTTACCGCTCGATCCGGGAACATGCTGGCCACCTTGTCGAGCGGCGGCGCAGCCAAACATCAATCAGAAACGCACATGTGCGCCGGCCTTCACTCCCACTGCCTGCTCGCCCTCGCTTTCGATCCCATAGAGCAATGAAAAGTCGAAATCCCAGTTGAGGTCGTTGGAGAGGTTCAGCCCGGCGCTGACTGTTCCGAACGCCCCGCTGTTGTCCCGCGCTGCAAATCCGGCCGTACCGCCGAAGCGGGGCGTCAGCAGCAAGCCGTTTTCGAGACGGTAAACCCGTTCCAGATCCGCCCCGATGCTGAGCCGCAGCTGATCCTCGGTGAACCCTTTCAGTTCGACTGTGCTACCGTCGTCGCTCGATACGCTATAGTCGTCGACGCTTTCCTTGAGGAACACCGCACGCAGTGCAGGTGTCAGTACGGTCGCGTCCCCGAGTTGCCACTGACCCTGTAGCTTCGTGTCCCACATGAGCCTGCGCGTATCGAACGAACCGTCGAAATACTTCGTGCCGACGTCATTCCAGGAACCGCCGTAAAGCAGGCTGGTATCCAGGAACACGCCGGAGCCAAGCTCGAAAGAGGCATAGGGGCCAGCCAGCCAGCCGTTGCCGGTCAGTTCGGCATCGGCATCGGTCGGATCGGTCATGCGGTCGAAATGGAACGACAGGCCGATGAGCGCCTTCTCCGACAGCAGGTAATCGGCGCCGGCAGAAATCAGGCCGAAGGTCCCCCAGCGTCCGTCATTTTCATCACCTTGGTGCACCGTTACAGCGCCATCGATCCAGACATTGAACGGCGACACTGCCGCCACGCCTTCGCCCCCGTCTTCCATTTCCTCTGTGGAACGAAGCTGAGCCAGACTGGTGGAAAGACCGAGCGTTATTCCATTCTCAGAGGGCGACATGCTGGTCGAGATCGGATCGTTGCCCGCGCGACCCATCTTGCGGCGCTCGATCAGGCCCGGCACTTCAATCGTTCTCGACAGGAGATTTTGCCGTGTTCGGACGAAGTCTCGCACCAGCCCGTCGATCTCTGCTGCAACCTTTTCGCCATTGTGCACGATCGCGTAGCTGACAGTGCCTGTATCGGATGCGCCGAGCGCACTTTCCAACCTGTACCCGATGACCGCCGTCCCGAAGAAGCCGGGATTGGGCGTGAACTTCAGATAGTAGCCAACCGGAACGAACGCTCCACTTGTCGCAAGCTCGCCTTCGATGATCTCCGCCTTACCGGCATTGGGGGGGCTTACAAAGGCAATCTCGGCGCCAGTAAATGGTCCACCCGTGGCACCCTCGTTCAGGTAGACGTTGCGTGGAGTGTCACCTTCCTCCAGCGTGTAGGATCGGCTTACGACCGTGACACCCCGCGCCTTGACCGCCAGCCGATAGCTCGCCTCACCGATATTGCCGGTGGCATCACGTGCCGCGACCGTGAAGCTATAAGTCCCGACGTCGACATCAGCATCCAGCGGGCCGCTTAATTCGCCCGTGGATACGTTCAGGATCATGCCCTTTGGCAGTTTTCCGCGCGACAGGCTGTAAAGAATGCCGCCCTGGCCACCCTTGGCGGTCACCGTTGTCAGATAGGCTTCTCCCACCATTGCGTCAGGCAGATCGCCGCCCGCTGGCGAGAATGTGAGCTTGGATGCCGCGACGGTGATCCGCACGGTCGCCGACGCCGAGGTGCCGGTCACGTTCGTGGCCGTGTAGGTAAAGCTGTCAGCACCCGAATAGCCTGGATCCGGCGTGTAGCTGATCGATGTGCCGGAGGCGGTCGCTGAACCATGCGACGGGGCGGCTGCGACCGCGACGCTGTCTGCCGCACCGCCGGAGAGCGAAAGCGTGACCGGATTGGCGGTCGAGTTTGCAGCAACCGTTGCGGAGACGTCGCCGGCGGCAGGAAGCTGCCGGCCGATGGCGATCGTATAGGAAGCCGAGCCGCTCGCCCCGTTTGCATCTGTCGCCAAGATCGTGAAGCCGTGGATGCCCTCCGCCGTCGGCATTCCCACGATCGCGCCGGTCGATGCGTCGAGATGCGGGCCCGCCGGGAGCGCACCGGTGGAAACGGCGTAGCGGTACGGTGCCATACCATTCGCCGCGCTGATCGACTGGTTATAGGCCCTCCCGACCGCTCCCGCCTCGAGCCCACCTGTGGCTGGCGTGAAGGCGAACGTGGGCGCGCTGACCATGACGGCAACCGTCGCCGGCGCCGAGGTGCCAGTCACGTTCGTGGCCGTGTAAGTGAAGCTATCTGCACCAGAGTAACCGGGATCCGGCGTGTAGCTGATCGACGTGCCGGAAGCGGTCGCAGAACCATGCGATGGGGCGGCTGCGACCGCGGCACTGTCTGCCGCACCGCCGGAGAGCGAAAGCGTGATCGGATTGGCGGTCGAGTTTGCCGCGACCGTTGCAGAGACGTCGCCAGCGGCAGGAAGCTGCCGGCCGATGGCGACCGTATAGGAAGCCGAGCCGCTCGCCCCGTTTGCATCGGTTACCGTGACCGCAAAACCATGGCTACCCTCCGCCGTTGGCGTTCCCGTGATCGCGCCGGTCGATGCGTCAAGACGCAAGCCCGCCGGGAGCGCACCGGTGGAAACGGCGTAGCGGTACGGTGCCATACCATTCGCCGCGCTGATCGGCTGGCTATAGGCCCTCCCGACCGCTCCCCCCTCGAGCGCACCGGCGGCGGGCGTGAAGGCAAACGTGGGCGCGCTGACCGTGACGGTAACCGTCGCCGGCGGCGAGGTCCCTGTCACGTTCATGGCCGTGTAAGTGAAGCTATCTGCACCGGAGTAACCAGGTTCCGGCGTGTAGCTGATTGACGTGCCGGAAGCGGTCGTCGAGCCATGCGACGGGGCGGCTGCGACCGCGACGCTGTCTACGGCACCGCCGGAGAGCGAAAGCGTGACCGGATTGGCTGCCGAGTTTGCAGCAACCGTTGCGGAGACGTCGCCGGCGGCAGGAAGCTGCCGGCCGATGGCGATCGTATAGGAAGCCGAGCCGCTCGCCCCGTTTGCATCTGTCGCCACGATCGTGAAGCCGTGGATGCCCTCCGCCGTCGGCATTCCCACGATCGCGCCGGTCGATGCGTCGAGATGCAGGCCCGCCGGGAGCGCCCCGGTGGAAACGGCGTAGCGGTACGGTGCCATACCATTCGCCGCGCTGATCGGCTGGCTATAGGCCCTGCCGACCGCTCCCCCCTCGAGCGCACCGGCGGCGGGCGTGAAGGCGAACGTGGGCGCGCTGACCGTGACGGTAACCGTCGCCGGCGCCGAAGTGCCAGTCACGTTCATGGCCGTGTAAGTGAAGCTATCTGCACCGGAGTAACCAGGTTCCGGCGTGTAGCTGATCGACGTGCCGGAAGCGGTCGCCGAACCATGCGACGGGGCGGATACGACCGCGACACTGTCTGCCGCACCGCCGGAGAGCGAAAGCGTGACCGGATTGGCGGTCGAGTTTGCCGCGACCGTTGCAGAGACGTCGCCGGCGGCAGGAAGCTGCGGATTGATCTCAAAGGACTGGGTAACCGTTGGCGCGGCGAGATAGGCCTCATTGCCGGGTTGGTCGACAGTGATCGTGCAGGTACCGACGGCAACCGATGTCAGGGTCGCGCCGGTAATGGTGCATACGCCCGGCGTAATCGAGGTGAACACGGGCGACAGGCCGGAACTGGTCGTCGCCGTCAATGTAGAGCTAGTCCCTGCGGTCTGCGAACCGGGGTTGGCAAAGGTGATGAACTGCGTCGCAACCGGCGTTACCGCGTTGGACGCGGCGGAGGGCGCACTCATACCAACCGCGTTATTGGCAGTGACGGTGAAGGTGTAGGTAGCACCATTGCTCAATGCGGTTGCGATGATGGGGCTGGACGACGCGGTGAACGTTGCGCCACCCGGATTGACCGTCACCGTGTAATCTCTGACAGCGGCCCCGCCGTCCGATGCGGGTGCCGTGAACGTGATCGTGGCCTGTGTGTCACCAGCTGTCGCACCGCCGATGAGCGGAGGGCCGGGCATCACCGGATTGACCGCGAAGGATTGGCTGACCTGGGCAGCCGGAAGATGGGCCGCGTCGCCCGCCTGAAGGGCATTGATCGTGCAGATACCAGCAGAAACGAAGGTCAATTCGCCGCTGCTCGTGACCGTGCAGACGCCTTCCGTGCTGGACGTGAAGGTCGGAGACAATCCCGAATCCGACGTCGCTGTCAGAATCGGCGCGGTGCCAAAGTTCTGTGCCCCGGGATTGATGAAGGTAATGGCCTGGGCCGCCACCGGCGTGATGGAATTGGACGCGGCCGATGTGCTGCCGGTTCCAGCCGCGTTGGTCGCCGTCACGCTGAAGGTGTAGGCAACGCCATTTGTCAGTCCCGCAACCGTGATGGGGCTTTGCGCACCAGTGCCGGTCGCTCCGTCCGGGTCTGCTGTGACCGTATAGGTTACCGGCGCGCCGCCGGACGATGCGGGCGGTACGAATGAGACTTCGGCCTGTTCGTCCCCCGCCGTTGCCGCGCCGATCGTCGGCGCGCCGGGCAAGGCCGGATTGACAGCGAACGACCGCGTGATCGTCTGTGCCGGGAAGTAAGCAGAATTGCCCTCTGCGTCCGCACTGATGGTGCAGGTGCCCGCAGAATGGAACGTCAATTCGCCAGGCGGCGTCACGGTGCAGACATCGGGCGTTGTCGAACTGAACACGACCGGGAGCCCGGAAGTGTTCATCGCCGACAATACAGGGGTCGTGCCGAAGGTCTGGGGACCAGGGCTGAAGCCGATCGTCTGGAAATTTCTCGGCACCACCGCCTGCGACGCCGAAGACGACGGACCAACACCCGCCGCGTTCTTTGCGGTCACGGTGAAGGTGTAGGACATGCCGCTCCACAGGCC